>NZ_JBHXDC010000020.1:0-131962 GCF_042725135.1 Streptomyces sp. NPDC060366 | reverse complement strand
GGCGGGGGGCGGGGCGGGCGCGCTGCGCCCCCCCCCGCCCCCGCCCCGGGACACCTTATCCCGGCGCGCGGGAGCGTGTAACCCCCGGGGGGGCCCCCCGGGGGGGGGGGGGCCCCCCGAGGCGCGTAGGCGCCTGAGACAGGTCCTTACGGGCTATCGGACGAAGACGCCCGCCTGGCTCGCCAGGTCCAGGAAGTACTGGGGCGCGACGCCCAGGACCACCGTGACGGCGACGCCCACCCCGATCGTGGTCATCGTCAGCGGCGAGGGCACGGCGACCGTGGGGCCGTCCGCCTTCGGCTCGCTGAAGAACATGAGCACGATGACCCGGATGTAGAAGAACGCGGCGATCGCCGACGAGATGACACCGACCACGACCAGCGCCCCGGCGCCCCCGTCGGCCGCCGCCTTGAAGACGGCGAACTTACCCGAGAAGCCCGAGGTCAGCGGGATACCGGCGAAGGCCAGCAGGAAGACCGCGAAGACCGCGGCCACCAGTGGCGAACGCCGCCCCAGCCCCGCCCACTTGGACAGATGCGTCGCCTCGCCGCCCGCGTCGCGCACCAGTGTGACGACCGCGAACGCGCCGACCGTGACGAAGGAGTACGCCGCCAGATAGAAGAGGACGGAGGAGATGCCCTGGTCCGTCATGGCGATGACACCGGCCAGGATGAAGCCCGCGTGCGCGATCGACGAGTACGCCAGGAGGCGCTTGATGTCGGTCTGGGTGATGGCGACGATCGCACCGAAGAGCATGGTGACGATCGCGACACCGAACATCACCGGGCGCCAGTCCCAGCGCAGGCCGGGCAGCACCACGTAGAGCAGCCGCAGCAGCGCGCCGAACGCCGCCACCTTCGTCGCGGCGGCCATGAAGCCGGTGATCGGCGTGGGCGCGCCCTGGTAGACGTCCGGGGTCCACATGTGGAACGGCACCGCGCCGACCTTGAAGAGCAGGCCCATCAGGATCATCGCGCCGCCGATGAGCAGCAGCGCGTCGTTGCCCATGGTCTCCGCGAGGACCGGGTCGACGGTGGCGACCGAGCCGTCCACGACGGCGGCGATGCGCGCGTACGACACCGAGCCCGCGTAGCCGTACAGCAGTGCGACACCGAAGAGCAGGAACGCGGAGGAGAAGGCGCCGAGCAGGAAGTACTTCACCGCGGCCTCCTGCGACATCAGCCGCTTGCGGCGGGCCAGCGCGCACAGGAGGTAGAGCGGGAGGGAGAAGACCTCGAGCGCGATGAAGAGCGTCAGCAGGTCGTTGGCCGCCGGGAAGACCAGCATGCCGGCCACCGCGAACAGCGCGATCGGGAAGACCTCGGTGGTGGTGAACCCGGCCTTGACGGCCGCCTTCTCGCTCTCGCTGCCGGGCACCGAGGCGCCCTGGGCGGCGAACGAGTCGATCCGGTTGCCGTGGCTCGCCGGGTCGAGCCTGCGCTCGGCGAAGGTGAACACGGCCACGATCGCCGTGAGCAGGATGACGCCCTGGAGGAACAGCGCGGGGCCGTCCACGGCGATCGCGCCCATGGCGGCGAGATGCGCCTTGGTACTGCCGTATCCGCCCGCCGCGAGGGCGACCACCGCGGCGAACGCGGCGGCCAGGGCGACGACCGAGAGGAAGAGCTGCGCGTAGTACCGCCCCTTCCTCGGGACGAAGGCCTCGAGGAGGATGCCCACGACGGCGGCGCCCAGCACGATCAGCACGGGGGCCAGTTGTGCGTATTCGATCTTGGGGGCCTGGATCTTGTCGATCCCCTGGGCCGCCGTCGTTGTCCACAGGCTGTGGACAGCTGTCGCACTCACGGGGCTGCCTCCACCTCGGGCTTGGGGTCGGTCTTGTGTACGTCACTCATGGTGTGTTCCACCGCCGGATTCACGATGTCGGTCAGCGGCTTCGGG
Organism: Streptomyces sp. NPDC060366; assembly: GCF_042725135.1. Lineage (NCBI taxonomy): Bacteria > Bacillati > Actinomycetota > Actinomycetes > Kitasatosporales > Streptomycetaceae > Streptomyces > Streptomyces sp. NPDC060366. Next base: position 130,060 of record NZ_JBHXDC010000020.1, on the reverse strand, counting down.
TAGACGCCCAGGAAGAGAAGGAGCGCGATCAGCGGGGTGACGACCGCCAGCTCACGGAGCTTCAGGTCCGGCATGTCGCGGACCGACTCGTTCACCGGGCCCGTCATCGTGCGCTGGTAGAGGACCAGGACGTACAGCGCGGCGAGCACGATGCCGACGGTCGCGATGATCCCGATCACCGGGTACACGCTGAACGTGCCGACCAGGACCAGGAATTCGCTCACGAACGGGGCGAGCCCCGGCAGCGAGAGCGTCGCGAGACCACCGATCAGGAACGTGCCGGCCAGAACCGGCGCGACCTTCTGCACCCCGCCGTAGTCGGAGATGAGCCGCGAACCGCGCCGCGAGATCAGGAAGCCCGCGACCAGCAGCAGCGCCGCGGTCGAGATCCCGTGGTTGATCATGTAGAGCGTCGCGCCCGACTGGCCCTGGCTGGTCATCGCGAAGATGCCCATGATGATGAAGCCGAAGTGCGAGATCGACGCGTACGCGATCAGCCGCTTGATGTCTCGCTGGCCGACCGCGAGCAGCGCCCCGTACACGATGCTGATCAGCGCCAGCACCAGCACCACGGGGGTCGCCCACTTGGACGCCTCCGGGAAGAGCTGGAGGCAGAAGCGCAGCATCGCGAACGTGCCGACCTTGTCGACCACCGCGGTGATCAGGACGGCGACGGGCGCGGTGGCCTCGCCCATGGCGTTCGGCAGCCAGGTGTGCACCGGCCACAGCGGCGCCTTGACGGCGAAGGCGAAGAAGAAGCCCAGGAAGAGCCACCTCTCCATGCCCGTCGACATGTCCAGCGTGCCGTTGGCCCTGGCCTCGGCGATCTCGGTCAGCGAGAAGGTCCCCGCCGACACGAACAGACCGATGACGGCGGCGAGCATGATCAGGCCGCCGGCCAGGTTGTAGAGGAGGAACTTCACGGCCGCGTACGACCGCTGGGTGGCTCCGGCCTCGTCGCCGCCCGCGTGGGCCCGGTCCCCGAAGCCGCCGATGAGGAAGTACACCGGGATGAGCATGGCTTCGAACAGGATGTAGAAGAGGAAGACGTCGGTGGCCTCGAAGGAGAGGATCACCATCGCCTCGACCATCAGGATCAGGGCGAAGAAGCCCTGCGTCGGCCGCCAGCGGGAACTCTTGGTCTCCAGCGGGTCGGCGTCGTGCCAGCCCGCGAGGATCACGAAGGGGATCAGCAGCGCGGTGAGTGCCAGGAGCGACACGCCGATGCCGTCGACGCCCAGTTCGTACCTGACCCCGAAGTCGGAGATCCAGGCATGGGACTCGGTGAGCTGGTAGCGGTCGCCGCCGGGCTCGAAGCGGACCAGCGCGATCACCGCCAGCACGAGCGTGGCGAGCGAGAAGGTCAGCGCGATCCACTTGGCCGCGGTGCGCCTGGCGGCCGGGACGGCCGCCGTGACGATCGCGCCGATCGCCGGGACGGCCGCCGTCGCCGTCAGAAGGGGGAACGACATCTGATTACACCGCCCTCATCAGCAGGGTCGCGGCGATGAGCACTGCCGTACCTCCGAACATCGAGACCGCGTAGGAGCGGGCGTAGCCGTTCTGCAGCTTGCGCAGCCGGCCGGAGAGCCCGCCGACCGACGCCGCGGTGCCGTTGACGACACCGTCGACCAGGGTGTGGTCGACGTAGACGAGCGAGCGGGTGAGGTGCTCGCCGCCGCGGACCAGGACCACATGGTTGAAGTCGTCCTGGAGGAGATCGCGGCGGGCGGCGCGGGTGAGCAGCGAGCCGCGCGGCGCGGTGACCGGCACCGGCTTGCGGCCGTACTGGAGATACGCGACGCCGACACCGATGAGCAGCACCACGACCGTGGACGCCGTGACGGCCGCCGCGCTGATCGGCGGGTGGCCGTGCTCGAACTGGGTGACCGGCTCCAGCCACTTCACGAACGACTCGTTGAGCGAGAAGAGACCGCCCGCGAAGACCGAACCGAAGGCGAGGACGATCATCGGGATCGTCATCGACTTGGGCGACTCGTGCGGCTTCGGCTCGTTGCCGTCCGCGTCGGGCTGCCAGCGCTTCTCACCGAAGAAGGTCATCAGCATCACGCGCGTCATGTAGTACGCCGTGAGGGCCGCGCCCAGCAGGGTGACGGCGCCGAGGATCCAGCCCTCGGTGCCTCCCTTGGCGAACGCCGCCTCGATGATCTTGTCCTTCGACCAGAAGCCGGAGAGACCCGGGAAGCCGATGATCGCGAGGTAGCCGAGGCCGAAGGTGACGAAGGTGACCGGCATGTACTTGCGCAGGCCCCCGTACTTCCGCATGTCGACCTCGTCGTTCATGCCGTGCATGACCGAGCCGGCGCCGAGGAACAGCCCCGCCTTGAAGAAGCCGTGCGTCACCAGGTGCATGATCGCGAAGACGTAGCCGATGGGGCCGAGGCCCGCGGCCAGGATCATGTAGCCGATCTGGGACATCGTCGAGCCCGCGAGGGCCTTCTTGATGTCGTCCTTGGCGCAACCGACGATCGCACCGAACAGGAGCGTGACCGCTCCGACGATCACGACCACCAGCTGGGCGTCCGGCGACGCGTTGAAGATCGCGCCGGACCGGGTGATCAGATACACGCCCGCCGTCACCATCGTCGCCGCGTGGATGAGGGCCGAGACCGGGGTCGGGCCCTCCATCGCGTCGCCGAGCCAGGACTGGAGCGGCACCTGCGCCGACTTGCCGCAGGCGGCCAGCAGCAGCATCAGGCCGATGCCCGTCACCGTGCCGCTGCTCGCCTCACCGGTGGACTCCAGGACGGGTCCGAAGGCGAACGTGCCGAAGGTGGTGAACATCAGCATGATCGCGATCGACAGGCCCATGTCGCCGACGCGGTTGACGAGGAACGCCTTCTTGGCCGCCGTCGCCGCGCTGGGCTTGTGCTGCCAGAAACCGATGAGCAGGTACGACGCGAGGCCGACGCCCTCCCAGCCGAAGTACAGCAGGAGGTAGTTGTCCGCGAGGACGAGCAGCAGCATCGCGGCGAGGAACAGGTTCAGATAGCCGAAGAAGCGGCGGCGCCGCTCGTCGTGCTCCATGTACCCGATGGAGTAGATGTGGATCAGGGTGCCGACGCCGGTGATCAGCAGGACGAACGTCATCGACAACTGGTCGAGCTGGAAGGCGATGTCCGCCTGGAAGCTCTCGACGGGCACCCAGCTGAACAGGTGCTGGTGCAGGGTGCGGTCATCGCCGCTCCTGCCCAGCATGTCGGCGAAGAGCACCACGCCGATCACGAAGGAGGCGGCCGCCAGCAGCGTGCCGAGTACATGTCCCACCCGGTCGAGGCGTCGCCCGCCGCACAGCAGAAGACCTGCTCCGAGCAGGGGCGCCGCGATGAGCAGCGCAATCAGATTCTCCACGATTCAGCGACCCCTCAGAGCTTCATCAGGCTGGCGTCGTCGACCGAGGCCGAGTGGCGCGAACGGAACAGCGACACGATGATCGCGAGCCCGACGACGACTTCCGCCGCGGCGACGACCATCGTGAAGAAGGCGATGATCTGGCCGTCCAGATTGCCGTGCATCCGGGAGAAGGTGACGAACGCGAGGTTGCAGGCGTTGAGCATCAGCTCGACGCACATGAAGACGACGATCGCATTGCGCCGGATCAGCACTCCGACCGCACCGATGGTGAACAGCAGGGCGGCGAGATAGAGGTAGTTGACCGTATTCATTTGGTGACGCCCTCCTCGCGGTCCTCGCGGTCCCGCAGCTCCTCGCGGCCGAGGCGCTCCGTCGAACGCTGTTCCAGCGCCCTGAGATCGGCGATGGCCTCACCGGAGACGTCCCGGATCTGGCCGCGGTCCTTGAGCGTCTGGCTGACGGTCAGCTCGGACGTGGTGCCGTCGGGCAGCAGTCCGGCGATGTCCACCGCGTTGTGCCTGGCGTAGACGCCGGGTGCGGGCAGCGGCGGCAGGTGCTTGCTCCGGATCCGCTGCTCGGACATCTCGCGCTGGGTCAGGGCCCGTTCGGTGCGCTCGCGGTGCGTGAGCACCATCGCGCCGACGGAGGCCGTGATCAGCAGGGCGCCGGTGATCTCGAAGGCGAACACGTACTTCGTGAAGATGAGGGCGGCGAGGCCCTCGACGTTGCCCCCGGCGTTGGCGACGCCGAGTCCGGTGGAGGCCGTCAGCGACGCGTTGCCGATGCCGGCGATCAGCAGGACGCCGAAGCCGAGGCCGCAGAGGGCGGCCCACCAGCGCTGGCCCTTGATCGTCTCCGTGAGGGAGTCGGCGGCGGTGACGCCGACGAGCATGACCACGAAGAGGAACAGCATCATGATCGCGCCGGTGTAGACGACGATCTGCACGATGCCCAGGAAGTAGGCCCCGTTGGCCAGGTAGAAGACCGCCAGGATGATCATGGTCCCGGCGAGACAGAGCGCGCTGTGCACGGCCCGCCTCATCAGGATGGTGCAGAGCGCGCCGATCACGGCGACGGTGCCGAGGATCCAGAACTGGACGGCTTCGCCGGTCGAGGTGAGGGAAGCGGCGAGCGTGTTCATCCGCCGATCACCTTCTTCGAGGCCGGTTCGTCCTCGCCGAAGTCGGAGGCGCCTTCCTGCGGGCGCTCGCCCTTGGTGAAGGCGACCTGCTTGACCGTGCCGGGAGCGGCCTCGGTCACCAGGCCCCGGTAGTAGTCCTGTTCGTCCGTGCCGGGGAAGATCGAATGCGGTGATTCGACCATGCCCTCCTCCAGGCCGGCGAGGAGCTGCTCCTTGGTGTAGATGAGGCTCTCGCGCGAACTGTCGGCCAGCTCGAACTCGTTGGTCATCGTGAGCGCGCGGGTGGGGCACGCCTCGATGCACAGTCCGCAGAGGATGCAGCGGGCGTAGTTGATCTGGTAGACGCGGCCGTAACGCTCACCCGGGGAGTAGCGCTCCTCCTCGGTGTTGTCCGCGCCTTCCACATAGATCGCGTCCGCCGGGCAGGCCCAGGCGCACAGCTCGCAGCCGATGCACTTCTCCAGGCCGTCCGGATGACGGTTCAGCTGATGGCGGCCGTGGAAGCGCGGCGCCGTCACCTTCTCCGTCTCCGGATACTGCTCGGTCAGCCGCTTCTTGAACATGGCCTTGAAGGTCACGCCGAAGCCGGCGACCGGATTCAGCCGGCGCGCGCCGGGGTCGTCCCCCTTCGAACCTTTGGAAGCGTTGTCAGGCACCGTCAGCCTCCTTTCCGTCACTCGCGTCACTCTCAGTATTGGGTCCGCCACTGACAACCAGTTCGCGCTCACCGCGTGAGCGTCGGCGCGGTACGGGCGGCAGGGTCTGCCCCGGCAGCGGAGGCACCGGGAAGCCACCGGCCATCGGATCGAACGCGGGCGGTGGTGGTTCGGCCGCGGCCGCGGCCTTCTCCTTCTTGTCGCGGAAGATGTCGGCGACGAAGGAGAGCAGCAGGATCGCGATGACGGCCGATGCGACGTAGAGAACGATGTCCTGGAAGTCGTAGTTCTCGTTCCGCAGGGCACGCACCGTCGCCACCAGCATTAGCCAGACGACCGAGACCGGGATCAGGACCTTCCAGCCGAGCTTCATCAGCTGGTCGTAGCGCACGCGCGGCAGCGTGCCGCGCAGCCAGATGAAGAAGAACAGCAGCAGTTGGACCTTGATGATGAACCAGAGCATCGGCCACCAGCCGTGGTTCGCACCCTCCCAGAACGTGGAGATGGGGTACGGGGCCCGCCAGCCGCCCAGGAAGAGCGTGGCGGACACGGCGGAGACGGTGACCATGTTGACGTACTCGGCCAGCATGAACAGCGCGAACTTGATCGACGAGTACTCGGTGTTGAAGCCGCCGACCAGGTCGCCCTCGGACTCGGGCATGTCGAACGGCGCGCGGTTGGTCTCGCCGACCATCGTCACGATGTAGATGATGAAGGAGACCGGCAGCAGGATGATGTACCACCGGTCGGCCTGCGCCTCGACGATCGCCGAGGTCGACATCGTCCCGGAGTAGAGGAACACCGAGGCGAAGGCCGCGCCCATGGCGATCTCGTACGAGATCATCTGCGCGCACGAGCGCAGGCCGCCGAGCAGCGGGTACGTCGATCCGGACGACCAGCCGGCCAGGACGATGCCGTAGATGCCGACCGAGGCGACCGCGAGGATGTAGAGCATCGCGATCGGCAGGTCGGTCAGCTGCATCGTCGTGCGGTGGCCGAAGATCGAGACCTCGTTGCCCGCGGGGCCGAAGGGGATCACGGCGATCGCCATGAAGGCGGGCACCGCCGCGATGATCGGCGCCAGGACGTAGACGACCTTGTCGGCCCGCTTGACGACGACGTCTTCCTTCAGCATCAGCTTGATGCCGTCGGCGAGCGACTGGAGCATGCCCCAGGGGCCGTGCCGGTTGGGCCCGATGCGCAGCTGCATCCAGGCGACGACCTTGCGTTCCCAGACGATGGCGACCAGCACGGTCACCATCAGGAACGCGAAGCAGAAGACGGCCTTGAGGGCCACCAGCCACCAGGGGTCGGTGCCGAACATCGAGAGGTCCTCGGCGGCGAGGACGCTCTGCGCGGGGGCCGCGCCGAGTCGGTCGAGGGCGGTCATGCGCGCACCTCCGGTGCGTCGGACTCCGGGGCGCCGGCCGGGGCCTGTGCCTCGGCGGCGCCGATCCGGACAAGCGTGCCGGGGCGGGACCCGGTGTCGGCGAGGACACCGCCGCCCGTCGAGTTCAGCGGCAGCCAGACGACCTTGTCGGGCATCTCGGTGACGCTGAGCGGCAGTTCGACGGTGCCCGCGGGGCCGGTGACGGCGAGGACGTCGCCGTCCTTGACGCCCGTCTCGGCCGCCGTGGTGGCGGAGAGCCGGGCGACGGCCGCGTGGCGGGTGCCCGCCAGGGCCTCGTCGCCGTCCTGGAGCCGGCCCTGGTCGAGCAGCAGCCGGTGACCGGCGAGCAGTGCCTCGCCCGCGCCCGGACGGGGCAGCGGACGCGAGGACTCGACGGGCGGTTCGGCGTGCGGGCCGTCCCAGTTGCCGAGCCGGTCCATCTCGGTGCGTACGGCCTTCAGGTTCGGCAGCGCGAAGGGGATGTCCATGGCGTCGGCGAGCATGTGCAGCACCCGCGCGTCGTCCGTGGCCAGCCTGCGCGTCATCTGCTCCGGCTTGAGCGCCGCCTCGAACGGCCGTGCCCTGCCTTCCCAGTTGAGGAAGGTGCCGCCCTTCTCGGCGACCGCGGCGACCGGGAAGACGACGTCGGCGTGGTCGGTGACCTCGCTGGGACGCAGTTCCAGCGACACGACGAAGCCGGCGGCCGCGAGCGCCTCACGTGCGCGTGCCGGGTCCGGCAGGTCGGCGACCTCCACGCCCGCGACGACCAGCGCGCCGAGTTCGCCGGTCGCGGCGGCCTCGACGATCTGGCCGGTGTCGCGGCCGTGGCGGTGCGGCAGTTCGCGTACGCGCCAGACCTCGGCGGTCTCCTCACGGGCCCGCGGGTCCGTGGCGGGACGGCCGCCGGGCAGCAGTGTCGGCAGCGCGCCGGCCTCGACCGCACCGCGCTCACCGGCCCTGCGCGGGACCCAGACGAGCCGGGCGCCGGTCGCGGTGGCGGCCCTGGCGGCGGCGGTGAGCCCGCCGGGGACGGCCGCGAGCCGTTCGCCGACGACGATCACCGCGCCGCTCTCGCGCAGGGCGTCGGCAGCGCGGGTGCCCGCGCCTTCGAGGCCGGTCTGCGAGGCGAGCGCGTCGAGCCATTCGGTCTCGGTGCCGGGCGCGGCCGGCAGCAGGGTGCCGCCCGCCTTCCTGAGACCGGGGGTTGCGTGCGTGGCGAGGGAGAAGCTGCGCTGCCCGTGCTTGCGGTGGGCCTTGCGCATCCTCAGGAAGACGCCGGGCGCCTCCTCCTCGGACTCGAACCCGACGAGCAGGACGGCCGGGGCCTTCTCCAGCGTCGTGTTGGTGACCCCCTTGCCGTCCAGGTCGAGGCCGTGGCCGGCGACATGGGCGGCGAGGAACTCGGCCTCCTCGGCGCTGTGTACGCGCGCGCGGAAGTCGATGTCGTTGGTGTCGAGCGCGACCCGGGCGAACTTGGCGTACGCGTAGGAGTCCTCGACGGTCAGCCGGCCGCCGGTCAGGACGGCGGCCCGGCCGCGCGCGGCGGCGAGACCGTTCGCGGCGGCCTCAAGTGCCTCCGGCCAGCTCGCCGGTGCCAGCTCGCCGTCCTCGCCCCGTACGAGCGGCGTGGTGAGCCGGTCGGGCCGCTGCGAGTAGCGGAAGCCGAACCGGCCCTTGTCGCAGATCCACTCCTCGTTGACCTCGGGGTCGTCGGCGGCCATGCGCCGCATGACCTTGCCGCGCCGGTGGTCGGTACGGGTGGCGCAGCCGCCCGCGCAGTGCTCGCACACGCTCGGCGAGGAGACCAGGTCGAACGGGCGGGAGCGGAAGCGGTACGCCGCCGAGGTCAGCGCGCCGACCGGGCAGATCTGGATGGTGTTGCCGGAGAAGTACGACTCGAAGGGGTCGCCCACACCGATGCCGACCTGCTGGAGCGCGCCGCGCTCCAGGAACTCGATCACCGGGTCGCCGGCGACCTGGTTGGAGAAGCGGGTGCAGCGCGCGCAGAGCACGCACCGCTCGCGGTCGAGAAGCACCTGGGTGGAGATCGGTACGGGCTTCTCGAAGGTCCGCTTCTTGCCCTCGAACCGGGTGTCGGACTGGCCGGCGCTCATGGCCTGGTTCTGCAGCGGGCACTCGCCGCCCTTGTCGCAGACCGGACAGTCCAGCGGGTGGTTGATGAGCAGCAGCTCCATCACACCGCGCTGGGCCTTCTCGGCGACCGGCGAGGTGATCTGCGACTTGACGACCATGCCGTCGGTGCAGGTGATGGTGCAGGAGGCCATCGGCTTGCGCTGGCCCTCGACCTCGACGATGCACTGCCGGCAGGCGCCGGCCGGGTCGAGGAGCGGGTGGTCGCAGAAGCGGGGGATCTCGATGCCGAGGAGTTCGGCGGCGCGGATCACCAAGGTCCCCTTGGGGACCGAGATCTCGATGCCGTCGATCGTCAGCGAGACGAGGTCTTCGGGCGGGACCGCCGCCTCGCCGCCGCCGGAGGGGGCAGACGTGGTGACTGTCATGCGTTCACCTCCAGGTGCGCGTTTCGGTCGGCCCACAGGGTGGACTTCGCCGGGTCGAAGGGGCAGCCCTTGCCGGTGATGTGCTGCTCGTACTCCTCGCGGAAGTACTTGAGCGAGGAGAAGATCGGCGCGGCGGCGCCGTCGCCGAGGGCGCAGAACGACTTGCCGTTGATGTTGTCGGCGATGTCGTTCAGCTTGTCGAGGTCCGACAGGACGCCCTTGCCCGCCTCGATGTCGCGAAGCAACTGCACCAGCCAGTAGGTGCCTTCACGGCACGGGGTGCACTTGCCGCAGGACTCGTGGGCGTAGAACTCGGTCCAGCGGGTGACGGCACGCACCACACAGGTGGTCTCGTCGAAGCACTGGAGCGCCTTGGTGCCGAGCATGGAGCCGGCGGCGCCGACGCCCTCGTAGTCGAGGGGGACGTCCAGGTGCTCGTCGGTGAACATCGGGGTCGACGATCCGCCCGGCGTCCAGAACTTGAGCCGGTGGCCGGGCCGCATGCCGCCGCCCATGTCGAGCAGTTGGCGCAGCGTGATGCCGAGCGGGGCCTCGTACTGGCCGGGGCTGGTGACATGGCCGCTGAGCGAGTAGAGCGTGAAGCCCGCGGACTTCTCGCTGCCCATCGACTTGAACCAGTCCTTGCCGCGGTTGAGGATCGCGGGAACAGAGGCGATGGATTCGACGTTGTTCACCACTGTGGGGCACGCGTAGAGACCCGCGACCGCCGGGAACGGCGGGCGGAGGCGGGGCTGTCCGCGCCGTCCCTCCAGCGAGTCCAGCAGCGCGGTCTCCTCGCCGCAGATGTACGCGCCGGCCCCCGCGTGCACGGTGATGTCGAGGTCGATCCCGCTGCCGAGGATGTCCTTGCCGAGGTAGCCCGCCTCGTAGGCCTCACGTACCGCCTCGTGCAGCCTGCGCAGCACGGGCACGACCTCGCCGCGCAGATAGATGAAGGCGTGCTGCGAGCGGATCGCGTAGCAGGCGATGATCATTCCCTCGATGAGGGAGTGCGGGTTGGCGAAGAGAAGGGGGATGTCCTTGCAGGTGCCGGGCTCCGACTCGTCGGCGTTGACGACGAGATAGTGCGGTTTGCCGTCGCCCTGCGGAATGAACTGCCACTTCATGCCGGTGGGGAAGCCCGCGCCGCCCCTGCCGCGCAGACCGGAGTCCTTCACGTACGCGATGAGGTCGTCGGGCGTCATGGCGAGCGCCTTGCGCAGGCCCTCGTACCCCTCGTGCCGCCGGTAGGTCTCCAGCGTCCACGCGTCGGGCTGGTCCCAGAACGCGGACAGGACCGGAGAGAGAAGCTTCTCCGGGCCGGTGTCGTTCATCTCGGGTGCTGTGGTCATCACTTCCCCTCCTCGGCTACCGGGCCCGTGGGGTTCGCGGGGTCGGACGGCGCGGTCTTCTGCGGCGCGTCGTGCGAGCTGAGGTGCTCGGAACCGGGCTGGGGTGTGTCCTTCGGCGCCGCTCCGTCGCGCGGACGCGGCGCACGGGCCGGGACCGCCTCGCCCTTGGCGAGCTTCAGGCCGATCAGCGAGGCGGGGCCCGCGCCACCGGTGGCGTCGACGGCGCCGGGGCGCTCGTCGGGGAAGCCCGCCAGGATCCGCGCGGTCTCCTTGTACGTGCACAGGGGCGCGCCGCGTGTCGGGGTGACCTGCTCACCGGCCAGCAGGTCGTCCACGAGCTGCTTCGCCGATTCGACGGTCTGGTTGTCGAAGAACTCCCAGTTGACCATCACCACGGGGGCGAAGTCGCAGGCCGCGTTGCACTCGATGTGCTCCAGCGTGACCTTGCCGTCCTCGGTGGTCTCGTTGTTGCCGACGCCCAGGTGCTGCTTCAGCTCGTCGAAGATGGCGTCGCCGCCCATCACCGCGCACAGCGTGTTGGTGCAGACGCCGACCTGGTAGTCGCCGGACGGCTTGCGCCGGTACATCGAGTAGAAGGTGGAGACCGCGGTCACCTCGGCGGTGGTCAGCCCCAGCATCTCGGCGCAGAACCGGACGCCGGTGCGGGTGACGTACCCGTCCTCGGACTGGGTGAGGTGCAGCAGCGGCAGCAGGGCCGAGCGGCTGTCGGGGTAGCGGGCGATCACCTCCTTGGCGTCCGTCTCCAGCCGGGCGCGCACATCGGCCGGGTAGTCGGGGGCGGGGAGTTGGGGCATTCCGAGGCTGACCTCGGAATTCGGTGTGGTGGTCACCGGTCGACGCCTCCCATCACGGGGTCGATGGACGCGACGGCGACGATGACGTCGGCGACCTGGCCGCCCTCACACATGGCCGCCATGGACTGGAGATTGGTGAAGGACGGGTCGCGGAAGTGGACCCGGTAGGGGCGGGTGCCCCCGTCGGAGACGACGTGCACGCCGAGTTCGCCCTTGGGCGACTCGACGGCGGCGTACGCCTGGCCGGGCGGTACCCGGAAGCCCTCCGTCACCAGCTTGAAGTGATGGATCAGAGCCTCCATGGACGTGCCCATGATGTTCTTGATGTGGTCGAGCGAGTTGCCGAGGCCGTCCGGGCCGAGCGCGAGCTGCGCGGGCCAGGCGATCTTCTTGTCGCCGACCATGACCGGGCCCGGCTCCAGGCGGTCCAGGCACTGCTCGACGATCCGCAGCGACTGGCGCATCTCTTCCAGCCGGATGAGGAAGCGGCCGTAGGCGTCGCAGGTCTCGGCGGTCGGGATGTCGAATTCGTACGTCTCGTAACCGCAGTACGGGTCTGTCTTGCGCAGGTCGTGCGGCAGCCCCGCCGAGCGCAGGATCGGTCCCGTGGCGCCGAGCGCCATGCAGCCGGCCAGGTCGAGATAGCCGACGTCCTGCATACGGGCCTTGAAGATCGGGTTGCCGGTGGCGAGCTTGTCGTACTCCGGCAGGTTCTTGCGCAGGGTCTTCAGCAGCTCGCGCAGATGGTCGACGGCGCCCGGGGGAAGGTCCTGGGCGAGGCCGCCGGGCCGGATGTACGCGTGGTTCATGCGCAGGCCGGTGATCAGCTCGTAGGCATCGAGAATCAGTTCACGATCGCGGAATCCGTAGATCATGATCGTGGTCGCGCCGAGTTCCATACCGCCGGTGGCGATGCAGACCAGGTGCGAGGAGAGCCGGTTCAGCTCCATCAGCAGGACGCGGATGATGTTCGCCCGGTCCGGGATGTCGTCCTCGATGCCCAGCAGCGTCTCCACGGCCCGGCAGTACGCCGTCTCGTTGAAGAACGACGTCAGGTAGTCCATGCGCGTGACGAAGGTGGTGCCCTGCGTCCAGTTGCGGAATTCGAGGTTCTTCTCGATACCGGTGTGCAGATAGCCGATGCCGCAGCGGGCCTCGGTGACGGTCTCGCCCTCGATCTCCAGGATCAGCCGGAGCACACCGTGCGTCGACGGGTGCTGGGGACCCATGTTGACGATGATGCGCTCGTCGTCCGACTTGGCCGCGGTCTCGACGACCTCGTCCCAGTCACCACCGGTGACGGTGTAGACGGTGCCCTCGGTGGTGGCACGGGGAGTTGCGTGTGGGGTGGTCATGAGTACGACCTCCGCTGGTCCGGAGCCGGGATCTGGGCGCCCTTGTACTCGACGGCGATGCCGCCGAGGGGATAGTCCTTGCGCTGCGGGAAGCCCTGCCAGTCGTCCGGCATCATGATCCGGGTGAGGGCGGGGTGGCCGTCGAAGATCAGGCCGAAGAAGTCGTACGTCTCACGCTCGTGCCAGTCGTTGGTCGGATAGACCTCGACCAGGGACGGCACGTGCGGGTCGCTGTCCGGTGCGGAGACCTCGAGGCGGATCAGCCGTCCGTGCGTCAGTGAGCGCAGGTGGTAGACGGCGTGCAGCTCACGGCCCGTGTCGCCCAGGAAGTGGACGCCGGAGACACCCGTACAGAGCTCGAAGCGGAGCGCCGGGTCGTCGCGCAGGGTCCTGGCCACCTGGACCAGATGCTCGCGGGCGATGTGGAAGGTGATCTCACCCCTGTCGACGACGGTCTTCTCGATGGCGTTCGCCGGGAGCAGTCCCTGCTCCTCCAGCGCGCCTTCGAGTTCGTCGGCGATCTCGTCGAAGACACCGTCGCGGCCGCCGTACGGGCGGCTGGAGGCACCCGGCAGGCTGACGGTCCTGACGAGGCCGCCGTAACCGCTGGTGTCACCGCCGTTGTTGGCGCCGAACATGCCCTTGCGTACGCCGATGACCTCGGCTGACTGACCGCGCGCCGACGGAACGCTCGCGCCCGTCCGCTCGTCTTCCGGAGAACCCCCGGATCGCTGCTCGTCACTCACCGCAGCAGCCCCTTCATCTCGATCGTCGGCAGTGCCTTGAGCGCCGCTTCCTCCGCCTCGCGGGCGGCCTCCTCCGCGTTGACCCCGAGCTTGGAGCCCTGGATCTTCTCGTGGAGCTTGAGGATGGCGTCCATCAGCATTTCCGGACGCGGCGGGCAGCCCGGCAGGTAGATGTCGACAGGGACGACGTGGTCGACGCCCTGGACGATCGCGTAGTTGTTGAACATCCCGCCGGACGACGCGCAAACCCCCATGGAGATGACCCACTTGGGATTCGGCATCTGGTCGTAGACCTGCCTCAGGACGGGCGCCATCTTCTGGCTCACCCGTCCTGCCACGATCATCAGGTCCGCCTGGCGCGGCGAACCGCGGAAGACCTCCATGCCGAACCGGGCCAGGTCGTACCGGCCGGCGCCCGTCGTCATCATCTCGATGGCGCAGCAGGCGAGGCCGAACGTCGCCGGGAAGACGGACGACTTCCGCACCCAGCCCGCGGCCTGTTCGACAGTGGTCAGCAGAAAACCGCTCGGCAGCTTCTCTTCGAGTCCCATTGGTCGCCCCTCCGCGCCTTTAGTCCCATTCCAGACCGCCACGCCGCCACACATACGCGTAGGCGACGAAGACGGTGAGCACGAAGAGCAACATCTCAACGAGCCCGAAAAGCCCCAGTGCGTCGAAGGTGACGGCCCAGGGGTAAAGGAAGACGATCTCGATGTCGAAAATGATGAAGAGCATCGCCGTCAGGTAGTACTTAATGGGAAAGCGGCCACCTCCGGCCGGCGTGGGAGTGGGCTCGATGCCGCACTCGTACGCTTCGAGTTTTGCCCGGTTGTACCTTTTCGGGCCGATAAGCGTGGCCGCCACCACGGAGAAGATCGCAAACGCGGCACCGAGAGCGCCGAGCACGAGGATTGGCGCGTAGGCATTCACGCTCCTCGCTCCTTCCAGTCGTCCCTGACCGTTGGTCCTCAACCGAGCTTCTGTCGCCGCCGTCCGCGAAGATCACGCGTATGTGAGGCAGTTCACAAGCCGGACTGCCCCGCATCCTATGCCTCCCGGTCTGTGACGTGCGACACGGGGTGGGACAAGGAGTTTGTGATCTCCACCACCCGACGATCGATCATGCGTCAGAGGGCCGGTGGATCCTCGCACAGCAAGCGTCCGCACGGTCACTCGAGGTAACAATGCGGAGAGTCACCGCTGGTCGGAGGCGTGCGGCTCTATCAAGGCAACGCGGAGAGCCGCAAATTGGAGATGGACGCGGGCTCAGTGGTAGGCGCGCGCGCCACCCGCTCGGGGGAGGTGGAGGGACGGAGGTGGACGGCCGTCGGCGGAGATGGCCGGAAGTGGTCATCGTGCACGCGTTCACGAGCGTCCCGGACTCGCGGCGTTCACCATTCTGTGACCTGCACCACTCCACTCAACCTTCTCAAAAGCGGGGCTTGGCCATGAGGGCGGACGGGTGGTAGGTGACGGGCAATTAGGGCGATTCACCGAAAGCCCATGATCACGGCCATGATCACGAGTGACCGTTATGCCCGTTACGGCGTCAATAAAGGCCACTAGCAAGTGGATTGATCTATTCCGAACGTAACTGTGGCGCAACACACGTTTCTTGAAGGGAACCCGAAAGCCCTGATAGCGATTGTCCTCATGTCCCACACCGCTCACATACCCAGCCACCGGAAGCCCCGCCGCGGCGCGTCGAAAACGGCGATCCGTTCCGGAGTCGCCGGTGGCGTCCTCAGCACCATCGCGCTGGCCGGTGCCGCCGCTCCGGCCCACGCCGAGCCGGTGACCGAGACCATCGAGATGCCCACGCTCACCTCCGGTCTCGCCGGCGGCTTCGCGCAGTCCGCGGACGCCACCCAGCAGGTCGCCGTCGACCTCCAACTCCAGGCGCAGGAAGACGCCGCCGCGACCAAGGCCGCGAAGGTCGCCAAGAAGGCCAAGGCCGAGGCCGACCGCAAGGCCGAGGCGAAGGCCAAGGCCGAGAAGGCCGCACGCGCCGAGGCCGCCCAGGAGCGCGCCTCGCGCTCCACGGAGCGCACCACGCTCTCCGCCTCCGGCTCCGCCGCCTCGTCCTCGGACAGCGGCACACAGGCCACCGGCTCGGCCGCCGCCGTCCTGGCCTTCGCGCGCGCCCAGGTCGGCGACGCGTACGTCCTCGGCTCCACCGGCCCCGACTCGTGGGACTGCTCCAGCCTCGTCCAGGCCGCCTACCGCCAGATCGGCGTAGACCTGCCGCGCACCTCGCAGCCGCAGTCCACGTCCGGCACCGCGGTCTCGCTGGACAACCTCCAGCCCGGCGACATCCTTTACTGGGGCGGCGCGGGCAGCGCGTACCACGTGGGGATCTACTCCGGCGGCGGCAAGTTCATCGGCGCGCAGAACTCCGGTACCGGAGTGGTCGAGAAGACGCTGGACTGGGACCCGCCGACCGGCGCCGTCCGTCTCCTCTGACCGACGACCCACCGGCACGACCCGAGGGCCGTCGCTCCCCCACCCAGGGAGCGGCGGCCCTTCGCCGTGCCCCGGCGTACTCCCAACGGACCTGCCGGGTGGGGCCGTTCGAGAGTGGCCCGGTGCCATCGAGGGCATCCGAAGAGACAGGGAACCTCTCCCCCCACACGCACCACCACGCAGGAGGCACCACCGATGACCGTCAAGGGCGTCGACGTATCGTCGTACCAGAGCTCGTCGTTCTCCACGAAGGACCTCGGCTTCGCCATCGTCAAAGCCACCGAGGGCACCTCGTACCTCAACCCCCGTATGAAGGCGCAGGCTTCACACGCGCGGGACGCCGGACTGGTGGTCGGTTTCTACCACTTCCTGCGGCCGGGCAGCGTGAAGGACCAGGCGAAGTACTTCGTGGAGGAGGCCGCCGAGCGCGCGGGCGACCCGCTGTTCGCCGACTGGGAGGACGCGGACGTCTCGTGCGCGTCGAAGGACGACTTCCTCGCGGAGGTCCAGCGGCTGCGGGGCGCGGACCACCGCGTCGGGCTGTACTGCAACCGGGACTTCTGGCTCAACCGCGACACCACGAGCGAGGCGGGCGACGCCCTGTGGATCGCGGACTACGTGACGGCGGGCAAGCCCCGTATCAAGGCCGCGTGGAAGTTCCACCAGTACACGGACAGCCCGCTCGACACGAACGTCGGCAGGTTCGCCGACGCCGCCGCCCTGCGGAGCTGGGCCGAGGGCGGCGGCGGCAAGAGCCTGGCGGCGCTCGCCGACGAGGGGTTCCAGGTCAGCGGCGCCGAGGACTGAGAATCAAGAGCTGGGAATCAAGGCGGTCGCCTACGACTTGGGCGCGACCTTGCTCAGACCGTTGATGATGCGGTCCATCGCGTCGCCGCCCGACGGGTCGGTCAGATTCGCCAGCATCTTCAGCGTGAACTTCATCAGCAGCGGATGCGTGAGCCCCCGCTGCGTCGCGATCTTCATGACCTTCGGGTTGCCGATCAGCTTCACGAAGGCACGGCCCAGCGTGTAGTAGCCGCCGTAGGTGTCCTTGAGCACCTGCGGATAGCGCTGGAGGGCCATCTCGCGCTGCCCCGGCGTCTGCCGGGACTGCGCCTGCACGATGACGTCCGCCGCGATCTGGCCGGACTCCATCGCGTACGCGATGCCCTCGCCGTTGAACGGGTTGACCAGCCCGCCCGCGTCACCGACCAGCAGCAGGCCCTTGGTGTAGTGCGGCTGCCGGTTGAAGGCCATCGGCAGCGCGGCGCCGCGGATAGGCATCGTCATGTTGTCGGGCGTGTAGCCCCAGTCGGCCGGCATCGACGCGCACCACGCCTTGAGCACCTCGCGCCAGTCCAGCTCCTTGAAGGCGGACGACGAATTGAGGATGCCCAGGCCGACGTTGGACGTGCCGTCGCCCATGCCGAAGATCCAGCCGTAGCCGGGCAGCAGCCGGTCCTGCGGCCCGCGCCGGTCCCACAGCTCCAGCCACGACTCCAGATAGTCGTCGTCGTGCCGGGGCGAGGTGAAGTACGTACGGACGGCGACGCCCATCGGCCGGTCGTCGCGCCGGTGCAGCCCCATCGCGAGCGACAGCCGCGTGGAGTTGCCGTCGGCCGCGACGACGAGCGGGGCGTGGAAGGTGACGGGCGTCTTCTCCTCGCCCATCTTGGCGTTGACGCCGGTGATCCGGCCGGTGCGCGGATCGATGATCGGGGCACCGACGTTGCAGCGCTCGTGCAGCCGCGCCCCGGCCTTCTGCGCCTGCCGGGCCAACTGCTCGTCGAAGTCGTCACGCTTGCGTACGAGGCCGTAGTCCGGATAGCTGGCCAGGTCGGGCCAGTCGAGCTGGAGCCGTACGCCACCGCCGATGATGCGCAGCCCCTTGTTGCGGAGCCAGCCGGCCTCTTCGGAGATGTCGATGCCCATCCCCACGAGCTGCTTGGTGGCGCGCGGGGTCAGGCCGTCACCGCAGACCTTCTCGCGCGGGAAGGCCGTCTTCTCCAGCAGCAGGACGTCCAGGCCCGACCTGGCGAGGTGGTACGCCGTGGTGGAACCGGCCGGGCCGGCCCCGACGACGATCACATCTGCGGTGTGTTCGGAGAGGGGCTCGGTCACAGCGGGATCTCCCGAAGACTCGTGGGGCCCGGCGGGCGGGTCCCCTCATGACGTACCGACGGCTGTGGACATGTTCGGCACTGGACAGGTGCAGTCTATGGGTGCCTGTTGATCGACAAGTTGAAGGGCTGCCCCGATGAACGACATCACCCGACCGGTCCCCGTCGTGCGGCTCCGCGTTCCCACCGAACAGGACGCCCGCGAATGGCACCGGGTGTTCGACGATCCCGATGTCATGGAGTTCCACGGCGGCCCGGCACCGCTCGCCGAGTACGAGGAGTTCACCGCCCGTCAGCGGGCGCACGCCGCCGAACTCGGCTTCTGCCTCTGGACGATGCTCGACGACAGCGACGAGGTCATCGGCTTCACCGGCGCGCAGCCGTGGCCCCACACGTCGTTCGGCCCGGTCGGCGAGATCGAGATCGGCTGGCGCCTCGGCCGCGCCCACTGGGGCAGGGGTTACGTGACGGCCGCCGCGCACGCGACGCTGGAGCGGGTACGGGCCGCGGGCGTCCCCACCGTCGTGGCGATGGTCGACGCCCGCAACGACCGCTCGGTCGCGGTGACCCGGCGCCTCGGCATGGAGCTGGAGGAGACGTTCCTGACGCCGGTGGGCAAGCGGAAGGGGTACTGCTTCCGGCTCAGGCTGGACCGGCCTTGAACCCGCGGTGCAGTGCCACGACCCCACCGGTCAGATTCCGCCAGGCGACCTTCGACCAGCCGGCCTTCTGGAGCAGCCCGGCCAGAGCGGGCTGGTCGGGCCAGGCGCGGATGGACTCGGCGAGGTACACGTACGCGTCCGGGTTCGAGGACACACCGCGCGCCACCGGCGGCAGCGCACGCATCAGGTACTCCGTGTAGACGGTCCGGAAGGGCTCCCACACCGGCTGGGAGAACTCACAGATCACGACCTGCCCGCCGGGCTTGGTCACCCGGTACAGCTCACGCAGCGCGCTGTCCGTGTCGTGCACGTTCCGCAGACCGAAGGAGATCGTGACGGTGTCGAAGACGTCGTCACGGAACGGCAGTTTGGTGGCGTCCCCGGCGGTCAGCGGCAGCCAGGGGTGGCGCTTCTTGCCCTCGCGGAGCATGCCGAGCGAGAAGTCGCAGGGGACGACGTAGGCGCCGGTGGCGGCGAAGGGCATGGAGGAGGTGGCCGTGCCCGCGGCGAGGTCGAGGACCTTCTGCGCGGGGCGGGCGTTCACCGCCCTGGCGACCTCCTTGCGCCAGAGCCGCGCCTGGCCGAGGGAGAGCACGTCGTTGGTGAGGTCGTAATTCGCCGCCACGTCGTCGAACATCGAGGCGACTTCGTGCGGCTGCTTGTCCAGGGAGGCCCGGGTCACTGGCGTTCCGCCTCACTTCTCGGTTGCGGTGCGTCTGTCGCGGTACTACGGCCATTCTCGCAGGCCACCCTCGCCGCCCGGCGCCTGCCTCACGCGCGCCGGTGGACGAGCCGCCCGTCGAGGACGGTGGCCACGCAACTGGCCGCGCCCGCCCGCGCCAGCGCGGCGTACGGGTCGCCGCCGGGCGGGACATCCACGTCGAAGACGGCGAAGTCGGCCTGGCGGCCCTCGAAGCCCAGCGGCGGCAGCACGAAAGCCTCCTCGACCGGCCGGCCGGCGAGGGGGTCCAGATCGGCCGGGCCCGGCGGTTCGCTGAACCGCCTCTCGACACCGAGCCCCGAGCGCGCGACGGCGTCCACCACCGTCTCCCGCCGCAGGGTCCCGGCGACCGCGACCGTCCCGTGCGCCAGCATCCGCCGCACCCCGCGCCGCGCGCTCGCGCCCCAGCGGGCGTCGGTCATCTCCAGCGCGGCGAGCGCGTCGCCGGTGAGCGGTTCGGTCCCCAGTTCGCCGACCTCGCGCGGGTCGGGGTGGTAGGCCTGCTCCAGCAGTTCGGGACCGTACGCATTGCACAGCCCCGGTGTGAGGACGCCCGGCCACCGTCTGACCCGTGCGGCGGGACGCGTGGCCGCCAACTCGTCGTAACCGCCGACGGCCTCGATCGAATCCCCCGCGACCAGCACCGCGCCGTCCGGCACGGGAGCGCGCCCCGCGCCGGGCAGCAGCAGGTCCGCCCGGTGAATCGTCAGTGCCACCAGGTCAGTTGGCGTCGAGCAGCTTGAGCTCCGGGTGCGCCGTGCCGCCCGCGATCGCCGTGGAGGAGAAGTGCGAGACGACGCGCTCGTCGACCGGGTCCAGTGCCGGGTCGTCGTGCACGACGATGTGCTCGTACGTCGTGGCGCGTTGCGCCGGGACCCGGCCCGACTTGCGGATCAGGTCGATGATCTCCAGCCGGTTGGAGCGGTGCTTCGCCCCCGCCGACGAGACGACGTTCTCCTCCAGCATGATCGAGCCGAGGTCGTCCGCGCCGTAGTGCAGGGACAGTTGGCCGACCTCCTTGCCCGTGGTCAGCCAGGAGCCCTGAATGTGGGCGACGTTGTCGAGGAAGATCCGGGCGATGGCGATCATCCGCAGGTACTCGAAGAGGGTCGCCTGCGTCTGCCCCTTCAGCTTGTTGTTCTCGGGCTGGTAGGTGTACGGGATGAACGCCCGGAAGCCGCCCGTCCGGTCCTGTACGTCGCGGATCATCCGCAGGTGCTCGATGCGCTCGGCGTTCGTCTCCCCGGTGCCCATGAGCATCGTGGACGTCGACTCGACGCCGAGACCGTGCGCGGTCTCCATGATCTCCAGCCACCGCTCGCCGGACTCCTTGAGCGGGGCGATCGCCTTGCGCGGCCGGGCCGGCAGCAGTTCGGCGCCGGCGCCCGCGAACGAGTCGAGGCCCGCCTCGTGGATCCGGCGGATCGCCTCCTCCACGGAGACGTCCGAGATCCGGGCCATGTGCTCGATCTCGGAGGCGCCGAGGGAGTGGATGACGAGCTGCGGGAACGCGGCCTTGATGGCGGCGAAGTGCTTCTCGTAGTACTCCACGCCGTAGTCGGGGTGGTGGCCGCCCTGGAACATGATCTGGGTGCCGCCGAGTTCGACGGTCTCCGCGCAGCGGCGCAGGATGTCGTCGAGGTCGCGGGTCCAGCCCTTGTCGGTGTCCTTGGGGGCCGCGTAGAAGGCGCAGAACTTGCACGCCGTCACGCAGACGTTCGTGTAGTTGATGTTCCGCTCGATGATGTACGTCGCGATGTGCTCCGTGCCGGCGTAACGGCGGCGGCGCGCGCGGTCGGCGGCGGCGCCGAGCGCGTGGAGGGGGGCCGAACGGTAGAGGTCGAGCGCCTCTTCGGGGGTGATCCGGCCACCCTCGGCAGCGCGGTCGAGGACAGACTGCTGGTCGGCCTTCTCGGTCACCGGGGCGTCACCTTTCGGCGGTGTATCAGTGGATCTACGGTCCGATCCAGCGTACGCCAGGGGTACGGGCGTACCGGTTGCCGGGCTCGCGGGACCCCAGAGGTGGCTACTGCTTCTTCAGCGTCCCGGTCGGGTTGCCCGCCGCTTCCTCCGCCGAGGTGAACCGCAGATCACCGTCGCCCGTGAGCGTGAACGTCAACTGGGCGGCCTCCGTGGTCGTGCACATCCCCGCCCCGCCGGGCCGGTCGGGATCCGTGGACTCCTCGACCCTGATCTCCTTCGCGGTGGCGGACACGAGCGTGCCCACCCCGTAGCACTTCGCCTCCACACCGAGGAGCGAGAGGAAGCTCGTCGAGCGGAACACCTTCTCGCCCTTCCCGCCCGCGGTGATCTCGACCGTGTAGTCGCCGTGCGGCAGCCCGCTGTCCTCGGTCGTCGGTCCCTTCCAGGTGCCGACGAACTGCTTGGGTACGGCCGTGAGCGGGCCGGTGGCCCCGTCGCGCGTCGCCGACGCGCTCGGGCCCGTGCCCGCGGGGCCCTGGTCGGCGGAGTCGGACTTCTTGTTGTCCGAGAACTGGTCGACGAGCAGTGTCCCGCCCAGCGTGACCGCGGCCAGCGCTCCCGCCACCGCGAGGGCGACCGTGCAGCTCACCTTGCGGCGGCGCGGCCCGGCCCGGCCGGCGGTGACGGACAGGGACATCCGGGGGTCCTGGGTGTCCTGGACGTCCTGGGGGCGGCCGTCGGCCGTACGGGGTCCGGGCGGGCCGTCCGGGTGCGCGAGCGCGTCCGGGTACGTCGGCGCCCCGAACTCCCCGAGCGGGGGCGCCGATCCGGCGGCGGCCGGGATCCGGTTCGCGGCGGTGGGGGGATGCCCGGCGGCGGACGGATGTCCGGCGGTCGGCACATGGGCGGCCGACTGCGGGGGCGTGTCGGGCGGCGGGGGCGTCGGCCAGTGCACCACCGGCCCGGGAGCGCTCCGTACGGGCTGCGCCGCCTCCAGGTCCAGCAGTTGGACGGCCGCCCGGCTGACCTCCCGTACGAGCGGGTCCGGCAGCCAGCCCGCGTCCACCAGCGGGGCCGCCCCGCCGGGCGCGAGCCGTGCGGCGATCTCGGCGGGCGCGGGGCGCGCGGCCGGGTCCTTGGCCAGACAGCGGGCGACCAGTTCCTTCAACCCGCCTTCCAGCGAGTCGAGTTCGGGCTCCCCGTGGACCACCTTGTAGAGCAGCGCGGCGGACGAGTCCCCGGGGAAGGGGCTCGCTCCGGCCGTGGCGTAGGCGAGTACCGCCCCCAGCGAGAACACGTCGGCCGCGCCCGTGACGCCCTTGCCGAGTATCTGCTCGGGCGACATGTAGCCGGGTGAGCCGACCGAGACTCCGGTGGAGGTGAGCGAGGCGGTGCCGTCCGTGGCGCGCGCGATGCCGAAGTCGATGAGCCGGGGGCCGTCGAGGGCCAGCAGGACGTTCGACGGTTTGACGTCACGGTGGACGAGGCCCAGCTCGTGGACCGCGCCCAGCGCCTCGGCGAGCCCGGCTCCCAGTGCCCGTACCGTCGGCTCGGGCAGCGGACCGTACGTGGCGACCGCCTGCGTCAGCGAGGGCCCCGCCACATAGCCGGTGACCACCCACGGCGTCTGCGCCTCCGGGTCGGCGTCGAGCACCGGCGCCGTCCACGCGCCGCCGACCCGGCGGGCCGCCGCCACCTCGCGGCGGAACCGGGCCCGGAACTCCTCGTTCAGCGCGAGATGCGGATGGATGACCTTCACTGCGACCGTACGGCCGCCCTCGGACCTGGCCAGATAGACCCGGCCCATGCCGCCGGCACCGAGTCTGCCGAGCAGCCGGTACGCGCCGATGGTGCGGGGCCCGTCCGCGTCGAGCGGCTGCATCCCGTCCCCTCCCCGTTCTGTGTCCCCCCACCTTCTCAGGAGGGGAGCAACTCGACCCGGGGGTCGGCGGGATAGCCGGTCGTGGGTCCGGTACGGCGGGCGAACTCCCGTACCCCCGCGAGCTGGTCGGGGCCGAAGCGGAAGTCGAGCGTCGTGAAGTAGCGCTCCAGCAGCTCCGCGTCGAAGGTCTCCCAGCGGGCCGCCTGTTCGGCGACCTTGGTGACCTCCTCCAGCGACACGTCGCGGGAGGCGAGGAACGCCCGGTGCACATCGCGCACGGTCTCCGGCTCACGCGCCAGATAGTCCTTGCGCGCCGCCCACACGGCGAAGACGAACGGCAGACCCGTCCAGTCCTTCCACATCTGGCCGAGGTCGTGGACCTGGAGCCCGAGGCGGGGCGCGTCGTGCAGCGAGGCGCGCAGGGCCGCGTCGCCGATCAGTACGGCCGCGTCCGCCTCCTGCATCATCAGACCGAGGTCGGGCGGGCACGTGTAGTAGTCGGGGGTGACCTCGTACTTCTCGGCGAGCAGGAGCTGCGCGAGCCGTACGGCGGTCCGCGAGGTCGAGCCGAGGGCGACCCGCGCCCCGTCGAGTTCTTCGAGCGGCACCTGCGAAACGATCAGGCAGGACATGACGGGGCCGTCGCAGCCGACCGCGAGATCGGGGAATGCGACGAGGTCCTCTGCATTGCGGAGGAATTCGACCACGGTGACAGGACCGATATCGAGATCTCCGCGCACGAGGCGCTCGCTGAGCTTCTCCGGGGTGTCCTTCGTCAGCTCAAGATCGAAGAGGGCTCCTGTTCTGCCGAGGCCCCAGTAAAGGGGGAGGCAGTTCAGGAACTGGATGTGCCCGACGCGCGGCCGGACGCGGGGGTGATCGCTCGGGCCCGGGTCGAGGATTGCTGTGCTTTCAGAGGAGCTGTCCACACCGCGAGGCTAGACCTGTGGGGCGCTCGGGGGCGCACGGGGGCGCCGGGGAGGGTACTCGGGCGAGTCTCCGTCGCACGTCAGGGACCACATCGGGGGGCTCGTTCCGTCAGCCCGTCGGGGCCCTCTTCAAACGTCCGGGTGAGGTGATCTTTGGGTGATCTTTCCCCCTACCGCTGGCCGTGAGCCGCGTGCTAGGCTCGCCGCAAGTTGCAGTTTGGTTTCCCTTGCAGTACAGAGCCTGCGGAGAATGTGACCCGCAGGCTTTTGTAGTTTTCAGACTTGTTTGCAGGTTCTGGAGCAGGGCAACCCTTTGGCCCAAGGAGGGCTTATGGCTACCGGAACCGTCAAGTGGTTCAACGCTGAAAAGGGCTTCGGCTTCATCGCCCAGGACGGCGGCGGCCCGGATGTCTTCGTCCATTACTCCGCGATCAACGCGACCGGCTTCCGCTCCCTCGAGGAGAACCAGGTCGTGAACTTCGACGTCACCCAGGGCCCGAAGGGCCCGCAGGCGGAGAACGTAACCCCGGCCTAGTTGCCCTGGGTCGGTAGATCGCGCACGGAAAACAAGCAGTATCAAGGAGCCCTGCTCCCCACATGTCCAGTGCGGGGAGCAGGGCTCCTGCCTTGTCCGGGAGTTACGCCTCCGCGACCGCTCCCGCGACCGCCGCCGGGTCCCAGCCCGGCCGGGGCACGGACGCGAGCAGGCGTTGGGTGTACGGGTGGGCCGGCGCGGCCAACACCCCGTCCGTCGGGCCCTGTTCGACCACCGTGCCGCGCCGCATGACCAGCACCTCGTCGGTGATGTGCCGCACCACGGCCAGGTCGTGGCTCACGAAGACCAGCGCGACACCGGTGTCCCGGCGGATCTCGCCCAGGAGCTGAAGGATCTGCGCCTGGATGGACACGTCCAGCGCGGCCACCGCCTCGTCGAGCACCAGCACCCGCGGGTCGACGGCCAGCGCACGCGCGATCGCGAGCCGCTGCCGCTGGCCGCCCGACATCCCGTGCGGACGCGCCCCCGCCTCGCGGGCACCGAGCCCCACGCGGTCGAGCAGCCCGTCGGCCAGTGAGTCGTCGCGGCCGTGCAACCGCAGTGCGGTGGTGAGACATTGACGGGACGTCAGCCGGGGATCCAGTGAGATGTACGGGTCCTGGAAGACCATCTGGATCTCCCTGGCCCTGGCCAGCCGGGCCGCCCTGCCGCGTGGTGCGCGCATCTCGCGGACGCGGCCCGCCACCCGTACGGTGCCGGCGTCGGGCCGTACGAGACCGACGAGCATCCGCGCGACGGTCGTCTTGCCCGAGCCGGACTCCCCCACGATGCCCAGCGAACCGCCCGACGGGACGGTGAAGCCGACCGATTCGGCCGCGGTGAGCCGGCCGCCGCCGGGCAGCGGGTACTCCTTGCGCAGCCCCTCCACGGCCAGGGCGTGCCCCTGCGAGGCGTGCCCCTGCGAAACGTCCTTCATCGCACGCTTCCTTCCGTGACCGGCAGCCTGCGGCAGGCCGCCGTACCGCCGTCGTCCAGCGCGACCGGCTCGGGCCGCCACGTCTCGCACGCGGCCTCCGCCTCCGGGCAGCGCGAGGCGAACTCGCAGCCGGTGAAGGCGTCGGCGAGCGACGGCGGCCGGCCGGGGATGGGGCGGATCTCGCGCACCTCCGTGTCCAGCGTCGGCGAACACTCCAGCAGCCCCCGGGTGTACGGGTGCCGAGGCCGGGCGAACAGGTCGCCGGCGGACCGCTCCTCTACGACCCGGCCCGCGTACATGACGTACACGCGATCGCAGTAGGCGGCGGCCAGTTGCAGGTCGTGCGTGATGAAGAGCATCCCCGGCGCCCTGCCTTCGCCGGAGGTGCGCAGGGACCTGAGCAGCGCCAGGATCTCCGCCTGCGTGGTCACGTCCAGCGCGCTGGTCGCCTCGTCGGCGAGCAGCAGCCGGGGCTCGGCGGCGAGCGCGCCCGCGATGACGACGCGCTGGAGCATGCCGCCGGAGAGCTCGTGCGGGCGCTGCCGTACCCGGCGTTCGGGGTCGGACAGGCCGACGGCGGCCAGGAGTTCGACGGCCCTGGCGCGGGCCGCGCGCTGGTCGAGTCCCGCTCCGCGCAGCCGCTCCGTGAGGAAGTCCCCGACGCGGCGTACGGGGTTGAGGGCCGAGCGCGGGTCCTGGTGGACCATCGCGACCGTACGGGAGCGGTGGGCCCGCAGCGCGTCCCCGGTGAGGGAGAGCACGTCGGTGCCGTCCACGCCGATCCGGCCGGTGGCCGTGGCGTCGCCCGGCAGCAGACGCAGGGCCGCGTTGGCGGTGGTGGATTTGCCGGAGCCCGATTCGCCGACCAGGCCGACCACTTCGCCGCTCGCCACCCGCAGGGTGACGTCGGTGAGCACGGGCCGGGCTGCGCCGGGGAGTTGGACCGTGAGGCTGTCGATGTCGAGGAGCACGCGGTTACCTCCCGCTGCCGAGTCGGTCGGCGGCCCGGACGCCGACGACGTTGAAGGAGACCACGACGAGCGCGATGGCCACGCCGGGTACGAGCGCCGGGAGCAGCGCGCCCTGGACGACGGCGGCCTGGCCCTCCTGGACCATCAGCCCCCAGTCGGAGCTGGGCGGCTGGGCCCCGAAGCCGAGGTAGGACAGGGTCGCCAGGGACATCAGGGCCTCGCCGAAGAGCACGACGAGATAGCCGACGATGGAGCGCCCCAGATTGGGCACGAGGTGCAGGGCGCAGATGCGGGCGCCGCCCATGCCCTGCACGCGGTAGGAGTCGATGTACGGCTTGCGGCGCTCGGCGAGCGCCACGGACCGGGTGTATTTGGCGACGGTGGGTGTGTAGGCGAGGCCGAGCGCCAGCACGGACGTGGTCATCCCGGCGCCGAAGACCGCGATGATCAGAACGGTGAACAGCAGCCCGGGGAACGCGTACATGACGTCCGTGATCCGGGAGACGAGGGTGTCCACCCAGCCGCCGCGCCAGGCGGCGAGCGTGCCGAGGCTCACGCCGAGCAGCGCCGCGATGGCCAGCAGCAGGACCGGGGCGATCAGGCTCGTACGGGCCCCGTACAGCACCCGTGAGAGCAGGTCCTGGCCCGAGGAGTCGGTGCCGAGCAGATGGTCGCCGGAGGTGCCGACCAGGGACGCCGAGAGGTCGATGGTGTCGGGGGCGTACGGCGCGATGAACGGCGCCAGGAGCGCGGCCAGTACGACGAGGACGAGGAAGCCGCCCGCGAGGCGTACGCCGGCGGAGCGGCGGGGCCGTGCTCCGCCGACCGGGGCGAGGGTCAGCGCCGTCATGCCGCACGCTCCTTCACTCGTGGGTCGAGCAGCGGATGGACGAGGTCGACGAGGGTGGTGACCACGATGTAGCCGGTGACCATCAGCAGCAGGACGGCCTGGGCCACCGGGAAGTCGTGGGTGTTGATGGCGCCGACGAGCAGCGAGCCGATACCGCTGATGCCGAAGGCCGTCTCCACGACGACGGTGCCGGCGAGCATGCCCGCCATGACGAGGCCGCACATGGTGACGATGGGGGCGAGCGCGTTGCGCAGGACATGCCTGCGGACGATGTCGCGTTCGGGCAGTCCCGAGGCGCGCGCCACCTCCACATGGTCGGCGGTGCCCGCGTCGACCATCGCCTGCCGGGTGACCCGGCTGATCAGCGCGAGCGCTCCGAGCGCCAGGGAGACGGCGGGCA
Organism: Streptomyces sp. NPDC060366; assembly: GCF_042725135.1. NCBI lineage: Bacteria > Bacillati > Actinomycetota > Actinomycetes > Kitasatosporales > Streptomycetaceae > Streptomyces > Streptomyces sp. NPDC060366. The sequence continues at coordinate 102,318 of NZ_JBHXDC010000020.1, read as the reverse complement.
GGGTCAGATGGTGCAGCGTCCCGCCGATGCCCTCGCCGCCGCCGGTGACGGGGAACCAGCCGAGCTGGACGCCGAACAGCGCCACGAGCGCGATGGCGGAGACGAAGGACGGGACGGACGCGGCGAGCGTCGTACCGCCGACGACCGTCGAGTCGACCCAGGTGCCGCGCCTGACGGCGGCGAGCACACCGGCCCCGACGCCGATGACGACGAAGAGGACGGTCGCGTACGCCACCAGCGCGAGGGTGGTCGGGAGGCGGGCGGCCAGCAGGTCGGCCACCTGGTCGCTGTACTTGAAGGAGCGGCCGAGGTCGAGATGGACGCCGTCCCAGAGCCAGCGGCCGTACTGGACGGCCAGCGGCTCGTCCAAGTGGTACTGCTGACGGACCAGTTCGAGCTTCTCGGGGGTCAGCTTGTCCCGGCCCCCGGCCAGGAAGACGGCCGGGTCGCCGGGGGCCGCGTACACGGCCGCGAAGATGACGAACGACGCGGCGAAGAGAGTGGCCAGCAGCCCCGCGAGACGCCTGGAGATTCGGGCGAGCATGCCGGTCAGCCCTTCCCGATGCCGGTGCCGGACGCGCTGTCGGCGGTCTTGGTGCCGAGCTCGGCGGCCCACGGGTAGTAGAGGTACGCCATGGAGGCGGGCGGGCCGGTCAGCTTGTCGCCCAGCACCAGCACGGACGGCACCTGTGCGACCGAGATCCAGACGGCGGCGTCGGTGAACCTGCGCTGGACGTCGACGGCGAGCTTCGCGCGTTCGGCGTCGTCCAGCGTGCCGAGGGCCTTCTTCACCTGGGCGTCGTAGGTGGCGTCCTTGAAGCCGACCCAGTTGTTGGAGGAGTCGGAGAGCCCGTTGTCGTAGAAGCCCATCGGGTCGGACTTGGAGATGTACCAGTCACCGACGAGGACGTCGATCTCGGAGCGGACCTGCGGGTCGCTGTAGAACTGCTCGAACTGCGCCGTCGGCACGGTCTTGATCTGCCCCTTGAGGCCGATCCGCTGGAGCGCGGAGCGGGTCGCGTTGGCGACGACCGTCCGGCCCTGGCTGGCGTCGGTGCCGATGACGATCGGCTCGGCCGCGTTCACGCCCGACTCCTCCACCAGCTTCTTCGCACGGGTCAGATCGTCGGCGGAGGGGCTGTCGGGCGCGTTCGTGATCTTCTTCTGCGCGGCCTCGAAGGCGGGCTTCTCGTACCCCCAGGCCCCGGCGCCGACGGGTGTCGCCCACGGCTCCACGAGGCCGCCGTAGCCGGACTTGGCGATGCCGTCGCGGTCGATCGCGAGCGAGAGCGCCTGGCGGACGGCCGCGTTCTTCAGGCCGCCGCGCTCGGTCGGTATGAGTACGAGCGAGGCGGTGGAGGGACCGTAGTGCTGGTCGATGCCCTTCTTGCCGCGCAGGGCGGAGGCGGTGTTGGGCGACTCGGTGTACGCGCCGTCGGCGGCGCCGGTCGTCACGGCGTTGACGAGAGCGCTGTCGGAGGCCCAGCGGAAGACGACCTTGTCGGTGAGCGCCTTCTTGCCCCAGTACTCGTCGTAGCTGTGGATGATGATCGAGTCGCCGGAGCGCCAGCTCGCGAGTTCGTACGGGCCGGAGCAGGCGTCGGGCTGGCCCGGTGTACCGAAGTCCTCACCGGACTTCTCCACCTGCTCCTGGTTCCAGACGAGGCCCGCGTCACCGGCGAGCGCCTTGGTGAAGAGGGCGTCGGGCTGCTTGAAGGTGACGGTGACCTCGCGCTCGCCGGTCTTCCTCATGCCCGCGACGTTGGTGAACTCGTCGCTCTGTTCCATGTCCGGGTCGGCGTGCCGCTCAAGGCTCCACAGGACGTCGTCGGCGGTCATGTCCGTGCCGTCGTGGAAGGTCACGCCGTCGCGGACGGTGAGGACGAGCGTGTGGTCGTCGGGGGTCTCGGCCTTCTCGGCGAGCAGCGGCTTCACCGACATGTCCGGCTGGAGCTGGTAGAGCCGCTCGCAGACGTTGGTGAGGACGACGCGGCCCGCGCTGGTGCCCTGGGTGTCGAGGTCGAGGGAGTCGGGCTCGTCCTCCAGGAGCCAGTTGGCCTGGGCGAGCCCGCCCTTGGCCGCCGGGGTGGTCGCCGACAGCTTCAGTGAGGCGGCGTCGGCACTCTCGCCGCCGGTGCCGCTCTGGTCGGCGCCGCTACAGCCGGCCGCGGCCAGCAGGGTCGCCACGGCCAGGGCTGCCGTGACGGTGGTGCGCGTGCTGCTCATCGCTGGGCTCCCGTGGTGGACATCGCGTGGTGCGGGGCGTGGTCTTCGGTGATCTCGTGCGCCGGGTCGTACGCCGGGTCGTACGGGCGGTCTCCATACGGACCGTCGTACACGTTCCAGGGCATGTGCTGGTAGTCCCGGTCGCAGGGAGTACCGGCGGTCACGTAGTAGTCACCGCTGGTCAGATCGACGCAGGAGGAGACGAGCGTGGCCCAGTGCTTGATCCGCGGCTGCCGCGGATCGGGGTGCGTGCACAGCGACTCGGGGAGGCCCAGGTGGTCCGACATCGCCTGTTTGATCAGCTTGCGGGACTCGTCGGAACCGGTGGAGCCGCGGAGCCGACGCAGCCCTTCCTCGGCGCGCGGGACGCGGACGAGGGAGTCGGACGACATGGGGCGGTAGCCCGCGGCGAGGGCGGCGGGGACTCCCGCCTGGTAGTGGTTGCCGTGCACGAGGAGGCCGTCGGTGGGGTAGAGCCAGCCGTGCCCGGCGGGGGTGGTCTCCAGGTCGATCGCGAAGCCTTCGCGGCAGGTGAGCAGCGCGTTGCTGGCGATGTGTGCGCGGGTGCGGCACAGCACGTCGAGGGCGTCGGTGATGGTGGGCTGGTCGAGCACGGAGCGGCGTACGACGGTCTGGAGCAGTCCGACCGTGTCGTCGAACCTGCCGCCGAGACCGTTCGCGTTGAGCGCGATACCGGCCGAGTTGGCGCCCTGCCGGCCGACCTGTCCGGCCTCGACCTGCATGATCAGGGTGGGCTTGGGCGGCTGGACGATCCGCAGCATGACGACGGTGTCGGCGACGCCCGCGCGCCAGTCCCAGTTCTGGCCCGCGTAGACGTGTCCGTCGCCGCTGGCGGCGCCGTACGCGGCGAAGGAGGTGCAGCCGTCGGGGGCCTCGTCCGGGTCGGCGGTGCCCGGAGCGCCCTCGCTCATCGTGGCGAACGACTTGTCGTAGATGACCTCGCCGCGGGCGTTGAGCGCGAGGACGTCGAGCAGGCTCACGCCCGCGCCGTCGGCGATGCCGCGCATCTCCTCCACGAGGTCGGGCGCGTAGGCCGCGACGGGGTCGAGCCAGCGCTCGGCGCGTGCGGTGACGCGGTCCCAGGTGAGGCCGGCGGACTGGCCGAAGGCCTCCGCGTAGTAGCCGAGGGCGGCGTGCAGTTGGGGACGTACGGCCTCGCCGTACTGCCGGCCGCGCTCGCGCGGTGAGCCGGAGATCTCGATGACCGGAAGGGAGCGGGGTGCCATTGTTCTCCTCGCGACGGAACGCGATCCTGTAACGTCGATTTCATGGAGCGTTCCTCTTGGAATGCGTTGTCCAGGAGAGTAATGGCGGAGACAGGGAAGTCAATGGGTGTAATGGAAATTCCAGAGTCCGGACAGCCGGGGGGCCCGGAGGCGGGGCCCTCGGGTGCGGGCGTGACCCGGCTCCGGGCGGCCGTGCGCGACCAGTGGGAGGAGCTGTCGGCTTCCGAGCGCGCCGTCGCGCAGTATCTGGCCAGCGCACCCGTCGAGCAGCTCCTCTTCGCCGGCGCCCAGGAGCTCGGCGCGGCGAGCGGCACCAGCAACGCGACGGTCGTCCGCTCTCTCCAGCGCCTCGGCTACGCGGGCCTGCCCGCCCTCAAGCGCGAGCTGGCGGCGGACTTCACGGCGACGGTCGCCCCGGAGGTACGGCTCAAGCAGCGCATCGACCATGTCGGCCAGGACCTCGACACCATCTGGCGCGATGTCTTCGACGAGGCCAGGGACCGCGTCGACCACGGCCGCCGGCTCACCGAACCGGCCGCGCTGCGCCGCGCGGTGGCCGCGCTCGCCCCCGCGCGCGAGGTGTTCTGCTACGGCGTCGCGGCGTCCGAACTGGCGGCGAGACACCTGGCGTTGGCGCTCGGCAGGATCGGCCGCCGGGCCCGCTTCGTCGGCGAGACGGGCTTCGCCCTGGCTGACGCGCTGCTGGCGGTGGGCCAGGGGGACGCGGTGGTGATCTTCCAGCCGGGGCGTGAACTGATAGAGCTGACGGTGCTGGTGGAGCGGGCCAGGGCGGTCGGCGCGAAGGTCGTTCTGGTGACCGACGAGCTGGGCGAGACCTTCGAGAGCCGGGTCGAGGCGGTCCTCACGGCGCCGCACACCCCGACCGGCATCACGGCGGAGTCCCTGACGGGCCTGGTGGTGGCGGACGTCCTGCTGCTGGCGCTCACGACGCTGGACGAGACGCGCGCTGTGGAGTCCTCACACCAACTCACGGCGCTACGCGAGCAGTTGCTGGGACCCCGCAAGAAGGGCTGACGCCCACGCGACCAATCCGCCGGGCACGACCGAGCCCGTCCGGCGTTCGGGGACCAACCACCCACTCCGGCGAACCCCGCATCCCGGCCGGGCCCGATCAAGCCCGTCACGGCGCTTGAGGACAAAGCCCCGGCCCGTCCGGCCGGGCACCACCCCGAGCCCGTCCGGCGCTCGATGACAGGACTCCGGCCCGTCCGGCGTCGAGGACACGACGGCCCCCGCCCGGCTACCCGTACAGCTCCTCGATCTCCGCCGCGAAGTCCTCCACCACCGCCGGCCGCTTCACCTTCAGCGACGGCGTCAGATGCCCGCCCTCCTCGGTGAAGGACACCGTCAGCACCCGGAAGCGGCGGATCGACTCCGCCCTGGACACCAGCCGGTTGGCCTCGTCGACCGCCCGTTGCAGCGCGGCGAGCAGGTCCTCGTCCGCGACCAGCTCCTCCCGCGTCAGGTGCTGCTTCTTCCTCATCTGGCACCAGTGCGCGAGCCCGTCCGCCTCAAGGGTGATCAGCGCCGTGACGTACGGGCGGTTGTCACCGAGCACCAGGCACTGGCCGATCAGCGGGTGGGCGCGCAGCCAGTCCTCCAGCGGGGCCGGGGCCACGTTCTTGCCGGCCGACGTGATGATGATGTCCTTCTTGCGGCCGGTGATCGTGAGATAGCCGTCGTCGTCCAGCGCGCCCAGGTCACCCGTCGCGAACCAGCCCTCGTCCAGGACGGGTACGGGCTCGCCGCGCTCCATGTCCCAGTATCCGGCGAAGAGTTGACCACCGCTCAGCAGTACCTCGCCGTCGTCGGCTATCCGTACGGAGGTGCCGGGCAGCGGCCAGCCCACCGTGCCCAGGCGGGGCTTGAGCGGCGGCGTCACCGTGGCGGCGGCCGTGGTCTCCGTCAGGCCGTACCCCTCGAAGATCGTGATCCCCGCGCCCGCGTAGAACGCGGCGAGCGGTCGCCCCAGCGGGGAGCCGCCGCAGATGGCCTGCACGACCTTGCCGCCGAGGGCGGCCCGTATCCGCCGGTAGACCAGCGGGTCGTACAGCGCGCGGGCGGCTCTCAGGGGCAGCGAGGGGCCGGGGCCCGTACCGGCGGACGCGGCCTCGACGGCCGTCCCGTACGACCGGGCGATCTTCGCGGCACGGTCGAAGGACGAGGCGCGGCCCATCGTCTCGGCCGTGGCGCGGCCGGTGTTGAAGACCTTCTCCAGCACATACGGGATAGCCAGCAGGAACGTCGGCCGGAAGCCCGCCAGATCGGCGATGAGGTCGTCGGTGCGCAGCGACGGCGCGTGCCCGAGCCGCACCCGCGCGCGCAGACAGCCCACCGCGACCATGCGTCCGAAGACATGGGAGAGCGGCAGGAAGAGCAGCGTGGAGGCGGGCTCCTTGCTCACCGATTTGAAGACGGGGTGGAGCAGTTCGATGCAATTGTCCACCTCGGCGAAGAAGTTGGCGTGCGTGAGGACGCAGCCCTTGGGGCTTCCCGTGGTGCCGGAGGTGTAGACGAGGGTCGCGAGGGACTCGGGCGAGAGCGCGGCCCGCCGCGCGTCGAGCTCCTCGTCGGGGACGTCGGCGCCTGCCGCGCGCAGTGTGTCGACCGCCCCGCTGTCGAAGGTCCAGAGGCGGGCGAGGTCCGGCAGCTGCCTGCGCTCGTGGCTGATCAGCCGCGCCTGCTCGGCGCTCTCGACCGCGCAGGCGACCGCGCCGGAGTCCTGGAGGATCCAGCGGGTCTGGAACGCGGAGGAGGTGGGGTAGACGGGGACGGTGACCAGGCCGGCGGCCCAGGCCGCGAAGTCGATGAGCGTCCACTCGTAGGCCGTACGGGCCATGATCGCGAGCCGGTCGCCGGGCTTCAGACCCTCGGCGATCAGCCCTTTCGCGACGGCGCGGACCTCGTCGGCGAACGCGGCGGCGGTGACGTCCCGCCAGCGGCCGTCCGCCTGCTTTCTACTGAGGACAGCCTCGCCCGGAGCCTCTCGCGCGTTGTCGAAGGGGATGTCGGCGAGGGACCCGTCCAGGACGGCCGGTACGAGCGGCGGCAGGGAGACCTGCCGTACGACTCCGTCCACCCACAGCTTCTCGGGCTCGACGTGCGAGAGGCCCGGCGGCGTGGGCCGCTCCGGGAAGTCCACGCCGTCGGCGGGCACGTCTGCGGACACGCGCTGTTCCCTCATCTCTGCGGAGCGGGAGGCTCCGGTCCGGGCAGAGTAAATCCGGAGCGGGTCGCGAAATCAAGACAGCGATAATCGGTTGCCCGGTCGCGGGGGTGGTCGATGCAATGTCCGCGATGGTCCATGGCCGACGAGGTGCGCCCGGCGGCGAGCTGAGCCGGACGCGCACTGCCACACGGGAGACGCCCACGCATGAACTCGCCACCACCGTCGCCCGGAACGGAGCGGACCGACGGTTCGTCCGTCAGGATCGGCGCTCTCGTCCCGCTCACTCGGCCCGGCTGGGTCGAGGCGGGCCAACACCTGCTCGCCGGAATCGAGTTGGCCGTTCGCGAGGTCAATGACGCCGGCGGGATCGCCGGAAGACCACTGGAGCTGGTGGTCCGGGACACCGCCGCTGATCCGCGGAAGGCCGCGGCGGCCGTGGACGAGTTGGCCGGCCTGGGCGTGGCCGCCGTCGTCGGTGAGTATCACAGCGTCGTCGCCCGCACCGCTGCCGCCAGGGCCGACGCGCTCGGACTGCCGTTCCTCTGCTCGTCGGCGGTCCTCGACGCGCTCACCGAACAGCCGACGCGATGGGTCGCGCGCCTCGCCCCGCCGCAGTCCCACGGCTGGCAGATCTACGCGGACTTCCTCCTGGGCGCGGGCCACAGCCGAATCGCCGTGGCGACCCAGCCGAGTGTCTACTGGGCGTCCGGCACCCGCGTCCTGCGGGACTACCTCGCCGCGCGCGGCGGCACAGTCGCCGAACTCGACATGAGCGCGCTCACCCCCGCCGCCCTGTGCGACGAACTCGTCGACAAGGGCGCGACTGCCCTCCTTCTCCTGGTCGGCCACCCGGATCCGGCGGTGCCGATCGTCCGGTCCGTCCGCCGCGACCGGCGCCTCGCCGACGTCCTGATCGGCGCTCCGGCCGGGCAGCCGGAGTTCGCCGGATGGGCGGCGGCGCTGGGCGACGACGGCGCCGCGATCCCGTTCCTGCGCTACCTGCCCGAGCGCCTCACCCCACTCGGCGTACGAGTCGGCGCGGCCCTGCGCGAGCGGCTGGGCCAAGCGCCCTCCTTCGTCGCCTTCGAGGGCTACGACGCGGTCGCCGTCCTCGCCGATGTGCTGCGCGCTCACGGCGCGGACCGGGCCCGCGTCGCGGATGCCTGGCCGCGCGTCGCGGTCGAGGGCACCCGTGGGCAGATCCAGTTCTCCCGTACGCCGGGCATCAGCGTCTGGCAGTGGGCCTGGACGCCGGTCCAGGTCGTCGACCGGGATCCGGCGGTACCCGGTCGCTTCCGGGTCCTTCACTCCGGCTGACACCCCGTAGGGCTGTCACTTGGGCCAGCGCTCGCCGGCCATGAGGTTCCCCAGCCCGGTCCAGGCGAAGTTCATCAGCGTCGACGCGGCCTCCTTGGCCGAGACGTCCGGTGTCTCGTTCGCCCATCCGGCCAGTGCCTCGGCCGCGCCGACGAGCGCCTGGGCGATTCCGACGACGTCCCGGTCGCCCAGGTCGGCCAGATCGGGCGAGGCGGGGGTCGCGTGCGCCGCCTCCCGGAGCAGCCCCGTCACGAAGGAGACCAACTCCTCCCGCATCCGGGTCACTTCGGCGGCGAAGGGCTCCCCGTGCGTACGGGCCTGCCGGTGCAGCACCGACCAGGCGTCGGGGTTCTCCGCCGTATGCGCGAAGAACGCGGTGAGCCCCGACCACAGTTGCTCGTCGGGCGCGAGCCCCGGCTCCACGACACCGGCGCGTACGGCCGCGAGGAGCGCGTCGGCCTCGCGGCGGATGCACGCGGTGAACAGCTCCTCCTTGGAGTTCAGATACAGATACACCAACGGCTTGGAGACACCGGCCAGTTCGGCGATCTCGTCCATCGAGGCGGCCCGATAGCCCCGCTGCCCGAACGTCGCCACGGCGGCGTCCAGCATCTCCCGCTCACGCACCTCGCGCGGCATCCGCTTACTCTTCCCCGCGCCAACCGAACCCACTTGGTCTTCCTCCCACCCCGGCCCCCGAACCGGATCAAGACTACGGATCAGAGCCCGCGCCCGCACGACGCGACGGCGCCCCCGGCCGAGAAGCCGGGGGCGCCGTCAGGTGGTGAAGGGAATCGGCTACCGCGTCACGCGGGGACCGGGACCGCGGAATCGCGGGTGTTCGCGTCCGACTCGTTGGACTCGTCCGGCTCGTCGATCGGGGACGCCGACGCCGAGTTGTACTTGTCGTGGTCCAGGATCTTCTCGCGGGACGCGACGATGACCGGGACCAGGGCCTGGCCCGCGACGTTCGTCGCCGTACGCATCATGTCCAGGATCGGGTCGATGGCGATCAGCAGACCCACGCCCTCCAGCGGCAGACCCAGCGTGGAGAGGGTCAGGGTCAGCATGACCGTCGCGCCGGTGAGGCCGGCCGTGGCCGCCGAGCCGACCACCGAGACGAAGGCGATCAGCAGGTAGTCCTGGATGCCGAGCTGGACGTTGAAGATCTCCGCGATGAAGATCGCCGCCAGCGCCGGGTAGATCGCGGCGCAGCCGTCCATCTTGGTGGTGGCGCCGAACGGGACGGCGAAGCTCGTGTACTCCTTCGGCACGCCGAGACGCTCGGTCACCCGCACGGTGACGGGCATCGTGCCGACCGAGGAGCGGGAGACGAAGGCGAGCTGGATCGCGGGCCAGGCGCCCTTGAAGAACTGGAGCGGGCTGACCTTGGCGACCGTGGCGAGCAGCAGCGGGTAGACGCCGAAGAGGACCAGGGCGCAGCCGATGTACACGTCGGCGGTGAACGTCGCGTAGTCGCCGATCAGGTCCCAGCCGTAGTCCGCGATGGCGTAGCCGATGAGGCCGATGGTGCCGATCGGGGCGAGGCGGATGACCCACCACAGCGCCTTCTGGAGCAGTTCGAGCACCGACTCGCTCAGCGCGAGGATCGGCGCGGCACGGTCACCGAGCTTGAGCGCGGCGATACCGGCGACGGCGGCCAGGAAGACGATCTGGAGGACGTTGAGCTCGGTGAACGGGGAGATCACGTCCGTCGGCACGATGCCGGTGAGGAAGTCGATCCAGGAGCCCGAACCCTCCGGCTTGGCGCCGTCCTTCGGGGTGAGGCCGGTGCCGGAGCCCGGGTTGGTGATCAGGCCGATCAGGATGCCGATGGCGACGGCGATCAGCGACGTGATCATGAACCAGAGCAGGGTGCGCGAGGCCAGCCTGGCGGCGTTGTTGACCTTGCGGAGATTGGTGATCGACACCAGGATCGCGAAGAAGACCAGCGGGGCGACGGCCAGCTTCAGCAGCTGGACGAAGATGCTGCCCACCTTGTCCAGCGTGGTGTAGAGCCAGTTGATGTCCTGGCTGCGGGCGAGCCAGCCGAGCAGGACGCCGAGGACGAGACCGGCGACGATCTGGGCCCAGAACGGGACCTTGGGTATGGAGAAACCTGGGCCTGAACCGGCCGGCTTGTCGGCCTTGTCGGCCTTGCCGGTGGTGGCGGGCTCGGAATTCGCGGACACGGACACACTCCAGTTGGGCATACGGCGATACGGGGACGAGGGGGTGGAACTGGGGGGTGCGGCGCCCGTGCGTCAGAAGTGGCGCCGCCGCATGAAGCGGGCTCGGATCAGAGCGAGCCGCTACAGACCGCGGACATGCAGCGGCAGAGGTCGACATGCAGGCGCGCCACGAGCGGCACGCTCGCGGCATGATGGCGCACTGATGTCTTCATGCCCAGTACATTAACACCGGGACTTATGGATACTCAAAGGTCTGCTTTGAGGTATCGGTACGCCAACTGCCCCGGAAACACCGATGCCCCAGCCCGGAAGCGGCTGGGGCGTGCTGGATCGAGATCCGGGTGTGACGAAACTTACGCGGCGCTTATACGGGACAGGCCGGCGTTGTACGGGGCGGGCGGGCGTCGCATGGGACAGGTCGGGGTCCTACTGGACCGCGCCGTCCTCCTGCGCGCGGTTCGCCTCGAGCTTGGCCTTCGCGCTGTCGACCTTGCCGACGAGCTGCGCGGACATCTCGTCGCGCTGCTTGCGGAGCAGGATGAAGCTGAGCGGCGCGGAGACGACGAGCGCGAGCAGCAGCACCCAGACGAAGTTGGACTCTCCGAGGCCCTTGGGCAGCACGCCGAACTGGACCAGGGCGGCGACAACCACGAAGCTGCCGACGAAGATGCCCAGGCGCATCGCGGTGTAGCGGATCGTGGCGCTCGTTCTGGCGGCGGTCACAGCGGCCCTCTCTCCTCGTGCTCCTCGTGGCGACGTACGCGACCAGTGAAGCACGCCGCCCGGTGCCCCATATAAGGGGGTTGGCTCAGTGCAGCGGCAGCAGCATCGTGATGTCGTCGCGGTCGTCGCCGGGCGCCACCCGTATCGCGTCCGGCACCCGCCCGACCTCCTTGTAGCCGCACGACGCGTAGAAGCGGTCCACGCCCGTACCGCCCCGGCAGGTGAGCCGTATCGCCTCGACGCCGTCGAAGCCGCGGGCGGCGTCGGCCGCCGCGTGCATCAGGCCGCGGCCGTACCCCTTGCCCTGGTGCCGCGGGTGGACCATCACCGTGTACAGCCAGACCCAGTGCCGCATCAGCTGGTGGTTGTTGTACGTGAGGAAGGCCGTGGCCGCCACGGCACCCGCACCGTCACTGTCATGCCCGACGAGCAGCCGGGTCCGCCCCTCGGCCATCGACACGAAGTGCCTGACCAGCTCCGCCCGTACGTCGTCCGGATTCACCGGCGGCACGAAGCCGACCGCGCCGCCCGCGTCGGAGACGTCCGTCCAGAGCGAGAGGATGCCGTCGCGCAGGGCCGCGTCGACGGGCGGGTCCAGGGTGAATGTAAGCGGCATTCGCCAACTGTAGCCATTACCCCGTCCGGCGCTCAAGCCCGTCCCAGAACGCGAGAAGCCCCAGCTCAACGAGCTGGGGCCGCTCAGCGGGAACGTGCCGGGGACTCAGAGCCGCATCGGCTGCGGCGTCTCGCGACGGTCCGCGTCGGGGCCCGGGTACTCCCGGATGATCTCGTAGCGCGTGTTGCGCTCGACGGGCCGGAAGCCGGCGTCGCGGATCAGATCGAGCAGATCCTCACGGCCGAGCTTGTTAGGCGTGCCGTAGTTGTCCGCGTCGTGCGTGATCTTGTACTCGACGACCGAGCCGTCCATGTCGTCCGCGCCGTGCTGGAGCGCGAGTTGGGCGGTCTGCACGCCGTGCATCACCCAGAAGACCTTGACGTGCGGGACGTTGTCGAACAGCAGCCGGGAAACAGCGAACGTCTTCAGCGCCTCGGCGCCGGTGGCCATCGTCGTACGCGCCTGGAGGCGGTTACGGACCTTGCCGTCCTGCATGTCCACGAAGTCGTGCTGGTAGCGCAGCGGGATGAAGACCTGGAAACCGCCGGTCTCGTCCTGGAGTTCACGCAGCCGCAGTACGTGGTCGACCCGGTGCCTGGGCTCCTCCACGTGGCCGTACAGCATCGTGCACGGGGTCTTGAGACCCTTCTCGTGCGCGAGCCGGTGGATGCGCGACCAGTCCTCCCAGTGCGTGCGGTGGTCGACGATGTGCTGCCTGACCTCCCAGTCGAAGATCTCGGCGCCACCGCCCGTCAGCGATTCGAGGCCGGCGTCGATCAGCTCGTCGAGGATCTCACTGGCCGTCAACCCGGAGATCGTCTCGAAGTGATGAATCTCGGTGGCCGTGAACGCCTTCAGCGAGACCTCCGGCAGCGCCTCCTTGAGAGCCTTCAGCGAGCGCGGGTAGTAGCGCCAAGGGAGCGTCGGGTGGAGCCCGTTGACGATGTGCAGCTCGGTGAGGCTCTCGCCGCGCATCTCCGTGGCGAGACGGACCGCCTCCTCGATGCGCATCGTGTACGCGTCCTTCTCGCCCGGCTTGCGCTGGAACGAGCAGTACGCGCACGACGCGGTGCACACGTTCGTCATGTTGAGGTGACGGTTGACGTTGAAGTGGACGACGTCACCGTTCTTGCGCGTCCGCACCTCGTGCGCGAGACCGCCGAGCCAGGCCAGATCGTCCGACTCGTAGAGGGCGATCCCGTCCTCGCGGCTCAGCCGCTCACCGGCCCTGACCTTCTCCTCCAACTCGCGCTTGAGCCCCACATCCATGACAGATGCAGTCATGCGGCGCCTCCCACTGTGTGTGTCATATGTCCGCCGAACGCCCGGTTATCAGACGCCACCAACCGTACGCCTACACCTCGTCGGGGAGTTCGCCGACCCGGTTCTCCCACTTGGTGGAGAGCACGATGGTCGTACGGGTCCGCGAGACGCCCTTCGTACTGCCGAGGCGGCGGATCGTCTTCTCCAGACCGTCGACGTCCCCGGCGCGGACCTTGAGCATGTACGAGTCGTCGCCCGCGATGAACCAGCAGTCCTCGATCTCGCTCAGACCACGCAATCGGTGCGCGACGTCCTCGTGGTCGGCGGCGTCGGAGAGCGAGATGCCGATCAGCGCGGTGACACCGAGGCCCAGCGAGGCCGAGTCGACGGTGGCGCGGTAGCCGATGATGACGCCCGCGGCCTCCAGCCGGTTGATGCGGTCGGTGACGCTGGGCCCGGAGAGCCCGACGAGCCGGCCGAGTTCGGCGTACGAAGCTCTGCCGTTCTCCCTGAGGGCCTGGATGAGCTGCCTATCCACGGCGTCCATATGCCTGAAGCCTTCCATTGTTCAGCAATCTCGCAAGTTGATGTATGCAATCTAAGGCAGTGCGGCGATGTGAGGGGACCACTCGAACTAGCGGGCTCCGGAGTCCGGCCCCGGCTCGGGGCCCGTACGGGAGCCGCCGAGTTCCCCTTCCCAGCGGCGGTAGAGCAGGTGCGGCACCCCGGCCGCGTCCAGCACGCGCCCGGCGACGAAGTCCACCAGGTCCTGGATGTGCGTCGCCCCCGCGTAGAAACCCGGGGACGCGGGCAGCACCACGGCGCCCGCCTCGTCCAGGGTCACCAGATGCTTCAGGGTCTGTCCGCCCAAGGGGGTCTCCCGGACGGCGACCACCAGCCGGCGGCGCTCCTTGAGCGTGACGCTCGCCGCGCGTTGCAGCAGGTCCTTCGACAGCCCGAGCGCGACGCCCGCCACACAGGCGGTGGAGGCGGGGACGATCAGCATCCCCCTGACCGGGTACGACCCCGAGGACGGCCCGGCCGCCAGATCACCGGCGGCCCAGTGCCGTACGTCCGACACGTCGGGGGTGAAGGTCTCCGGCTTCCCGTCGGCGCCCCGGGCCAGCCATGTCCGCAGATCGTCACGCCAGTGCGCGTCCCGGAAGGAGATCCCCGTCTCGTCGAGCAGCGTGAGGCGGGACGCGCGGCTGACGATCAGATCGACGCTCTCGCCGGCGTCGAGCAGCCCGCGCAGCACGGCCGCCGCGTACGGGGTCCCCGACGCGCCGGAGACTCCGACGACCCACGGCCGCCGGGGCCGCACCGTGGGCCGCTCGACGCGCCGCTCGTGCTCGCGGTCCTCGTGGTCCTCGTGGTCCGATCCGGGTTTCACGCGTCCGACCCTATCCGGCGCCCGGAAGCAGGAACCGGGGACGGTGCCTCGCGCGTTCCAGGGGTGGGAACGCGAGAACCGTTGGGGGGCGACATGCCGGATTCATCCATCGACAGGACCGCGGTGCGCCGTATCAAGGCGGCGGCCGGTCTCATGCTGGGCTGGGTCGCGCTGCTCTGGGTCCTGGAGGCCGTGGACACCTCGACGGGCGCGCTGGGGACGTACGGACTGAGCCCGCGGGACATGGGCGAGCTGCGTGACGTCATCCCGATGGCCTTCCTGCACCACGGCTTCGACCACCTGGCGTCGAACGCCGTGCCGCTGCTCGTGCTCGGCTTCCTCGCGGCGCTCAGCGGTATAGGCCGCTTCCTGCGCGTGGTCCTCACGATCATGGTGGTCGGCGGGCTGGGCGTCTGGCTCACGGCCGCGGACAACTCGGTGACGGCGGGTGCCTCGGGCGTGGTCTTCGGACTGCTCGGCTATCTGCTGGTCCGCGGTTTCGTGAATCGCAGCGCGGTGGACATCGTGGTGGGTCTGCTGGTCCTGGTGATGTACGGCTCCGCGCTGTGGGGCGTGCTGCCGACGAATCCGTCCGTGAGCTGGCAGGGCCATCTCTTCGGGCTGGTGGGCGGCGTGCTGGCGGCGTTCATGTTCCGCCGCCCCAAGCGCCCGGCGGGCGCGCTCATATCCTGACCCGCCGGGCCGCCCTGTGTTCAGGGGCTTCTCGGGCTGCTCGGGCCCGTCAGACCGTCAGACCGCGTACGAGCAGGTCGAGCAGCGCGCAGATGAAGAGCGCCATCCCGATGAAGCCGTTCACGGTGAAGAAGGCCCGGTTGAGACGGGACAGATCGTTCGGCTTCACGACCTGGTGCTCGTAGAGGAACGCGGCTGCCACGATCAGCAGGCCGATCCAGAAGAACAGCCCCGCGTCGGTGGCCAGCGCGTACCAGACCAGCAGGGCCGTGGTCACGGCGTGCGAGACCCGTGCGCCGTACAGCGCGGCCGGGATGCCGAAGCGCGCCGGGACGGACTTCACGCCGTGCGCGCGGTCCGCCTCGACGTCCTGGCTGCCGAAGATCAGGTCGAAGCCGCCGATCCAGATGCCGACGGCGAGACCGAGGATCACCGCGTCCCAGGACCACTCGCCGGTGACGGCGATCCAGGCGCCGACCGGGCCCATGGCCTGGGCGAGGCCGAGGATGGCGTGCGGGAAGTTCGTGAAGCGCTTCCCGTACGGATAGACGACCATCGGGACCACGGCGACGGGGGCGAGCACCAGACAGAGCGGGTTCAGCAGGGCGGCGGCGCCCAGGAACACCACGAGTGCGACGAGCGCGCCCGTCCACGCGGAGCGCACCGACACCGCGCCGGTCACCAACTCCCGGTTCGCGGTACGGGGGTTACGGGCGTCGATCTCGCGGTCAATGATCCGGTTGCAGGCCATCGCGAAGGTCCGCAGGCCCACCATCGCGACCGTGACGAGCAGCAGCCGGCCCCAGTGGATGTTCTTGTCGAGCTGGAACATGGCCGTCAGCGAGGCGATGTAGGCGAACGGCAGCGCGAAGACCGAGTGCTCGATCATCACGAGCCGCAGGAACGCCCGCGTCCTGCTGCCGGACGGCGCGGGTCCGGGCCGGCCCTGTCGTCCCTGCCCGACGAGTCGGTCGGCTCCCTCGGCGGCACTGCTCACAGGCCGTACTCCCTCCAGCGCTTCGTCACCCGGTCCGCGGTCTCCGGGTCGGACTCGACCATCTCCGGCCAGCCGCCGTCCCGCGTGTACCCCTCCTCGGGGAGTTTGCGCGTCGCGTCGATACCGGCCTTGCCACCCCAGAACTGCTGGTACGAGGAGTGGTCGAGGTGGTCGACCGGGCCCTCCACGACCGTGAGGTCACGCGAGTAGTCGGTGTTGCCCAGCGCCCGCCAGGACACCTCGTGCAGATTGTGGACGTCGCAGTCGGCGTCGACGACCACGATCAGTTTGGTGAGGGACATCATGTGCGCGCCCCAGATGGCGTGCATCACCTTCTGCGCGTGCTTCGGGTACTTCTTGTCGATCGAGATGATCGCGCAGTTGTGGAAGCCGCCCGACTCCGGCAGGTGGTAGTCCACGATGTCGGGCACGATGATCTTGAGCAGCGGCAGGAAGAACCGTTCCGTCGCACGCCCCAGCGGACCGTCCTCCGTCGGCGGCCTGCCGACCACGATCGACTGGAGCAGCGGACGCTTGCGCATCGTCACGCAGTCGATGGTCAGCGCGGGGAACGGCTCCTGCGGCGTGTAGAAGCCGGTGTGGTCGCCGAACGGCCCCTCGGGCAGCATCTCGCCCGGCTCCAGCCAGCCTTCGATGACGACCTCGGCGTTGGCCGGCACCTGGAGCGGCACCGTACGGCAGTCGACCATCTCGATCCGCTTGCCCTGCACGAAGCCCGCGAAGAGGTACTCGTCGATGTCACCGGGCAGCGGGGCGGTGGAGGCGTACGTCACGGCGGGCGGACAGCCGAACGCGATCGCGACGGGCAGCCGTTCACCGCGCTTGGCGGCGACCTGGTAGTGGTTGGCGCTGTCCTTGTGGATCTGCCAGTGCATTCCGATGGTGCGCTTGTCGTGGCGCTGGAGCCGGTAGAGCCCGAGGTTACGGACGCCGGTCTCCGGGTGTTTGGTGTGTGTCAGACCGAGGTTGAAGAAGGATCCGCCGTCCTCGGGCCAGGTGAAGAGCGCGGGCAGCCGGTCCAGATCGACGTCGTCGCCGGTGAGGACGACCTCCTGCACGGGTGCGCTGCCGGGCTTCACCTTCTTCGGCGGCACGTGCGTCATCGTGCCGAGCTTCCCGAACGCCTCGCGCACACCCACGAAACCCTGCGGCAGTTCGGGCTTGAGCAGCCCGCCGATCTTGTCGCTGATATCCGTGTACGACTTGAGCCCGAGCGCCTTGAGCAGCCGGCGGTCCGTCCCGTACACGTTCATCGCCAGAGGCATGTCGGAGCCCTTGACGTTCTCGAAGAGAAGCGCGGGACCGCCGGCCTTGTTCACCCGGTCGACGATCTCACCGACTTCCAGATGCGGATCGACCTCGGCCTTGATGCGCTTGAGGTCACCGTCGCGCTCCAGCGCCCGGAGCAGAGAGCGAAGATCGTCGTAAGCCATGCGATCCAGTATCTGCTACTCGCTACCCTGGACCTGTAACCGGGGCCACCGCTCCGTACTCGATCTCCACTCCCAGGGGGACCGCCATGCTTCGGGTGCTGATGATTCTGGTGCCGCTGGCTCTCAGCATCTACGCGTTCATCGACTGCATCACCACCGACGAGAAGGACATCCGTCACATTCCCAAGCCCATCTGGGCCATTCTGGTGCTGCTCTTCCCGCTGGTCGGCTCGATCGCCTGGCTGATCGTGGGCAGGAAGCCCACGGCCGGCACGGGCTCGGCGGGCCGCCGCGGCGGGTGGGTCGCGCCCGACGACAACCCCGACTTCCTCAAGTCCCTTGAGAAGAACGGCAAAGGCGACCCGGGCGGCAAGGACGACACCGCGGAAGCCGCGAAGGACGGGACGAAGCCGGCCGCCGACGCGGACGCGGCGGCCGAGTTGGAGCGGCGCGAGGCCGATCTGCGCCGCCGTGAGGCCGAGATCGAGCGCCGCGAGAAGGGCGGCAGCGCCGACGACGTCCCGCCAGCGAGCTGAGGCCGCGGGCCGGGCCACGTCGGGCCTCGTCACCTGCGACAGCGGCGCGCCCCCGGACCACCGGGGGCGCGCCGCTGTTGTCGTTCGCCGTCACACGCCCGCGTAGGAGTGCTTTCCGGTGACGAAGATGTTCACGCCGTAGTAGTTGAACAGCCAGCAGCCGAAGGCGACCAGGGCCAGCGTCGCGGCCTTGCGTCCCTTCCAGCCCGCCGTGGCGCGCGCGTGCAGATAAGCGGCGTAGGCGACCCACGTGATGAAGGACCAGACCTCCTTGGGGTCCCAGCCCCAGTAGCGGCCCCAGGCGTCGCCGGCCCAGATCGCGCCCGCGATGATCGTGAAGGTCCAGAGCGGGAAGACGGCGGCGTTGACGCGGTAGGAGAACTTGTCGAGCGTGGCGGCGGCCGGCAGCCGCTCCATGACGGAGGACCACGCACGGCCGACGGTGACGCCACGGGCGACCTTGGACTCGTATGCGTCACGCAGCAGGTAGAAGACCGTGCCCACGGCGCCGAGATAGAAGACCGCGCCGCAGAAGATCGCGGTGGAGACGTGGATCCAGAGCCAGTACGAGTGCAGGGCCGGGACGAGTTGGTCGCTGTCGGTGTAGAGCACGGTCGTCGCGACGCCCAGGTTGAGCAGCACCGTGGTGACCAGCGGCAGTCCGATCCAGCGGATGTTCTTCTTCGCCAGGAGGAAGGCGAGGTAGGAGCCGACCGCCACCGTGGAGAAGGTGGTGGAGAACTCGTACATGTTGCCCCACGGGGCGCGCTGGACGGCCATCGCGCGGCTGACGACACCCGCCGCCTCGATCAGGAAGCCGAGCGCGGTCAGCGCGACGGCGATACGCCCGTACAGATCGCCCTTCTCGGTGCCGCCCGCGGCGCCGGGGCCGTCGGGCACGTCACGCCGCCCGGCCGCCGAGCGCGTGATGACCTTCGGGCGGTCCAGGACGGCGGTGCCGCCGCCCTTCTCCTGCTCCGCCGTGCGCACCTCGACCGTGGCGGAGGCCGCCCGGCCGGCGCCGGTCAGGGCGGCGGCGGTACGGCCCACCTTGCTGCGGCTGCCCGCGACCCACTCGACGATATGGGCGAAGAAGGCCAGGGTGTAGACGGCCATGGACGAATAGACCAGCACGTTGGCGGTGTTCGCCAGGCTCTCGTTGGTGGTGGCGGCGAGGATCACTTCTCAGCCCCTTCGACAGGCTCTCCGGTAGTGGTGGCGGTGGCGGCGACGGACGTGTCTTCCGCGGCTTCTCTCGCTTCTTCTTCGGACTCGGGCTCTCGTTCAGGCTCGGGCGCCGTCGGCGCCTCGGCGTTGAGCGTCAGAGCCAGATCACCCAGCTCCTCGGGGAGCTTCGCCGACTCGCTGCGCCCGAGGCCGGCCATCTCCACGACGGTGACCCCGTCGGCGCCACGCACCGCGCGGACCCAGATCCGCCGGCGCTGGATGAAGAGCGAGCCGATGAGTCCGAGGACGGCCCCGATCGCGCCGGTGAGGGCGAGCCCGTTGCCGGGCTGCTGCGAGACCTGGAAGGTCGCCCACTCCTTGATGTCCTTCTCGAAGGTCACCGATCCGGCGCCGTCCGGCAGCTTCATCGTCTCGCCGGGCAGCAGCCGCGCCGCGAGCTTGTTGCCGTCGGCGTCCTTGAACTGCTTCATCTTGCTGGTGTCGAGCTGGTACACGTTCTGCGGCAGACCGGAGTCGACGCCGAGGCTGCCCTTGTAGCCGGTGAGCGCCAGCACGGGAAAGTCCAGTTCGGGGAACTGGGAGAACATGTTGCCGTTGCCCTTGCCCGCGAACGTCGGCACGAAGAAGGCGTTGAAGCCGAGTTGCTGCTTCTTGCCGTCCTTGTCCCGATAGCCGTCCATCACCTTGATCGCACCGGTCGACGTGATGTTGTTGTCGATCGGCAGGAGCGGCGTCGCGCCCTTGAAGACCACCTTGCCGGCGCCGTCCCGGACGGTGATGACGGGGGCGTAACCGTGGCCGATCAGATAGACCTTCGAACCGTTGACCTCCAGCGGTTCGTTGACCTCGATGACCGCCTTGCGCTCGCTGCCGCCAGCGTCCGTCGAGTAGCTGACGTGGGCCTCGAACTCACGGGCCGTGCCGACCTGTGGTCCGTTGCGCTCGAAGGTCCCGACGAACTTGTCGAGGTTGAAGCTGAACGGCTCCAGGTCGTCCGTGTCGTACATCGAGCCGGACTTGAAGTCGTCGTACTGCGTGAGGGTGTTGGAGAACCCGTCGCCCTCCATGATCAGCTTGCCGCCCTCGGACTTGAAGAGCTGTCCGGTGGCGAAGGCGACCAGCATCACGATCAGCGCGATGTGGAAGAGCAGATTGCCGGTCTCGCGGAGGTAGCCCTTCTCGGCGGCGACCGCGTCCCCGACGGTGTGCGCGCGGAAGCGCCGCCGCTTGAGCATCGTGAGCGCGGCCTCGCGGGCCTCCGCCGGCTCGGCGGTCGTACGCCATGTCGTGTACGCGGGGAGCCTGTTGAGCCGCTTGGGGGCGCCCGGCGGACGGCCGCGCAGCTGACCGACGAACTGCCAGGTGCGCGGGACGATGCAGCCGATGAGGGAGATGAAGAGCAGGAGGTAGATCGCCGAGAACCACACCGAGCTGTAGACGTCGAAAAGTTGGAGCTTGTCGTAGATCGGCGTGACCGTCTCGTGCTTCTCCTGGAACGTCTGGACCTTGAGCTCGTCGACGCTGTTCTGCGGGATGAGCGAGCCGGGGATGGCGGCGAGCGACAGCATGAAGAGCAGGATCAGCGCGACGCGCATCGAGGTGAGCTGACGCCAGAACCAGCGGATCCAGCCGATCGGGCCGAGGCTGGGGCCGCCGACGGCGGACTCCTCGCGGGGGGCCGTGGAGAGCTGCGATCCGGCGGCGCCGAGTTCGCGGGCTTCGCGCGCCTCGGGTGTGAGGGATGCCTCGGAGGTCTCGGGCGCCTCGGTGGCCTCAGTGGCCCGGGCGTTCTCCGCGGTCTCGGTCGCGCCGCCGTCGGAGGCTGTCGTCTCTGTCTTGCTCATGGAACTAGATCCCCACCGTGAAGCCGTTGGTCCACGTCTGCATGTCCTGCATGATGCTGTCCCACACGCCGGTCACCAGCAGCAGCCCGGTCGCGATCATCATCACGCCGCCGATGCGCATCACCCAGACGTAGTGGCGCTTGACCCAGCCGAACAGCCCCAGCGCCTTGCGGAACGCCACCGCAGCGAGGACGAACGGGACTCCGAGCCCGACGCAGTACGCGACGGTCAGTATGGCGCCTCGCCCCGCGCTCGCCTGGTCGAGCGCCAGCAGGTTCACGGACGTGAGCGTCGGTCCGATGCACGGCGTCCAGCCGACCCCGAACAGCGCGCCCAGCAGCGGAGCGCCGGCCAGACCCGACACCGGCCGCTTGTGGATGCGGAATTCGCGCTGCGTGAGCCAGGGCAGCAGCCCCATGAAGAACACGCCCATCGCGATCATCAGCACACCGAGTACCCGGGAGATGATCGCCCGGTGGTCCTGGAGGGTGTTGCCGAAGTAGCCGAAGAGCGCACCGCCGGACACGAAGACCGCGGTGAAACCGATGATGAACAGCACCGCGCCGGCGACCATCCGCCCGCGCCGCGCCTCGCCCAGATCGGTGCCGCTGATGCCGGTGACGTAACTGAGATAGCCCGGTACGAGCGGCAGCACGCACGGCGAGAAGAACGAGACCAGACCGCCCAGCAGCGCGAGCGGCAGCGCGAGCAGCAGCGCCCCGCTGTAGACCGTCTCATTCATGCCGGGAACCGCGGCGAGAACCTCCACGGGATCACTTCTCCGCGATCAGCGGGTCGATCATCTCGCGCAGCTTCTTGTCGTCGAGCGCGGTCAGGGCGCGGGCCGCGATCTTCCCGTCCCGGTCCAGCACGATCGTGGAGGGGATGGCCTGCGGGTTGAGGCTGCCCTTGGGGAAGCCGTTGACGAGCAGCTTGCCGGCCGGGTCGTAGAGACTCGGGTACGTGACCTCGTAGTTCTCCTCGAAGGCGATGGCCGGGCCCTTGTTGGTGTCGCGGGTGTTTATCCCGACGAAGGCGACGCCCTGCGCCTCGGTGTCGTTGGCGACCTTCACGAGGTGCGACGCCTCGGCGCGGCACGGCGCGCACCACGAGCCCCAGACGTTCAGCACGACGATCTTGCCCTTGAGATCGGCGACGTCGAGCCGCTCGCCTTCGAGCGTCTCGCCGGCGATCTTGTTGACCGCCTTGCGCTCGCCCTTGGCGACGGTCTGCACCCCGCCGGTGTTCGTGACGAAGTTGGTGTCACCGCCGCCGCCGGAGGTGGCACCCCCGGAGCACGCCGCGAGCGTGAGCATGGCCACCGACGCGGCCACGGCGGCCGTGACGGCAGCGCGTGGGCGTCGGTTCGAGCGGCTTGGGAGGGCCAAATCCTGTCCGAGGCCAAAGTTCATGTGAAAAGTTTCGCATGGGCCATTCGGGGATCTTCTTCGCCCCCCTCGCTCCTGGGGAACGCCCTGTCAGCGGCCCGGTCGGGGCCGCCGCCACGGACGTTACGAGGCCTACGCGGCCTTGAAGAAGGTGTTCCATCCGCCGGCCGGAGCCTGACCGACCTCCAGCGTACGGAGTTTGTCGAGCACCGCCGGGTCCTGGACATCGAGCCAGTCCGTGAACTGCCGGAAGGAGACGAGCCGTACGTCCTTCTTGTCCGCCATCCCCTTGATCGCTTCTTCGACCGCATCCATATATATGCCGCCGTTCCACTCCTCGAAGTGATTCCCTATGAAGAAGGGGGCGCGATTCGACTCGTACGCGCGCCGGAATCCGGAGAGATACGCCTCGGTGGCCTGCTTGCGCCAGCCCGGATAATTCGCGGGCACACCCTGCGTCGAATTCTTCGACTGATTGGCGAGCATGTTGTAGTCCATCGACAGCACCTCGAAGGAATGCCCGGGGAACGGGACGGCCTGCAACGGCAGATCCCATATGTCCTGCCGCTTGCCCGGCCACATCTGCCGGCCGCCGGGCGAGCTGGCGTCGTAGCGCCAGCCCATCTTGCTCGCGACGGGCAGGAGGTTGTCCTGGCCGAGCAGGCACGGCGTACGGCCGCCGACCAGCTCCTTGCGGTAGTCGAACGGCAGCGGGTCGAGGTCCTTCCAGCCGCTGTTCGTCTTCCACTCGGTGACGAATCCCACGGCCTGGTCGATCTCGTCGCGCCACTGCTTCGGTGACCAGTTGCCGACCGAGCCGGAGCCGGCGCAGAAGTGCCCGTTGAAGTGCGTGCCTATCTCGTGCCCTTCGAGCCACGCCCGGCGTATGTACTTCAGCGTGTCCTTGATGTGCGCGTCGGTGAGATAGCCGATGTCGGAGGCGCCGACGGCGTTGCCCGGCGGGCGGTAGAGCGTCTTCTTCGACTCCGGCAGCACGTAGATGCCGGAGAGGAAGAACGTCATCGCCGCGCCGTGGTCCTTGGCGAGGTCGAGGAAGCGGGGGAAGAGCCCGTTGCCGACCTCGCCCGCGCCGTCCCAGGAGAAAATCACGAACTGCGGCGGAGTCTCACCGGGCTCCAGCGGTACGGGCCGGGGTGGCTGGTGCGGCTGCTTCCCGGTGTCGGCGGTCGAACCGTCACCGATCGGCCGGACGTTCTTCTCGCTGGGCCCGGCGCTCGGTTTGCCCTCGCCCCCGACGCCGCTGTCCTTACCGGCATTGCCGGGTGTGCCCGAGTCGGTACCGCAGCCCGCGATTCCGATTGCGGCCGCCGCCCCAATTCCGGCTCCGAGCAGGCTCCTTCGGCTCATCTCGCGCATATCGTCCCCATCCGCGCTCGTATCTGTCACGTCCGCCGGTCATGCGAACGACAACACGTTAGATGGCACAGGGAACTCACAGGTTCCAGGAATTGACGAAGCGGCGCACTTGTAACGCCGGATGTGACATTTCCCGCCGAACCGTGGGCGATTGGCCGACTACGCTCCGAAGGCTTTTGACGCGCCCTTTACCGGTTTGGCTCCGGCGAGCAGATGCGCGGGTACGAGATCGCGCGCCGGCTCGGTATAGGCGACGGAGATCAGCTTCTCCCCCTCGTAGGTGAAGGTCGTCAGTGACGCGAGTGTGCACTGTCTGCGGCGCGGGTCGTGCCACAGCCTGCGGCGCTCGAAATGGCTGCGCACGATCCAGATCGGCAGCTGGTGGCTGACGCACACGGCCTCGTGCCCGCGGGCGGCGTCGCGCGCGTCGGCCAGGGCGGCCTTCATGCGGGCGACCTGGTCGACGTACGACTCGCCCCAGGAGGGCTTGAACGGGTTGGTGAGGTAGCGCCAGTTGGCGGGGCTGCGCAGGGCGCCGTCGCCGACCCCGAAGGTCTTGCCCTCGAAGACGTTAGCGGCCTCGATGAGGCGGTCGTCGGTGTGCAGGGTCAGCCCGTGGGACTTGGCCACGGGCGTCGCGGTCTCCTGCGCGCGCTCCAGCGGGGAGGCGACGACATAGGTGATGTCGCGGCTCGCGAGGTGCTCGGCGACGCGGTCGGCCATCCGCCGGCCCAGCTCGGAGAGGTGGTAGCCGTCGCGGCGCCCGTAGAGGACCCCGTCGGGGTTGTGCACCTCCCCGTGCCGTACGACGTGGACGGTGGTGGTCTCGGCGCTCATGCGTCCACTCCGGTCTCGGTCGCTTCCGCCGCCGCGCGGGCGGCGGCCGGCAGGGCGGCGGCGACGCGCTCGACCGCGCGGTCGTCGTGGGCGGTGGAGACGAACCAGGACTCGAAGGCGGACGGCGGCAGATACACACCGTCGGCGAGCATCGAGTGGAAGAAGCCGGTGAAGCGGAAGGCTTCCTGGCGCTTGGCGTCCTCGTAGTCCCGTACCTCGTCGGCGGTGAAGAAGACGGAGAACATGTTGCCCGCCGTCTGCACCCGGTGCGCGACGCCCTCCTTACCGAGGGCGTCGGTGACCAGCCCGCGGATCTCCGCCGACACGGCGTCGACCTTCGCGTACGCCGCGTCGTCGAGCAGCCGCAGCTGCGCGAGCCCGGCGGCGGTGGCGACGGGATTTCCGGAGAGGGTGCCCGCCTGGTAGACGGGGCCGGCGGGCGCGAGGTACGCCATGACGTCGGCGCGACCGCCGAAGGCCGCCGCGGGGAATCCGCCGCCCATGACCTTGCCGAAGGTCATCAGGTCGGGCGCGACGCCGTCGATGCCGTACCAGCCGGCCTTCGACGTACGGAAGCCGGTCATCACCTCGTCGGAGATGTACAGCGCGCCGTTGGCGGCGCACAGCTCCTTGAGCCCGGCGTTGAACCCCTCACGCGGCGGCACGACGCCCATGTTCCCGGGCGACGCCTCGGTGATCACGCACGCGATCTCACCGGGGTGCGCGGCGAAGGCCGCCCGTACGGCGTCCAGATCGTTGTACGGCAGTACGACGGTGTCCCCGGCCTGCGCGCCGGTCACCCCGGGCGTGTCGGGCAGCCCGAACGTCGCGACGCCGGAGCCGGCGGCGGCGAGCAGCGCGTCCACGTGTCCGTGGTAACAACCCGCGAACTTCACGATCTTCGCGCGTCCGGTGAACCCGCGGGCGAGCCGGATCGCGGACATGGTGGCCTCGGTGCCGGAGGACACGAGCCGGACCTGCTCGACGGGCGCGACCCGGGCGACGATCTCCTCGGCCAGCGCGACCTCGCCCTCACCGGGCGTACCGAAGGACGTGCCCCGGGCGACGGCGGCCTGTACGGCCTCGATGACCTCGGGCCGCGAGTGCCCGAGGATCATCGGCCCCCAGGAGCACACGAGGTCGACATAGTCGCGCCCGTCGGCGTCGGTGAGGTACGGACCGTCACCGGACACCATGAACCGGGGCGTACCGCCCACGGCGCGGAAGGCACGGACGGGAGAGTTCACTCCGCCGGGCGTCACGATCGACGCACGGTCGAAAAGCGCCTGCGAAACGGGGGCTTCGTATGAATACGACACTTTGGTCCTGATCTGCGATTCGGGGTCGGGTGGCCGGGACGGAGGATCTCGGCCACCGATGAGCGGGTCGCGCGATCTCCTCGTATTACACAAGAGCGTCAGGGCCCCCACGTCTGCGAAACTGGGGCGTCATAGGGGAAGCTCACGCAATCCATGGTGTCAGAGCCTTCGAAGTATCTGCGGACAGGTGTTTCACCGGGCGTCCGTGGGGGAGGTCACTGTCACGATGATCGGGTTGCGCGGCCGGGGCTGCGAGTGGTCGGGTGGAGATATGCATCGCGGTGGCGGACTGGGCGAGGGTACCGATGACCTCGGGCCCGACCCTGCCCGACGGGGAAAACACCGGCGCCGCGAGCGAGAGGCCCGCGCGCAGCCTCCTGTCGGCGGAAGCGGGAACCGGCCTCAGGGAGGCGGGAGCGGCCGGGTGGGGGTGACGTACAAATACTTCGGCGCCCCGGACGGCGCGACGGCGGCCCGCGTCCCCATTTCGATGCGCCCGGAGGAACTGGGCGGCGACGAACTCGGCATGGGCGGGATGTTCACCAAGATCAAGCCCGAGACGATAGCCGCGATGGTCCTCACGGGAATCCAGGGCATGCCCCTGAACAAGGTCCCGCCCCTCGAACTGGTCGTGCTGCACCCGGACTACGCGGTGGTCAAACTCCCGATGACGGTGGTGGACCCGCTGCGCGGCATCGGCGAGGAATCGGTGGGAGCGGCGGCCTTCATCTGGTCGACGGTCCCGGACCGCGGCGGCCCGCGGGACGCGTTCAACGTCTACCAACTCCTCCACGAATGGCAGGACTTCAGCCACCGCCTCCACGAGGCGGGACACCAGCCGTACTGCTTGGTGTGGCCGTGAGCACGGCTGGCGGCACCCGGCCCTCCTCGCCACCGCTCACGTCCACGGCCTGACCGGGCGTCACTCGACCGCGTCCGCTCCTCCCTCCAGCCATACGCGCAGGTGGGACGGGTGCTCGGTATCCATGTGCACGGTGTTCGCCGATATGGCGGTGCGGCGGGCGGATGCCTCCGGGGCGGCGGTGTTGGTGTTGACGTCGAAGCGGGGGAAGTTGCTGGAGGAGATGTCGAGGCGGATGCGGTGGCCGGCGGCGAAGCGGTTGGCCGTGTCGGGGGCCGTGACCTCGATCTCGTACACCTCGCCCGGCGTGAGCGACTCCGGCTTCTCGTAGGAGCGGTGGAAGCGGCAGCGGAAGATGCCGTCGGTGAGGTTCATCGCGAAGCCGTGCGGATAGTCGGCGTTGGGCGGATGGACGTCGATCAGCTTGATGGTGAAGTCGGTGTCCGGGGCCGTGGTGGAGATGTGGAGCAGTGCCGACACCGGGCCGGCCAGGACCACGTCCCGCCGAAGTGGCGGTGTGGTCAGACTGATCACGTCCGGGCGTGAGTCCAGCGGCAGGTACGGCTCAGGTGCCCCGTACACCCGGGCATCGGGGGCGTTCTGGTCGTAGGCCCCGCCCGTCATCACCGGCTCGCCCGAGGTGACCTGGCCTCCCATCGTGGGGACCGGGCGGCGTGGGTCGAAGTCGTAGGTCACCGACGCGGCGGCCGCGGTCGGCGGGGCGAGGGTGAGAGTGCCGTCGGTCGTGAGGTACAGGGCGACGGGGGCCGTCGACGCCGGCGGCCACCGGGTGTCGGTGCGCCATGCGCCACCGTGCCGCATCCGCCGGGCGGCGTCGCGTCGGCCGTCGCCGCCGCCCATCAGGAAGTACTGGACGGCCGGGAGGTCTCCGCCGTCCGGATCATCCTCGCCTTCCCGGCCGAGCGCCCGGTCGAACCAGCGGCGGCGGAATTCCAGGTACGACGGGGCGAGGTTGCCGTCCAGGGTGGCCCGCGGACCGAAGTCCACGTCTCCGGCGTACGTCTCGCAGCGGTGGCCGTGCGTCCACGGGCCCATCACCAGGTAGGAGGGTGCCGACTTCAGCTCCCGCAGGGCGGTGAAGTTCTCGATGGTGGAGCGGACGTAGGGGTCGTACCAACTGCCCATGTGCAGACTCGGCGCGTCCGGGAAACGCTCGTAGAAGCCTCGCCCGTAGATCGCCGGGTTGCGGTAGTACTCCCCGAAGGTGTCCTGCCGCCACTGCTCCAGCAGGAAGTCCTCGTACGCCGAGAGGTGCCGAAGCGGTGTGCGGCCCGGTCGCCACGGCATCGCGCCGAACCAGCCCGGCACGTCCACCCGCCGCAGTTCCTCGGCCAGCACCGGATCCGCCGCCGCCTCCGGGCTCATCGCCGCCTGCCGCAGTGCCCAGGTCACCTGCTTCAGCTCGAAGGCGCCGCCCATCCGCATCCCCGCGTCGTACGCGCAGGAGAAACCGCCCGAGTCCTGGAACATGGCGGCGAGCCCGGTCGCCCCCTCGGCGGCCGCGGCCGCCTGGACGTGGGCGGAGTAGGACACTCCGGTCATCACGACCCTGCCGTCGCACCACGGCTGGTTCCTGAGCCAGGCGATCGTGTCCGCCCCGTCCGGGCCCTCGCCGAGGTACTTGACGAACGTTCCCTCGGAGTCGCCGCGCCCCCGGCAGTCCTGCCGTACGACGTGGTACCGGGCCTCGGTGAAGTACCGCGCGATGTCCTCCGGCTGCGGGACGGGCTCGTCGCTGCGGTCCTGGTCCGAACCCCGCTGCGCACGGCGGCCGTACGGGGTGCGCTCGATCAGCACCGGGAGCGCGGTTGCCTCCGGATCGGGTGAGGCGGAGTACAGGTCGGCGGCGAGACGGATGCCGTCGCGCATGGGGACGCGCAGGGTACGGCGCCACAGGGCGCCGCCCTGGAGCGGTTCGGGTCGGCCGGTGTGGGCGGTGTCGTTGCAGGTCACGCCTGTGACGCTAGGCAGTGGCCCAGATCATGGCGATCACTTGACGTCATCAGGTCAACTGTTCCGCCGGACGGTGACGGGACCGGACACGGGACCTACTGTGCAGCGCAACCCGGGAACGCCCCACGAACCCTCGCGACGCTGCGACGGACCGTGCCTGGCTCCGGGTCTCGTTTCACCCTGCTCGCGGCGCGGCCGCGCCATGCCCTCGTTCACCGTTCCCTCAGGAGGCCGCCATGAGCACACCTGACAGCCGCACCCAGGAGGTGCGTGCCACCGAGCCCGGCGACGGGGGCCGTGGCTCCCGGCTCCTCGACCTGGTCGAGCGCGCCGGCAACGCGCTGCCGCATCCGTTCTGGCTTTTCTGGATCCTGTGCGGGGTGGTCGCCTGCGTCAGCTGGGCACTGAACGCTTCCGGCGTGCGGGTGGAGGAGCCGTCCTCGGGTGATCTGGTCGGCGTCCGCAGCGCCCTGTCGGCGGACGCGGTACGGGACCTGATCAACGGCGCCGAGGAGTCCTTCGTCACCTTCGGCCCGCTCGGAGTCGTGCTGATGGTGATGCTCGGCGTCGCGGTCGCCGAGCGGTCGGGCCTCTTCGAAGCACTCGCGCGCCGCATGCTGTCGGGCATGTCCCCGCGCACGGTCGTCCTGGGCGTGGCCCTGGGCGGTGTGCTGGGCAAGTTCCTGTCCGACTCAGCGTACGTGGTCCTCATCCCACTCGGGGCGGTGGCCTTCCGCGCCGTGGGCCGCTCGCCCATGCTCGGCATGATCGTCGCGTTCGTCTCCATCAACGCGGCGGGCGACGCCAACCCGCTGATCGCCCCCGGTGACGCGCTGTTCGCCTCCGTGGCCACCGAGGCCGCGCAGCTCGTCGACAAGGACGTGGTGGTCCGCGCGACGGACAACATGTACTTCACCACCGTCTCGGCGTTCGTGCTGGCCGGCACCATCGCCCTGGTCGTGGACAAGATCCTCGCCAAGCGCGAACACCACCTGACCCCCGACGCGGACCTGGAGGCAGCCGCGGCACAGCGCGTCGTCTCCGCGGAGGTCGACGACGCCACCGAGCGGCGTGCCCTGAAGCTGACCGGTCTGGCCGTGCTCGGCTACGCCGCGCTGATCGTGCTCGCGATGGTGCCCGCCTCGTCACCGCTGCGCGGCGAGGGGGGCGCGATCGTGGAGTCCACCTTCATGGACTCCATCGCCGTCTTCCTCACCGTCTTCTTCCTGCTCATCGGCGCCGTGTACGGGCGGCTCACCGGGCGGATCAGCGGGAGCCACGCGATACCGGAATTCATGGCGGAGGGAGTGCGCTCCATCGCGCCACTGCTGGTGCTCTTCTTCGCCGTGTCCCAGTTCCTCGCCCTGTTCAAGTGGACCAACATAGCCACGGTCGTGGCGGTCGAAGGCGCCGACTTCCTCAAGCAGTTGGGCGCGCCCACTCTGGTGCTGTTCTCCCTGCTGATCGTCGCGGTCGCGCTGATGAACCTCCTCATCACCTCCGGCTCCGCCCTGTGGGCCCTGGTCGCCCCGGCCCTGGTGCCGATGCTGATGCTGCTCGGCACGAACCCGGCCACCACCATGGCCCTCTACCGCATCGCCGACTCCTGTACGAACTCCATCACCCCGATGAGCACCTCGTTCATGCTCTGTGTCGGATATCTGCAGACCCTCCGCCGCAAGGCCGGCATCGGCACGCTGGTCTCCTTCACCCTCCCCCTCGCCATGATCATGCTGGCGGTCTGGGTGCTGCTGTTCTTCGCCTGGTACCTGCTGGGTATTCCGCTCGGTCCGGGCGCGCCCGTCCGGTGACCTGCGCCGTACGCTGACAGCGTGAGCATCGTCCTCGACCTCGGAGGGCTCGGCCCCGCGGACCTCGCGGCCGGGCCCTCCGCGCTGTCGGAACTCATGGCGAGCCTGCATGTGCTCGCCGAACCCGAGCACCATCCGGAGGCGGCCGAGTGGGCCGCACGCGCCGCCGCGGCGGGGCCCGAGCTGCGCGACGAGTTGTCCGTGTTCGCTCCGCTGTGGGCCCGCTTCCGCTGCCGCCTGTTCTTTCCCCGTACGGTGGCGTTCGCGCCGAGCCTGGACGAGGAGCTGGCGGCGATCGCGGCGCTGTCGGCCGAGGACTTCCTGGAGTTGGTGGCGCCCGGAGTCCTCGGCACCAGCGGGCAGCCCGTGCCGTCGGCCCGCGATCTGCGCGCCGGCACCGGCGCCGCGGAGGACTACGCCCGCCGCTGCCTGCGCCGCTCCTACGCCCGCGGTGAGCTGGCGCGGCAGCTGGTGGCGGCGCCGCTGGAGCTGCGGGACCGGCTGCTGGCGGTGTTGCGGGCCGCCGACACCGCGTTCTTCGCCGAGGACTGGCGCACCCTGCGGCCGGCCCTGGAGGAGCACGCGCGGGAGGTACGTCGCCGGCTGGCGGTCCGGTCGCCGGCGGAGGTTCTCACCGAGTTGCTGCCGACGGCGGCCCGGGTCGGGCCGGGGGAACGGGTACGGCTGGACAAGCTTCAGATCGACGAGGTCAAGGTGGCCCCGCGCCCCCTCGTCCTCGTCCCGTCCGCCCGGGTGTGGCCGCATCTGACGGTCAAGAACGAGCACCCTTCGTGCGTCGTGGTGCAGTACGCGGCGCACGGCACCGCCCCTGCCGGACAGCTGACCCTGCGGGATCTGCAGCACCGGCTGATGGCGCTGAACTCCCCCGCCCGGATGGAGCTGTGCCGCCATCTGCTGGGCGAGCCCATCACCACCTCGGAGCTCGCCGCCCGGCTCGGCTCCAGCGAACCACAGGTCTCCCGCGCCCTGCGGACCCTGCGCGACGCGGGCCTGGTGCGCTCCACCCGGGACGGCAAGCTGGTGCGGCACCGGCTCGCCACGGATGTCATTCAGCGACTGGGTCACGATGTCCTCGCAACGGTGGCACGGTGAACACCCGGCGCACTTCGTAGGCGGCCACATCACCCGTACCGGCGACGGTTTCACGCTCGTCCGAGGGGAGCGCGCCGGCCGGCCGGCGCCGCCCCTGGCCGTGGCGGTCGAGTCGGTGAGCCGGGCGCGTACTCGGGCTCCGGGCCGGCCCGGACGTGAACTCCCCGTCACCGGGGATGTGATGGAGCCGGCCTGCGGCACCGGGCAGTGGACCCCGTCGCCGGCCGCGCGGACTCGGTGAACCGCCGGCGACGCGGCGGACGAGGTGCTGACCCGTGCCCGCCGCGCTGGGCCGGGCGCTTCGTCGGCGTCGCGGAACCTCCCCCGCCCGTGGTCCGGGACAGAGCGCACCACCGATCCCGGCGGGGCTCGTTGACCACCGCGAC
This sequence comes from Streptomyces sp. NPDC060366, assembly GCF_042725135.1. Lineage (NCBI taxonomy): Bacteria > Bacillati > Actinomycetota > Actinomycetes > Kitasatosporales > Streptomycetaceae > Streptomyces > Streptomyces sp. NPDC060366. Next base: position 70,372 of record NZ_JBHXDC010000020.1, on the reverse strand, counting down.
AGCTCTTTTGCGCACTCGCCCATGTGAGGGGTTTCGGTGGCGGATCTCGTGGACTCGATCGAATCGGTGGAGCAGCTCGCCGTCGTCTGGCGTGCCATGGCGCTCGACCGGGACCCCGACGCCGATGTGCGAGACCTTCCGGGGCTCGCCGTCCGCTGGGCCGACTGCCGGTTTCCGTTCTGGAACTGCGTCGCGCTGACCGATGTCGGGGCGGACGCCGAGGTGGTCGAGGAGCGGCTGGGGCAGGCGGCGGAGATCATGCGGGCCAAGGAGCGGCCCGGCTTTCTGTGGATCTTCGAGGACCTCCTCGGCGAGGAGGCACTCGCGGGGCTCGCCGCTGCGGCCGGGCGTGTGGGCCTCGCGTACGCGTTCCCCGGCGTCGGCATGGCCGGGAACCTGCTCCCCCTCCCCGAGCCGGCCCACCCCGACCTGACGTTCGTGCGCGTGCGTACCGACGAGCATCTGCGCGCCTACGCGGACCTCAACTCGCGCGCCTACGGGTTCCCCCTGGAAGACGGCCGCGACGGGCTGCTCGGCTCCGCGCTGTGGAAGGAGCGCGTGTACGCCTACCTCGGTATGCGGGACGGCGTTCCCGTGACATGCGCCGGGAGCGTGGAAGCGGAAGGCCGCCTCTTCGTCGTACTCGTCGCGACGGACCCTGCGTGGGAGCGCAGAGGCTACGGCGAGGCGGTCACGCGCAAGGCGCTGCACGAGGGCGGCCGGGCCACCGGACTGAGCCGCGCCACCCTGCACGCGACGGCCGCCGGGGCGCCGGTGTACCCGCGTATCGGCTTCAGGCCGAACTCACCGATGCGCTTCTACGGCCTGACGGGCTGAGCCGCTTCCGCCGGAGACCTTCACCACATCGGGCGGAACCGGAATGTCGAGGCAGCCTCCGCATGTTGGCGCCCCAGGGACACCCGACCGTACCGAAAGCACCTGAACGCCAATGAACAGGACCTGAAGTGACAGACGTGACCAATCCCCGTAACGCGGACACCCTCGCGCGCCCCTTCGCGGTCCGCGGACTCACCTCGCGCAACCGGATCGCCATGGCGCCCATGACCCGCAGCTTCTCCCCCGGCGGTGTCCCGGGCCGTGACGTCGCGGACTACTACACACGGCGCGCCGTCGGCGGCGTGGGGCTGATCATCACCGAGGGCACCTACATCGACCACGACTCGGCCGGCACCAGCGACCTGGTGCCGCGGTTCCACGGGGAGGACGCCCTCGCGGGGTGGGCGGATGTCGCGGACTCCGTGCACCGGGTCGGCGGCGCGATCATCCCGCAGCTGTGGCACGTGGGTGTCACCCGTACCGAGGGTGCCCCGCCGGTGACGGACGCGGAGCCGGTGGGGCCGTCGGGTGTGTCCCTGGCGGGTGAGCCCAAGGGGCGCGCCATGACGCGGAAGGACCTCGACGATGTCATCGGCGCGTTCGCCGACGCGGCGGCAGCCGCCGAACGGATCGGCTTCGACGGGGTCGAACTCCACGGTGCGCACGGTTACTTGATCGACCAGTTCCTGTGGGACGGCAGCAACCGCCGTACCGACGCCTACGGCGGCGACATCGTCTCGCGGACCCGTTTCGCGGCCGAGATCGTGGCGGCCTGCCGCGCCGCCGTCTCCGACGCCTTCCCCCTCTTCTTCCGTATGTCCCAGTGGAAGATGAACACCTACGACGCGAAGCTCGCGCGGACGCCCGGCGAACTGGACGCCCTGCTGACGCCGTTGACGGAGGCCGGTGTCGACGTCTTCCACGCCTCCACCCGCCGCTACTGGCTGCCGGAGTTCGACGACTCCGATCTGAACCTCGCCGGCTGGGTGAAGAAGATCAGTGGAAGGCCGGCGGTCACGGTCGGTTCGGTGGGCCTGGACGGCGAGTTCTCCGGCGCCTTCAGGGGGAACGACTCGGCGGTCACCGGCATCGATGAACTGCTGGACCGGATGGAGCGCGACGAGTTCGACATGGTCGCCGTCGGCCGCGCCCTGATCGCCGACCCCGAGTGGCCGAGGAAGACGCTGCGCGGGAGCACGCGGGAGATCACGCCGTTCGCCGCGGAGATGCTGAAGACGCTGCGCTGAGCACGTTCCCGATCCGGCCGTCCGGGGGTCCTACGGCGAGTCCCCGGTCGAGTCCCCCGTCGACGGGCCGCCCTGCGGGCCCGTCGGGCTCTGGGGTTCGATGAGGACCATCGGGTCGTTTCCCTTCAGCTGCTGCCAGACACCCACCAGGGCCACCATCTGGGCCACGAAGAACGCCAGTTGCACCGATGCCGTGCGCAGTTGGTAGATCGACAGCAGCAGGGCCGCCTTCGTCGGCCAGTAGTGGTCCTCCTGGCGGAAGGTGTCGATGTCCATGGCGACCCCGGTCGTCGTGAGGACGAGCAGGGTCAGCGCCACGTCGAGGGCCCAGGTGCCGAAGGGCTCCTCGACGGCGCGGCTGAGGATCCAGTACAGACCGACCGGAACGGCGTACACCACGGAGAGGCCCAGCGCCTTCGACGGGCCCCGGCGGCCGGGCAGTACGCGCCACAGCGCGCCCAGGACGAACCCGGCCGCCGCCCAGATCACTTCCGAGCCGAACACTGCCTGTAGAAGGTTGGCGACCCCGAACTGGTCCCTGGGAATGTCGCCCCACAGCGGCCCGCGCACGTGGTTCGCCCAGAAGGAGACGGCGGTGGCGGGCAGCGCGATGACCGCGGCGAAGAACGCGGCGCGGCAGGCGTTGCGCCACCAGGTGTCCCTCGGCCCCCAGGCCAGGACCAGTTCAATCGCGTCCACCGAGTCCGGCAGTTTCTCGCCTGCGTGCGCGGAGGCGGAGTCGGTGGGGTTCCAGCGGTGCAGGTCGTCCAGTTTGGCCTCCAGCTCGGTCCGTTCACCTTCCTGGTCGCCCTGTTCCCAGCGGCGCAGTTGCAGATGGAGGTCGCGGTATCTGCGCGCTGACGCGACCAGCCACTGGCGGTCGGGCTCCCGTATCGCCTCGCGCAGGGGCTCCCCCGCCGGCAGTTTCTGGGACAGCACCGAGCGGCGGCGCCCCAGGGAGAGGAGGAGCCATCCGGCGAACAGGATCAGTGGTACGTCCAGTACGTACGCCGCCAGGCCCACGTACCAGCCCGGGGTCGGCGCGACCGATGTCACGAACAGCACGGCGATGACGAGCAGTTCCGGGGCGCCCGGCGCGACCGGGTTGGCGCCGGGTGCCTTGGACCGGGCGGCGAGTACGGCGAGGAGCACCGCGATACGGATGAGCCACCCCGTCCAGACGGAGAACCAGTCCGGCCAGTCGGAGGGGAACCACGCGAGCGAGTTGTGGACGTTGGCGAGGTGCCAGCGGTCGTAGAACTCGTCGCCCCCGCCGATACCGAGCCAGGCCTCCTGCTCCCAGACGTTCTGCTTGGCCCATACGGCGAGCGCCACGATCGCGGCGGCCAGGAAGACGCAGAGAACCAGCACCCACCAGGGGAAATGGCCTCGTTGGGGCGCCCCCGGCACGGCGAGGCCGGGCGCGGCGCGCAGCCGCCGCGCCAACGACACGACGGCCACCAGCCAGACGAAGACCACGCAGGCACAGGCGAGCGCGAGCCAGAGGAACCCGCCCGTCCGCAGCAGTTCCTCGACCTCGCCCACGTTGTTCTCGTCGAGCCAGAAGCCGGTGGGCAGCCCGAACCAGTGGGGCGCGCCCGCCACGACCACCGGGAACGCCGTGGTGGTCAGGACGGCCACCGTCGCGGCGATCCGGGGCCTGCCGAACAGACAGAGCGCGGCGCCGCCGATCGCGGTGATCGCCAGGTGCACGGCGATCCGGTTCTCCGGCCACCACGGGAGGAGCTCGTAGTCGCCGGCGAGACTGGGGAGCAGGTCGTCCAGCTCGTAGATCAGCGCCATGGCGAACGACAGGTACATCCAGAGGCGGAGATTGCGCCAGGTCGCCTCCTCGGCGGGCGTCGTCGGGGACGAGGCGGGCGTACGGCGCAGCGTGCGCACCACGACAAGCAGCAGTAAGGGGACGAGTACGAGGTCCCAGAGCATCCAGGTCACGGACGGCAGTACGTACCAGGGCTTTCCGCTCCATCGCGTGATCAGCGCCTTGGTCGCCGGCGGCTGTACGACGATCCGCACCTCGGGCGGCTTGCCGCCGGCCTCGGCCCGCAGCCAGGTCAGCCGGGTGGCGGAGCCCTTGCTCGGAGTCGGGGAGATGGTGCGGGCCGCGCGCCCGCCGAGGTCGACCGAGATCCGCTGCCACCAGGCCGAGTCGAGGGCGGGCGGACGCATCAGGGCCAGCGTCCAGAACCGCTTGCCCGCGGTGATGCGCCAGGGTCCGAAGTGCCGCTCGCGCGTGTCGTCGACGTAGGTGACGGCGCGGTGCCGAACGGTGATCCACTTCTCCTGGACCGTCACTTCGGGCGGCGCGGGCCGCACCTCGGTGTTCCGGTACGGATAGGGGTCGTCCGGGTTGCGCAGCACGCACCGCATGGCCGACCGGTACCGCTCGGTGTCCCCGTTCAGCAGCAGATTCCCGGCGAGCTTCCAGGACTTCGGCACCTGTACGACGAGATCGGTCTGCGCCTTCGTGTACGTCTCGCCGTCGTGCTTGAGCCGCACGGAGGTGGCGACCCTGGCGGTCTTCAACTGCCCCGACAGACAACTGTCGTCGGCCGCCGAAGCCTCAGGGGCCGTACCGAGCCCCGACAGCAGGAGCAGTCCTGTGAAGACGAACAGCAACAGCCCACGCCGCATCGCCAGCCCCCCGGACGGCAGTTACCCGATCAACGGACATGCAGAGTAACCGCCCGGGGCGCGCTCGGCCATCGCCCACTGTGACGGAGCGACGCACCCTGCGTGGCGAGTGACGGCTGTGCCGGATGAGGCGCAAGAGACAGGCGTCGCCGGCCGTCGGGCCGTCGGAGGCGACAGTCACAGCAGCGGCGGGCGACCCAGACGCGTCATACGCCACACCGTGCGCCACCTCATCGGCCCGCGCGGACCGCACGGCGTCCGCACGCCCTCGGCGAAGCCGCCCCACCACGCCCTCAGACCTGTCAGGGACCGGATACGCGCCATGGTGAGAACGATCCACACACCGAGATAGACCGGGATGAGGGGAATCGGGAGCCGACGGCGCGCGAGCCACACCCGGTTGCGGGCCGTGAACCGGTAGTAGACCGCGTGCCTGGCCGGGGACGTCCTCGGGTGCTGGAGGACGAGCCCGGGTTCGTACAGGATCTTCCAGTCCCCGTCGAGCGCCCGCCATGCCAGGTCGGACTCCTCGTGCCCGAAGAAGAACTCCGCCGGCCACAGTCCGATCTGCCGGAGCATCGGCATCGAGAAGGCGTGGCCCCCGCCGAGGAAGGCGGTCACCGGACCTCGGCGCATCGGATCGTCCGCACGCAGCCGGGGCACCCAGCGGCGCTCCGTCCGTCCGTGTTCGTCGGCGACCCTGAAGCCGACGATCCCCAGCTTCGGGTCCTCCGCGAAAAGCCGCTGGACCTCGCGGAACACGTCGTCGGCGATGAGCAGGCCGTCGTCGTCCAGTTCGATGACGACGTCGACATCACCCGAGTCGCGCAGCATCTCCAGACCGACGTTGCGGCCGCCGGGACAGCCCAGATTCTCCCTGAGCGCGATCTTGGTCACGTTCGCGGAGACCTCGGTGAGGGGTGTCGCGTTGCCCACCAGAACCACCCGTGCCGCGGGCATGTCCTGCTTCTCCACCGAGGCGAGCAGAGCCCCCAGCTCCCGCGGGCGGGTGCCCATGGTCACGATGACGACTCCGATACGCGGCAACGGCATGGTGGCGAACTCCAGTGGACGGCGGAGTGCCGATGCTAGGGGGTGTCACGGAAGTCCCACCGACCGGCAGCGCTCCGCCGTCCCCCGTCACCCCTTCTCAAGCACCTTCAGCGCGATGTTCAGTTCGAGCACATTCACCCGAGGCTCCCCCACGAACCCCAGGATCCGGCCGTCCGTGTGATCGTTCACCAGCTTCTCTACCTGGTTGACGTCCAGGCCGTTCAGCTCCGCGACCCGGTGGACCTGGATCCGGGCGTACTCCGGGGAGATCGCCGGGTCCAGGCCCGAGCCGGAGGAGGTGACCGCGTCGGGCGGGACGTCCGAGGGCCTGACCTTGTACCCGTCGACCGAGTTGTCCTTGATGACGGCCGCCTTCGCGTCCTTCACCCACTGGATCAACTCCTCGTTGTCACCGGCCCTGTTGGTCGCTCCGGACAGGATCAGCTTGTACTGCGTGTTGACGCTGTTGGTGCCGAGCCCGTTGGACGGGCGGGGCTGGAACCACTTGAGGTCGGGCGCCGGGGTCTCCTCGCCCTTCTTCAGGGGCAGGTCGTAGCGCTGGCCGATGAGTTCGGAGCCGACGACCTTGCCGTTCGAGGTGATCTCGGAGCCGTTGGCCTGGTGGTTGAAGAGGCCCTGGCCGATGCCCATGACGGCGAGCGGGTAGATCACGCCGCAGACGAGGGTCAGTACGAGCAGGGCGCGCAGCCCCGCCCCGAGGAGCCGTGCGGTGCTTCCGACTGAGGTGTTCATGGACATCAACCGATTCCGGGGATGAGTGAGATGAGAAGGTCGATGATCTTGATGCCGGCGAACGGGGCGATCAGACCGCCCACGCCGTAGATCCCGATGTTGCGCCGCAGCATCCGGTCCGCGCTCATCGGGCGGTACCGCACACCGCGCAGGGCCAGGGGCACCAGCGCGACGATGATCAGCGCGTTGAAGATCACCGCCGAGAGGATCGCGGACTCGGGCGACGACAGGCTCATGATGTTGAGCTTGTCCAGGCCCGGATAGACGACCGCGAACATCGCCGGGATGATCGCGAAGTACTTCGCGACGTCGTTGGCGATCGAGAACGTCGTCAACGCACCGCGAGTGATCAGCAGTTGCTTGCCGATCTCGACGATCTCGATGAGCTTGGTCGGGTTGGAGTCCAGGTCCACCATGTTCCCGGCCTCCTTGGCGGCCGAGGTACCGGTGTTCATGGCCACGCCGACGTCCGCCTGGGCCAGCGCGGGGGCGTCGTTCGTACCGTCACCGGTCATCGCGACGAGCTTCCCGCCCGCCTGCTCACGCCTGATGAGCGCCATCTTGTCCTCGGGCGTGGCCTCGGCGAGGAAGTCGTCCACGCCCGCCTCGTCCGCGATGGCCCGCGCCGTCAGCGGGTTGTCACCCGTGATCATCACGGTCTTGATGCCCATACGGCGCAGCTCCTCGAACCGCTCCCGCATGCCCTCCTTGACGACGTCCTTGAGGTGGATGACGCCCAGGATCCGCGCCCCGCGCCCGTCCTCGACCGCGACGAGCAGCGGCGTTCCGCCGTCCTCGGAGATGCGGTCGGTGAGGGTGTGCGCGTCCGGCGCGACGTGACCGCCGTGCTGTTCGACCCACGCGACGACCGAACCGGCCGCGCCCTTACGCACCTTGCGTCCATCCACATCGACACCCGACATGCGGGTCTGTGCGGTGAAGGACACCCACTCGGCGTGCGCCAACTCGCCCTGGTCGCGCTCGCGCAGCCCGTACTTCTCCTTCGCCAGCACAACGATCGACCGGCCCTCGGGCGTCTCGTCGGCCAGCGAGGACAACTGGGCGGCATCCGCCAGATCAGCCTCGGTGACATCCATGACCGGCAGGAACTCGGCCGCCTGCCGGTTGCCGAGCGTGATCGTGCCGGTCTTGTCCAGGAGCAGTGTCGAGACGTCACCCGCCGCCTCCACGGCGCGTCCCGACATCGCCAGGACGTTGCGCTGCACGAGCCGGTCCATGCCGGCGATGCCGATGGCCGAGAGCAGCGCGCCGATGGTGGTGGGGATCAGACAGACGAGCAGTGCGGTCAGCACGATCATCGACTGCTGGGCGCCCGCGTAGATCGCGAACGGCTGGAGCGTGACGACGGCCAGCAGGAAGACGATGGTGAGGGACGCGAGAAGGATGTTCAGCGCGATCTCGTTGGGTGTCTTCTGCCGGGCCGCGCCTTCGACCAGCGCGATCATCCGGTCGATGAACGTCTCGCCGGGCTTGGTCGTGATCTTGACGACGATACGGTCGGAGAGGACCTTCGTCCCCCCGGTGACCGCGCTGCGGTCACCGCCCGACTCGCGGATGACGGGGGCCGACTCACCGGTGATCGCGGACTCGTCGACGGAGGCGACTCCCTCCACGACATCGCCGTCACCGGGGATGATGTCGCCGGCCTCGCAGACCACCAGGTCCCCGACGCGCAGTTCGGTGCCCGGTACCCGCTCCTCGTTCCGGCCGGCGAGCCGCCGTGCGACGGAGTCGGTCTTGGCCTTGCGGAGGGTGTCCGCCTGCGCCTTGCCGCGGCCCTCGGCGACGGCCTCGGCGAGGTTGGCGAAGATCGTGGTCAGCCAGAGCCAGACGGCGATCGCCCAGCCGAACCACTCGCCCGGCTCGGTGATGGCCAGCACGGTGGTGAACACCGAGCCGATCTCGACCACGAACATGACGGGTGACTTGACCATCACCCGCGGGTCGAGCTTGCGCAGCGCGTCGGGGAGGGACTTGACGAGCTGCCGGGGGTCGAAGAGGCCGCCGCCGACGCGCCCGTCGCCGTCGGGCCGGTGCGAGGTCGGCACGTCGGAGTGCGGCGCCCGCGAGGGACCGGGCCCCGAGCCGGAACCGGAGCCGGGATCGGGTGTGGGGGCGGATGTGGCAGTGCTCATGACGCGAGTCCTTCGGCGAGCGGTCCCAGCGCGAGCGCCGGGAAGTAGGTCAGACCGGCGACGATCATGATCGTGCCGACGAGCAGCCCGCTGAAGAGGGGCTTGTCGGTACGCAGGGTGCCCGCGGTCATCGGCACCGGTTTCTGCTCGGCGAGCGAGCCGGCCAGCGCCAGCACGAACACCATGGGGAGGAAGCGGCCGAGCAGCATCGCGATACCGATCGAGGTGTTGAACCACTGGGTGTCGGCATTGAGTCCGGCGAACGCCGAACCGTTGTTGTTGGCGCCCGACGTATAGGCGTACAGAATCTCGGAGAATCCGTGCGCACCACTGTTCGTCATCGAATTCGCGGGCGTGTTCATCGCCATCGCCACACCGGTGAAACAGAGCACCAGGGCCGGGGTGATGAGGATGTAGCACGCGGCGAATTTGATCTGCTTGGTGCCGATCTTCTTGCCCAGGTATTCGGGTGTACGGCCGACCATCAGGCCCGCGAGGAACACCGCGATGACGGCCATGACGAGGATTCCGTAGAGTCCGGATCCCACACCGCCGGGTGCGATCTCGCCCAACTGCATGCCAAGCATGGCGATTCCGCCGCCGAAACCGGTGTAGGAGGAGAGGAACGAATTCACCGCACCGGTGGAGGTGAGTGTCGTCGCCACCGAGAAGATGGACGAGGCGCCGATTCCGAAGCGCGTCTCCTTGCCCTCCGTCGCACCGCCGGCGATGTCGAACGCCGGTCCGCCGTGGTGGAATTCGGTCCACATCATCAGCGCGGTGAAGACGATCCAGATCGTCACCATCGTGGCGAGGATCGCGTAACCCTGCTTGACGCTGCCGACCATCCGGCCGAAAGTCCGGGTGAGCGAGAGCGGAATGAGCAGGATGAGGAAGATCTCAAGGAGGTTCGAGAGGCCGTTGGGATTCTCGAAGGGGTGGGCGGAGTTGGCGTTGAAGTAACCGCCGCCGTTGGTGCCCAGCTCCTTGATGGCCTCCTGCGAGGCCACGGCGCCGCCGTTCCACTGCTGGCTGCCGCCCATGAACTGACCGACCGGGTGGATGCCCGCGAAGTTCTGGATCGCCCCGCAGGCGACCAGGAGTACGGCTCCGACCAGCGCGATCGGCAGCAGGATACGGATCGTGCCGCGCACCATGTCGGCCCAGAAGTTGCCGAGTTCACCGGTACGGGAGCGGGCGAAGCCCCGTACGAGCGCGACCGCGACGGCCATGCCCACGGCGGCCGACAGGAAGTTCTGCACCGCGAGGCCGCCGGTCTGTACGACATGGCCCATGGCCTGTTCGCCGTAGTAGGACTGCCAGTTGGTGTTGGAGACGAACGAGGCGGCGGTGTTGAACGCCTGGTCCGGATCGATCGACGAGAAACCGAGCGAACCGGGCAGGGAGCCCTGAATCCGTTGCAGCAGATAGAGAAAGAGGACACTCACCAGCGAGAAGCCGAGAACTCCGCGCAGATAGGCGGGCCAGCGCATCTCGGTGGCGGGATTGGCGCCGATGGCGCGGTAGATCCATTTCTCGACCCGCAAATGTTTCGGGGAGGAGTAGACACCGGCCATGTAGTCGCCGAGCGGTCGGTATGCCAGAGCCAGCGCCACCATGAGCGCGAGCAGCTGGAGCACACCGGCGAGGACGGGGCTCATCAGGGCTCAGAACCTCTCCGGGTACAGAAGGGCGAGGACGAGATAGCCCAGCAGGGCGACGGCGACGGCGAGGCCGACAATGTTCTCCGCGGTCATAGCTTCGCCACCCCCTTGGCAACGAAAGCCACCAGCGCGAACAGCGCGATCGTGGTGACGACGAAGGCCACATCGGCCATCGTGAGCTCCTGAATGAGGTCGGAATTACTTGGACCTCTAGAGGAGAACCTCTTTTTTCCGGAGTACGCCCTACGTTGACGGGTCCCATACGGCCCGGGGCATGCGTTTTACGGATCTCATACACGGATGGCCCATACATGCCTTGTGCCCGGCAGGATTCCCTGCCGGGCACAAGATGGGGACGACTCCCGGCGTCAGCCGGTACGTGCCGCGGACGCGCCCGTCAGGGCTTCCGGGTCCTGCCCGGTGAGCCTGTCGTCCGCGGGGCGCAGCGCGCGCTCCGCCAGCGCGCCGAAGATCAGCCCGAACGCCGTCCACAGCAGCGCCTGGACTGCCAGCGAGGCCAGTCTGAACTCCCAGAGCAGCGCGGCCGGGAAGGTCTCTTGCACGGCGTCGGTGTTGGCGGGCAGCAGCAGACAGGCCACGGCCATGACCACCACGTAGCCGCCGCCGGCCACGACGGTCGCGCTCCAGTTGCCCAGCTTCGGCGCGAGCCGCCGCCCGGCGATGACGGCGACGACCGCGATCAGCACACTGAGCGCGATCATCAGGAAGAACAGCGTGGTGCGTTTGCCGATGGTGTCGGGATTGCCGACGGCGGGCGGGGTCGCCGGATATTTGAGGAACGGCACCAGATAGACGGTGGTGAAGGCGGCGGCCGCGACCAGCGCGGCCGTCGCCCGGGGCCGGAGCCGGCCGACCCGGCCCAGACAGAGAGCGAAGGCCAGCGAGGCGATGCCGCCCAGGGCGACTCCGTAGACGAGGACGCCGGTGGCGAGGCCGAAGGTCGACTGGACCGGCCGCGTGACCAGCTCCTCCTCTTCCTCGGCGGGCTCGCCGGCGGGCTGTTCGGCGGGCGCGGGAGCCGCGTCGCCGTGCTCGTGCGCCGGCGCGGACTGCGACTCCTCCAGCGCGATGGAGGAGTCGATGGACGGCTCCCCCACCACGTAGGCGAGCGCGAAGGCGAGCAGTCCGGCGACGACGCCCGCGATCATGCCGCGGACCAGAAGGGTTCTTACGGTGGACGTATGCATGACGATGTTCTCCGAGGGTGACCTCCGTCCGTGAGATCAGTGGCAGGGGAAGCCGAGCAGATGACGGCCGTCGTGCACCCACTCGTGCACACCCGCCCCGGAGAACACCGACGTCGCGCCCTGTTCGGCGCCGACGAAGTACAGCAGCGCCAGCATCAGCGTCCCCACGAAGACCGCCCAGGGCAGAACCGCCCGCAGGGGCAAGGGAGTCAGGGGGGATATCGCAGACCCGATGGGCGAAGAAACGGCCGGCGGCACGATGGACTCAGCCACGGCACAACCTCCTTGGGAACTCGCGTCCCGTTCAGTGGAGCTCGCACGACGACGATCGGGTCTGACTCACCGGGCCGTCTCGCCGCGCGTACGCGGTGACAGCTCGGCATACAGTGGCGCGACCGTGCCGGAATCTCACCGGACTTCCGTCCCGCCGTCGTGATATCGACGTGAACGTACCGCGATCGGGCAGGTGGGCCAAGAGGACGAATCGTCCGGGGCCTCGGTGAACGCCGGTACGGGACCGGCCACGCGCGAACCTGGAGTGCTCTGTGACCACACGCGTGACGTTGATCTCACCGGCGTTGAGCACCGCGTTGCGTGAGGCGCGCTTCGCGGACGGACCGCTGGACGCGGCCGGGCTGCGCCAGGCCGCGGCCGCGCGGAGTGCGGTCGTTGACGCCGACCAGATGTTCGCGTCCCCGTCGGTGCGTTGCGAGCAGACCGCCGAAGCACTCGGCCTGGCAACGGAGTCGCTGCCCGAGCTGCGCGCCTGCGCGATGGGCCGCTGGCGCGGGCTGCGGCTGGACGAGGTCGCCGCCACGGAGCCGCAGGGGGTCGCCGCCTGGCTGGCGGACCCGGCGGCGGCGCCGCACGGCGGGGAGTCGCTGGAGGCGCTGCACACCCGCGTGGGCGACTGGCTCGACGCGCTGCCCGCCGACGCCCGTGTCATCGCGGTGGCCGAGCCCGATGTCGTACGCGCGCTGACGGTGCACGCGATAGGGGCGCCGGCGCGGGTGTTCTGGCGGATCGACGTACTGCCGCTGACGGCCACGGAGCTGAGCGGCCGGGGCGGCCGCTGGAACCTCCGCGGCGGCCGCCCCTTGCAGGTGACTTCCCACTAGGCCCTGTCCGGTGGGCCTGTTCGTCCTCGATCACCGGACGGGCCCGGCGTTCTGTCCTCAGACCCCGGACGGGCTCATTTGGCCGGGCCACCCACCAGTTCGCCCAGTACGTCCTCCATCGTCACGAAGCCGAGCACCGTGCCCGCCTCGCCCGTCACCGCCGCCAGGTGGCTGTCGGCCGCGCGCAGCGCGGTGAGGGTGTCGTCCAGCGGGGTGTCGATCCTGACCCGCGTGACCGCGTGGAGCGCGGCGCGCGGGAACGGCTTGGCGCGGTCGGCGACGCCGAGGGTGTCCTTGATGTGCAGGTAGCCCAGGACGGCGCCCGCGGGGCCGGTGACCGGGATCCGTGAGAAGCCGGCCGACGACGCGATCCGCTCCAGTTGCTCGGGCGTCACCCGGTGGTCGACGGTGACCATCCGGCGCAGCGGTACGAGCAGCTCGCCGACCGGGCGGGTGCCCAGCTCCAGCGCGTCCCGCAGCCGTTCGCCGTCGGCCGGGGAGAGCAGCCCGGCCTGGCTGGAGACGGCGACCATACGGGCGAGTTCGTCGTCGTTGAAGACGGCGGCGACCTCGTCCTTGGGCTCCACCTTGATCAGCCGGAGCAGGACGTTGGCGAACGCGTTGATGCCGAAGATCAGCGGACGCAGCGCGCGGGTCAGGGCGACCAGCGGCGGGCCGAGCAGCAGCGCCGACTTGGTGGGCGCGGCGAGCGCGATGTTCTTCGGGACCATCTCGCCGAACAGCATGTGCAGATACGTCGCCACGGTCAGCGCGATCACGAACGCGATCGGGTGCACCAGGGCCTCGGGGACCCGCGCCGCCTCGAAGCCGGGCTCCAGCAGGTGCGCGATGGCCGGTTCGGCCACGGCCCCCAGGACCAGCGAGGAGACGGTGATGCCCAGTTGGGCCGTGGCCATCATGGCCGACAGGTGCTCAAGGCCGTACAGCACGGTGTGCGCCCGCTTGTCGCCCTTGCGGGCGTGCGGCTCGATCTGGCTGCGGCGGACGGCGATCAGGGCGAATTCGGCGCCGACGAAGAACGCGTTGGTGAGCAGCGTCAGGGCGCCGATGGTGAGTTGCAGGGTGGTCATCGGGCTTCTCCGGCGTACTGGCGCGAGGAATCGTCGGTGTCGGGTACGGCGCCGCGATCGGCGGACACCCCGGCGTGGGGCACCCGGCCGGACGCCGCGTACGGCTGCGCGTCGGACTCCGCCGCGGCGGCCCGCGCCGGCTCGGTGATGTGCACGCGGTCCGCGCGGTGGTGCTCGATGTCCAGGACATCGAGCCGCCAGCCGTCCAGCTCGACCGTGTCGCCCTGGACGGGGATGCGCGCCAGCCGGGCCGCGACGAGTCCGGCGACGGTCTCGTACGGCCCCTCCGGGGCGGCCAGCCCGATCCGCGCCAGCTCGTCGATCCGTACGCTGCCGTCCGCCTCCCAGGTCGCGAGCCCGTCCGCGGTCGGCGGCGCGGGCAGCAGGTCGGGGGTCTCGACGGGGTCGTGCTCGTCGCGTACCTCGCCGACGACCTCCTCGACGATGTCCTCCATGGTCGCCACGCCGGCGGTGCCGCCGTATTCGTCGATGACCACGGCCATCGTGCGCGCGGCGCGCAGCCGGTCCAGCAGCCGGTCTGCGGTCAGGGTGTCGGGCACCAGCAGCGGCTCGCTGGCCAGCTCGGTGACGGACACGCGGGCACGCCGCTCCGGTTCGAGGGCGAGGACGTCACGGATGTGGACCGTGCCGATCACCTCGTCCAGGCTGTCGCGGTAGACGGGGAAGCGGGAGAGACCGGTGGCGTGCGTGAGATTGGCCGCGTCGGCCGCGGTCGCGCCGGCTTCGAGCGCCTGGACGTCGACGCGGGGCGTCATCACGTTCTCCGCGGTCAGCTCGCCGAGTCGCAGCGTCCGTACGAACAGCTCGGCCGAGTCCTGCTCCAGCGCGCCCTCGGCGGCGGAGTGCCGGGCGAGGGAGATCAGCTCGTCGGGGGTACGGGCGGAGGCCAGCTCGTCGGTGGGCTCCAGGCCCATGCGCCGGACGAAACGATTCGCCGTGCTGTTGAGATGCCTGATGAGCGGGCCGAAGGCGGCGGTGAAGCCGCGCTGCGGGCCCGCGACGACCTTGGCGACGGCCAGGGGCCGCGAGATCGCCCAGTTCTTGGGGACCAGCTCGCCGATGACCATCAGCACGACCGTGGAGATCACGACACCGAGAACGGTGGCCACCACCGAGGCGGCCGAGCCGAGGCCGACGGCCACCAGCGGTCCGCGCAGCAGCACGGCCATGGACGGCTCGGCGAGCATGCCGATGACCAGCGAGGTCACGGTGATGCCCAGCTGGGCGCCGGAGAGCTGGAACGTGAGGCGCCGGACGGCCTTCAGGGCGCCTTCGGCGCCTCGCTCCCCGGCCGCGGCGGCGCGCTCCAGGCTGTCGCGCTCGACCGTGGTGAGGGAGAACTCGGCGGCGACGAAGACGGCGCAGGCGAGGGTCAGCCCGAGGGCGATCAGGAGGAGGAAGATCTCGGTCACCGTGCCACCCCCGCTCCGCCGGTCAGCTGCTGCGGAGGAGAAATGGCACGGCTGGTACTAGGAGGCTCCATCGTGGAACTGCTGCTTCCTTCTTGGTCGGTCGGGGCGTCCCCGCCGTGATCGGCAGAAGGGACGGAACATCATGGTAAAGGAATGGCAAACAGAATGGCAGTACCCGGAAGGGTGACTGAGAGTGACTGCGGCGCGGTCCGTGAAGTGGCCCTTCGCCGGACGGGACGGGCCGGTGTCACGTGCCGGATGTCACGTCTCGGGCGTCACGTGCCCGTCGTCACGTGCCCGACGTCACGTCTCGGGCGTCACGTCTCGGGCGGGACTCCGCGGGCACGCCCTCAGTGGCGCTCGCGCCACTCGGCGGCGATCTCTTCTACGTCATAGGGCTTCTTGTTCAGCGTCGGCCCGGCCGGCGGCCTGGCGGTCGCGGCGCGGATCTTCTCGTTGATGTCGGCGATGATCCGCCGCGCCTGCGCCTCCGACGCGGCCTCGCGCGCGGCTGCGACCGCGTCCTCGACCTCCTTACGGAGTCTCAGCGTCGGCGGCAGGTGGGAGATTCCCTCCCGCTCCATCTTTCCCTTGATCCACCACAGTTCGTCGTACGGGGCGTCCACCGACGCCAGCGGCCGCCCGGCGCCCGGCAGGTTGTCGAAGGCGCCGCGCTCCGCCGCCTCCCGGACCTGTCTGTCCACCCAGGTCTCGAAGTTGACGCCGGGTGGCTTGCGCTCGGTCATCGTGCGACCTCCTGTTTCGACTGCGCCTTCGCTTTCGCCTTCGACTTCGATTTCGACGGTGGCTGGGGCACCGGGCCATCTCCATGGTGCCTGGCGACACGGCGCGGGGGAACGTTCAGAGTTCCTTCGCCGGCCAGTCCAGCAGCCGCGCGCCGATCACCGCGGTCTGGAGCGTGTAGCGGTGGAACGGCTCCGCCGGGTCCGACCCGGTGAGCTTGTGTATGCGCTCCAGCCGGTACGTCAGCGCCCGCACGCTCAGATTCAGCCGCCGCGCCGCCTCCGCCGCCACACATCCCGCGTCGAAGTACGCCGTCAACGTGTCGAGCAGCGGTCGCGCTCCGCCGCGCGCCTCCGTAAGAGGACCGAGCGCGCTGCGTACGAGATCCGCCATCGCCTCGCGGTCCCGGCTAAGCACCGGATAGACCAGCAGGTCGGCCGCCCGCAGCACCGGCTCGTCCAGCGCCATGCGGTCGGCGAGATCGTGCGCGCTGAGGGCCTCCTCGTACGACTGCACGACACCGCCCGCCCCCGGATGCGCCCGTCCGATGGCCACCCGCCCGCCGTCCGTCGCCGCGTGCGCCTGCTTGGCGAAGTAGGTGAGAACGTCGCCCTCGTCGGCCGGCGCGACACAGATCAGCCGCCCGTCCTTGGTGGTCAGCAGGATGCGGCGGTCGCCGAAGCGGGAGACGAGGGCGAGTTCGACGCCGCGGGTGACCGGGTCGGTCTCGGCGTACGCGCTCTCCCCCACGGCCACGGCCACCGCGTGCGCGTGGGAGAGCTGGAGCCCGAACCGCCCGGCGCGCTCGGCGAGTCGTCCCAGGTCGCTGCGCCCGTGCAGCAGGTCGTCGATGAACTCGCGCCGGGACGCCTCCTCGCGGCGTACGGCGAGGCGCTGGGCCCGCTCGTACCCCTCGGCGAACGCGTCGACCGCCTGCTCGACGGCGGCCAGGACGCTGTCGGCGGACGCCGTGTCGGCCGAGGAGACGGGCCAGGCGTCGCGGGTGGCGGTCAGATGCCTGCTGACGAGGGCGCGCAGGCCGTGCCCGGCTTCCGCGGCCTGTTCGCCCAGCGCGCGGCGCGAGTCGAGTTCGTCGCGGGTGAGGCGGCGCCCGGTCGCCGCGACGTCCGAGAGGATCCGGTCGTAACCGGTCAGATACTCCTGGAACATCGCGGGATCCATGGTCCGGCCTGTTGTCGTCTGGTCCGTCATCCGAGCCCCCCGGCTTCCTGATCCGTCCTGACGCGTTCTTAACGCGCAGGGCATCCAGCCTGTCAGACCCCGGTCCGGCGAAGGCACCCGGCATTAAGGAAGCGTAAAGATTGCCGGGATCCGGCAATGCGCGCACTGCCCGCCGGCTGACAGGATCGGACCACGGAAAACGGGGGACGGATTCCGGTGCCGGAGTGCGCGCACTCGCACTCCGGCATCCGGAGCCGGTCCGGTCGGACACGACGGCGGAGCGTCGGACGAGGGGGAACGGGAATGCGTGAATTCATCGACGCGGCACTCGGATTCCCCACTTTCCTCTTCACCGCCGCGCTGATCGTGGTCATCGGCTTCTGGCTGCTGGTACTCACCGGCGTCGCCGAGACCGACACCTTCGACTCGGACGTCGACCTCGACGCCGCCGGGATCGGCGGAGTGCCGGTCACCGTGGCCTTCTCCCTGCTGACGGCTCTCGCCTGGTTCGGGAGCCTCGCCGGGTCCGTGACGCTGCACCGCTTCGGTGCCTTCGACGCCTCCGGTCTCGTACGGGCCGTACTGACGCTCACCGTCCTGGCCGGCGCGACACTGCTCGCCTGGTGGGCCACCCGGCTGCTCGTACGGCCGCTGCACACGCTCTTCCCCGACGAACCCGGGCCGTCCCGGCTCGACTTCGTGGGACTGACCTGCACCATCCGCACGGGGAGGGTGGATGCCTGGTTCGGCCAGGCCGAGGTCGCGGCGCGGGACGGTTCCACCGCCGTCGTACAGGTCAGGCAGCACCGCGCGGACATGGCGAAGGCCGACGCGCCGCTCCTGGGCAACGGCAGCACGGGGCTGCTGTACGCCTACGACGAGGCCGGCGAGTTCTTCTGGGTCGCGCCGTACGACACGGCGCTCGACCCGCGCGCCTCGGCCGCCTGACCGCCGCCGCTCCCTCTCCGGCTTCCGTCAACCGATCCTCCCTGTCTTCCCTCACCTGATCCTCGTCGGTCGGGCCCTCATGCCTCCACGCAAGGACTACTCATGGATGCCATCACCTTGGGCGTCGGCGTGCTCGTCGCCGTCGTCCTGCTCGTCGCAGTGACCCTGCTCCTGATCGTCAGCCGGCTCTTCCGCAAGGTCGAGCAGGGCAAGGCGCTGATCGTCTCGAAGATGCGGAAGGTCGACGTCACCTTCACCGGCCAGGTCGTCCTGCCCGTACTCCACAAGGCCGAGACGATGGACATCTCCGTCAAGGCCATCGACATCACCCGCACCGGCCGGGACGGGCTGATCTGCCGCGACAACATCCGCGCCGACATCCGGATCTCGTTCTTCGTCCGGGTCAACAAGACCACCGAGGACGTCATCAAGGTCGCGCAGGCCATCGGCACCGCGCGGGCCAGTGACAAGGAGACGTTGCAGGAGCTGTTCAACGCCAAGTTCTCCGAGGCGCTGAAGACGGTCGGCAAGCAGCTCGACTTCACCGATCTCTACACCAAGCGCGACGAGTTCAGGGACCGGATCATCCAGGTCATCGGCACCGACCTCAACGGCTACAGCCTGGAGGACGCGGCGATCGACTACCTGGAGCAGACGCCGCTCGCGCAGCTCGACAGCAACAACATCCTGGACGCCCAGGGCATCCGGAAGATCACCGAACTGACGGCCATCGAGCACGTGCGCACCAACGAGTTCCGGCGCACCGAGGAGAAGGAGACCACCCGCCAGAACGTCGACGCCCGGGAGGCCATCCTGGAGCTGGAGCGCCGTCAGGCCGACGCGGAGATCAAGCAGAAGCGCGAGATCGACACCGTACGGGCCCGTGAGGAGGCCGAGACGGCGCGGGTGCGCGAGGAGGAGCGGCTGCGGGCGCAGAGTGCCTTCCTCAGTACGGAGGAGCAGCTCGGCGTCCAGCGCGAGAACCAGGCGCGCGAGGTCGCCGTCGCCGAGAAGAACCGCGAGCGGGTCATCGCCATCGAGACCGAGCGCATCGAGAAGGACCGCCTCCTTGAGGTCATCGCACGTGAGCGGGAGACCGAACTGACCCGTATCTCGGCCGAGAAGGAGGTCGAGACGGAGCGCAGGGAGATCGCCGAGGTGATCCGCGAGCGGATCGCGGTGGACCGTACGGTCGCCGAGCAGGAGGAGTCCATCAAGCGGCTGCGCGCCGTGGAGTCCGCCGAGCGCGACCGCCAGGCGATCGTCATCGCGGCGGAGGCCGAGGCGCAGGAGAAGCTTGTCAAGGACATCAAGGGCGCCGAGGCCGCCGAGCAGGCGGCGGTCCACCGGGCCGCCGAGCAGATCACGCTCGCCGAGGCGCGGGTGAAGTCGGCGGATCTGGACGCGCGGGCCAAGACGCGGCTCGCGGAGGGCATCCAGGCCGAGACGGCGGCCGTCGGGCTGGCCGCGGTGCAGGTGCGCGAGAAGGAGGCGGACGCGGTCGAGAAGGCCGGCCGCGCGGAGGCCGGGGCGACGGAGGCGCGGCTGCGCGCGGAGGCGGCCGGGCTGACCGAGAAGGCGGCGGCGATGGCCGCGCTGGACGAGGCGTCGCGGGGCCACGAGGAGTACCGGCTGCGCCTGGAGGCGGACAAGGAGGTACGGCTCGCGGACCTGGAGACGCGGCGGCAGGTCGCCGAGGCACAGGCCGCGGTGCTGGCGACGGGGCTGGAGAGCGCGGACATCAACATCGTCGGCGGGGACACCGTCTTCTTCGACCGGCTGGTGTCGTCGATCTCCTTCGGCAAGGGCCTGGACGGCTTCATGGAGCACTCGGACACCGCGCGGACGCTGGCGGGGCCGTGGCTGGACGGGTCGGCGAGCTTCACGGACGACCTGGCGAAGATGCTCGGGTCGGTGTCGACGGCCGACGTGCGGAATCTGACGGTGTCGGCGCTGCTGACGAAGCTGATGACGTCGGGCGGCGGCGCGGGACCCCGCAGCGGCCAGCTGGGCGAACTGCTCGACAAGGCGAAGCAGTTGGGCCTCGCGGACATGCCGATCGCGGAGCTGAGCGGGGTGGGCGGGGACGTGCGGCTGAACGGCACGCTCAACAAGCCCTGACGGCGGCCCGCCGTCAGGGCGGGGTCCTCAACCGCGACGTTGCGGTCGAAGCCCCGGCCGGTGCTGCGCACGGACCGGCCGTACGCGGCCGGCCTCGGGCCGCGACGGCGCAGCGCCGCGCCGACCGCGGGCACATGACCGGCCGGGGCTGCCACCACGGGGGTGTGGCGGCTCCGGCTCCTCTTCGCCTACCCCGCAGGGAGTGACCACTGATGACAACCACGGCCAACGGGGCGGGTACAGCCACCGATACGGCTCCCGAGCCGGGCACGCCCGCCGGCGCCGGTGCGGACACCCGCATCGACGCCGGTGCCTACGAGGTGCTGCGTGACCGGCTCGCCGCACGGGGCGGCGAACTCGCCCTCCGTACGGAAGCGCTCAACTCCCGCCGCACCGAGTCCTTCGGCTCCACCGAACTGCGGCTCACCGGCACCGGACACCTCCGGACACCGCACGCGAGCATGCCCCGCGACATCGTCGCCGTCGGCGACGCACTGCTCTTCGGGCACGCCGTCGACACCACCGCGGACGCCGGCCGCGGCCCCGAGATCGCGGTCGCCGACGTCTTCGCCCTCCACGACCGCGCGCTCGACCCGCTCCCCGAGGACGCGGTCCCCGGACTGCTGGACGACCCCGCCTTCGTAAGAGAGCTGGGCGCGCTGTTCCGCTACTACCGCGACGCCCGGCTGCTCCAGCTGCGCCATCTCGGCGGCAAACTGCTGGCCGTCTTCCGTACCGGCGAGAAGACCGGTGACATCCGCGTACTGCGCTGGGCGCTGCGCACCGACGGCACCGCCCGGTTCCTCGACGCGCGCGGCGACCGGGACCATGTCTTCCCGCCGTCGCACGACATGGAGTGGACGCCCGCCACCCGCGACGACCACGTCCTCGGCCGCCACCCGCACATCCGCGTCGGCGGTGAGGCGTACGTCTCCACGGTCGGCGGCTCCCTCACCCTCAAGGCCGAGGACGACACCGAGACGGCCGAGGGCATCCACTCCGAGCCCGTCACCGAACCCCTCCAGTCCCTCGCCGACGCCGACGTCGCCCACGCGCGCGTGGGCGCGCTGCTCCTGCTGCGCGTGCGCCCTTACAAGGAGGACGCGTGGCGGCATCTCGTCCTCAACACCCTCACCGGGAAGGTCACCCGTCTCGACGGCATCGGCCGGTCCTGCCGCCGGCTCCCGGAGGACCAGGGCATCGTCTTCCCGGGCGGCTACTACCTGGCGGCCACCGACACCGCCAAGACCTTCGACACGGACGCGGGAGAGGGATCCGCCGGAGACCTGGAGTTCGAGCGGGCGGTGTCCTCCCCCAACGGTGAGGACGTGCTGTACGTCTTCCAGGACCGTGCCGAGGGCCGCACCCTCCTCCTGCCGTACAACGTCATCCGTAAGGAGGCCGCGGCGCCGCTGACCGGCTCCGGGTACGCCGTCTTCGACGACGGCGCCCTCATGACCCTGCGCGCCGCGACGGAGCCCGCGCGGGTGCATCCGCTCCAGCTCTGGCACTCGCCGTACGTCTCAGACACCTACGCCGCCACCCGCCCCGCCGGCACCGGGCCCCTCGCCCGCGTCGGCAACGCCGACCTCGTGCGCGGTATCGCGGACTGTCTCTCGATCGCCCGCGCGGTCGCCGGGACGACGGCGCCCACCGCGACGCCGACGACGGCCGCGTACGCCTCGCTCGTCACCGCCTGCGCCCGCGCCGCCGACCGTCACCACTGGCTGACCGACCCGGAACTGGACGCCCCGCACGACCTGCTGGCCGAGATCAGGGCCACCGCCGAGCAGGTGCTCGGCGAGTTCGAGACCGTACGGACCCTGACCAAACAGGCCGCCGACGCGCTCACCGAGTCCGCCGCCAAGGTCACCGCGCTCGTTCGCCGCGTCCGTGGCGAGGCACCCCGCAGCGCGGCCGACTGGGTGGACCGGCTCACCGAACTCCGCCGTGCACAAGGCCACTTGGTGACACTGAAGGAGATGCGGTACGCGGACACCGACCGGATCGACTCCCTCGTCGCGGCCACCGAGGGCGACATCGACGCCGCCGCGCGCCGCGCCGTCGCCTTCCTCGGACGCGAGGACGCCTTCGCCGGCCACCACGCGGAGGTCGAGCGGCTGACGGCCGACGCGGCGGCCATCACCACCGTCGCCGAGGCCGCACCCGTCGCCGACCGCCTCCGAGAGCACGCCGCCGGGCTGCGGACCGTCACCGACGTCGTCACGGGGCTCGACATCGGCGACACCGTCGTCCGCACGTCCGTCCTGGAGCGCGTCGCGGACGTCCTCGGCGGTGTCAACCGCGCCCGCGCCACGCTCGAAGCGCGCCGCTCCGAACTCCTCGACCACGAGGGCCGCGCCGAATTCGCCGCCGAATTCGCCCTGCTGGGACAGGCGGTGACCGGCGCGCTCGCCGCCGCCGACACCCCCGAGACCTGCGACGAACAACTGGCCTCGCTGCTTCTTCAGTTGGAGGACCTTGAGTCCCGCTTCGTCGAGTACGAGGGCTTCCTCGCCGAGCTGGAAGCCAAGCGCACCGAGGTCTACGAGGCGTTCGCGGCCCGCAGGCAGAGCCTTCAGGACGCCCGCGCGCGGCGGGCCGAGCGGCTGGCCGAGTCGGCCGTGCGCGTACTCGGCTCGATCACCCGCAGGCTCTCCTCGCTCGCCGACACCGACGCCGTCAACACCTACTTCGCCTCCGACCCGATGGTCGCCAAGGTCCGCCGCACGGCCGGCGAACTGCGTGAGCTGGGCGACCGGGTACGGGCGGAGGAACTGGACGGCCGGCTCACCTCGGCCCGCCAGGAGGCCGCACGCGCCCTGCGCGACCGCACCGACCTGTACGCGGACGGCGGCGCCACGATCCGCCTGGGCCGCCACACCTTCGCGGTCAACACCCGGACGCCGGAGCTGACCCTCGTCCCGCACGGCGAGCGCACGGCGCTCGCGCTCACCGGCACCGACTACCGCGATCCCGTCACCGACCCCGCGTTCGAGGCGACCCGCCCGTACTGGAGCCAACTGCTGCCCTCCGAGTCCCCCGAGGTCTACCGCGCGGAGCACCTGGCCGCCCGTCTGCTGGCCGAACACGGCGCCGCCGGGCTCCGGGACGCCGACGACCTCCCGGCGCTCGTCCGCGCGGCGGCGGAGGCCGCGTACGACGAGGGCCACCAGCGCGGTGTCCACGACCACGACGCGACGGCGCTCCTCACCGCGCTGCTGCGTCTGCACGACGAGGCGGGTCTGCTGCGCCACCCGCCCGCGGCCCGCGCGGCGGCGCAACTGTTCTGGGCGCACGGCGTGACGGCCCGGTCACGGGAGGACTGGACGCGGCGGGCGGTGTCGCTGGCGCGCGTGCGCGAGACGTTCGGGCCGGCCGTCGGGATCGACGCCTTCCGTACGGAGGTGGCGTCGGCGGTACGGGACTTCGGCGCGCACGGCGCCGACACCGGAGCTGACACAGGTGCCGGGACGGGTGCCGGGACGGGTGCCGAGACGGATGACGTCACAGGTGCCGTCACGGATGCCGATCCCCTCCACGTCGCCGACTACCTCTTCGAGGAGCTGACCAGCGGCCCGCCCGGTTTCGTCACCGGCGCGGCGGCCCGCGCACTGCTCGACGGCTTCCACCGCTCCCCCGGCGGCCCCGCATTCAACGAGGACCTGAAGCAGGCGCGGGACGACAGCCTCGCCGCCCGGCGACAGCTCGTCGAGGCGTGGCTCATGTCGTACAGCGCCGCGTCCCACGCGCCGGGCGAGCGAGCCGACGCGGGAGACCTGGCCGAGGCGGTGGCCGTCGCGCTCTGCCCGGAACTCGACCGGTACGACTCCACGGCGGACCTCACCACCGAGGTCGACGGCCTGCTCGGCAGCCATCCGCGCGTCACCGGCCGCCGGATGACCGTACGGATCGACGAACTCCTCTTCAAGACAAGGAACTTCCGCGAGCGGACGGTTCCCGGTTTCCGCGCCTACCAGCGACAGCGCACCGCCCTGGTGGCCAGCGAGCGGGCCCGGCTGCGGCTGGACGAGTTCCGTCCCCGGGTCATGTCCTCCTTCGTACGGAACCGGCTCATCGACGAGGTCTACCTGCCGCTGATCGGCGACAACCTCGCCAAGCAGCTCGGCACCTCCGACGACAGCAGGCGCACCGACACCAACGGACTTCTGCTGCTCGTCTCACCGCCCGGCTACGGCAAGACGACGCTCATGGAGTACGTCGCCGACCGGCTCGGCCTCCTCCTGGTGAAGGTCGACGGTCCGGCGCTCGGCCACGCGGTCACCTCGCTCGACCCGGCCGAGGCACCGAACGCCACCGCGCGCCAGGAGGTCGAGAAGATCAACTTCGCGCTGGCGGCGGGCAGCAACACCCTCCTGTACCTGGACGACATCCAGCACACGTCACCGGAGCTGCTTCAGAAGTTCATCGCGCTGTGCGACGCGCAACGCCGCATCGAGGGCGTGTGGGAGGGCGAGGCGCGCACGTACGACCTGCGGGGCAAACGGTTCGCGGTCTGCATGGCCGGCAATCCGTACACCGGCACCGGCGGGCGCTTCCGGGTCCCCGACATGCTCGCGAACCGCGCTGACGTGTGGAACCTCGGCAACGTACTGACCGGCAAGGAGGACGTGTTCGCGCTGAGCTTCGTGGAGAACGCCCTCACGTCCAACCCGGTGCTCGCGCCCCTCGCGGGCCGCGACCGGCGCGATCTCGACGTGCTGGTACGCCTCGCGGACGGCGCCCCCGGAGCCACGTCCGAGGCCCTGGTCCACCCGTACGCCCCCGCCGAGCTGGAGCGTGTCCTCGCCGTCCTGCGGCATCTGCTGACCGCCCGGCGCACGGTCCTCGCCGTGAACGAGGCGTACATCGCGTCGGCGGCGCGGACGGACGAGTCGCGTACCGCACCGCCGTTCCAGCTCCAGGGCTCGTACCGCAACATGAACAAGATCGCGGCGCGCATCGACCCGGTGATGAACGACGCCGAGCTGGCGGCCGTCATCGGCGACCACTACGCGGGCGAGGCGCAGACCCTCACCACGGGCGCCGAGGCGAATCTGCTGCGGCTGGCCGAGCTGCGGTCGTCGCTGACACCGGAACAGGCCGACCGCTGGGCGGAGATCAAGGCGGCCTACGTACGAAGGCAGGCACTCGGCGGCCCGGAGGGCGACCTGATGACACGGGCGGTCGCGGCGCTCGGCCTGCTGGCGGACCGCGTGGCGGCGGTGGAGTCGGCGATCACGCGGGCCGGCACCTCAAGTCTGTCCGTTGACTGAGGACAGGCGCGGCTCACGCGTGGGCCGGCGGCTGCCATCCGGGATCACGCCCGGTCTCGGCCAACAGGGACTCGAACGCCGTCGCGTCCCCGCCCACCGGGAAGGGCTCGCCGAAGACGTTCATCGACCGGGCCGTCGGCGCCAGCGCCGCGAACTCGACGCCCAGCATCCTTACGACGGCGGCGTCCGGCTCGTACGGCTGCCCGGTCGCGCGGGCCAGATCCCAGGAGTGCACGGTCAGATCGCCGAGTGCCATCGCGCCGACGGTCCGCGCGGGCATGTTCATGGCTCCGGTGAGGCCGTCCTCCGCGCCCGGCGCGGCCCATGCCCCGATCAGCCCGTCGATCTCGGCGGCGAACCGCTCGCGCCGGTCGTCCGACAGGCGCTCGGGCGGGGAGCCGAAGTCGGACTCGCCCTTGCCCGCGAGCGCCTGGAAGTTGGTGATCACCTGGAAGAGGTGGTCGAGCAGGCCGTGCACGTCGTACTCGACGCAGGGGGTGGGCAGGGTGAGCTGGTCGTCGCGCACACCGCGCAGCACCGGCAGAGCGTCGGCGGCGGCCGCTTCGAGGAGGGTGCTGATCTTGTCGTCCATGGCACCGACGCTATGGTCGGCGGCCCTCGCGCGTATTGAACAAACGCGACATAGGATCCCGCCATGGCAGCAGCTCCACGGCGCGACACCCGAGGCATCGTCGACGCCTCCGGACTCTTCGCTCGGGCCGATTTCCGCCGCCGCCTGCCGGCACCGGAGCTGCGCCGTTACGTGGAGCTGTACTGGCTGATCGACTGGGATCTGTCGGAGCCTTACGCCTCCCATGTCGTCCCGCACCCCTCGGTGAACGTCGTCTTCCAGCGGTTCGGCGCGGCCCCGCCCTGGGGCGAGGTCGCGGGGATCGGGCTCGAACTGTTCACACAGAAGCTGGAGGGACGCGGCCGGGTGTGCGGGGTGAAGTTCCGCCCCGGCGGCTTCCGGCCGTTCGCGCCCGCGTGGCCGGTGTCCGAGTGGTCCGGCCGGCGGGTGCCGATCGCCGAGGTGCTGCCCGCGAGCGACGCGGACGTCGGCGCGGTCCTGGACCCGCCCGGCGAGGACGCGCGGGTCGCCGCGCTCGACACGTACCTGCTGGGTCTGGGCGCGCGGCCGGACCCGCAGGCGGACGAGGCCATGAGGGTCGTCGCTCTGGTCGGCGAGGACCGTGCGATCCGGCGGGCGGCGCAGCTCGCGACGGCGGCCGGGCTGTCGGTGCG
This sequence comes from Streptomyces sp. NPDC060366, assembly GCF_042725135.1. Lineage (NCBI taxonomy): Bacteria > Bacillati > Actinomycetota > Actinomycetes > Kitasatosporales > Streptomycetaceae > Streptomyces > Streptomyces sp. NPDC060366. The sequence continues at coordinate 43,641 of NZ_JBHXDC010000020.1, read as the reverse complement.
TTCGTTGCAGCGGCTGTTCGCCACCTACGTGGGAGTCGGGCCGAAGTGGGTCATCCTCCGTCACCGCATCCACGAGGCGCTGGAGCGCGCGGAAGCGGCGGACGGAGTCGACTGGGCGGCGCTGGCGGCCGAGCTGGGCTACAGCGACCAGGCGCATCTGGTGCGGGACTTCACGGCGACGGTGGGCGTGCCGCCGACGGCGTACGCGCACGCGCACTCGGTCCGGTAGCTCTCGTCAGTAGCTCTCGGTCACGGCGACGACGCCCAGGCCGTGGGCGGCGGCGTACCGGAGTACCCGCAGCGGCCCCGCCAGCAGCCCGGCGGAGTCGAACTCCCCCTCCGGCGCGTCCGCCATCGCGTACGCCCAGGCGTCGATGCGGGCGAGTACCTCCCTGCGCCGGGGCCCCGTCACGGCCAGCACGGACTCGGCGCCCGGCAGCACGGCCCGCACTTCGTCGGCGGTGAGGAGGAAGTCCCCGAACCAGCCCGGCAGCCGGGACGACGCCTCGGCGCCGAGACCGTGGTGGAGCGCGGTCGCGGGCTCCCCCTTGCGTACGGCAACGGCGAACAGCGCGTCCGGATCGCTCCCGTCGGCGTCGGCACGTCGCAGGAGGCCGGTCGCCGCGTCCTTCATGGCGACCACGGCGGGGGCGGAGGGGCCGCCGCCGCGCGCGAACGCGGCGAAGCGGTGTGCGGCGGGGGTCGGTTCGGGCGTGAAGTACGGTTCGCGGTCGCCGCCGCCCAGCCACCAGCCCAGGTCCTCGGCGCAGCCGTCCGGGACGGTCCAGGTCTCGTCGAGATGGGCGAACCGCCGGGGCAGGGCGACGACCTCGGCGTCGGGCACGGCGCCGACCGACCAGACGCCCGTGTAGCTCACGCGACCGCACCTCCCGCTCCGGTTGTCGGCGCTCCGTTGCCGGTGCCTCTGTCATGGCCTCGTCGTCAGTGCCCCGTTGTCAGTGCCCCGACCTAGAGTCGGTCACATGGAAATGAAAGCACCCCGAGTGCGGCTGGAGCCATGGTCGGAAGGGGACCTCGGCCTGCTGCGCGCCGCCAACGCGCCGGAGCTGATGGAGCATCTTGGCGGCCCCGAGACCGAGGACCAACTGCTCGTCAGGCACCACAGGTACGTGGCCCTGAGCGCCGACCGGACAGGCAAGGGCCGGATGTTCCGGATCGTCCTGCTGCCGGACGGCGTTCCGGTGGGGAACACCGGCTTCTGGGAGACCACCTGGCAGGGGCAGGACGTGTACGAGACGGGCTGGGGCGTGCTCGGGGAGTTCCAGGGGCGCGGGCTCGCGGTGGCGGCGACGAAGGCGGTGGTGGAGGCGGCGCGGGCGGAGCGCGGGCACCGCTATCTGATGGCGTACCCGTCGGTGGACAACGGCGCGTCGAACGCGGTGTGCCGCAAGGCGGGTTTCGAACTGCTCGGGGAGGGCGAGTTCGAGTATCCGGTCGGCCACATGATGCGGTGCAACGAGTGGCGGCTGGATCTGGAGGCGCGGTGATCACGGAGTCGCGGAGTCGCGGAATGATCGCGGAGTGTCGGCGAGCGATCACGGACCGATGCCGCGCCCACGCGGAAAGCCCTGGCCCGCCTCGCGGCCCGGTGACATGCTGACGATGTGAACGGACCGGAGATCCACCTCACCTTCGCCTCCGAGCTGCACGTCTTCGTCCCGGCCGGGCGGCGCGGCGGGCGTACGGCCGTGGCCACGGACGGCTCGTCCACGCTCGGCCACGTCGTCGAATCCCTCGGCGTCCCGCTCACCGAGGCCGGTCAACTCCTCGTCGACGGACGCCCGGTGGCCACGTCGCACATCCCGTCGGCGGGCGAGTCGGTGGAGGTACGGGCCGTGGCCAGGCCGCAGCGCGTACCGGGCGCACCGCTGCGCTTCCTGCTCGACGTCCACCTCGGCACCCTCGCCCGCCGTCTGCGGCTGCTGGGCGTCGACGCGGCCTACGAGAGCGAGGACATCGGCGATCCGGCGCTGGCCGCGCTCTCGGCGAAGGAGCGACGGGTCATGCTCTCCCGCGACCGGGGCCTGCTGCGGCGCCGGGAGATCTGGGCGGGGGCGTACATCTACAGCGACCGCACGGACGACCAGCTCAGGGACGTTCTGGGACGGTTCGCGCCCGTGCTCGCCCCGTGGACCCGCTGCACGGCCTGCAACGGTCCGCTCGGGGCGGCCGACAAGGACTCGGTCCAGGCCAGGCTGGAGCAGGGCACGCAGCGTACGTACGACGTCTTCGCGCAGTGCACGGCCTGCGGCAGGGTCTACTGGCGCGGCGCGCACCACGCGCGGCTGGCGGCGATCGTGGATGAGGCGTTGCGCGAATTCGGCGGCGCGGCGGCGTAGTTGCCGGGCCCTACCTGTTGTCGGGACCCGGATTCAGTAGATGTACAGATCGCCGGTGGCCGGGACGAGCACGTGGTGCTTGTCGTTGTCGGGGTTCAGGTCCACGGCGCCGCCGTTCCACACGGTGGCGATGTCCATGGACATCTCGGCGGGATCGCCGACCGTCCGCAGATCGAGCAGGAACTCGCTGTCCCGTCCGTCGGCCCGCAACGCGCCCGCCTGGCAGTACACGACCTGGTTCCCGCCCCACAGGCACCCGACGGGCAGCGCCTGCCCGACGGCCAGCTGTTCGGAGAACGCGATCCTGGCCGTGGCGCCGGCCAGGTCCGACGGGCCGTGGTTGCCGGTCGACAGCCGTACGGCGAGCCGCCCGCCCCGCAGGGAGACATGGCCGTGGTGCGCGACGTCGGCCTCGGCCGGACCCTGTTCGGGCCCGTGTTCGGAACCCTGGCCGACGCCCGCGCCGGGGGCTTCCACGCCCGAGCCCGAACCCGCGCCCATCATCACGGCCACGGCCGCGGCGGACACCACCATCATCGCTCTGTGCATTACACGCATAATCGGAAGATACCCCCACAACCTTCCCTTACCTGACCAACCGTCAGCGTGGCGAGTCGTCTTCCGCCCTCATGGCGGCCTTCGCCCTCGTGGCACGCTGATCACATGGTCGTAGCCCGCTCCGTCGCCCTCTTCGCCGTCGCCGCCCTCTTCGAGATCGGCGGCGCCTGGCTCGTCTGGCAGGGCGTACGCGAACACAAGGGCTGGATCTGGATCGGCGCCGGAGTCGTCGCGCTCGGCCTGTACGGCTTCGTCGCCACCCTCCAGCCCGACGCCGAGTTCGGCCGCATCCTCGCCGCGTACGGCGGCGTCTTCGTCGCCGGTTCGATCGCCTGGGGCGTCGTCGCCGACGGCTACCGCCCCGACCGCTACGACATCATCGGCGCGCTCATCTGTCTCGTCGGCATGGCCGTGCTGATGTACGCCCCGCGCGACCACTGAGCCGCACCGCCTGCCTATCCTGGCCGGGAGTCGATCAGTCGCCCACACGCGCGAGGAGCACGCCATGACCGTCGCCGGTACCCCCACCGCCGTCGTCACCGGAGCCAGCAGCGGCATCGGAGCCGCCACCGCTCGCCAACTCGCCGCCGCCGGCTGTCACGTCGTCGTGACCGCCCGCCGCAAGGACCGCATCGAGGCGCTGGCCGCCGAGATCAACGCGGCCGGACACTCGGCCACCGCCCATGTCCTCGACGTCACCGACCGCGCCGCCGTCGACGCCTTCGCCGCCGAACTCGGCCGCCTCCCGTCCGTCGACGTACTGGTCGCCAACGCGGGCGGCGCGCTCGGCGCCGACCCGGTCGCCAGCGGCGACCCGGACGACTGGCGCCAGATGTTCGAGACGAACGTCATCGGCACCCTCCACACCACCCAGGCCCTGCTCCCCGCCCTCACCGCGAGCGGCAACGGCACGGTGGTGATCCTCTCCTCGACCGCCGGTTTCGCCACGTACGAGGGCGGCGGCGGCTATGTCGCGGCCAAGCACGCGGAGCATGTCCTGGCGGAAACCCTCCGCCTGGAGATCGTGGGCACGCCGGTCCGCGTGATCGAGGTGGCGCCCGGCATGGTCAAGACGGAGGAGTTCGCCTCCACGCGCTTCCGCGGGGACACCGAGCGGGCGGAGAAGGTGTACGAGGGGGTCGCGGAGCCGCTCAGCGCGGAGGACGTGGCCGACACCATCACCTGGGCGGTCACCCGTCCGCACCACGTGAACATCGACCTGCTGGTGGTACGCCCCCGGGCACAGGCGTCCAACACCAAGGTGCACAGGGAACTCGGATGACCGGGGGCACCCGCCGTCCCGAAGAGATTCACGGTCCCGAGGACGCCCGCCGGGACGCCGCCGTCCGTCGCGCGAGCGCGGCGCTGGAGACGTACACCCTCTCCGGCGACGGCTGGCGCCGCAGCCCCGGCGAGACGCTCTCACGCGTCCTGGCGGACCTGATGCACTGGTCCGACGACACCCAGCGCGACTTCGACGACGCACTGTCACGGGCGCGCGATCTGCGTGCGGCGGAACGGCGCGGCTGACCCGATCACCGTTCCAGCCCCTCCACTCACCAGTGCGAGGGGCGCGCCAGTGAGGCCGGCAGCACGGTCGCGGCGTCGCCCCTCGCCGCGTCGAGCTGCGACTGCGTGAGGAACAGGGCGCCGGTCAGATCGGCGCCCCGCAGGTCCGCGTCCCGGAAGTCGGCGCCGATCAGATCGGCCGTCCGCAGGTCCGCGCCGCGCAGATCGGCGGCGATCAGGAGCGCACCCCGCAGATTGGCGCCCCGCAGGTCGGCGCCCTTGAGCCTGGCGCCCATCAGATCGGCGCCCCTGCGTTCCTTGCGCTTGACCCGGACCCCGGCGCGTACGACTTCGCTGGTGCGCAGCAGCAGCTCGCTGACGCCCGCCCGGTGACCGGCGACGTCCAGTTCCAGGAGGGTCTCGGGGTCACTCGCGGTCAGCCGCTCGGTCGCGTCGAGGGCGGCCCGCAGCTCCCCGTGCAGGCCGCGAGCGGTCTCCATCGCCAGGGCCTCGGTCAGATACCGGAGCAGTTCGTGCAGCTGCCGCATCACGGGAAACACGGCGAACATCCGCCGCGCCGTCGCCGGGTCCTCGCGCCAGTCCCGCCCGCCGAAGGTGACCTGCGAGACCTGCTGGCCGGCGCCGAAGCAGTCGTACACCGTGCAGCCCTGGAAGCCCTTCTCCCGCAGCCTCGTATGGATGCCGCAACGCGAATCGCTCCGCAGGTTCACGCACGGCTGCCCGGCCTTCTTGTCGACGGCGAAGTCCGTCGAGGCGGCGAAGGGCAGCGCGACGCAGCACAGCCCGAAGCAGCTTCCGCAGTCGGCGAGCAGATTGGGTCGATCGGTCACGAAGGCGTTTCTCCATGCTCTGTCGGGTCTGTGGGTGGCTCGGCTCCGCCGCCAGTGAACACCAAGGCGGGGGCCTCGCGGCAACAACAAATCGTTTGCCCGCCCCCTCCCCCGGTGGAACGCTCGCCGTCATGACGACGACCGTCCCCCGCGTTGACCTGCTGGTCCGCCAACTCGACATGGCCTGGGCGCTGTTCGAGTACTACCTCAAGGACCTGGACGACCGGGCCTGCCTCTGGGAACCGTCCCCCGACTGCTGGACGGTCCGCCCGGACGCCGAGGGCAACTGGGTGGCCGACTGGCAGGTCCCTGAGCCCGACCCGGTCCCCAGCACCTCGATCGGCTGGCTGACCTGGCACATCGGCTACTGGTGGACGACCACCCTCACCCACTGCTTCGGCCCGGGAGCCCCGCCCCGCGAGTCCATCCACTGGCCGGGCACCACGGACGCCACGATCACCTGGCTGAACTCCCTGAAGGACGCCTGGCGCACGGAACTGCTCCGGCTCACCGACGCCGACCTCGACTCGAAGTCCCGGACGGCGGGTCTGCCCTGGGGCGAGAACGTGGAACTGGTCCATGTGGCGAGCTGGCTCAACTTCGAACTGACGAAGAACGTGGCGGAAATCGGCCTGACCCAACGCGCCTACGAGTCCTCGACCCGCACCGCCCACCCGCACAAGCCGTGACACGGATGTGGGGGCACCGCGTGCGCGGCGCCCCCACATCCCCCCGGACGGTGGCCGTCAGCCCTTCACGCAGACCACCTGCTTGAGCTTGGCCACCACCTCGACCAGGTCCCTCTGCTGGTCGATGACCTTCTCGATCGGCTTGTACGCGCCCGGGATCTCGTCCACGACGCCGGAGTCCTTACGGCACTCCACGCCCCGCGTCTGGTCCTCCAGGTCACGCACCGAGAACTTCCGGCGCGCGGCGTTCCGGCTCATCTTGCGGCCGGCTCCGTGGGACGCGGAGTTGAAGGACGCCTCGTTGCCCAGGCCCTTCACGATGTACGAACCCGTGCCCATCGAGCCGGGGATGATCCCGTAGTCACCGCTCCCGGCGCGGATCGCGCCCTTGCGGGTGACCAGCAGGTCCATGCCGTCGTAGCGCTCCTCGGAGACGTAGTTGTGGTGGCAGGAGATGACCGGATCGAAGGTGACCTTCGCCTTCTTGAACTCCTTGCGGACGACGTTCTTGAAGAGGTCCATCATCACCGCGCGGTTGTAACTCGCGTACTCCTGCGCCCAGAACAGGTCGTTGCGGTACGCCCGCATCTCCGGGGTGTCCGAGACGAAGACCGCGAGGTCCCGGTCGATCAGGTCCTGGTTGTGCGGAAGGCCCTGTGCCACGCCGATGTGGAAGTCCGCCAGCTCGTTGCCGATGTTCCGGGAGCCGGAGTGCAGCATCAGCCAGACGGATCCGGTCGAATCAAGGCAGAACTCGACAAAATGATTCCCGCCTCCGAGCGTTCCCATCTGCCTCACCGCCCGCTGCTGACGGAATTTGACCGCTTCGGCGATCCCGTCGAACCGCGTCCAGAAGTCGTCCCAGCCGGCGCCGATCGAGTCGGGCTCCACCAGATCGTCATGCATCCCCCGCCCCACCGGAATCGCCTGCTCGATCCTGGACCGCAGCCGCGACAGGTCCCCCGGCAGGTCGTTCGACGTCAGGGACGTCTTGACCGCCGACATGCCGCAGCCGATGTCCACCCCCACCGCGGCCGGGCAGACCGCGCCCTGCATCGCGATGACCGAGCCGACCGTCGCGCCCTTGCCGAAGTGGACGTCCGGCATGACCGCGAGGCCCTTGATCCAGGGCAGCGTCGCCACGTTCCGCAGCTGCTGCATCGCCACGTCCTCGACCGAGGCCGGGTCCGTCCACATACGGATGGGGACCTTCTCGCCCGGCACTTCCACGTACGACATAGTTCCTCGATTCCCCCGAAAATCTTCCCGAAAGTCTGATAATGCAAAAACCGGAACCAGGGCCGCCAAATCAGACAGCGGACCGGCATCCACGGCAATGCGTGAGGTACACATTGTCTCCACCGCACGCCATGCGGCGGCAAACGCTTTTCGCGTGAACTCGCCAGTTGTGCCGTACGTGGAACCAGCACGGCACCTGCATAGTTCTCATCAGTACGACCGCTTAGAACTCATGTCCACATCGCGTAGAAAGGAGCCCGGGACCGTGCAGCGAAAGGCGTACGTACCCGGCCTGGCGGCGCTGCTCGTGACTCTCGTCGCGGGTTGTACTTCCGGCACCGGTGGCGACGGCTCCGACATCGACGCCAAGGCCGGTGTCCCCACCACGACCACCGCGCCTCCGGGCAAGTACCGCACCCTGCGCGAGCCGTGCGGCTCCGTGGACCCCGCCACGCTGCGGGATCTGCTGCCGGGCGTCGCCCAGCTCCCCGAGGAGCAGCGGGAGAAGGCGTACAAGGGCACGGCGGCCGTGACGTACGACACCGACCGCCGCGTCGGGTGCGCGTGGACCGCCGACTCCCCGGACGCCTCGCACAATCTGGTGATCGACGTCGAGCGCGTCGTGTCCTACGACCCGGCGGTGAGCGACGCCGACAAGGCGCAGGAGGTCTACGCGAAGAAGGAGGACGGCGCTGCCCTGCCGCCTCCCGCGGCCGGCGCGACCGATGACTCGGACGATGACGCCGACAGCGACGGCGACACGGGCCCGGCCGGCTCGCCCTCCCCCGGCAAGACCCCCAACGCCGCGACGACACCCCCCGGCCTCCAGCCCCGCCTGCTGGACGACCTCGGCGACGCGGCCTTCGTGGACGACGTCTTCGCCGCGTCCGGTTCGGCCGCCAAGCGCCGTACGGTCAGCGTGGTCTTTCGCACATCGAATGTGGTCGTGACGGTGCGGTACGCGGAGCAGCCGGCCCACTCGACGACGGTCCCCGACAGCAAGGAACTGCAGGAAAAGGCCCGGGGACTGGCCCGGAAGCTGGCCGACCAGCTCAACGAGTAGAGGGTCCGTGGCCACGTTCGGGCCGGGTGTCCGCCCGGGGCCGAGTCCGCCGCCCGGGCCCGTAGCCACGCCCCGTGCGGTTACCGTGGCCGATCGGACCGTACGACTACCGAGTGAAGGAACCATGCAGCGATCAGCCCCGCGACCCAGCCGCTCCCGCACCCGCACCCGTCTGCGCATGCTCGCCTGCGCGGCCGTCCCGGTCATGATCGTCGCCGCGGGCTGCTCCTCCGACTCGGGCTCGGACTCCGACAGCGGCAAGGACAAGCCGGCCGCCTCGGCCTCGAAGGAAGCGACGAAGGTCGCTCCCGCCAAGTTCACGTCCCTGCCCGCCGATCCGTGCAAGTCGATCGCCGCGAAGACGACGGCGGACCTGGTGCCCAAGGCGAAGGACAAGTCGGGCTCGGCGGGCAAGTCCTCGGACATAACGACGCGCGGAAGCTGCTCGTGGAACGGCCTGGACGACAACGGCGTCAAGGGCTCGCAGTACCGCTGGCTGGACATCTCCTTCATGCGGTACGACTCCGAGGAGGGCATCGGCTCGGGCCAGGACCGCGCCGCGGAGTATTACAAGAAGGAGGTCGCCAAGGCGCGCGCCACCGAGGGTGCGAAGGGCGCGAAGGCGACCCCGACGCCGGGCGTGGGCACGGAGGCGACGGCAATCACATACAGCCTGTCGAAGACGGGCGAGACGTTCGGCTACGCGACGGTCGTGGCGCGCTCGGAGAACGTGGTCATCACGCTCACGTACAACGGCGCGGGCTACGCGGGCGCGAAGTCCCCGGCGGCGTCGGACCTGGTGAAGGGCGCGACGAAGGCGACGAAGGAAGCGGTGGCGGCCGTTCCGGCGGCGGCCGAGTAGACCGCCCCGGGGGCGCCCGGCAGCCGGCCCGGCCCGCGCCCCCGCACCACCCGAGTCCGCCCGGCGATTGAGGACAAAAACCCCAGTACGCCGCCCCCGGGCCCCAACTCCCCGGCGCCGCAAGGCTCCCAGGGACACAGCATCCGCACACATGTGCCAGGCTGTGCCCCGCCAGATGTCCAGGACGGGAGGGGCCACGGGTGGCCGCGATGCAGCTCACTCGCACGCACCGAATACTTATCGGCGTCGTCGTCGCCGGCGCGGTTCTCATCGCCGCGATCGGTTTCGCGGGGTCGTACTCCGCCGTGCGCGACCTCGCCGAGAAGAAGGGCTTCGGGCAGTTCTCGATCGTCTTCCCGATCGGTATCGACGCGGGTATCTGCGTCCTGCTCGCGCTCGACCTGCTGCTGACCTGGATGCGGATCCCGTTCCCGCTCCTGCGCCAGACCGCCTGGCTGCTCACCGCCGCGACCATCGCCTTCAACGGCGCCGCCGCCTGGCCGGACCCGCTCGGCGTGGGCATGCACGCGGTGATCCCGATCCTCTTCGTCGTCTCCGTCGAGGCGGCCCGCCACGCGGTCGGCCGCATCGCGGACATCACCGCCGACAAGCACATGGAGGGCGTCCGCCTCACCCGCTGGCTGCTCTCGCCCATCCCCACGTTCAAGCTGTGGCGCCGGATGAAGCTGTGGGAGATCCGCAGTTACGAGGACATCATCCAGCTCGAACAGGACCGGCTCATCTACCAGGCCCGCCTCCAGGCGCGCTACGGCCGCAACTGGCGCCGCAAGGCGCCCATCGAGGCGATGATGCCGCTGCGGCTCGCCAAGTACGGCGTCCCGCTGGCGGACACCGGCCCGGCCGGTCTCGCCGCGGCGGGCATCGAACCGGCCCTGCTCCCGCCGACCCCGGCGACCGCGATCGAGTCCGCGACCGTGTCCGCGCCCGAACTCCCGCAGTCGCAGCAGGAGCGGGAGCTCACGGAGGAGGACTGGATCCAGCTCCAAAAAGAGGAGCAGTGGGCGCGGGATCACGGGCAGCAGCCGCAGGACAACGGTGGCGCTGTCCACGAGAGCCCCTGGTTCGCCGCCCCGCGGGCGCCCGAGGGCCAGTACGAGGGCTCGTACGACCCCGACTTCGACCCGCGGCAGTACGAGCAGCAGCAGTACGAGCAGTACGAGCAGGCCCAGCAGCAGTACGAGCAGTACGAGGCCGAGCGGTACGAGGACCAGCAGCCCCAGGCGGAGCAGCGGCAACCTCAGCAGCAAGCGGCCCAACAGGCCCAACAGACGCAGCAGTCGCAGCAGTTCCCGCCCCGCCGCCCCCTCGGCCCCCAGCCCGCGGTCGACTTCGAGCCCGACTTCGAGCCGGAGCCCGCGCCGGAGCCGGAGGAACTCCCCACCCCCACGCTCCCCGAGGGCATGTCCCGTGAGGAGGCGTACTACAACGCCTTCCGCCGGTATGTCAGCGAGCGCCAGGGCATGCCCAACACCCGCCAGCTCGCGGTCTACTTGCAGGACCTGTACGGCGTGACGGGCCGCACGGGCGGCCCGTTGAGCGAGAGTTCCATGCGTGGCTACGTGAAGGACTTCACGCGCCGCTACCAGGAAGAGCTGGACGCGCAGGACTCCGAGCACATCGCCTAGACACGCTGCTTGCGCACCACCTCCCCCCACATGGCCAGCGCCGCGCCCACCACGGCGAGCACCACGTACAGCGCGGTGGGCGGACTGTCGATGAGGGTGTGCACCAGACCCCAGTCGCTGTCACTGAGCACGCGTCCGGCGACGCCGAGGACTCCCTGGATCCCGAGGACCCAGCCGATGATTTCGATCGTTTCTCTCATGCCTCAAGAGTCGCGTCCGAAAAGTCCGTTTCCATCGTGCCTGTGGCCGAACCCGAGGTAGCCCGAAGGATGCAGCGACACGGTGAGGGCCCTCGTCCGATCAGTCGGACGAGGGCCCTCACCGGCGACGAAGCGGCTCAGCCGCCCAGCAGCGTCCGCACCCGGTCCGCCCCGACCGCCAGCAGCAGCGTCGGCAGCCGCGGGCCGGTGTCCCGGCTCACCAGCAGCCGGTAGAGCACGGCGAAGAACGACCGCTGCGCGGCCTTCAGCTCCGGCGTCGGCTTCGCGTCGGGCGCCAGCCCCGCCAGTACCTTCGGCACGCCGTAGACCAGTGTCGTGAGCCCGTCCAGCGACCAGTGCGAGTCCAGGTCGGCCAGCAGCAGCCGCAGCGCCTCACGCGTCTGCTCGTCAAGCGAGTCCAGCAGCTCCCGGTCGGGCTCGCCACGGACGACCGTCCGCGCCTCGGCAGGCACCTGGCTGGTGATCCAGTTCTCCGCCCTGTCCAGCCGGGGCCGCACCTCGTCCAGCGAGGTCAGCGGATCGGCCGGGTCCAGGTCGCCGAGGATCCGCAGCGTCTGCTCCTCGGCGCCCGCCGTGATGTCCACGACGGAGGCCAGCGTGCGGTACGGCAGCGCGCGCGGCGTACGCGGCAGCTCACGGGCGGCCGTACGCGTGGCCCGCGAGTACGCCGCGGCGTCGGCCGCCTGCACCGACCCGTCCGCGATCTTGCGCTCCAGCGCGTCCCACTCGTCGTACAGCCGCTGGATCTCCTGGTCGAAGGCGATCTTGAAGGACTGGTTGGGCCTGCGCCGCGCGTACAGCCAGCGCAGCAGCGGCGCCTCCATGATCCGCAGCGCGTCGGCCGGGATCGGCACGCCTCCCTTGGAGGAGGACATCTTCGCCATCCCGGAGATCCCCACGAACGCGTACATCGGCCCGATGGGCTGCACACCGTCGAAGATCTCGCGCACGATCTGCCCGCCGACCACGAAGGACGACCCGGGCGACGAGTGGTCGACACCCGACGGCTCGAAGATCACGCCCTCGTACGCCCAGCGCATCGGCCAGTCGACCTTCCAGACCAGCTTGCCGCGGTTGAACTCGGAGAGCCGTACGGTCTCCTCGAATCCGCAGTCCTGGCAGACGTAGGTCAGCTCGGTCGTCGCGTCGTCGTACGCCGTGACGGTCGTCAGGTCCTTGCCGCAGCCCTCGTTGCCGCAGTACGGCTTGTACGGGAAGTACCCGGCCGATCCGGCGCCGTCGTCCTCGTCGGCGGCGCCCGATCCCTCGGCGGCCTCCAGCTCGGCCTCGTCGACCTTCTTCTGCTGCTGGGGAGCCTTCTTCTGAGGGCCGGCCGCCTTGTCCTTCGTCCGGTAGCGCCCGAGGATCGCGTCGATGTCGCCCCGGTGCCGCATCGCGTGCAGGATCTGCTCGCGGTAGGTCCCCGCCAGATACTTCTCGGTCTGGCTGATCCCGTCGTACTCGACGCCCAGCTCCACCAGGGACTCGATCAGCTGCGCCTTGAAGTGCTCGGCCCAGTTCGGGTACGCGGACCCGGCCGGCGCGGGCACGGACGTCAGGGGCTTGCCGATGTGCTCGGACCAGGACGGGTCCACCCCGGGGACCCCGGCCGGGACCTTGCGGTAGCGGTCGTAGTCGTCCCACGAGATGAGGTGCCTGACCTCGTGCCCCCGCCTGCGGATCTCGTCGGCGACGAGGTGCGGTGTCATGACCTCGCGCAGATTGCCGAGGTGGATGGGGCCGGAGGGGGAGATGCCGGATGCGACGACGACCGGTTTGCCAGGCGCACGTCGCTCCGACTCGGCGATGACATCGTCCGCGAAACGGGAGACCCAGTCGGTCTCGGTGCTCTGAGCCACGGTCGGTACGTCCTTCTTTCTCATACGCCCTGCGAATACGCCTGCGATAGCGGCGACGGCCATTGTCCCAGGCCCTTACGACAATGCGAAAACGACTTGTTGCCCCATGGGAGAATGGGGTCACCGACATCCCCTTCTACAGGAACGGCTCCCAGCCCATGGCCCCGGTCACTTCCCTCGCATCGACCGTCGATCAGCGCATCGCGGACGCCCTCTCGGCAGCCCTGCCGGAGGCCGGCCCCGCAGACCCCCTGCTGCGACGTAGCGACCGGGCGGACTTCCAGGCCAACGGGATGCTGGCCCTCGCCAAGAAGCTGAAGGGCAATCCGCGCGAGCTGGCGGCGAAGGTCGTTCAGGCGCTGTCCACCGGCGACCTCGTCAAGGAGGTCGAGGTCTCGGGCCCCGGCTTCCTCAACATCACCGTCACGGACCGGGCGATCACCGAGACGCTGGCCGCCCGCGCCGCCGACGACCGCCTCGGCGTCCCGCGCGCCGCGGACCCCGGCACGACGGTCATCGACTACGCGCAGCCCAACGTCGCCAAGGAGATGCACGTCGGCCATCTGCGCTCCGCCGTGATCGGCGCCGCGATGGTCGAGATCCTGGAGTTCACGGGCGAGAACGTGATCAGGCGCCACCACATCGGCGACTGGGGCACGCAGTTCGGCATGCTCATCCAGTATCTGACCGAGCACCCGCACGAGTTGGACCACAGCGGCGCGGAAAACGTCTCCGGCGAGGAGGCGATGTCGAACCTCGGCCGTCTCTACAAGGCCGCCCGCGCGATCTTCGACTCCGACGAGGAGTTCAAGGCCCGAGCGCGCGACCGCGTCGTGGCCCTCCAGGCCGGTGACGCGGAGACCCTCGCCCAGTGGCAGCGGTTCGTGGACGAGTCGAAGATCTACTTCCACTCGGTCTTCGACAAGCTCGACATGGAGATCCGCGACGAGGACGTCGTCGGCGAGTCCGGCTACAACGACATGCTCGAAGAGACCTGCCGCATCCTTGAGGAGACGGGCGTCGCCGTCCGCTCCGACGGGGCGCTGTGCGTCTTCTTCGACGACGTGAAGGGCCCGGACGGCAATCCGACGCCGCTCATCGTCAAGAAGAGCAACGGCGGTTACGGATACGCGGCCACCGACCTCTCCGCGATCCGCGACCGGGTGGGGAACCTGAAGGCCGACACCCTGCTGTACGTGGTGGACGCCCGCCAGTCGCTGCACTTCAAGATGGTCTTCGAGACCGCCCGCCGGGCCGGCTGGCTGAACGAGGACGTCAAGGCCGTCCAGCTCGCCTTCGGCACCGTCCTCGGTAAGGACGGCAAGCCGTTCAAGACCCGTGAGGGCGAGACGGTGCGGCTGGTGGACCTGCTGGACGAGGCAGTCGAGCGCGCGTCGGCGGTCGTCCGGGAGAAGGCGAAGGACCTCACGGAGGACGAGATCGTCGAACGCGGCACGCAGGTGGGCATCGGCGCGGTGAAGTACGCCGACCTGTCGACCTCCGCCGCGCGGGACTACAAGTTCGACCTGGACCAGATGGTGTCGCTGCACGGCGACACGAGCGTGTACATCCAGTACGCCTACGCCCGTACCCGCTCGATCTTCGGCAAGGCGGGCGACCGCTCCCCGGTGGCCCACCCCGAACTCGAACTCGCCCCGGCGGAACGGGCACTGGGCCTGCACCTGGACCAGTTCGGCGAGGTGCTCAACGAGGCGGCCTCCGCGTACGAGCCGCACAAGCTGACCGCGTACCTGTACCAACTGGCGTCGCTGTTCACGACGTTCTACGACAAGTGCCCGGTCATCAAGCCGGCCCCGCCGCAGGAGATCGCGGAGAACCGCCTCTTCCTCTGCGACCTCACGGCCCGCACGCTCCACCAGGGCATGACCCTGCTCGGCATCCGCACCCCCGAGCGCCTGTAGATCCGCCCTCGATCGCCGGCCGGGCCATAAGCCCGTCCGGCGATCGAGGACATCACCCGTGCCTACGCGGCGCGCGCCCCCGGCAGTACCTCCGGGTACTTCACCTCGTCCGGGAGCCGGTAGCCGAGTTCGGTCAGGCGGGTGGCTACGTCCGACGGGCTGCGGCCCGTCAGGGTCGCGGAGCGCAGGACGTGTTCCAGGTGGACGTCGTCCAGGTACGAGCGGGTGAGCGTTTCCAGGAGGTGGATGTCCGACTCGTCGGCGACCGCCGACAGGTTCGCGTTCTCGTGGAGCCAGTGGCCCAGCGCGGCCAGCCTCTCGGCGACCTGTGCGGGGCTGCGGCCCGTGATGAGGGACGCGCGCAGGATGTGGCGTACCTGGAGGCCGACGACGTTGTTCTTCCACAGCCAGGGCGCGTGGCCGTCCAGGTTCGCGCTGAGGAGGACGAAGTCGTCCGCCTCCGGGGCGTCGGGCACGTTCCCGTCCGGCCGCTGGCAGCCCAGTTCGTTCAGCCGGGCGAGGACGTCCGCCTGCGAGCGGCCCGTATCGCGGACGACGTCGAGGATGTGCCCGACGGGCGGGGCCGTCCAGCGGCCGAGCCAGCCGGCGCCGAGGGTGTCCGCGTACTTCAGCAGCCGCTCGTCCCCCGGCTCGGGCGTGTACGGCAGCCGGAAGCCGAGCTCGATCAGCCGCTTCGCGGCGACGTGCGGGCTGCACGACAACTCCAGTGCCACGCCCAGCACATGCTGCGGGGACACCTCGTCTCCCCAGTCGAGCCACGACCCCGAGCTTCTGCGGTCGGTGAGGATCAGCGCGACATCACGCGGGTCGGCGGTCTCGGGCAGCGGCAGGGCGCCGGTCCCGACCTGGTAGCCGTACGCGGTCATACGCCGTGCGACGTCGGCCGGGGAGCGGTCCGTGAGAGCCGCCGATTCGACTATCTGCCGCAGGGTCACGGTCTTGTCGACGTCGACCGGGACGGCGCCGAACCTCCTCTCCACGCCGGTGATCAGCGGTGCGTCGTCGGGCTCGACAGCGTCGGGCAGCGGGCCCTCGGAGCGCTGGACGTCGGCGTACCCCAGCGCGCCCAGCCGTACCACGACCGCGGCGGGGCTCCACTTCAGCTTGGCCGCGACGAGCAGCACGCGCCCGTACTGCACCTGCTCGGCGGGATCCTGCCAGGGGTACCTGCCGTTGAGATTCTTGCTCACGATCAGGAGATCGTCCGGGTCCTGGGACTCAGGAGCATGACGTTCGGATGCGCGGGACATGGTGGTGCGGCCTTTCGACGTTGGACGGGAGTGGGTGGCGCAGGTGCTCATTCGGACGCAGCGATGTACCGGCCGTCCTCGTCCCACTCGTCCGCCTCGCGTTCGTGCTTCATCGTCAGATCCACCCTGACCCCCGCCGGCTCCAGCGCCGTCCAGAGCCGCAGCATCATCTCGTCGCTCATGAAGTGGAAGGAGAGATCGAGCTCTCGCAGGTGGGTGAGCGGCTGCCCCTGGAGCAGCGACGCGGCGCCCTCGTCGGAGAGCGTGCCCATCGACAGGCTCAGCGAGGTGAGTTGGGACACGACCGGCGCCGAGGCGAGCGCGGTGGCCAACTCGTCCTGGATGAAGCTGTTCTGGAGGCCGAGGTGGCGCAGCGCGGGCTTGCCCTCCCCCGTGAGCAGCGGGGCGAGCTGCTCGACCGTGACGCCGCCGCCGTAGTTCTCGTCGCCGAGCCACAGCTCCAGGCGTTCCAGTGACGGCAGTTGGGCGGCGGCGATGTGTTCCGCCGCGACCGGCGGCAACCCGCCGGACTCGACGCGCAGCACACGCAGTCCCTCGTGGCCGGAGACGGGGAAGTCGAGGCCTTCCCCGCCGCGTACGGCCAGCTCCCGGAGGCCGGGGTACGCCTGGAGGATCGGGGCGACGTCGCAGTGGCTGATCGTGGAGAGCATCGCCTGCTCGTCCTCCAGATCGCCGAGGAAGAGCGCTTCGAGCCCGGTCAGCCGGTCGCGCAGCTCGATGAGTGGCTCGTCCGTCATCCCGCCGTCGCCGTCGTACCAGGGTTGACCGAAGACGATCGCCCGTACCTTCTCCAGCTCGACCGACTCGGTGAACCGCTTCCAGCAGTCTTCCGCGCTCTCCTCGGCGTCGTACGGCTCCCGGTGCAGGCGCCAGGCGACCGCGTCGGCGGGTGGCAGGTCCGCCGGATCGGCGTACGGCGGGAAGTTGAAAGCGGGCAGTCCGTAGAACCGCTCGACATGGTGCACGTAAGACAAGATCGGGCTCCTGAGGCTCCTGGTACGCCAGTTGGCCCTCGCCATCCTTCCGCGTCCAGCCCATCTCTCGCACACACTTCCGTATCTCGCTCGCTTACCTTCCGGTGCGTACCGCACTAAATAGTCAGTACTTGTAGGCAGAAGTCCTCCGCCCGAAGATCGAGAGCGACCACCCAGTTCGCCCGCCCGGAGGAGCACCCGCATGTCCCCGACCACAACCCCCAGGCCCGCCGTCTCCGTCATCGGCCTCGGCATGATGGGCACCGCCCTGGCCGCCGCGTTCCTCACGGCCGGACATCCCGTCACCGTGTGGAACAGATCCCCCGCCAAGACCGGCCCACTGGTCGCCCAGGGCGCGACCCCCGCCGACACGGCCGCCGAGGCGGTGGCCGCGAGCCCGCTGACCGTCGTCTGCCTCACCACGTACGACACGGTCCGCACCGTCCTCGAACCGCTCTCCGGACAGCTCACCGGCAAGACTGTCGCCAACCTGACCAACGGCACCCCCGAGCAGGCACGCGACCTCGCCGCCTGGGCGGCCAAGGAGGGTGCCGGCTACCTCGACGGCGGGGTCATGGCCGTCCCGCAGATGATCGCGGGGCCCCACGCGTACGTCTTCTACAGCGGCGCGCGGGAACTCTTCGACGCGCACCAGGAGACGTTCGCCGCGCTCGGCGGCACGAAGTACGTCGGCACCGACCCCGGCCTCGCCGCCCTGTACGACCTGGCGCTGCTCACCGGCATGTACGGGATGATCATGGGCGTGATGCAGGCGTACGCCCTGGTCGGTACGGAGTCCGTCCCGGCCACCGAATTCTCGGAGCTGCTGGTGCCGTGGGTGGGCGCGGTGCTCGGCTCGGCCCCGGCGTGGGCGGCGGCGATCGACTCGGGGCGGCATCTGACGGACGTGTCGAGCCTGGCCGTCAACCAGGAGGCGTTCCCCAACCTGCTGGAGACGTTCGCCGCGCAGGGCGTCAGCACGGAGCTGTTCGCCCCGGTGCAGCCGCTGCTCGACCGCGCGGTGGCCGAAGGACACTCGGCGGACGGCCTGTCCCGGCTCGCCGACCTGCTGCGTACGGGACCGGCCGGGGGAAGTTCCACAGACTGAA
Source organism: Streptomyces sp. NPDC060366 (assembly GCF_042725135.1). Lineage (NCBI taxonomy): Bacteria > Bacillati > Actinomycetota > Actinomycetes > Kitasatosporales > Streptomycetaceae > Streptomyces > Streptomyces sp. NPDC060366. Next base: position 25,487 of record NZ_JBHXDC010000020.1, on the reverse strand, counting down.
CTCCGTTGTCAGTGGCGGCCTTTAGTGTCTCCTGCATGGCGACGCTCCCCAACCCCCTGCCCGCCCTGGCCACCGACCCCTCGGGCCGGTCGGTGGGGCTCCAACTGCCGCCCGGCAAGCTGGTCGACACGACCATCGACGGGACCTGGCACGAACCACTCCTCTGGTACGCGGACGAGCCGGCGGCCCCCCGCGCATGGGCCGATCTGCTGCCCGCCCGCAGGGCGGGGCTGCATCCGCTGCTCGTCCACGGCGGTCACCGCAAGGAGTGGCCGGAGGAGTGGGACCTGAGCCCGGAGTCGGTGACCTATCCGGGCGACCACGACACGGAGGAGATCCTCGCGGAGTCCTGGGAGCGTCTGTCGGAGGACGAGGAGTGGCCGGGCCTCGCCGCCCCGCAGGAGTCGTCCGCCGACCCCGACAAGGAAGCGGCCGAAGTCGCCTCCATCCTTACCGACGAGGGCAGTTGGATGCAGGGCGCGCGAGTGGCCCTGGTGCCCGCCCGCCGCAGCGCGGACATACCGGCGGCGATCGGCTGGTCGGGACCGGTGAACCACGAGGACGACGTGGCGCGGCTGTGCGCGGTGCTTCGATCGTGGGAGGACCGGTTCGGGATACGGGTGGTGGCGCTCACCTTCGACCAGCTGGTGGTCTCGGTGGCCGCCCCGCCGACGACCCAGGAGGAGGCCGAGGCGGTCGCGGCGGAGCACTTCGCGTTCTGCCCGGACAACATCCACCAGGGCCGTCACACGACCCTGCCCGCGTACGCCACACACCAGGTGCTGAACCAGCCGGCCTGGACGTTCTGGTGGGACTGACCGGCCGGAGACGCAGACCGGTCAGATCACGAACTCGCACCACACGACCTTGCCGGGATCTCGCTCCCCCACACCCCACTTGTCGGCGAGCGCCGCGACGAGCATGAGCCCGCGCCCCGACTCCCCGTACGGCTCGCGGACACTCGGCCGCCCGTCACCGCTGTCGTGCACCTCGACACGGAACACCCCGTCCGCGAGCAGCGACAGGCTCAGCCGGTAGCCGCGCCCCGGCGGAACTCCGTGCACCAGGGCGTTGGTCGCCAGCTCGCTCACACACAGCAAGACATCGTCGAGCCGGTCGCCGAGCGCCCAGTCGGTCACGGCCTCCCGTACGAACTGCCTGGCGGCGGGCACGGATCGGCGTTCGCGGCGGTAGAAGCGCTCACGCGGGGCGGGGGGTGGATTCGTCTCATTCACGGGGCGATTGTCACTGCCTGTGATTACGCTGATGCAGTGCGCATGCCCGTACAGAGATTTCGTACGGGCGGTACGGGCGTGACGTACGTACGGGAACGGGGAGTTGGTCGGACATGCACAGCAGAAAAAGACAGCGGAAGAACGCGTCGGCGATGAAGCTCGTGGGCGCGCTGGTGGCCCTCTTCCGTGAGGCGGCGGGCCTGACCCAACGCCAACTCGCGGAGCGCGCCTGCGTACACACGGAGACGATCGCGTCGGTGGAGCAGGGCCGCCGACTGCTCAAGCCCGATCTGGCGATCCTGCTGGATCAAGTGCTGCTGACGAAGGGGGCGTTGGAGACGGCGGTGGACAACATGCCGGAGATCGACCGGTATCCGACGTGGGCGGCGGCGTTCATCGACCAGGAGCAGGAGGCGATCGCCATCTCCTGGTACGAGAACCAGGTGATCCCTGGCCTGCTCCAGACCGAGAACTATGCGCGAGCGGTCTTCCGCAGCAGGGTGCCGGCCTTCAGCGAGGACGAGATCAACACCCGCGTCGCCGGGCGCATCGAGCGCCAGCAGATCCTGCACCGCAAGGTCCCTCCGACATGCAGCTTCCTCATCGGCGAAGCCGTGCTCAAAGACCGACTGGGCTCCCTTGCCGTATATGCGGAACAGCTTCACCAGCTCCGGGAGAGCGCCGACCTTCCAGGTCTGACCCTTCAGATCATGCCGTTCGGCCGGACCACTCACGCGGGACTCTCCGGACCGTTCGTGCTGCTGGAGACACCCGATCATCAGCATCTCGCCTATGCCGAGACCCAGCGGGGCAGCCTCTTTGTCGAGGACCCGGATGAGGTCAGCATCCTGGCTCGCAAATATGCGATGCTGCGGACGCAGGCCCTCAACCCCGAAGAGACGAAAGGCCTGTTGGACCGGCTGCTAGGAGAGCAATGAGCACCGCACTGGAGTGGTTCAAGTCCAGCTACAGCGGCGAAGAAGGCGGCGCCTGCGTCGAGGTCGCCGCGCACCCCGCCGCCGTGCATGTCCGGGACTCCAAGGTCTCCGACGGCCCGGTACTCACCCTTGCCCCCGCCGCCTGGGCGGCCTTCACCGCGGACGTGGTCCGCTGACCGTCGCGCCAACTGCGCCGGTGAGGTGAATACCGCCCCGACACACGCCGTCAGCCGTGACTTTTGCGCCCGTTCTGCGCCATAGACAGACCGGACCATGAGGACTACGACGAGCAGACGGGCTACCACCAGAGATGAAAGCCACACGCACCCTGACAGTCCTTGGCGCGGCGGTGCTGGCCGCCGTGATCCCGGCCAGTGGCGCCGCCGCGGACGAGACCCATACGAACTCTCACAACGGCGGCTTCACGGTGCTCTCGATCGGCCAGATCGACGACCCGGCCGAGGACGTTCTGGAACACGCGACCGTGTTCGGCGAGACGAACATGATCGAGGGCGCCGAGGCTCCGGACGCACCGGAAGCCCCGGAGGCCGCCGAAGCACCCGAGGCAGCCGATACCGCTTAGCTTCCGGCCACATTCGTCAGACGAGGACGGGGACGGTCTCCGACGCGTTGGTGGACCAGTTGGTGACGATGGGCTTGTCGACGGTGGCGGTGTCGGGGAGCTTCAGCTGGGCCGGGTTGGGGTCTTCCTCGGTCGTGCCGATGATGACGTGCTCGAACTCTGTGCCGCCGTCGGTCTCGGTGGTCTTGGGGTTGATACCGGTGTACGCGACGGCGGAGCCGGTGAGCTTGATCGGCTCCTCGCCACCCTGTCCGACCGGGGAGGCCACGCCGTCGAGGTCGGAACCGAAGGACACCGTGGGGGTGTTGACGTCCAGGTAGCAGGTGATGCCGGACTTGGCCTTGGCGGTGACGCGGTAGTAGCCGCCGGCCTGGGACTCCGAAGTGACCGTGAAGTCCAGGTCGTTGGTGCCGCAGGACTGCCCGTAGCCGCTCTTCCCGCTGTCTGCGGAGTCGGACTTGTCGTTGGAGCCGCTGGAGTCGGAGCCGCCGGTGGAGGACTTGTCACCGGCGGACTTGTCGCTCTCGTCGCTGCCCTCGCCCTTCTCGGCGCCGTCCGAGGCGGCGGAGGGGGCCGCGGAGCTTCCGCTGTCCGCGAGTTCTTCCGGGCCGCAGGCGGTGGTGGTGGCGGCGAGGGCCGTCACGGCCACGGCGGCCAGGACGAGACGGGCGGAACGGGCGGCGAGACGCGAACGCATCATGATCTCCAGTGGCTGTCGGTTGCGGTGTTCCCTGCTGACACCGACGACACTAGGGGCGAGTCGATCCGCAAATGATCCTGCGGATGTCCGGGTTCCGTCTCAGCGAATGGGTTCCAGAAAAACGGCATTGGATTTGCAACAGCCCCAGCTCAAGGGGCATTTCGGCACCGACGTGACCGTACCGGCAACGTACGACTCCGCGCGTTCGTCCCGTCGGCCCAGGACGCCGGCCAGCAGCCTCGCCGTGGCCTCGGGGGCCTCCACCGGGCTCGCCGCGCGCGTCGCGTCACCGGTCTCGTCGGCGAGACTCCCGGCCGCTACCGCAACCGTCAACTCCCCACCCGGGTACGTGACGGAGCCCGGGAGCATGTCCAGCTCCCGGGCTCCAGCTTGCCACCCATTTGCGCACACCGGCGGCGTTTAAGAACCGCGGGTCATGTTGAGATCGACGTGTTCTGCCTTTGAACTACAGCGCCACGAGAGAGGCGCCGGAGGGACTTGAACCCCCATCCGTCGATGTTCGCCCACGCTCGGTCGATCCGGTGTTCGGCGGCGAATACTGAGACTGGAGCGAGAATCTGAGTTTCATGGGGCCGCCTCTGCCAGGCTTGGGCCACCCCCGCACGTGGTGCGGGGAGAGGGATTCGAACCCCCAACTGACACCCCTTCATCAGCTTCAACATCAGTTTCAGCTTGCGCTCATCGCGCACCCTCCGCTCGCGACGGAGGGCGTATGTGGGGCTACCGGAAGAGGTAGCCGAATACCGCGTCGCCGACCCGCTGGTCGGTGACCTCGGAGTTGTTCGCCTCCTCGCGGGCGAACTTGACGGACTGCTGGAGCTTCTCGACGCGGTCGAGGAGCTCGTTGACCCGCCGGGCGGGCAGCGCGCCGGAGAACTTCACCGTGGTCCAGTAACCGACCGGGACGTCCTCGTAGTACACCTCGACCTGCGCCGGGTGCTTCTCCGTGGCCTCGGCCTTCACGTGGTTGCGCGGAACCTTCTTCGTGCGGATGGTCCGCACCGGGTCCGTCTTCCACGAGTCCGTCGAGGGGTCCAGGTTCCACGACTCGGAGGCGTCGAGCACCGGCAGCTTGCGCACGAAGGTGTGCAGGTCGGTGAGTTGCTTCTCCAGGAACAACAGGTACGGGACGGGCACCTGGGGCAACAGCACCGTACCGTCGACCACCACGTCCGCGACCGCGGACCGGTTCGCCCAGTCCTTCGTCGCGGTCACGTCGAAGAGCCGCGTCAGCGTCCCGGCGGTCTCCCGCAGAGCGTCCTCGGCCTTGATCTGCACCCGCGTGGACTCGGGCGGCAGCTGCTCGCCCTCCTCGTCCTTGGGCTGGTAGGTCCGGGAGATGCCGGCCAGCAGGGCGGGCTTCTGCACGTCCTGGTGAGCCTGGGTCAGCTCTTGGAGGGCCTTGGACTTGACGCCCTTTTCGACTGCGATGATCTGATTCAGCTTCGGCACACGGCGAACCTAACAACCCCGCGCCGCACGCACATCCGATTTAACGTCTGCCCCCGCAAGGCGAAGGGCCTCGGCTCCTACCGAACCCGGTCACAGCACCAGGAGTGTCCCCAGGTCCGCACGCCGAACCACTGCTCGGCGCCGTACTCCTCGAACCGCTCCACCTCGGTGAAGCCCAGCTTCGCCGCGAGGCGCATCGAGGGGGTGTTGGCGCTCTGGGTGCAGAGCACCACCGGCTCGCCGGGAAGTGCGTCGGCGAACCAGTCGAGTGCCGCCGCGCACGCCTCGGCGGCGTACCCGCGTCCCCACGCGTCCGGCAGGAACATGTAGCCGAGCTCCGCCTCCTGGGCATCCGGAAGAAGGTGCCCCGGACGCTCCGCGTCGCGCCGATCGAGCGTGATCGTGCCGATCATCGCTCCGTCGAGATCGATCACGAAGAGGCCGGGGCGGCGCCCGGGCACGGCGGGCACCGCGCGTTCGAGCTCGTCACGCGGTCGGGGGCCACCGAGGTAGGTGCGCACCTCCGGCGAGGCGAACAGCTCGATGAACGCCGCACGGTCGCGGGCCTCGGACTCACGGAGCACGAGCCGTTCGGTGCTGATCGGTGCTGGCGGCCAGGCGACGGGGCCGAGTCCGGTCATGGCTGAGGGCTCCCTACGGATACTGGTCCGGGTCGTTCACGGCTGCCGTCTCCCACTTCGAGTCGCCCCCGAGCGGGTAGTCGAACGACGGCCGCCCCTGCGCGCCGCTGGTACGGAACGGCTTCCCGTGGTCGTCGATGCGGAGCGTGCCCTCCCGGTCGCCGCTGGACCACTCCAGTTCGAGGTACCAACTGACGTAGCGGGCCGAGGCTTTCGCGGTGACCTGGAAGACCTCCGGGTCGGACTCGCTCACCTTGTAGGGGAAGTCCCGCTGCCCGCCCTGCGGTTCGACGCTGGGGCGGCCCGCGTCCAGGTCCACGGTGAACGCCCTGGTCGTGACACCGCCGCCGCAGCCGACACCCGTGCCGAAGTCGTTCCAGGCGAGCGGCGCCGCGCTCCCCACCACGCGCACGTTCAGGTCGTTGAGCACGACGGTCTCGCTCCCGGTGCCCTGTAGAGCCAGTTCGATGAACTGGCTGCCGCTGGAGACCGCGCCGAGCACGGCGACCCAGCCGGGCGCGTCCGGCTCGTTGGGGGGCGGGGGAACCTCGGCCGGGGGGCGGTCGACAAGATAGCGCTGGGTGCACGGGTCCTCGAAGGCGTACGGCCTGGTGTTCACCGTCACGGGCACTTCGGCGACCGGGCCCGTACCTTTCCCTTCCTCGCCGCCGCCCTCCTTGTCCTTCGCGGTCTCCCGGGCCGACGGACTGGCTTTCGGCGAGGCCGACTTGTCGGGGGAAGGCGATCCGGTGGGCGACGCGGACGGCGTGGGCGACTTCGACTCACCGCCCTCCGAGACCTCGGACGCGACGGGTGAACGGTCGGTCGACGGATCGTTCAGCGGGCCGAAGATGATGGCCGGTACGGCGACGGCCACGACGACCGCCGCGGCGGCGAGAGTGACGTACAGACGCTTCCTGCGTCGCGAGGCGGACGCGTCGCCTTCGGGCCGCGCCGGCGTCGCGGCGTCGGCCGCATCGGAGGGCCCAGCGGCCGACTCGGCGGGCTCGGACGGTCCGGCGGCCGACTCGGCTACCGGAGTGTCCGGAGCCGGAGCGGAGGCTTCAGGACTCTCGGAGGCCGTGGCCTCGACAGGAGTTGTCGGCCCCGCCGCCCGTGCCCGCCGTCGCGCCTCGTCCGCGAGGATCCAACGCCGGTGCAGCTCCACGAACTCCTCGCCCGTCGCGCCGCACAGCCGCCCGAACCGCTCCGCCGCCGAGAAGTCGGCCGGCACGGCGTCACCGTTGCAGTACCGGTGGAGAGTTGACGTACTGACATGGAGCTTCGCGGCGAGCACGCCGTAGCTGCGTCCCGAGCGCTCCTTCAGTTCGCTGAGCAGTTCCGCGAAAGCCTTGGCCTCGGTCGTCGCCACTCGCAGTTTCCCTCCACATCGGTAAGCCACGGTCCGCGGCCGTTCCAGGAACGCGTCCCAGGGAAACATCGTTCCCGCAGGTCACAGGCGTCTCAGCGTTCCAGCTTCCCTCATTGTCCCTTGCCGATTGCGGGCGGTTCCAGCCGCCCCGCAAGGTGATCCCAGCAGCCGCCGAAACGAGGAGGAGCAATCCGAACCCGCCTCCGCGACAGCCTCGTCGACGGCGTCGCCGTCTGCGTAGTGATCGCCTGCACGAGCGTTCTGATCGTGCTCATCAACCGCACCTGACCGCACCACCGAAACGGGAGACAGAAACTCATGCGCAACCGTCGAATCCGCTCCGCCGCCACCTCCACCGCCACGGCCGCCACCGTCACCGCTCTCATGACCGCACTCGCCCTCACGGCCTGCGGGCCGTCGGACGCGGTCGGCGCCGACCCGAAGCCCGATTCCACGGCCGCGGCGGCGTCCACGTCCACGGACGAGCCGGACGCCAAGGCGAGTGACAAGCCGCAGCCGCCCGCCGACCAGAACGCCGACGACGGCGCCGACAGCAACAGCACCGGGAACGGCAGCGGCAGCAAGAACGCCGACACCAAGACCGACGCCAAGAGCAAGAGCAAGACCACCACCTGCACCGGCTCCAACACCAAGGTCACCGTCACCGAGGTCACCCGGCCCATCAACCACCTGCTGGTGACCGCCACCAACACCGGCAGCGGCAACTGCCACGCCTACTACGCGCCTCTCCTCGGTTTCGACGACGCCCAGTCCGTCACCCAGATCAACGAGGACAGCCAGCCGCAGGCCGTGGTCACCCTGGCGCCCGGCGAGTCGGCCTACGCCTCGATCGCGCTCGGCGGCGACGGCTCCCCGGACATCGCGGCGTACAAGCTCAGCGTCCACTTCGCGGGCCGCGACAACCAGGGATCGGTGGGCTCCGCCGCCAACCTCACCCTCCCCAAGGGGACGATGATCTCCGACAGCACGTCGGTCTCCTACTGGCAGTCGACGATGGCCGACGCCCTGGTCTGGTAGCCGACCCCGGTCACGCGCGGGCGCATCAGAGCGCCCGCGCGACCTCCGTCGCCCAGTACGTGAGGATCATCCCCGCGCCGGCCCGCTTGATCCCGGTCAGGCTCTCCATGATCGCCTTGTCCCGGTCGATCCAGCCCTTCTCGGCCGCCGCCTCGATCATCGAGTACTCACCACTGATCTGGTACGCGGCGACGGGCACGTCCACCTCGGCCGCGACCTTCGCCAGCACATCGAGATACGGCCCGGCGGGCTTCACCATCACCATGTCGGCGCCCTCTTCGAGATCCAGCGCCAACTCGCGCATGGACTCACGGGAGTTGGCCGGGTCCTGCTGATACGTCTTGCGGTCGCCCGTCAGCGAGGAGCCGACCGCCTCCCGGAACGGGCCGTAGAACGCGGACGAATACTTCACCGCGTACGCCAGAACGGCCACGTCCTCCTTGCCGATGGTGTCCAACGCGTCGCGGACCACCCCGACCTGACCGTCCATCATCCCGCTGGTGCCCACCACATGAACGCCCGCGTCGGCCTGCACCTGGGCCATCTCCGCGTACCGCTCCAGCGTCGCGTCGTTGTCGACGCGCCCGGCGGCGTCGAGGACCCCGCAGTGGCCGTGGTCGGTGTACTCGTCCAGACAGAGGTCGGACATGATCACCAGATCGTCGCCGACCTCGTCGCGCACCGCCCGGACCGCCACCTGGAGGATTCCCTCCGGGTCGGTCCCGGCCGTCCCGAGCGCGTCCTTCTTGGCGTCCTCCGGCACACCGAACAGCATGATCCCGGAGACACCCGCCGTGACCGCCTCGACGGCCGCCTTACGCAGCGTGTCCAGGCTGTGCTGGACGACCCCGGGCATGGCCGAGATGGCCACCGGCTCGGTGACGCCCTCCAGCACGAACGCGGGCAGGATCAGATCGGCCGGATGCAGCCGCGTCTCGGCGACCATGCGCCGCATCGCGGGGCTGGTCCGCAGCCGGCGGGGCCGGGCACCGGGGAAGGAACCGTACACAGTCATGGTGAGTCGCCTCGTGGTCAGAAAGGGCTGTCGCTGACGTACCCGTCCACGCTACGCCGCATCCCGCGCGCGCGGACGGCCCCCTCTCACCGTTGCGCTACGTCGTACGCCGCCGCCTCGACCCAGGCCGCCGCTCGCTCGGCCGGGTGACCGTTTCTCCGGCCTCCCGCGCCGCCTCACGGCGCTCCGCGCCGAACGCCGCCAGCGCCTCGGCCAGCTTGTGCACCGAAGGCTCCGGCGACAGCACGTCCACCCGCAGCCCGTGCTCCTCCGCCGTCTTGGCGGTCGCGGGGCCGATACACGCGATGACGGTCACGTTGTGCGGCTTGCCCGCGATCCCGACCAGATTCCGCACGGTGGACGACGAGGTGAACATCACCGCGTCGAAGCCTCCGCCCTTGATGGCCTCCCGCGTCTCGGCGGGCGGCGGCGACGCGCGCACGGTCCGGTAGGCCGTGACGTCGTCGACCTCCCAGCCGAGCTCGATCAGCCCGGCGACCAGCGTCTCCGTGGCGATGTCGGCGCGCGGCAGGAACACCCGGTCGATCGGGTCGAAGACCGGGTCGTACGGCGGCCAGTCGTCCAGCAGCCCTGCCGCGGACTGCTCACCGCTGGGCACCAGGTCCGGCTTGACGCCGAAGTCGACCAGCGCGGCGGCGGTCTGCTCGCCGACCGCGGCGACCTTGATTCCCGCGAAGGCACGGGCGTCGAGCCCGTACTCCTCGAACTTCTCCCTGACGGCCTTCACCGCGTTGACCGACGTGAAGGCGATCCACTCGTAGCGCCCGGTGACCAGGCCCTTGACCGCGCGCTCCATCTGCTGGGGCGTACGCGGCGGTTCGACCGCGATGGTCGGGACCTCGTGCGGTACGGCGCCGTATGACCGAAGCTGGTCGGAGAGCGAGGCGGCCTGCTCCTTCGTACGCGGTACGAGCACCTTCCAGCCGAACAGCTGCTTCGACTCGAACCACGCGAGCTGGTCGCGCTGCGCGGGCGCGCTGCGCTCCCCGACCACGGCTATGACCGGCTGATGCCCGGACGCCGAGGGCAGGACCTTCGCCTGCTTCAGCGTGAGCGCGATCGTGCCGAGCGTCGCGGACCAGGTGCGCTGGCGCGTCGTCGTACCGGCGACGGTGACCGTCATCGGCGTGTCGGGCTTGCGGCCCGCGGCGACGAACTCACCGGCGGTCGCGGCGACCGTGTCGAGCGTCGCCGAGACGACGACCGTGCCGTCGCTCGCGCCGAGTTCGGTCCAGCAGCGCTCGCCGGCCGTACGGCTGTCGACGAAGCGGACGTCCGTGCCCTGCCCGTCCCGCAGCGGCACACCCGCGTAGGCGGGCACCCCGACGGCGGCGGCGATACCCGGCACGACCTCGAAGGGAATGCCCGCGGCGGCGCACGCCAGCATCTCGGTGCCGGTGTCGCTGTCGAGACCGGGGTCCCCGGTCACCGCACGGACGACCCGCTTGCCGCCGCGCGCGGCCTCCATGACAAGATTGACGGCATCCCTGATCGCTGGGATACCGGCGGCTGTTGACGCATCGTCAACAATCGTGATCTCAGGCGTGCTCACACCCGGACGGGCATGGCCGCGTACGACTTCGAGCACATCCGGCTCGGCGATCAGTACCTCCGCCCCCGCGAGCGCCTCGACGGCGCGGAGTGTCAGCAGACCCGGATCCCCGGGTCCGGCACCGAGGAAGGTGACGTGCCCTGATGCGTGGACTGCCGGATGGTCGGCGATGGGGCTCAAAGTGCTCGCTCCCCCATAAGACCGGCCGCACCCTTGGCGAGCATCTCGGACGCGAGTTCGCGACCGAGCGCGACGGCGTCGCCGTGCGACGTGGGTACGGGACCGGTGATGGACAACTGCACGAGCGTCGAGCCGTCGGTCGTGCCGACGACGCCACGCAGGCGCAGTTCGTTGACAAATCGCGTGTCCTGTCCGTCGCCCAGCAGGTCGGCCAGCGCACCCACAGGTGCGCTGCAACCGGCCTCCAGGGCGGCGAGCAGGGAACGTTCCGCGGTGACGGCGATCCGCGTGTGCGGATCGTCGAGGCCGGCGAGTGCGGCGGCGAGTTCCGGGTCGGAAGCCGCGCATTCGACGGCGAGTGCCCCCTGGCCGGGGGCCGGCAGGACGGAGTCGACCGACAGGAAGTCGGTCACCTCGCCGGTCCTGCCAAGTCGGTTGAGACCCGCGGCGGCCAGCACGACCCCGTCGAGCTCACCGCCGTGTACGTAGCCGATGCGGGTGTCGATGTTCCCGCGTATCGGCACGGTCTCTATGAGGAGGCCGTGGCTGCGGGCGTGCGCGTTGAGCTGCGCGGTACGCCGCGGGGAGCCCGTACCGATCCTGGCGCCGTGCGGCAGCCGGTCGAGGGTCAGCCCGTCGCGTGCGATCAGCACGTCCCGCGGGTCCTCGCGGCGCGGTACGGCGGCCAGCGTCAGGTTCTCGGGCTGCGCGGTGGGCAGGTCCTTGAGCGAGTGCACGGCGAAGTCGACCTCGCCACGCAGCAGCGCGTCGCGCAGCGCGGTGACGAAGACGCCCGTGCCACCGATCTGGGACAGCTGCTCGCGGGAGGTGTCGCCGTACGTCGTGATCTCGACGAGCTCCACCCGCCGTCCGGTCAACTCCATGACGGCGTCGGCCACTTGCCCGGACTGGGCCATGGCGAGCTTGCTGCGCCTGGTCCCGAGTCTCAGTGTCTTCTCGGTCATACCCGCCCTCGGTTCTTGAGGTCGACCGTGTTCCGGTCGCCGGCCTCGCTCCGGTCGGCCCGGCTGACGGCGGCGACCGTCTGCGGGTCGAGGTCGAAAAGTTCGCGCAGCGCGTCCGCGTAACCCGCGCCGCCCGGCTCACCGGCGAGTTGCTTCACCCGCACGGTCGGGGCGTGCAGGAGCTTGTCGACGACGCGGCGCACGGTCTGTGTGATCTCGGCGCGCTGCCGCTCGTCGAGGCCGGGGAGCCGGCCTTCGAGACGCGTGATCTCGTTGGTGACGACATCGGCGGCCATGGCGCGCAGGGCGACCACGGTCGGGGTGATGTGGGCGGCGCGCTGGGCGGCGCCGAAGGCCGCGACCTCGTCGGCGACGATCCGCTTGACCAGGTCGACGTCGGCGGCCATCGGGGCGTCGGCGGACGCGTCGGCCAGGGACTCGATGTCGATCAGCCGGGCGCCGCCGAGGCGGTGGACGGCGGCGTCGATGTCGCGGGGCATGGCGAGGTCGAGGAGCGCGATCTCGCGGTCTCCGGGGACCGGGCCTGTGGCCGCCTCGACGGCGTCGGCCGTCAGGACGAGACCGGTGGCGCCGGTACAGGAGACGACGATGTCGGCACGTGTCAACTCGGCGTCGACAGCGCCCATGTCGACGGCGCGGGCCTTGACTCCCGTACCGCCGGGCTCGTTCAGGATCGCCACCAGCCGGTCCGCGCGGGACGCGGTGCGGTTGGCGACGACGATCTCGGCGACCCCGGCACGGGCGAGCGTCGCGGCGGCGAGCGAGGACATCGACCCGGCGCCGACAACCAGCGCGCGCCGGCCCCGGGCCCAGGTGCCGACGTCCGCGCCGGCGGCGAGCTGTTCGAGACCGAAGGTGACGAGCGACTGCCCGGCCCGGTCGATCCCGGTCTCGCTGTGGGCACGCTTGCCGACGCGCAGCGCCTGCTGGAAGAGGTCGTTGAGGAGCCGGCCGGCGGTGTGCAGCTCCTGGCCGCGCGCGAGCGCGTCCTTGATCTGCCCGAGGATCTGGCCCTCGCCGACGACCATCGAGTCCAGTCCGCAGGCCACCGTGAAGAGATGGTGGACGGCGCGGTCCTCGTAGTGCACATAGAGATAAGGGGTCAGCTCGTCGAGGCCGACGCCGCTGTGCCGGGCGAGCAGCGTGGACAACTCGGCGACACCCGCGTGGAACTTGTCCACGTCCGCGTACAGCTCGACCCGGTTGCACGTCGTGAGGACGGCCGCCTCGGTCGCCGGTTCGGCGGCGAGTACGTCCTGAAGGAGCTTGATCCGGCTGTCCGGTGACAGCGACGCCCGGTCCAGCACGCTCACGGGCGCGCTGCGGTGGCTCAGACCGATGACCAGAAGACTCATGCCGGCATCACGGCGGGGACATCCCCGTCGGGTCCCTTCCGGGTCGCGCCGGTCGAGCGGATCGGCGGCGGCGTACCCGCCTCGGCGGCTGCGGCTTCCTCACCGGCCTTGCGCTGCTCGTGGAAGGCGAGGATCTGGAGCTCGATCGAGAGGTCGACCTTCCGTACGTCCACACCGTCGGGCACGGTCAGCACGGTCGGCGCGAAGTTGAGGATCGAGGTGACACCTGCGGCGACGAGGCGCTCGCAGACCTGCTGGGCACCGCCCGCCGGGGTCGCGATGACCCCGATGGAGACGCCGTTGTCGCTGATGATCCGCTCCAGCTCGTCCGTGTGCTGGACGGGCATCCCGGCGACCGGCTTGCCGGCCATCTCGGGGTCGGCGTCGATCAGCGCGGCGACGCGGAAGCCGCGGGAGGCGAATCCGCCGTAGTTGGCGAGCGCGGCGCCGAGGTTACCGATACCGACGATGACGACGGGCCAGTCCTGTGTGAGGCCGAGTTCGCGGGAGATCTGGTAGACGAGGTACTCCACGTCGTACCCGACACCACGGGTTCCGTAGGAGCCGAGGTACGAGAAGTCCTTGCGCAGCTTCGCGGAGTTGACCCCGGCGGCCACGGCGAGTTCCTCGGACGACACAGTGGGTACGGAGCGCTCGGAAAGTGCGGTGAGCGCCCGCAGATACAGCGGAAGCCGGGCGACCGTGGCCTCGGGGATTCCTCGGCTACGGGTCGCCGGTCGGTGAGTTCGGCCAGTTGCCACGGTGCTCCTGCGGGATGAGCGGGGCTGCAGGCGGCCGTTTGTCCCAGGACCGCCCCGTCGTGTGCAGGGTATGTCTTTGTGAACGCGTGCACAAAGATTGTGTCCGCTTTGTCCGTACGAAGTGACCGGGGTCACGCGACCCGAACGAGGGATCTTGGAACCCTCGACCGCACCGGCCCGTTGAACCCATGATGGGGGCAAAACCGTACAACTCCTCACGACCACGCCCCCGAGACCGCTTCGCCACGCCCGCCGGAGCCGGTCGTCCCGGTTCTTCGGAAAAAGCTCGGTAAAGCGCCCACGATCGTAACCGTCTTTCTGTCAGGTCCCCAGTTCCTTGCGGAGCCGATCGGCGTCAACACGCCAGAAGGTGTGCTGTTCACCGTCCACGAGCACGACCGGAATCTGCTCCCAGTAGGCGCGGTGCAACTCTTCGTCGACCGTGATGTCCTTCTCCTCCCAGGACGCCCCGGTCTCGGCACAGACGGCGGCCACGACGGCGCGCGCGTCGTCACAGAGATGACAGCCGGGTTTGGAGACGAGCGTCACCACGCGCTCGGCGGGTTTCTTCTTCGTACGGCGCAGGAGGGGGCTCATGAGATCCATTCTCCGCCGTACGGGAGCCGTCCCGGAGCCGTACGCACGTTCTCCGTCCGCCGCCTTCCCGGAGAGTTCACACCGACGGCACTCCGGCGCGTCCGGAAGTACCGAACAGACTGACTATGCTCACGCTATGGCCGCACTGGGATGGCTCACCCCCCGTAAGCGCTCCGCGACAGCACGGAGCGTGCTCGCGGGTGAGGCCGCAGCAGAGGCAGGACTCAAGTCGTCGCAGGAGATCGACGGCGTCGGCGCGGCACCGACAGGCATCGCCGAGCCCGTCGTGCCCGACTTCCCCGTCATCGGGGACGCGCGCGCCGCGGCGTTCTTCGATCTGGACAACACGGTCATGCAGGGCGCCGCGATCTTCCACTTCGGACGCGGGCTGTACAAACGGAAGTTCTTCCAGCGCCGCGAACTGGCCAGGTTCGCCTGGCAGCAGGCCTGGTTCCGGCTCGCCGGCGTCGAGGACCCGCAGCACATGCAGGACGCGCGGGACAGCGCCCTGTCGATCGTCAAGGGCCACCGGGTCTCCGAGCTGATGTCCATCGGCGAGGAGATCTACGACGAGTACATGGCCGACCGCATCTGGCCGGGCACCCGCACCCTCGCCCAGGCGCACCTCGACGCCGGGCAGCAGGTCTGGCTGGTGACCGCCGCGCCCGTCGAGACGGCCACGATCATCGCCCGGCGGCTGGGGCTGACCGGCGCGCTCGGCACGGTCGCCGAGTCGATCGACGGCGTCTACACCGGCAAGCTCGTCGGCGAGCCCCTGCACGGCCCGGCGAAGGCCGAGGCGGTACGGGCGCTGGCGGCGGCCGAGGACTTCGACCTGGCCCGCTGCGCGGCGTACAGCGACTCGCACAACGACATCCCGATGCTGTCGCTGGTCGGACATCCGTACGCGATCAACCCGGACAGCAAGCTCCGCAGGCACGCCAAGGACCGTGAGTGGCGGCTGCGCGACTACCGGACGGGCCGCAAGGCGGCCAAGGTCGGCATCCCGGCCGCCGCCGGGGTCGGCGCGCTGGCGGGCGGCACGGCCGCCGCGGTGGCTCTGCACCGCCGCCGCCGCTGAGCACTGGCCCCGAGCCCTGGCCCGCGGGCCCCTGACACCCCCGCCCCCCGGCCCCCTGGCCCGCGCCCGTGATCGGCGAATCGACCGCCACCGATCACGTCAGCTGACACATCGTGACGCCAAGCGATCAATAACCGCTCCCAATGTGCTGCTTGATTCGCCGTATAGGCGTAACAGAAGCGACGTAATCGATGATTTGAGCAACTGGGTGTAGCGCTGCCTGTACGAAGCGTTATTCTCCTCAGACGCATACCGGACCCCACACGTCGCCACGACGAGTGAACGGTCCCGCATCCGCACTGAACGTGATGGAAGCTCTGCCTCTGGGAGTCCCGTGTACCCACACGTCGGGGTTGACGCCTCGGGCCTGGCTACGCTGCGCGCATCGGTCCTCGACCGCTTGCGCGGCTTCGTCCCCACCGCGTACGCCGTCCCCGCCCTCGCCGCCGCGGCCCCTGCCGTGAGCGGCCCGATTGGTCCTTGCTATGCCCTGGCGAACGGCGGTGCGGCGGTCGGCAGACGGGGAAGCCGACACAGCAGCACCACCGCCGCCTCCACCCCCGTCCGCCGGCCCACGGCGGACAGCGACAGCGCCCGCATGATGGAGCTCGTCGAGCGCGCCCAGGCCGGCGAGGCCGAAGCGTTCGGCAGGCTGTACGACCAGTACAGCGACACCGTCTACCGCTACATCTACTACCGCGTGGGCGGCAAGGCGACGGCGGAGGACCTCACCAGTGAGACCTTCCTGCGCGCCCTGCGGCGCATCTCCACGTTCACCTGGCAGGGCCGCGACTTCGGCGCCTGGCTGGTCACGATCGCGCGGAATCTGGTCGCCGATCACTTCAAGTCGAGCCGATTCCGGCTGGAAGTGACCACCGGCGAAATGCTCGACGCCAACGAGGTGGAGCGCAGCCCGGAGGACTCCGTCCTAGAGTCCCTCTCCAACGCCGCGCTGCTCGAAGCCGTACGGAAACTCAACCCCCAGCAGCAGGAGTGCGTGACCCTGCGCTTCCTGCAAGGGCTCTCGGTCGCCGAGACGGCCCGTGTGATGGGGAAGAACGAAGGAGCGATCAAGACCTTGCAGTACCGGGCCGTGCGCACGCTGGCGCGACTGCTCCCGGAGGACGCCCGCTGACGGCCGTCCGGCGCACCGTTCAACTCACCGTCGGTGACGCCCCGATGACGCACTGGTCCGATCATCTTTCGCGCGTAACCCAAGTGCCGCGACGCTCGTTGTGCGGGATGCAGGCTCCCTGTGGATGCGCTCAAGGCGTGCAACCTTCCGAACGGTCAGGGGAGTCGATCTTCATGACGAGAGGAGGTGCCGCCAGTGATCGCGAATGTCTCGGCACACCGGCGGGCGAACGCCTTCGCCCAGGCTCTGGAAGACCGGACGCCCCCGGGCGCTGCGGTGGAACAGCCCGCCGCGTCGGCCGAACCGACTGAGCAGGGGCGGCTGTTGGCCGTGGCGAACGGTCTCGGTGAGCTACCGAGACCCAAGCTGGACCCCGAGGTCAAAGTGGTGCAACGAGCACAGCTCGTGGCAGCCATGGAGGCCATGCTGCTGGAGGGCGCGGCGGGCGGAGCGACGTCCACGGGCCCTACGGTGCCCGAGCAACGGCGGACATCGGGGAGGGGAGCCCACCGGGCGTCCCCGCTCCGGAAGTTCCGCCCCAGGTCGCGCTGGTCGAAGGGGCTCGCGGCCGGAGGACTCACCGTCGGTGTGGCCGCCGGTGCCTTCGGCGGAGTGGCCGCTGCCAGTTCCGACGCCCTGCCCGGTGATTCGCTGTACGGGCTGAAGCGCGGCATGGAGGACTTCAAGCTCGGCATGGCCGACGAGGACGCCGACCGCGGGAGTCTCTACCTCGACCATGCCTCGACCCGGCTGAACGAAGCCCGCCGGCTGCTGGAGCGTGGCCGCTCCGGAGCGCTGGACCATGAATCGCTCGGCGAGATCCGCCGGGCGCTCAACGGCATGCGGCACGACGCCACCGAGGGCCACCGGCTGCTGAACCGGGCGTACGAGAAGGACGGCAAGATCAAATCGATCGCGACGCTGTCCTCGTTCTCCGAATCGCACCGCGCCATCTGGAACGGCCTGCGGGACCGGCTGCCACCGCAGCTGAGCGACGTGGGAAGCCAGGTCAACTCGGTGTTCGACGCCATAGACGAGGACGTCGCCCCGTTGCAGTCGCTGCTGCCGCGCAGTCCCGACAAGAACGGTCGCTCGCAGGCACCCGGCGGTCCCACGACGGACACCGACAGCTCCGGCGGTACGGACAGAAGCCCGTCGCCGTCGAAGTCGGCCTCCGACCAGGACGGTACGGACAGCGCGGGCAAGCCGAGCCCATCGGCTCCCGGAACCCCGGAGAACGACGGGCTACTGCCCGACGCGCCCGGCGATCTGCTCAATCCGCCGTCCGGCAGCGGTCTTCCGTCGGCGCCCGGAGAGGGCGGTATCCCGCCGGCCCCGGACGTCACGATCCCGCCGCTGCTGCCCGGCCTGCTGCCGGGGCTGGGCATCGACACGGAGGACTGACACTGCCTGACACCGTCTGACACCGTCTGACACCGCGTGACTGATAGCGAATGGGGCGAGGGCCGGTGGCCCTCGCCCCGTTCGCATGGCGGCGCACCCGGGTCGGGCACCGGGGTCGGGCACCCGAGGCGAGCACCTGGGTCAGAAGAAGACCGACCGGCGCTGTACGAGCAGCTTGTAGAGCGTGTGCTGGATCTGCTCCCGTACCTGATCGGTCAGGTTGAACATCAGCATCGGATCCTCGGCCGCCTCCGGCGGATAGCCGTCCGTGGGGATCGGCTCGCCGAACTGGATCGTCCACTTCGTCGGCAGCGGCAGCGCGCCCAGCGGCCCGAGCCACGGGAACGTCGGCGTGATCGGGAAGTACGGGAATCCCAGCAGCCGCGCCAGCGTCTTGGAGTTGCCGATCATCGGGTAGATCTCCTCCGCCCCGACGATCGAGCACGGCACGATCGGCACACCGTGCCGCAGCGCCGTCGAGACGAAGCCGCCCCGGCCGAAGCGCTGCAACTTGTAGCGCTCGCCGAAGGGCTTCCCAAGTCCCTTGAAGCCTTCCGGCATCACGCCCACGATCTCGCCGCGCTGGAGCAGCCGCTCCGCGTCCTCGGCGCACGCCAGGGTGTGACCGGCCTTGCGCGCCAGCTCGTTGACGACCGGCAGCATGAACACCAGGTCTGCGGCGAGCAGCCGCAGATGGCGGCCGGCGGGGTGGTTGTCGTGGACGGCGACCTGCATCATCAGCCCGTCGAGCGGGAGGGTGCCGGAGTGGTTGGACACCACCAGGGCGCCGCCGTCGGAGGGGATGTTCTCGATGCCCTTCACCTCGACGCGGAAGTAGTTCGCGTAGAGCGGGCGGATCAACGACATCAGGACCTGGTCGGTGAGTTCCTTGTCGTACCCGAACTCGTCGACCTCGTAGTCACCGGTGACCCGGCGCCGCAGGAAGGCGAATCCCTCGGCGAGCCGCCGGTCCCAGTCGCTGCCGCCGGACTCGGCCGGGTCTTCGGGCGTGGCAGGGCCTTCAGCCGTGGCAGTGCCTTCGGCCTCGGGTGCGGCGGTGTGCGGCTCGGGCTGTGCCGGATCCGGGTGTGCCGGCTCGGGCTGTGCCGGATCCGGCCTCGGCTTGTCGTCGGGCATGGCGTCCTCGATCCCGTCCGGCTGATCGGGCACGGACGAGAGCGAGTGCGAGCCGGATGCCGCCGCGGCCCCGGGACCGGAGCCCAATCCCGAACCGGCTCCCGGACCGGAGTCCGACGAGGGCGACGGGGAGGCGGACGAGCGGCCGCGCCCCCGCGCGCGCTTCGCCGCGCGCCGTGACCGGGGCTCTTCGCCGAAGGGGATGACCTTGGCATCGGCCATTTCAGATGCGCTCCTTGCTGACGAGGGTGGCGAACTGGTCGACCGCGTCGGCGACAGCCTCCGGCGGCAACAGCCCGGCACCCCGGCTACGTGCGAAGTCCGTGAATGCCTCCGCCGTCGTGTACGTGGGTACGAACCCCAGTGTCTCGCGCATCTGGTCCGTGCTGACGACCCTGCCGTGGGTCAGCAGCCGGATCTGCTCCGGCGAGAAGTCCGTCACGCCGAGCGTGCGCAGCGCGGAGCCGACCCAGGTCACGGCCGGCAGCAGCACCGGCACCGTCGGCCTGCCGAGCCGCCGGGAGCACTGCGAGAGCAACAGCACGCCGTCACCGGCGATGTTGAAGGTGCCGCTGTTGAGCGTGCCCCGCCGGGGCTCGTGCAGGGCGATCCGCAGGACGTCGATGACGTCGTCCTCGTGGACGAACTGGAGCCGCGGGTCGTAACCGAAGACCGTCGGCAGCACGGGCAGCGACAGATACTCGGCGAGCGGCGAATCCGCCGCGGGCCCGAGGATGTTCGCGAAGCGCAGTACGCAGACGGCGACGTCCGGGCGGCGGCGCGCGAAGCCGCGTACGTACCCCTCGACCTCCACCGCGTCCTTCGCGAAGCCGCCGCTGGGCAGCGATTTGGGCGGGGTGGTCTCGGTGAAGACGGCCGGGTCGCGGGGCGCGGAGCCGTACACGCTCGTGCTGGACTTGACGACCAGGCGCTCGACGGTGGGCGACTTCTGGCAGGCACCGAGCAGCTGCATGGTGCCGATGACATTGGTCTCCTTGACCGCCGTCCGGCCGCCGGCGCCGAGCGGTGTGCCCGTCACGTCCATGTGCACCACGGTGTCGACGGAATGCTCGGCCAGGACGCGCGCTATGGCGGGCTGGCGGATGTCCGCCCGGACGAAATCGGCACCGCCGAGACTGTGCTCGGGAGTGACGGCGTCCACACCGATGACCCGGTCCACCTCGGAATCGCGCAGGATTCGCCGTACGAGACGGCTGCCGAGCTGGCGGGCCACTCCGGTCACGAGCACGACCTTGCCCAAGATCAGCGCCTTCCCCTGAATTTGATGTCTGGCCCAAGCACATTGCTTGCCTCAGCCGTCACCGTAGCGGGTCGCCGCAGCCACGTGACGGCCTCGCGGGGCTCTTCTCCGCACCTTCGCGAATCTTTGACCCGAACTGACCTCAGCGACACCAAAACGCACCGCGGCCCTCCCACCTGCATGGTGGAAGGGCCGTGATGTCACGTACAGCTGTCGCTCACTTCTTGTTACGACGCTGAACGCGGGTGCGCTTGAGCAGCTTGCGGTGCTTCTTCTTGGCCATCCGCTTACGCCGCTTCTTGATAACAGAGCCCACGACTACCCTCGCTCACTTCTCTTCACTCGGTGCGGGGCGTCTGGGCCCACACGACCTACGTTGGCCCAGCCTACCCGTCGCCGAGTGAGGGACGTAATCCGAGGGAAATCTCAGGCGGATTCGACCCCCACGAAAGACTCGCGGAGATACTCGTGAACCGCTTGCTCCGGAACCCGGAAAGACCTGCCCACCCGGATCGCCGGCAGATGACCACTGTGCACCAATCGGTACACGGTCATCTTCGACACTCGCATCACCGAGGCAACTTCCGCCACGGTAAGGAACTTGACCTCGTTGAGAGGCCTCTCGCTGCCAGCAGCCATGACCCACCTGTACCTTCCGCACCCGACGGCCACCGGCTTCCCCTCCGGTAACTCTTCGTCGCTGTGCGCTCACTCCCCAGACTAGGGGCGGGTGATGCGAGTGGGGAAGAGGAGCAGCACATGGTCTCCTACTGTGACAGACACGCTCGATTGAGTACATAGCGAGTCAACGGGCGGTAGTAGTCGGACCGCACACCGTCGTCAACCGGGACCACGACGGAGACGCGCCCCTCCGCCTCGCCGACGAACAGCGCGGGGTCGTCGGTGTCCGCGAGGCCGACGGCCTCAATGCCCAACTGACCTGCTCCGCAGACCCATCCGTGGTCTCCGACGACCAACTCGGGAAGCGGCCCGCCGGCCTCGGCCACGCAGTCCAGCACAACCCGAACGGGGAGGGGGGAATGGCTGTGTGCGCCGGTCTCACTCCCGGCGTGCGACGCTTCGAATTCCCGCACCAACGCGACTCGTCGTACGTAGTCGAGGCAGTGCGTACGTACGCCGAACCGGGTCGTTATGTCGATACATCGCCCCTTCGCGGGGGTGAGGACGAGACATCCCGCCGCCGACAAAGCGTCTGCCAGACCCGCGTAGAACCCGATCAGCCGGTGCGGATGCCCGGTCCCGAACAGCACGGGAGCCCGCCGTCCGGCGGCACTGCCGAGGCGCGCGGCGAAGGCGTCGAGACTGCTCAACGTCCGCTCGGGATCGATGACATCACCGCCGGAGACATGCGCCGGATCCCCGGAGACCCCGCACCGGTCAGCCATGAGCCGCAGCAAGTCACTCTCGCGCCAGGCCCGTTCGGGGGTGAGCCCCAGCGTCGCACGCGGATCGCCGGCGGCGAAGAGCCGGTAACTGCGCAGGTTCTGCTCCCGCGTGGTGGCCACTGGGCCGGCCAGTCTGGCGGCCAGCAGATGGGCCCGTAGGGCTCCGGTACTCAACACAGCCCCGATGCTCCCCCACGCCGCCCCCAAGGGGACCAAAACGCCTACGGCACCGCACAGTTGGCGTAACGACACGACTGAACCCACCACTGGGCCCGCCACTTGAGCCCGTCCGGCGATTGAGGACCCGCCCACCGGGCGGCCCCGGACACCACCGCCCCTCAGACCACCGCCCAACGCGCCACGCGCTACGCCAGCAACCCCCGCAACGGAAACACCGCCTTGCGGGTCGCCAGAATCGCCTGATCCAACCGATCCGCAGGGTCGTAACCCGCATCCCACGCCCGCCAGTTCGGCGTACGCCCATCCGTCATCCGCCGCGGCGCGGACTCCCGCGTACGGGCGTAGACCTCGTTCCGCCACTCCTCCGGGACCGCCGACTCCGGGTCGATGGGCGCGTGCGCCGCGATCGACACCAGATGGGTCCACGAGCGCGGTACGACGTCCACGACCGAGTACCCGCCACCGCCGAGCGCGACCCAGCGCCCCCCGTCGACGTACTCGTGCGCCAGCTCGTGGCACGACGCCTGCACCGCGCGCTGCGCGTCCAGCGACACCGCGAGATGCGCCAGCGGGTCCTCGAAATGCGTATCGGCACCGTGCTGCGTCACCAGCGCCTGCGGCCGGAAGTCCGCCAGCAGTTCCGGTACGACGGAGTGGAACGCCCGCAGCCACCCCTCGTCGCCCGTCCCGGCGGGCAGCGGCAGATTGACCGCGCTGCCCTCCCCCGCGCCCTCGCCCGTCTCCTCCGGCCAGCCGGTCTGCGGGAAGAGCGTGCGGGGATTCTCGTGCAGCGAGATCGTCAGGACGCGCGGGTCGTCCCAGAACGCCGCCTGGACGCCGTCCCCGTGATGCACGTCCACGTCCACGTAGGCGACGCGCTCCGCACCCAGCTCCAGGAGCCGCGCGATCGCGAGCGACGCGTCGTTGTAGATGCAGAAGCCCGAGGCCGAGCCGGGCATCGCGTGGTGCAGGCCGCCGGCGAAGTTCACGGCGTGCTTCGTCGCGCCGCGCCACACGGCCTCGGCGGCGCCGACCGACTGCCCGGCGATCAGCGCGGAGGCCTCGTGCATCCCGGCGAAGGCGGGATCGTCGACGGTCCCGATGCCGTACGAACCGTCGGCGGACCTCGGGTCGGCCGAACAGCGCCGTACGGCGTCGATGTACGCCTCGTGGTGAACGAGTCTCAGCGTGGAGCCCCCGGCCGACGGGGCGGACACCACATCCACCTCGCGGTCGAGCCCGAACGCGCGCACGAGCTCCCTCGTCAGTGCCAGGCGTACCGGGTCCATCGGGTGGCTGGACCCGAAGTCGTAGCCCGTTACGGCGTCATCCCACATCAGCTGTGCGCGACCGGTCATGCCCGCCACCGTATCGGGCGGTCCCGTCGGCGAACGAGCGGGCGTACACCAGCGTCACAAGGATCATGGCCATGGGAACGAGCATCGCGCCCCGGTAACTCCACACGTCACCGAGTGCGCCGACGAGCGGCGAGCCGATCAGGAAGCCCACGTAGTTGAAGATGTTCAGCCGGGCTACAGCAGCATCGCTGGCCTCGGGAAACATCCGCCCGGCGGCGGCGAAACACTGCGGCACGAGGACGCAGAGACCGAACCCGAGCATGGTGAACCCGAGGATCCCCACCCACGCTCCGGGCGCCAGCGCGACCACCGCGAAACCCGCGGCGGCGAAGACCGACCCGAACCGTACGACCGCGACGGGCCCGAAGCGGCGCACCCCGAAGTCTCCGGCCGCGCGGCCGAGGAGTGTGGTGACCATGTACGCGTTGTACGGAACGGTGGCGACCTCGTCGGAGCTGCCCAGCACGTCCTGGAGGTACTTCGCGCTCCAGTTGGAGACGGTGGAGTCGCCGATGTAGGCGAAGGTCATGACGAGGCAGAGCGGCAGGAGGGCCTTGAAGGCGATGCTCTTCCCGGGGGTGGTGGTCGCGGGTTCGCCCGGTATTCGGATGTCCGATTTCGTATCCCCGCCCGCTCCGGCTCTCACGTCCGCGTCCGTGTACCAGCGGCTCCCGAGGAGCGCGGCCGGCAACAGCACGACGACGACCGGCAGATACGACACGAGCAGCGACAGATCCCAGTGCGCACCGGCCCACGCGAGGGAGGCTCCCGCGATGCCCCCGAGGCTGTACGTGGCGTGGAAGCCGAGCATGATGCTGCGCCCGTACGCCCGCTGAAGGCGCACACCCAGCATGTTCATCGACGCGTCGAGCGCCCCGACCGACAGACCGAACGCACCGAGCGATGCGGCGAGTTGCCACACCTGATCACCGGCGGCGACCCCGAGGAGAGCGAGCAGCACGAGCGGCTGGGCCCACCGCAGTACGACTCGGGGCCGTACGCGCGCGACGATCTTCTCGGTGAGAACGCTGCCCACACCGGCGAGAATCGGCACGGCCGCCAGAAACACCGGAAGCAGGGCGTCGGATATCCCGTAGCGGACCTGGATGGCCGGAATGCGCGTGACGAGGAGGGCGAAGGCCACTCCCTGCACGGAGAAACTCAGCGCCAGGGACACCCGTCCGTGTCTCAACCGCACGTCTGTGTTGACCGGCTTGGCTGTCATGGCCGGACAGCGTATGGCTCCGCGCTACCCAGGGGTAGATGGATCAGCCAAGCAGTTCCGGAAGCTCGGCCATGGAGGAGAAGTACGCGGTGGCGCCCGGCAGCTGCGCGACGGGGGTCATCGCGGTGAACGCGTACACATCCATCCCAGCCGCCCGCGCCGCGGCCACCCCGAGCGGGCTGTCCTCGACGACCATGCACCGCGCGGGAGAGACACCCATCCGCTCGGCCGCGTGCAGGAAGAGATCGGGCGCCGGCTTTCCGCGTCCGACGTCCTGCGCGCTGAAGACGATCCCCGGCTCGAACCACCGGTCCAGCCCGGTCTTACGGTGCCCGACCCGGATCCGCTCATGGCTCCCGGACGACGCCACACAGTACGGCCGACTATCGGCGGCCAGCTTCTCCAGCACTTCGACGGCCCCCTCCACCGGCTTCAACTCCCGCTCGAACGCGGCGAACACGCGGCTGTGCAGCGTGTCGTCGAAGTCATCGGGCAGCAACTGCCCAGTTCTCTCTCTTACGAGATCGTGCACCCGGTGCACCGCGGAGCCCATGTAGTCGCGGAGCGAATCCTCGTAGGTGGTGGGATGACCGAGTTCGGTGAGATAGCCGGCGAGGATGGTGTTGGAAAGCGGCTCACTGTCGACGAGGACCCCGTCGTTGTCGAAGATGACCAGTTCATAGCTCATGTGCCGACTGTAGGCGGCCCCTGAACGCAGAAATGCCTCAGCCCCCGAACATGGTTCGGGGGCTGAGGCTAAAGATTGTTCGGCGGCGTCCTACTCTCCCACAGGGTCCCCCCTGCAGTACCATCGGCGCTGAAAGGCTTAGCTTCCGGGTTCGGAATGTAACCG
>NZ_JBHXDC010000019.1:112938-143930 GCF_042725135.1 Streptomyces sp. NPDC060366 | reverse complement strand
GAGCGGGTACCACATCGCTGCGCGATGTGCAAGCGAAGGGGTGCGCTCCGCGCACCCCACCCGCTCCCGCTCCGCGTGAGCGGAAGGCGGCTCGCTCCGCTCCACCGCCCGGCCCCTCCGCTTCGCTCCAGGACCAACCGCAGGGCAGGCGGCCTGCGTTGCGGACCGGGGCCCGGCCTCCGGCCGACCCGTGGCCTCCGCTCCGCTCCGGCCACCAAAAACGCAGCAGCAAGGGCCGTGCGCGCCAACTCCCGTACAGGAAAGGCGCGCCATGCTCCGCGCAGCCCACCCGGGGGCCTGACGGCCCGAACAGCATCAAGAGGAAGGGGAAGTGACGGGAAGTCGAGGCAGGGTCGGGAACGTAAGGGCAAGTCACCGGAACAGAGGAGCGGAATTGAGAGGTCGTCAAGGCTCCGGCTTAGCTTGCGACAGGGGAAGGCTAACCGATATTTGGCCACGTTAGAGGGAATCTCAACATTCGGCGTGCTTCATTTTTGATGTCGAGCTAAGCTCTGGACTCAGAACATGCCACCTCGTACCGCTTCGAGGGCCTATCGAGATCCACCGACGACCTTGTCGATACTCCACTGAGGCAGAGAGGCCAGCCAACCACATCAGCCCGACCACAGCCTTTGCAGCTCATCTACGTGCAGGTTTTCGTTTCCTGTCGCTCGAATCGCCCGGACGACACTCAGGAGAAGGCAGACGGATATGTCGACCACCAGCCGCGCCGATCAGCGCGAGGCCGCCCAGCGAGAGGCCATCGACGCGGTACTCCGTGCGCTCGAAATCCCTGCAAGATCACTTGTGCCCGAACGAGGACTTCGAACTCAGGTGATCATGGCGACCGGGTCCGGGAAGACCAGGGTGGCGGCCCGCAGCGCGGAGGAGCTCCGTGCGGGCCGGGTGCTGGTCCTCGTTCCCAGCTTGGACCTCCTGGCGCAGACCGAGTCCGCGTGGCGCGAGGCCGGCCGCCGGGGCCCGATGATCGGGGTGTCCTCCCTGCGGAGTGAGGAGGCGTCCTTCCCCAACACCACGGACGTGGACGAGCTGGTGGAGTGGACGCGAGGACTGGAGAAGGTCACCGTCTACGCCACGTACGCCTCGCTCGGGCTCGGCACGCTGGAACGCGCGCACGCCGCCGGCCTCACCGGCTGGGACCTGATCGTCGTGGACGAGGCGCACCGGACATCCGGCCGGATCGGAAAGCCGTGGGCCGTCGTCCACGACAACCAGAAGATCCCGTCGCTGCGGCGGCTGTACATGACGGCTACGACCCGGCTGTGGCAGGTGGACGAGGACCAGGAGCAGGGCGCGCCCGGCGAGTTGGTCGCGTCCATGGAGGACGACCCGGACTCTCCCTTCGGCAGCAGGGCGTTCACTTTGACGCTGTCGGAGGCGATCGACCGGGGCATTTGTGCGCCCTACCAGGTGGTGTGCGTGGACATCGCCGACACCCAGCTCCAGGCCGCGCAGCTCCTGGGAGCCGAGGGACGCTCAGACCAGGTACGCGGGTCGCGGCTCGCCGCCCTGCAGACCGCGCTGGTGAAAGCGTCCGCAGAGGAGAACTTCCGCCGCACGCTCACCTTCCACCACGTCGTCAAGGAAGCCGAAGCCTTCGCGGCCGGCCTTCCCAGCGTCGCCGCGCAGCTGCACGCCAGCGACCCAGAGCTGTACCCGAAGACGATCTGGGCGGACTGGCTGTGCGGCGAGCACAAGCCCAACCACCGGCGGCGTGTACTGGGCGAGTTCGCGACGGGGATCGCGACGGACGGCACCGTCGTCGAGAAGGGTTACCTGAGCTCGGTCAAGGTCCTGGGCGAGGGCATCGACACGAAGAACTGCGACTCCGTCTACTGGGCGGACGTGCGCGGCTCCATGCCCGACCTCGTCCAGGCCGTCGGCCGGGCGCTGCGGATGCAGCCCGGCGAGGGCAAGGTCGCGTCCCTCGTCGTGCCGGTCCTGCTCGGACCCGGCGAGACAGCCGACAACATGCTCACCTCCCGCGCGTACGGGGGTTTGGCGAAGCTGCTGGGAGCCCTCAGGGCGCACGACGCCCGGGTCGTGGAGACTCTGGCGGAGCAGCAAGCTCCGAGCGCCTACACGCCCGTCCAGAAGGGCGCACAGGGGCAGGAGAGCCAGGGCGAGGGCGATGAGCCGTCGAAGCCCGCCCGGCAACTGCTGAAGTTCAGTACGCCGCGCGACCCCGCGCAGCTGGCGGCGTTCATCAGCCTGCGGGTTGTCGACCCGGAGCACGAGCACTGGCGGCGCGGGATCGAGGCAGCCGTCATCTACGCCCGCGAACACGGTGATCTGAAGGTGCCGTTCACGTACCGCGTGCCCGCCGTTGACGACCAGGAGGCGGATGCCGGTGGGTGGCCGGCCTCGCTGGCCGGCTTTCCGCTGGGGCAGTGGATCGCCGATGCCCGGCGCTTCTACGCTCGCGGTGACATGGACGAGGGCCGCGTCGAGCAGCTGGGGAAACTCGGGATGGTCTGGAGCCATCTCGATGTCGCGTGGGAGGAGGGCCTGGATGTCGCCCGGGGGTGGGCGGCCGAACACGGGCACCTTCTGGCGCCGTTGGACGCCACCTTCCAGGGCGCGAAGGTGGGCATCTGGCTGAAGAACGCGCGGGCCGCCGCCCGGAATGCCATGGAGAACGAGAGGCGGCGTGCCGAGGGGCTGCCGGTGAAGTCGTCGGTATGGGCCATGGCGGAATGGCGGCGTGAGCAGCTCGAGGAGATCGACCCGTCGTGGTGCCCGCCCTGGCCGGTGGAATGGCAGCGCGCCTTCCACCTCGTCCGGCTCCACGTGGAGGAGGGCGGGATGCTCCCTACCGCGCCGGGGGTGGTCGTGCGTCAGGGCGAAGACCTCGGACGGTGGGTGCGGTCCGTACGGCTCGGCTGGGACAAACTCACCACCGTGCAGCAGTGGATGTGCGAGCAGATCCTCGGCATCGAACCCGCAACCGAAGACGAAAAGCCGAAGCCGCGCCCCACGCAGGCCGACAAATGGTCCGCGAACCTCGCCGCCGCCCGCCAGTACTACGAGCGCGAGGGACACCTCCAGGTGCCAAGGAAGCACGTGGAGACCGTCCTCTCAGACGACGGCTGGGAGCTCCAGTTCCGCCTGGGCGCGTGGGTCGGCAATCAGCGGAGCAGGGCCGCTTCGCTGTCGCCGGAGCGGGTGGAGCAGTTGTCCGCGATCGGGATGCGGTGGTCGTAGGCTTCTGCGGGCATACAGCGGGGCCGGGCGGGGTGATCCTGTCCGGCCCCCTGCTGTGTGGTCAGCCGAAGTCGAGCGCGCCCAGGGCCGCGTCGACGGAGGCGGCGTCAGGGGCGTTTGAGGACCCTGCCGCAGCCTCCCAGCGCGCGATCAGAGTGGATGCTGGAGAACATACTTGGACTCACCAAAGTGTTCGCTTACAGACCGAACTGACTCATCAAGTCGTTGCTGAGTTCCTCGGCAACACGCGTCGCTTCCTCGTCGTCTGCGATCGGGGACAACAGCGTGTGTACTGGCTGAATGTGGTGGGGCTTGCGCGTGTACGGAGGTGTGCTCTCGCGGCCGTCCCCAAAGACTGCGGTGCGGGGTTCGAGGGCTCCCGGGCCATTGGATGCGTAGATCGTCGCGATGATCTGCTGCGTGCTGTCCAGGCGCAGTTTTCGTTGCAGCTCTTGGATGGCCGCTACGAAATCCCCACAGCCTGCTTCGACCACGCGTTGGGACACAGGTAGGGCACTGACGATGCCGGCCCCTTCGCTGTCGCTGAGCCGATCCTCCTCGGAGCGGGGTTGCCACGACACGTTGCTGGCCATGGTGACGGTGCCGTCGTGGTGCAGCTCGATCATGGAGTTCCGGTTGTAATCGATCTCCAGGGTGCTGCTGACCCAGCGTCGGAGGCCAGGGCGGGGGTTGATGAGGGCGTCGCCCATGCCTGTCATCGGGCCAGGAATATGTCGCGGTGTCAGCGCGCGTCCTCGCTTCTCCGCGAGGGAGAGAAGGAATCGTGCCTCGTCCCTGTCCAGCGGGGGAGCGCCGTGTGGGAGGGGCCTGGTTGGGCGTGCGACGGCAACGAGCCAGGCTGAGGGCTTGGCGGCGTGGGCTGTGATGGTTTTCGTGAGGAAGTCGGAGTGCTGGCGCAGTGCCTCCTCGGCGCTGCCGGTGCGAGTGAAGCGGTCGCGGTAGGCGCGCTCGATCTGATGTTCCGCCATCCAGGCGGTGTGGTCTCGGTCGCGGTACGGCACCGTGAACGCCTGTTGCTCTTTGTCCTTGTCCGATCTGCCGTGGACGAGGTGCGGTGCCATTTCGCTGGCTGGTACGTCCACGATCAGGAGAGTTGTCGCTCCGTCAGTCAAGGGAAACATGACCAGGTCGGGCAGGTACGGGTGGACGTGGTTGCGGACCCACTGCGCGTATTGCCGGAGATCGGCCTTCTCCCAGTCGACACCGTTGATCTTGTGATCGTTGGTAACGCCGTAGATGAGCAGTCCGCCACGCGTATTGGCCATCGCGCTGATGTCCTTGGCGAACTCGTTCCACTGACCGTTCCTGGGGGGCTCGGGGAGATCCCTCTTCCAGTCAAGGTCGTCGGACTCTTCAAGGTGGTCTGCTGCAGCCTGGCTCACCATGCCGTAGGTGAGCGGGCCAGGGGCACACCCCAAGTGCTGGTGCAGCCTCGTCCAGGTGCGGGCCCGGCTCTGCGCGGTGGCGGAGGTGTCCGATATCCCCATGAAGGATCTCCTTTGAGCCGTCGTTGGGAACGCTCACTTTAGGGCCGCGCGGTGACACCGCACCCGCTTACTCGATCTTCCGCATGCCCGAGCCGGTGAACCCCTGAAGCGCCGGGCGGCGGGCACGGATTCCACCACGTCCGTCGCCCGGCGGCGCGGAGGCCCCCGGCCGACGCGCCGTAGAAGAAACCCGCCCCGAATCCCCGCCGCGCGCCCCGCACGACCACGCCCGCCCTTTTCTCTTTTTCTTCGTCGGGCACGGGAGCAGGGGCAGCAGAGGGGATGTCGGGCACCCCGACCACGGGCGGAAACACGTGATGACCTGCACCGACGCAGACCGGTGCACGAGTAGGACGGGCGGCTGTCGGCGGGGTTGTCGGACCGGTGGTCGGGGTGGTCCACGGTGGTGTTGTCGCATCGTGACCAAATCCGGTCCTGGTGGTCAGAGCTGTGGTCGGGGGTGGCTGCTGCTCTGGACTCGTAGCGCGGCGCCGGCCGGGATGGGGCCGCCCTGTACGAGGGGACCAGGAGCATGACGAACACGAACACGAACACGAACACGAACACGAACACGGACGCGGGTGGCGGGGACCGGCTGGCGCTGGCGGTGCTGACGCAGTACCGGATGGGCACCACGCAGCAGTTGCACCGGGTGCTGGCGCCCGGAGTACGTATCGAGCAGACCCGGCGCCGGCTGGCGAAGCTGCGCGCCGAAGGGCTCGTGGACCGGGTGACGCTGCCTCAGGCCGGGCGGCTGCGTGCCTGGTTCCCGACCGAGTACGGAGTGCGGGTCGCGCTGGAGTGGCCGGAGCTGAGGGAGCGGCGGGCGCCGCGGCTGGTGTCCGATCCGGTGGCCGCACGGCTGCGGGCCGGGCACACCCTGGCGGTGACCGAGACCGCGCTCGCTTTCCTCGAGGACGCCCGGCGCCGCGGTGAGACGTGTCTGCCGCTGGACTGGCTGCCCGAGGTCCACCACCAGATCGGCAACGGCGAGTCCGTCATCCCCGACGCCCTGCTGTACTACCGGTCCAGCGACGCGATGCTGCGGGCGTTCGTCGAAGTCGACCGGGCCACCATGGGGCCCGAGCGCCTGGCGGCCAAACTCACCGCCTACGCACGCCTCCACCGCTACATACCCGGCCCCACCCTCGGACGCCGGCCGCACATCAACCTCCAGAGCACGGAAGAGGTGTGGCGGCAGCGGTACCCGCGCTTCCCGAGAGTCCTGTTCGTCCTGGACGGCACCGGCCCCACCGGCATCGAGAACCGCGTCCGCGCCCTGCACGCCCTCGCAGGCGACCCGGCGGTGAGCACCTTCCTGCGCCACGTGCCAGCCCTCGCCACCCCGCTCACCGACCTACTCGAACACGGGCCCGCCGCGCCCATATGGCGGCCCGTCCAGAGTCCGGACCCCGACCGGCAAGTCGACTGGATGCACTCACACCACCCGTAGCGCGGACGGCGTGCCGGTGCAGATCGCGTCGGGCCGAAGCGTCCCACCCGCGTGAAGAAGTCATCCGCGCTGCCGCCGGACATCGGAAAGCCCCGTCCGGCTCGTGGTGCGAGCTGGGCAGGGTGGGGTGAGGATCAGGGGTACGGGCGGCGGTCCGCCCGCCTTGTTCTCCCTACTGGCGGCCTGGCCGCCGTCCGGCCATGGAGGGTCGTATGCCAGCTGCCATCTGGTCCGGTGCCATCAGCTTCGGCCTGGTCACTTCTCTGAACTTGGGGCCGGTCCGTCCCGAAGCCTTTGATCTGTAGCTCTCTGAGAGAGCGAATCGGTGATGCCAGAGGCATCACAGCGAGATGTTCCGGAGACCGAGAGCCGTTCCGCCTTCCGCCTCAGTACTGTGGCTTCGCATGACCGACATCGAGATCGAGATCACTGCGGACCTGGTCCGCGACCTGCTGCAGGAGCAACATCCAGACCTTGCAGGGCTGGTCATCCGCGAGGTGGCGGGCGGCTGGGGCAACCAAATGTGGCGCCTCGGGGACGAGTTGGCCGTGCGCATGCAGCGCATGGACCCCACCCCGGAGCTCCAGCTCAACGAGCGGCGGTGGCTGCCCGTGCTGGCCCCGCGTCTGCCACTCCCGGTGCCGACCCCGGTGCGGTTCGGCGAACCGTCCGAGCGCTTCCCCAAGCACTGGACCATCATGACGTGGGTTCCCGGCGAGCCGCTGGACCACGGCTCGATCAGCCGCGGCGACCACGCGGCCGACACACTGGCGGGCTTCCTCCAGGCGCTCCACGTGGAGGCGCCCGCCGAGGCACCGATCTCTACGCAATTCGGTGCCCATCCCAGGAACTGCACGGGCAGCTTCGAGGGCTTCTTCCAGGATGTTGCCCCCGACGACATCGCTGCCGACGTCCGGGCCGTCTGGGACGACGCCGTTGCGGCCCAGGCGTGGGAGGGCCCGCCGGTGTGGGTGCATGGCGACCTCCATCCCGCGAACGTCGTCGTCTCGGACGGAACGCTCTCGGGCGTCATCGACTTCGGTGCCATGTTCGCCGGCGACCCGGCCTGGGACCTCGCCGCCGCATGGGTACTGCTACCCGCGGGCACCGCCCCACGGTTCTTCGACACGTACGCGCACGCAGACGAGGCGGCAATCCGGCGCGCCCGCGGGCTGGCCGCGATGAAGAGCCTCTTCCTGATGGCCATGGGGCAGAGCGGAAATCGAGGTCTTCCCGGCGGCAAACCGCACTGGGGACCCGCAGGCCGGGCGGCACTTGATCGCGTTCTGAAGGGCGTTTGATGCACGCTCCTTTGCACGTGTTTCTTGATCTTGGTTGAAGGCTGTGCGGCAGTCCACCCTCGTGGGTTCATCGATCACCACGCATAGTAGGAATGCCAAGGTCCACGGCCGTATGCCGCCCGTGGCCCCGATCGAGCTGACGGAGCTTCTCCTCGGCGCCAGCCAGGCTGACCTGGAGACCTTGAGTTTGCGGCGTTCGAAGTGACCGAGAAGGTCCTCCCATTCGGCATCGGTGGGGGTGCGGTACTCCTCGGCCGGTCGCAGGGCTCGTCGGCGGGAGATGAAGGCTCGGTGGGCCTCGATGGTCTCGGTGGGGTAGATCGGGTGGCCAGGATGTCGGCCAGCTCGGGGCTGACGAGCAGGACTCGCTCCTGGTCGGTCTTGGACGGAGCGATCTGTAGCTGGGGGACAATCTCGCCGGTTGTGGGCAGCCGGTACTGGATCATCGCGTAGTGGCTGAGTTCCAGCATCTCCTCAATGCGCGCGCCGGTGTGGCGCAGGACTTCCACCGCGGCCCAGGCCCAGAACGCCCGGTGTTCGGCGATGTCGAAGTGGAGCAGGACTCCGCCGGGGTCGCGGGCGGCGGCGCCGGCGGCGTTCTGGGTGCGGGTCAACACCGTGTTGTGGACGGTGAAAGCAGCGCCCGGCGGCACGGCGAGCAGAGCGTTCAGGGCGGCCAGGCGGCGTTGGTGGTGGTCGGCTGCGGCTGCGGCTGCGGCTGTCGCGAACGGCTCAAGGGCCGGGAGGCGTTCGCGGGTCCGCTGGTCCATGCGGGCCTTGACCCGCTTGACGCGCTTGCCGTCGACGGTTTCGACCTCCCTGATCGGGCACTAGCACCGCAGTGTGTTGGCCGCCGGCCCAGGACCACAAGGCAGCCTGCTCGGCGCGCAGTACTCCGGAGCTCACTGGTAGGCGCGTTGTTCTGCCAGGTCGAGCCAGTGCTCGACATCGGCCGGACCAAAGTGCCGGATCGCCCAGTCGACCATGCGCAGGCTCATATGGGCCCAGGCGAGTCGGAGGAGGTCGTCGGGCACAGCGTCGAGGACGTCATCAAGTCGTTTGGCGACACCGGTCTCACACGCCTTCGCGTGGATGCCGAAGCGCAAGGTGACCAGGTCGAATCGGCGATCACCGCGCCCGGCGCCATCCCAGTCGACGATGCCGGTGATCGCACCGCCGGTGGCCAGCATGTTGCCGGGATGGAAGTCGTAGTGCACCGCGTCGTATCCGACGAGCCGGCCAGGGCTGTCCTCCCCCACTGAGGCGATCCAGCGTTCGAGAGCGGCAGTGCGGCGGCTGTGCCGACGCAGAGGTTCGTGCAGGCAATATCCGGAACCGTCCTCACTCAGGTGCAGACCCACCGGAGGAACGTCCGGGCGGTCGGCGAGCCGACCGGTCTGCAACCGGTTGAGTTCCAGGGCCTGCTCCAGACCATGGTGGTCCAGATCGTCGATCTTCACGCCCGGGAGGAGTTCCTGCACGAAGACCACCGCATGGTCGATCTGGACGGCCAACTCGGTGGCCGGCGCCGGGTACTCCGCAGACCGGAGGATGTCGGCCACGCTGAGCGGCCCCGCTTGCATGTCCGCAAGCGTGCTGTGCGGTCGCCACTTCAGGACCGACCGCCGGCCGTCGGCCCACCGCACATAAACGGCACCCACCTGCCCGCCCGGACACGGCCCCTGCACCGTCAGACGAACACCCGTCTGCGCATACAAGGCTTCAGCCATCCGCTCAGCATCGAGCCGCTCGACCCTCGCCCACCTCTCCGGAGAAGAACTCACCAGCCGATTGTCCCAGCACGGCAACCGCGTTTCTCTGAACATGTCGTCAGTACCAGTAGATGGCGATCGCGAGTGTTCGTGCCTCCGGCTCGTAGTGCTGACGATCGCGCCGTCCCCGGGCCCCCCGCTCCTCGGGCTGTGGTCCCGTGGGCACGGTCGGCGTCGTACGCCCTGCGCACCAGCTCACCCTGGAACGGGAGTGAACCCCGGCAGTGCTGACGCCTGGGCGCGAAAGGGGTGGCTCCCGAGCGTGGATGTTGTCCTGTCGCACCGTAGGTTGAGCTATCTCACTGAAGTTTGAGCGGCAAAGAGGGCTGGTTTTCAGCGACGAGACAGGGCGACCAGTTCGTCGAGCGCTGGTTCTGGGCCGCCGTTGGCGAGGTTCGCGATGGCTGCCATAGGTGCGACCACTCGGCTCCAGGCATGGAGCCGGTCCCCATCGAGCTGGCACGCGGTCGCCACTTGCTGGCAACGGGCTTCGACGCCCTCGTGGCCAGCACCGGCCACAACGTAGTCCACGGCATCGAAGCATGGGTCGCCGACACATGCCTTGGGGTCGATCGCGATCAGACCGCGCGGCGGTCCGCCGTCCAGAACGTTGCCGAGGTGCAGATCGCCGTGCAGGAACACGAGCCTGGCCTGGCTGCCCAGCAACTTCTCACAGCGCTGTCTCGCCCGCTGCCACGCGGCCTGGTCAATCCGTGCGCCGATTGCTGGCTCGGACAGCCGTCGACCGATCCGGACGAATGCCTCGTCAAACCGGCCGCGCAGATCAAGTGGCCAGTGCACGGGTGCGGCCACGGTGTGCAATGCGGCAAGCAGTTCTCCCCACTGCTGCGGCAATGACCTCTGCGGCATGTCCTCCGCAATGGTGCCCGGCAGGACCTCCTCCAGCACCATCGCCCCTGCCTCCGCGTCGACAGCCAGTACAGCTGGCACTCGACCCGACGGTGCAAACACGCGCAGCATCTCTACCTGTTTGGTCAACAGTGCCCGATCTGGGCTGAGTTTGAGAACCGCAGGCGTGCCGTCAGGCCATTGACAGCGCAGAACGACAGAGGAGGCTCCGCTCTCGAAGAGTTCACCGAGCGCCAGACCCCACCCTGCGGCCAGCCGTGCAGCGAGGTTCGGAGCTTCAGCGAGCCACCCCTCGGCCTCGGGGCCGAATCGAGCGACCAACCGCGCGCCAACCTGTTCCATGTTCACCGGGGCAGCTTGCAACCCATCAAAGCCAAAACACCAACGGTTTGTTCAGGGCTCCAAGGGGCGCGGCCCGTGCCACTCAAACTTCGATGAGAATACTCAACCTTCCGTGCGACAGGACAGATGTCCCCCGATTGGCGCGGGGTGGCGCCTCACCTCCTCTATTCGAACAGGCGTAGCATTCCAGTCGTGGCCGAATACGACTTCCCCGACGATCTCCGTGATGCCCAACTGCGTCTTCACCAGGCCAGTGCCGCGTACCGGGCGCTGTGCCGGACCCTGCCCTGGTCCGTCGAGCCGGAGCCCGGGTGGGAGAGCGACAAGCAGCCCTACAGCGAGCGCCGGAACTCCATGGCCGCCGGCCCCGGCTACACCCCTGAGCAGAAGACGGAAGAAGCCCGCCTGCGCCGCGAGGTCCTTCAGCTGTCCACCGCCGTCTCCACGCACCCGTACTGGGGCACGCTGGAGACCGGCACCACGGTCGACGCCCGGATGGCACTCAAGCATGTCCACGACGGGGATTCACGGCTCGCTGACGCGGGCGGGAACGGACCTTCGCTCCACAGCGTCTGACCACGGACCGCCCGGAAGGACGCGGCAGCGCGGTTCGACGGCGGTGTCGAACGCCGGCGGCCACGGCACTGCCGAGTTCAAGAATCTGGTCGGGTGTTCGTGCGTCCGGCTCGTGGTGCGCGCCGGGCAGTGCGGGGTGAGGATCGGGTGTACGGGCGGCGGTCCGCCCGCCTTGTTCTCCCTAATGGCGGCCTGGCCGCCGTCCGGCCATGGAGGGTCGTATGCCAGCGCCGCCTCCAGCGCCATGTTGGTCGCCCACCTTCAGCAGCCGGTCTCCCCCGCCCCGGAGAAGACGATGGCGGACGAACCCGCCCCGGCCCCGGCCTCGGTGCCGCCACTGGAGGCGAAGGACGTCCTGGCGGCGTCGGAACGCTTCCTGTGGGCCGTGGCCGCGCCGGGGACGCGCCAATAGGGGGTTCGCTCACCTCCCTCGGCACCATCGCCAGCCCCAGCTCCTCACACACCTCGGTCGTCATCGCGAGGGTGTACAGCGTCCCGGCCGCCACCACATGCCGGTAGAGATGGCGGGTGTCCAGCGCGCCCCACTTCGGCTCACCGTTGCCGTCCCGGCGCTGCACACGGTTGAGGACCAGGCAGTGCTCAGGCAGGAGCGGGAAGCCGTCCCTGTTCGTCGTAGTGCCGGAACTCCGCGACCACAAAGGCCGGCGCCTTCGCGCGGCCACGGCCGACAACCACCGGGTCTCGGGCGACCTCGTCCTCGAGCCAGCGCCTAGCGCCCACAGCACGATCAGGGTCGCCTGCGCCGCGTCGGAGCCGTCGTCCAGGAGGTGACGCTCGATCCGGTCGGCGTCCGGTTCCCGCCGATGATGACCACTCGCTGCGCGTTCAAAAGTGAGTGACAAGGCCACGGAGCGCCCCCGGTCAACGGTCATCGGCTCGATCGAGAATCGCGCGGACGGCATGGTGACACCTTGGATGGCTCCGGGGCCCGCAGCAGCTGGCTGAGGGCCCCGGAGAAGAACGAACCGCGAACAACTCAGACGCGGCGGTTGCAGTTCAGGAAGTCACCGCTGGTGTTGTAGTCGCACACCCAGATCCGGATGTTTGCCTTGTCGTTGAAGTTCCACGACGTGGTGCCGCTGCTTCCCGTACGCGAGATGTACGGAGAGACGTGCCCCCACGCGCCGTTCACGAACTCGTCGTACTCCAGGACCAGCGCGGACCCGAGACCGTTCCCGGCAATGTTGTCGGTCAGCTTGACGGATGAGAAGCTTCCGTCGAACTTCGCCTTGCCGCCAGCCGTGCCGTCTCCCGTGTAGGTGTAGTACCCCGAGATCGAACTGTTCCCGGAGGTGCTCGAACCGGAGAGCTGGAGCGTGGCGGCGCTGGCGCTACCGGTCATCGCGAGAACCAGCATCGCGGCAATCGATGCCGCTGTGGCGATCATTCGCTTCTTCATGAGTTCTTCCTCCCGAATCGGAGCGGCAGCTCTGTTCGTGCTCGCTCACGAACCAGACTGGCTGGGAGGACGATCGGGGAACGACGTGATTTGACCTAGCCCGAATAAGGACAATCCGAAGATGCTCGGCGGCATGCCGCTACGTGTCCACTTCACCGCGGAAGACCTGACGCGCATCCGGCTGGCCAACGGTCCTGGCCCCATGCTGGAGTTGGACATCGCGTTGCGACTATTGCAAGAAGGAAGCCATCCAACCCGGTTCGGGGCCTGGCGCCGGGAATCGCTGCGCCGTCTGTCACCGCGAGTCAGGCGACTGTGCGACCTGATTCCGCCGACGGGGTGGACGGTGGAGTTCTTGAGCCACACGCACGCGGACAGCATCGATGAAGCACTGGACCGGGTCCGTGCCACGCCCGCTGCCCAGATCCGCAAGAACATGGAGACCTGGGCCGGCCGTATTCAGCGCCCCGTGCCGGCCTGGACGCGGTCGCTCGGCAGCGACCCTCAGCTGCTGCTGGAACTGGCCGATGCCGCCGCCCACGCGCACAAGCACGTCATCGACCCGTACCAGCAACAGATCGAGGCTCTCAACGGCGCGGACCAAGCGCTGCGCACTCGTCAGGCCGCTCATGACGGGCTCGGAGCCTTGTTGTCTGGCCTTAACCCACGGTTCATTCACTGGAAGCCGCCGGTACTGGAACTCACCATGGCCTCCGGCCTAGCGGGCGACATCCATCTCGCAGGACGCGGCCTACTCCTGGTTCCCTCCGTGTTCGGGGCGGTATACCCCGCGCTGGAGGAAACAGCCGAGCCCCAGCCGTGGCTGACCTATCCCGTCGGCCTCCGCGACACGAACCTGTTCTTGCCCCCTATTGACACGGCACGAACCCTCAGCACCATCCCCGATTCGCTGACCGCGCTCCTCGGCCACACACGCGCCGTGGTGCTATGGACCATCGCCCACCATCCTGGCTGCACCACAACCGAACTCGCTCGCCGCGCCGGTATCTCCCCGGCCAGCGCCAGCCAGCACGCAACCGTTCTCCGAACCGCTGGCCTCACCCACACCACCCGGCACCGCAACACTGCCCTCCACACCGTTACCCCGGCAGGCAGCAACCTCCTCGACACCGCCGCCTGACAGCCCCAGAAGGCGTCGGCACCTCTGGTCCTGCGTGGGCCCGCCGCCGCGAGCGCCGTGGCCACGACGCTTCGGCGACCAGTAGCCCACGGACTGCGGAGGCTCACCACCCGACTGCGGATACCGGGCTCCGGCCCGTGCTTCCGGCGCGGGCCGGGGTCAAGACGTCGCGGCGATCACCAGAGACACGGCGCGGCCCCGCCGGATCCTGGTCCCGTGAGGTTAGGTCGGCGTCACCCGCGTCGGCGCCAGCTCGTTGAACTCGGTTTGATCCATGATGTCCAGCTGGACGAGACCGAGATCGAACGCGCGCTCATGCTGATGGACACCATGATCCTGGACGGCGTGTCCGGCTTCCGCGACACCTACACCGACGCCGTCGAGAAGCTGATCCAGGCGAAGGCCGAGGGCAAGACCCCGGCCGCGCCGAAGACCGAGGCGAAGCGCAGCGGCCAGGTGGTCGATCTCATGTCCGCGCTGGAGGAGTCCGTACAGGCGGCGAAGAAGTCCCGCGGCGAGAGCGGCGAGGACGCCACGTTGCACGACATGCCGACCCGCAAGAAGACCACCGCGAAGAAGACGTCGAAGAAGGCCCCGGCCAAGAAGGCGGCGAAGAAGACCGCCGGCCGTAAGCCCCGCTCCGCATAGCCCGTTTCACCGTCCGCTCGGTGTTCGCCTCGCGTCCCGGCCTCCGCCGACAACGCGGGCTCGCCCGCGCCGTCGGGGAGAGACTCGCCCGGGGTCAGGTGCGGAAACGCGAGCGCCAGCCGCCCGCCTTCTGAACGGGCACTTCCGGGGCCTGGTCCGGCTCCTGGCGCTCGTTCACGGCCTGGTGCTTGCAGTCGTCGCAGAGCTGCGAGTGAGTGTCCTTCGGAGTGCCCCAGCCCGCCGCTCGGACTGCCTCCCACCGTTCGTCGGTGAACTTCCCCCCGCAGCCGGCGCAGACGGGACGACGGGCCTCGCGCTCGGCTGCCTTCTTCGCCGCCTGCTCTTCGGCCGCGCGCCGTACCTGTGCCTTGTACTCCTGATGGGCACGCCTGGTCTCTTCCCGGGCGCGGGTGTCGGCCGCCTCGCGGCGGGGGTTGCCGATCGCTTCCAGCAGGGGCTGCATGTGGTCGCGGCCGAAGCGGAGGAACGCCGGGCCGGCCGGGCCGTGTTCGCGGAGGTTGCGCAGCCCCGTCGCGATGATCGGGATTTTCCCGTCGTAGTGGTGGTGGCCGCCCTTCTGCCGTTGGCCCTCCCACAGGTGGCGGGTGAGGTCGATCAGGCGCGGGATCGTGTTGTTGGGGTTGCGGTCGCCGATGTGGTTGAAGACCAGGAGCACGGGCGGGTGGGCCTTGTCGCCGGACGAGGTGGCCGGGGCCGGCCAGCGGGTGCGCCACATCGGGCGTTCCTTGCCGTCGGTGTCCTTCACTTTCCGCCGGAGGAAGCGGGCGTACTTCTCCAGCTTGATGGTGAGTTCCTCAGCGCTCTCGTGGCAGTTGTCGACCTCGATGAACAGCAGCGGCACCTGGTCCTGCGGGGCGGTGAGGACGAGGTCGGCCTGGGCGCCGCCCTTGCCGGGTGTGTTCCAGGTGCCGGTGGCGGGCAGCGGGACCTCGGTGAAGTACGAGGCGATGGTGCCGGTCCCTTCGGGTGCGTCGACGGCGGCCTGGGCGGCGGCCCGGACGTGCGGCAGGTCGTCGGTGAGCTTGGCCATGTTCGGCTTCGGGCGCAGCAGTGCGATGACGGTCTCGTTGACGGCGATGGGGTGGGAGGCGCCGCTGGAGCCCGCGCCGCGCGCGGTGGTGCCCATGTCCGTCATCGGGCGTCGCAGTTCGTGGGAGGCGGCTTCCAGGCCCTTGAGGGTCAGGTTCCGCAGCGACTCCCCCGTCTGGGTGGAGCCGCCGTTCTCGGAGAGGCCGTGTTTGCGCATGTCGGAGAGCGCGCCGGTGTGTGAGGCGGTGCGGGCCTGCTTCTCCTTCGACGGCGGTTGCTTGTCGGCGTGCCGGAAGCTCAGGTGCGGGGCGCCGATCCGCTGGATCTGATCGGTCGTGGCGACCTTCAGCGCTCCGAGCACGCGCAGCACATCGCCGCGGGAGTTGTTCGTCGACCCGGCCGAGTTGGTGATCCGCTTGCCCGTCATGAGCTCTGTCCCTTCGTCGTCGCTCGCGGCCGGCGACCGGTCGACCGCGGACCGCGCCGTGCCTGGAAGTGCGTCGGGCCCCCGGACCCGATGATCTCCTCCTGTACTGACATCAGTAGGAGATATGAGGGTTGTGACGGTCCGGAATCCGCACCGATTGCCGCTCTGAACTGGGGTTTTTCCATGTCTCGGGGTGCCGGGCACCAAAGGGGGTTCCCCAGTGGCATCCGAAGTGGGGGCCGAAGGGGCCTGCCTGCGCGGATGGTCGTCATCGTCTGGTCTCCCTCGCTGCCCCGGCCGGGGCGTTGATCCGAAGGCAGCAGCGTGCAGAAATACCCCTTGTCCGCAGTCTGACGGCCCCCGGTAGCGAGACCGGTCCAGGACAAACACGGCGCGCACGGCCGCGCAGCGCACCCGGACAAGGGGGGCCAACGAAATGCGGACTCGCAGGGTGACGAAACGCTGTGGGCAATCACCGGATGGGGCGGCCTCAGGGGCCCGCCAACGCTCGCTGACCCACCCGGATGGGGCAACATGTTCGCGTGCTGATACGCAGACGAGACCTACCTGAACCGCCGTCGCCAAGCGACGACGACCCTGTCCTGGAACACGCCCTGACGGATCTCGCCTGGTATGAGCGTGCGCGTGATCGCGCCCGCAGATGGCATTGGTTCACCGAGTTGAGTGCCCTGCTCACCGGAGCCTCCACGGTAGTAGCCGCCGGCATCCAGGCGCCGCCAGCCGTCACTGCCACGCTTGCCGGAACGGCCGTCTTCATCGGCGGATTCCGACAGATCTTCAACCACACCGAGCGCTATGTGCTGGCCGCAGAGGCCTGGTCAAGGCTGCGCCTGGCGATCCGGCGTTATCGGCTCATCCCCGAGGCGGAGCGGGATGAGGTCAGCCGTCAGCGGCTGCTGGAGGAGGTCGAGGCGGTCGACGCGACCGAGTTGCAGGGCTGGGCTGCCAGCCGCCGCGGTGTGGCGCCCACCCCCATCCCGGGCGGCACCAACACCGGCAGCCAGCTGCCGCCTTCCTGAGGTGTCGCCGGCTCCTTTCATTTCCCTCGGTAGCAAGCGCGTTCAGCGGCCGGCTTCCGGCCCACGATGCGAGTCCGGTTGCTGGGGGTGGTGCGTCTGCTGGTCGTCCTCGTGGTGTGATGCGTTGGCGTCCTGACGGTCGGCATGCCGGGCTGTCCTCCTGCGCGACTGGTCGCCTGCCCGCGTGTAGGCGCCCTGGAGGCGGCGCAGCTGCTCGTCGGTGAACCCCAGCGCTTCCACGTCCGTACGCGACTTCTTCAGGGCCCGCAGTGCCGACAGGTCGACCGTCTCCCGGCGTTCGGCTTCCGGCTCCTGGTCGCCGCGCTCAGGGGCGGCGACCGGATGCGCGAGCAGCTGCTCGGGCATCGCCGCCTGCTGGTGCGCGGCAACGTCGTACGCGCGCCCACGCCGCGCGGTGGTGGTGCGCAGCTTCCCGCGCACCACCGCGGCGGCGAGGACCGCGCGGTCGTAGCGCAGTTGGACGCGGGGTATCTCCCACTCCCCCACATCCTCGCCCGGGGACCAGGGCGCGGCCGACGCGCCGGGATCGGCCGGCGGCGGTTGGTCCGGATCGGGCGCGGGAGTCGGCGGGCGGGTCGGAGGTCGGGCAGGGCCCACCGCGCGGTGTAGAGCCGGTAGTCCGACAGCAGGCCGCGTGTGGTCTTCGGCTCGCTGATGTCCAGGCAGTGCGCGTCGATGGCGGCGTCCACGATCCGGTCGTCCAGGCCCGGTTCGCGACGGCGGCCACGCAGGACGAGAGCGAGGTGGCGGCGCGCTTCGGCAAGCAGGTGCCTGCGGTGGAACCGGCCGCCGCCGTTCATCACGAACACCACCGCGGTGACGTCCACCGCCGCCAGCGCGACGTCGACCACGGTCGCGACCCGGGCCCGGATCGCGGCGGCCGCGGCGCGGGCACGCTCGAGGAGCGAGTTGATGATGTCGGCGGCCACCTCGGAGGTGTCGATCGCGCTCTGCTTCCAGTCTGCGCGCAACTGCGCGAGCGACCGGGAATTCTGCTTCTTGGGCGGCCGCGTCTTGTGGGCGGCCATCTTGTTCAGCTGGACGCGGGCCCGCTCGGAGACCTCAGGCAGGAACTTCAGCTCACCGTCGTCGTCGACGGCGGTGACGTACTCGGTTTCCAGCTCCTTGAGGCAGGCGGCGATCTGGTCGCCGCGCCGCGCGGTCCAGCGGATCAGCTCGTGCGGCACCCCGGCGATCTCCATCACCGGCCGGCGCCCGGCGGTGACCGTGCGCGGCTCGGTGGCCAGCCCCAGCGCCTCACAGACCTCAGCAGCCACAGTTTCGTTGTAAAGCGCCGACGCGGCGACGGTGTTCTCGAACAGAGCCTCCGAGTGGATCGATCCCCACTTCCCGTCCAAGCGCTGCCCCTTCACCGACAGCAGCAGATGGTCATGGAGCAGCGGCATACCCGACCGTGCCTCGTAGTGACGGAACCGGGCGGCAACCAGACCGCCGGGCGGCCGGACCTTGTAGATGCCGTCCTTGCCGTACCGGATGATCGCCACCTGGTCCTCGATCCACGTCAGCACCCTCCCGATCGCGCGCTCGTGCGCCGCCTCGATCACCTTCCGGGTCTTCTCATCCCCGAGTGCCCACAACAGGTAGATCGTCGGCTGCGGCCGGAAGACCAGGTCGACACCCGTGACCGTCACCCGGCGCCCGAGCGCGCCAGCCCTGAACGCCGCCTTCGGTGACGTGCCCGCGGCCAGCTGGTCGGCCTCGATCAGGTCCGCGTACGGGTGCCGGCCCCGCTCGCCGAACAGGTTCCGCAGCTGCGCCTCGGTGACGGTGTCCCCCGCCGTCAGGCCGAGCGCGGCCAGCCCGCGGCCCATCCACCGCCCGGCCGGAACCCCGGCCTCCTCCTGCGCCGTACGGAGCGGTGTGCGGGCCGGGCGGCGGCCGTCGCCGACGAGGACCTGGCGCAAGTAGTAGCGGTACATCTGACCGGCTCGAATGATCGCGATATCCATCATGAACACCACGCCACACGACCCCGACCTGCAAAAAACGCCGGTCAGCGTGACGTCCCGCCAGGCGGGAGCAGCAGCCCAACTCTCTTCACCCAGAGCCCGCCGGGCGGGAAGCGCCCCAGGCCGGAAGTAAATGTCATCGCTCTCCAGCGGCCCTCACGAATCGACCTGGACGACACCGACACGCACCACTGAGTGCCACCAAGTCCCTCTGAGTACCAGGGAACGCGCACCGCCCTACATCAGCCCCCGGCAACTGCCGACGTCCTGCCGACTTGGCTGTCCATGAGGCCGGTCGGGAGGGCTGGAGCCGGATTGTCAGTGCTCGCTTTTACTC
Source organism: Streptomyces sp. NPDC060366 (assembly GCF_042725135.1). Lineage (NCBI taxonomy): Bacteria > Bacillati > Actinomycetota > Actinomycetes > Kitasatosporales > Streptomycetaceae > Streptomyces > Streptomyces sp. NPDC060366. The sequence continues at coordinate 124,829 of NZ_JBHXDC010000019.1, read as the reverse complement.
TCATTTCCGACATTCGGAATAGTTCGACGGGAGTGGGTTCTCATGGATGTGCCAGGGTCTGAAGACGGTGGTTCGGACTGGGTCGCTGAGGCGTGGGCGGAGTCGGGTCTGAGTGGAGGCGATCCCGCGCGTCCGTTCGGGTACGTACTCAGCCCGCGCCGTGAGCAGTACGTGGCGATCATGGGGGTGTTGGAGCGGTCCGTCGACGAGCTGACCCCGGCGGGGGTCGTACGCGCGCTTGCGGCGCAGGGCGTCGTCATGCCGCTCGCGGTGGTCGTGCAGCGGCTGCGCGCGTTGTGCGACACGTTCCTGGCCGGGTCGGGGAGGCCGGACTCTCAGATCGAGCGCTGGAAGGAGCTGGACGGGGCGCGCTGGCGCTACAGCGCGACCCCCCGGGGCCGGCAGGTGCATCGCCTGTGGTCCCAGATGGTTGCCGAAGGGGTAGTGCAGCGGGAAATTCCGCTGGATGGTCTCGCTCGCATCCACGGCGCGCTGTCCGGTTTGGCCGGGGGCCAGGAGCTGCGTGAGGCCGAGGTGTCTGGGTTGGCCGGGCAGGTGTTCGTCGAGCACGACTTCCTCGATGCCGCGTTGGTGGGACAAGCGGACATGCTGGCCCGGCTCGCCCATCGCTTCGACCTCGCTCCGCAGGCGACAGTGGAGCTCAAGCAACTGATCGTGGAGTACGCCACGCACGTCGTGGTGCACATGGACCGGGCCGTGGCTCTCATCCACCAGCAGCTCTTGGGGCTTCGGCCGCGCTTCGGCGACCTCGCGCAGGCCAGGCAGGGGCAGTCCCATGCGGGGCCGCTGGTCGAGCGTGGCGTGCTCGCCCCCGCCCGGGGACTGCGCGTGGCGGACTGGGAGCAGTTGCTGGCCTGGTTCTCACCGGGCACGGGCAAGGCGGCCCGGTTCGGGCTGCAGTTGGTGCGGGCGATCCCGATGATGCACGCGAACCTGCGGCGGGATCAGAGTGTGTCAGGGCCCGGAACGATGCGGTCGAAGGCGTTGTCGCTGGCTGTGGCATGTCAGAGTCCGCGCTACGGACAGGCGGTGCTGCGCGCGTCGTTGGGCGACCATCCGTGGACGAAGCTCCACACCAGCGCCGAAGGCGAGAACGAGGGTGTGGGCGTGGTCTCGTGGCACGAGGGACCGCGGGTGCCGGCCCTGGCGCTGCTCAGGGCGACGGGTCAAAGCGGTCCGAGAGGGCGGGTCGCGCCGCGCAAGTCGCGGAAGGAGGCAGCGCGGGTGGCGGCCGCGCAGCGGGCGCAGCGCCAGGCCGAACTGCGGGCTGCCGCTGCTGAGGTGCTGGCCGGGGCGGGCCCGCTGTCGGACCGGGCGTGCCGGGCCGCGCTGAAGGCGGTCGTCGCGGCTGTGCAGGCGGCGGAGTGCGGCGGGTGCCGGACCGGCCGGGCGGGTGAGGTGGGTTGCACGCTGACCGTCGAGGAAGGGGCGGTCGGAAGGGTGGAGGGGTACCGGTGGTCGGTGCTGGTGCCTGGGCGGAGGGTCGTGTTCCATCCGCCGGTGGGAGCGGGCCGGGTTCCCGGTGGCCGCCCCGGCGGGCAGGAGCGGGTCGCGGTGCTGGTGGAGGCGGCCCGGTGAACGGGGTGACGCAGTCTCTGGTGCTACTCGCCGAGGCGGCACGTGATGAGGCCGGTCATAGCGAGGTCGCGGAGCTGGCCCGGCGCCTGGGGGTACGGACATGGCTGGTGGGCGGGCGTGATGACCACCTGATCGAGGCGGTGCACCGCAACGCGGGTGCACTGCGTGAGGTGTACGGGGCGGTGGGGTGGTCCCTGGCGGTGGAGCCGGACCTTGTCCGGGTGCACAAACCCGGCACGGCGGCGGGCGTACCGGTGGACGAGGGACCCGCGCCGAAGGGGGTCTGGTTCTGGCTGACGGCCGCCGCGCTGGAGTCGTTGCCGGAGAGGGTGGGGCTCGGGCAGGTTGTCGCGGCGGCGCGTGCGGCCGCGGCGGAGGCCGAGGTGAAGGTAACTCAGTCAGGTCCGGAACGGGCGGCGTTGGTCGGGGCACTGGCGATGCTGCGTGTGCGCGGGCTGCTGGAGGAGATCGAGGGGCGGGTTGAGGCGTTCCTTGAGGAGGAGGATCCGCCGGTTCTGCTGAGGGTGCATCACGGGCGGCTGCTGCACCTCCAGCCCCGGGATGTCGCTCTGGACGAGTACGGGCAGTGGGAGACGGATCCGGGCAAGGATCCCCAAGGGTGGCTGGCAACTCTGCACAGACCGGCAGACCCTATGGTGCGGGTGTGCGGGATGCTCGTCGACCAGGCAGCGGTGCACGCCTGCGATCTCGCGGACGAGGAGCGGCAGTGGTTCAGTGACCGGCTGGCCGACGAGGGCTGTGTGGTCGCGGAGGCGTTCGGGCTGCGGGTGGAGCATCGGGTCGAGGGTGCCGCCTTCGTCGTACCGCAGGGGGCGTACTCCAGCGAGAGCGAGCTGGGTCCGTTCGTCTTCCCGCACCGTCACCGCAACCGCGGGGGCACCGTCAGGCATGCCGCGCTGCTGCTCGTCGACCATCTCGTCGGTGAAGGCGAGCGGGGTGGGGCCATGGCGCCGGGGCCGGGGTGGTGCGGGGCTCGTGCGGCGGAGGTTGTAGACCGACTGGGGGGCCTTGCCGTGCGACACGTCCGCTGGGCGCAGGAGTACCGGGATCGACCGGAGCGTCTGGCTCACGATGTGCGGGACCTGCTGGAGCCGTCCGGTCTGCTGCGGGTGGTGGGCGGTTACGACGACTGGTGGTGGGTGTCGCCTGCGGCAGCCCGCTGGACGGTGGTGGCGGACGACGTGTCCGTTCGCGGCGCCGAGGAGGAACAGTGAAGGACCTGGTGGGTCATCCCGAGCGTTTGACGCGGCGCTGGCACCTGGTCGGCGCGGGTGTGGACAACGTGTGGCACTACACGCGGGAGGTGCTGAACTGCCCTTCGGGCAGGTGCCTGCTGCGGGGGTCCAACGGCACGGGGAAGACGACGCTGCTGGAGGGCTTGTGTCCGTATCTGCTCAACCCCACTGCCGGGAACCTGAGTTCTGGGAAGAACCGGGCGACGAGCCTGGAGTCGCTGATGAAGGGCGGCAGTCCGGGCCGGCGCCGCTTCGGGTACCTCTGGCTGTCGTTCGCCTCGCCCACGGACCCGGACGGCTCCGGGCAGGAGCATGCCCACTACGGTGTGCGGCTCGAGTACGCGCAGGGGTCCGGCCCGAATGCCGTGACGCATCTGCCTTTCCGGGTTCCGGTGATCCCGGGGGACGACCTGGAGGATCTCAGCCAGTTGGGCAAGCAGGAGTTCACCGACTGGGTCACCGCTCACGGCGGTCAGGTCTTCGCCCGTGACGACGACTACGTCGCCGACCTGGCCCAGCGCGTCTTCGGATGCGGTCCGGACAAGCTCAAACGGCTGGCACGGAGCGTCAAGAAGCTACGTAACCCGGGGCTGCTGACCGGTCTGACCCCGGCCGACGCCGCAGCCGTGCTGCGAGGTGTGCTGCCGCGGGTCAGTCCTCAGGTCATGCGGGACGCGGAGAACGCCCTTGTCTCCGTGGAAGCGACCCGGGTGCGGTACGTGCACGCGCAGAAGACCACCGCCCTGCTGCAGGACCTCTCCGATGCCTGGATGCACAGTGCGGCCCAGATCATGCTGGTGGAGGTGGAGAAAGCCCTGGCGTGTGGGGCTCGCGCCGCCCAGGCGCAGGAAGAAGCAGCCCGGAGCACGGAGCAGGCGGGGGCGGCCGACGAGGAGTTGGCGGGCCTGTCAGGCCGGGTGGCGGAACTCGCCGCCAGGGAAGGGGAGACAGGAAGCCGGGCAGGGGCGCTGGAGGCCGATGCCGCCTCCTCCGACATGGGCCGGGCCGGTGAGAGGGCCGAGAGTTCCGCAACCGAACACGAGCGGAACTGCGAGCTGCTGGAAGTACGCCTCGACGCGGCAGCCTCGGATGCCGAGACACTTCAAGCAGCGGGCGAAGCTGTGCTGGGTCTGGTCGAGTCGGCCCGCCGCACCTGCGAGAGCGCCGGTGTCCCCGTCGCCATCGGTGCGCCGGTGTCGGTCAGCCGGACCGATGGTCCGCCGGTCGTGGTGGGTGACGCCTCGTTCCGCGCGGTGGCCGCGGTGAGCGCACGCACCGAGCGGGCAGTCCTGGACGAGGCCATGCAGGCAGTGAGCGACGCGCAGACGTGGCAGCGCACGAGGAGCGAGCAGGCCCATGTGCTCGTGCTCGCCCATGCCGATGTGGAAAACGCCGAAGGAGCCGCAGCCGAACAGCGCGGTGAGGCCCTGCGGGCGGCGGACACCGCGCGGCAGGCGGTACTGCGGCATCAGACCAACCAGGAGCGGGTCCGCGAGCGGATTCTCGCGCTGAGCACCGAAGTACAGATGTGGACGGCGGGCTGGAGTGCTCTGCTGCGTACGCCGCTCCTGGACGCTGACACGGTCATGGCCGACGCACGGTCCTGGGTGCAGGAAGCGGAGGGCGCCGGGGTAATCCGTGACGCCAAGATGCTGAGCCGTACGCTGGCCGCTCACGCGGAGGGCGGGGCGAGCCGTGCGCGCTCCCGAGCCTCCCACCACCAGCAGCAGGCTGGCATTGCGTCGGCGGCCGCCGCGACCGCGGCCGCGGTCGCTGAGCAGTGGCGGGCGGGCCGCCTCCCTCCGTTTCCGGGGCCGTGGTGGCTGGAGGCAGCCGAGGATCCGGACGCTTTCGCCTGTGCCGTCGACTGGAACGCCTCGGCCCCTGCCGGCCCGGCACGTGATGCGCTGGAAGCCGTAATCGCCGCCACCGGGCTGCTGTCCGCCGTCCTGACGGATGAAGGGGCCACCGCCACAGGAGCAGGCTGCGGGTGGCGCGTGCTCTCCCGCGGAGATGCGCTACCGGCGCACGAGTCCCTGGCATCGGTTCTCACCGTCGTGCCTGGGCATCCCCTTGCCGCATCAGCCGCGCGTGTCCTGGACCGCATTGCCTACCTGCCCACCGCTTCACAGCCACAGCCCGGCCACGAGCAGGCCGCGCTGGTCATCGGAGCCGACGGAACCTACCGCGCGGGACTGCTGGTCGGCCGCCTGCCCGGCATCGCATCCGGGCAGGCCACTGTCGCCTCCCACATCGGGCTGCAGGCGCGGCGGGCCGCCGCCCGGCGCGCCGCCGCCGAGGCCCAGCGCACCTGTGAGCGGTGGCAGCGGGCCGCCGCTCACCACCTGCGCGCGGCGCACCAGTTGTTGGCCTACGCCGAACAGATCCAGGCGACCGCCCAGGACTTTCCGCACCTGGCCCTCGAAACGACGGCGGACGCGGAGGCGACACGCGCCGAAAGCGCCGGGGCCGCGCACGATGCCCACGTCCACGCCGCGCAACTGGACCGGCTGGCTCAGGAACTGGAAGCAGCACACCGCGGCGCTCGTGCGCAGTGGCGTGCGCGCGCAGCCGCAGTCGGTCTTCCCGACTCCATCAGGGAGGTCAGGGACGAAGCGGATGCGGCCTGCCGACGGGTGGACGTGCTGGAGGAGGCCGCCCGGCAGCTCCGGGAGGGACACCAGTACGTGGCGGGCGTCGCGGCGGCAGCCGGGCGGGCTGAGACAAGTTTGCTCAAGGCCCGGGAGAGCATCACCAAGGCGCAGGCCAGCTTCGTGCGGGTGCGCGAGAGCGCAGCCGCGCTGGAAGCGTGCCGGGAGCGCAGCGGCCAGAGCGACATCGATCTGGCCCGCGACCTGGCCGGGGCGAAAGAGACCCACGCCCAGGTGTCGCGGCAACTCGTCGAAGCCCGTGAGCAGTTCACCCGGGCGACCGGGGCCGCGGCCGCGGCGCGAGAGAAGTGCGTAGCTGCGCAGCGCAGGGACGAGGAAGCCCGCCCGGCCGCGCAGACCGCCGCGAGCCGGGTGCGGCACCTGCTGAATCTGGGCGGGCTAGCCGAGGCCCTGGAGTGGCGGGGCAGCGAACAGGTCCCTGAACAGGAGCTGTTCGCCGGTCTGCGGGACCGTCTGAAAAGCGTGGCACCGGCGTCACGTTCCCTGGACGCGTGCTCGGACGCCCTGCGGCTGCACCTGGCGGGTGAGAGCGATGAGGGGTGGCACCTGGCCTACGGGGACGCCCCTCATCCCATGCCTGCCCACCAGTTGATGCTCGCCGGGCGGCGGCTCGCGCCGCCGCAGGCCGCGCGGGAAGCAGCCCTGCGGCACGAAACGGCGCTCGCCGCCTACGACTCGGCGGACGCCGACGCGCTGGAGGAGTTCGTCCTCAGCCGGATTCCCGACGCCATCAGCACCGCGTGGGTCGATCTCCAGGACTGGGTGAAAGAGACCAACGGCCATATGCGGCTGGCCGCCGCGTCCTCCGGCGTCGGCGTGCAGATCAAGCTCAGTCTGCGCAAGGACCTCAGCCCCGCCGTGGCGACCATCCATGAGCTGACCTGCAAGGTCAGCTCCGCCGACCGCAGCCCTGAACAGGAGCGGAGCGTCGGCCAGGCCCTGCTGGCCGTCATGCGTATGAGCGATGCCGGGACGGACCGCACCACCCGGCCGCACGACCTGAAGCAGGCCGGCCGGCTCGACGCGGCCATCGACATCCGCGACTGGGTCACGATCACCTACATGATCACCAGGCCGGACGGAAGCCAGGAACGGTGGGGCGCGCCCGGGGTGACCATCTCACAGGGCGAAAGCAGACTCATCGTCCTGGCACCGATGCTCGCGGCACTGGCCGCCGAATACGACGATCTCCCCTCCCACGCGGCCCGCCTGTGCGCCCTGGACGAAGTACCGGGCGACGTCGACGAGAAGGGACGTGACGGCATCGCCGCCTACACCGCCAGTCTCGGCCTGGACCTGATGTGCACCAGCCACCACTGGGACGGCTCCCCCGGCGCCTGGGACGGCGTCGACATCTACGACCTGGAAAAGACTCCCGACGGAACGGTCGTCGCCGAGCCGATGCACCTCTACGAACACTCTCTCCTGGAGGCAGTCGGCGACCTGTTGCCGCAACCTGCCGGCCCCCTCGAAACCGTGGACGAGCGGTGAGCACCGGGCAGTGCCCCGACGGCCTGTGCTCCGGCGGGGCGTGCCAGGGCGCCTCACTCGGACCTCTGCTGAGCCCGCAGGTGATGTGGCTGTGGGAACAGCTCGCCAACAGGGCCGACAAGCGCGGCGATCCGGACATGACCAGCGGCTCCGTGACCATCACCGCCCCTGTGCCAACTGCCGAGCGTGCCGCTGTCCTCGGTCTCCTGGGCACGCACGCGCTGCGCCCCGGACAGAGCCGGAGAGTCGACCTGCCCGACCTCACATCCCATGTCCGGCGTCGCGGGCCCGCTCTCACCCCGGGCGCCGTGACCGCCCACGCCGTGCGCCGTCCCCTCGGCGAGAACGCGGCCGCCAGAGCCCGCGCGGCAGCCCGCACTCAGTCCCTACGCAGTCTGCACACCCTCCTGACCGAAGCCCTGCCCGAAGACGCCCCGCTGCGCCCACCGGAAACGGCCTGGGCAGACCTCCAGCGCAGCGGATGGGTCTCGCGCATCGTGCAGCACCCCAGCCCCGAACTCCTCCTGCGCGCGATGGCACAAGTCCTTGCCCGGCTCCCCGCCTACGGCCGGGCCGACCGCCGTCTCCTGGCCCACACTGCCACCGGCGATCCGCACGCCATGGACGCCGGAAGTGAACTGGGCGGACTGGTCCTCGCCGAAGCGGCCGGTTGCGGGGCACTGGACCCAGGACTCAGCCGGCGTGCGGCCTGGGACAGGATCGGCGTCGACTGCGACACCCTCACCGGCGGCCTGCTCAGCCTCAACGTCCTCCCCGAAGGCTGGCAGGTCCCCGCCGGCGAACCGGTCACCCTGCCGCCCCGGACACTCCAACGAGCCCGCTGGCCCTCAGCCGAGACCGAACACCCCGCACACAGGTGGGTGTTCGTCACCGAGAACCCGTCGGTCCTCGCAGCGGCCCTCGACCAGCCGGGCCACGACCGGCCGATCAGACTGCTGTGCACCGTGGGCACCCCCTCAGCGGCGGAACTCTCCGCACTGCGCCAGTTAGCCGCCAGCGGCTGGCAGATCGCCGTACGCGCCGACTTCGACACCGCAGGCCTGGCCCACGTGAGGGCCGTACTCGACACAGTCCCCGACGCGGAGGTGTGGCGCATGACGGCCGCCGACTACACCGCGAGCCTGCACCCCGCCCCCCTCACACCCAGCGCCCTGGACGCCGGACGTATCGGCGACACGCCCTGGGATCCGCAGCTCGCCACCGCCATGCACGCGTGCGGTCGGCCCGCCTACGAAGAAGCCCTCATCGACCAGCTCCTCCGCGACATGCGCCAAGGCCATCCGTCCCAGAGCGCCGACAATCTGACCAGTCGTGACCGCTGCCCATCGGCGGCCCGGGAGGACATCTCAGTCGGCACGTCATGAGAAATCGATTTCTCCCGTCGTTTCAACGAACAGCACCCCGTATAGGCACCCACGCACTTCGGACCCCGATAGCCACGCAGGCCATACCTCTCTGGGCGCATCCTCGTTGATCACTCGCGGAGTGGATGTACCAGCCGGTGCGCCGCCAGCCTGACCGAAGGGCGCGTGCCCACAGCCAACGGCCCGCTCGGCCGTCTCCTCATGAATCTGAGTGCCGCCCCGCCCCGCGGCGCTATCCGCCGACGAAGGCTGGCCGGCTGTGTGCCGGGCTCGCCCTACAACCGCCCGAAGCCGGCCCCCGCCCGCCGCGATTTCCCGTCGCGGGTGGGCGGGGTGACCCTGAACGGGTCCGGTCAGCAGCCGTTGAGGACTGACGACAGGGCGCTCTTCTCCGTGGAGTCGACGGTGAGGCCGTAGTAGTGCTTCACCTGGACCCATGCCCGCGCGTAGGTGCACTTGTAGGCCGTGCGCGAGGGCCACCAGGTGCCGGGGTCCTGGTCGCTCTTGGACTGGTTCACGTTGTCGGTGACCGCCAGGAGCTGCGGGCGGGTGCGGTCGTTGGCGAACGATTCGCGCTTCGACGCGGACCAGTTGTAGGCGCCGGAGTCCCAGGCTTCGGCGAGCGGGACGAGGTGGTCGATGTCGACGTCGGATGCGGCGGACCAGGTCGCGCCGTCGTACGGCGAGTACCAACTGCCACTGGTGGCCGAGCAGGACGAGTTCGTCACCACGCCCGTGCCGTCGCGCTTGAGGATCGTCTCTCTCGTGTCACACGCGCCGCTGATCGTGATCCAGTGCCGGAACAGATCACGGTTGTAACCCGTGCGCGAGTGCTCCGTCGTCACCGTCAGCGACGACAGGTAGGAGCGGGCCGTCGACGCGGCGATGGGGGTGGGCAGAGCAGCCTGGGCGGGGGTGGTGCTCAGGAGCGTCGCGACCGTGGTGACGGCGGCGATACCGGTGGCGAGTACGCCACGGCGGGCGGTGATGCGCATCAGGGATCTCCCGGGCTCGGGGACGGACATCGTGAGGAGCGCCCCCATCGTGACGGCCCCCGCTCTATGCGGGTAGACCGCCTACGTGAAATCCGGGTGACGACACGTCAACCGGCGGGCACCCGGCCCGGTACCACTGATGATGCAGGGGAGTTGGTCGAGTCGACGGCGACCGGAAGGGAGCGGGCCGCCGTTGCACATCACTACGGGTTAGGGGGCATCATGTATCCGTATTCGGGGGGTGTTTGCTGTGGCCGTTCGGAGGCCGTCTCGGCAGGAGATCAATCGGCGTCGGGGAAGTGCGGGGTTCGTGGGGCGCCGTGGGGAGCTGGCGGTGTTCCGGGAGACGTTCGCGCGGAATCCGGAGGAGGTTGATTTTCCATATCTGTTCCATGTGCACGGCAACGGTGGGGTGGGGAAGTCGACTCTCGTGCGCCAGTGGGAAGCCACGGCACGTGAACAGGCCTCCGTGGTCACCGCGTTCGTCGACGACGAAGTGCACGACCCACTCGAGGCGATGGAGACGATCAGCGCCCGGCTGAGCCGGCAGGGGCATCCGCTGAAGAAGTTCGACAAGCACCTGGTCACGTACCGGCAGCGCCGTCATCAGGCGGAGAGCACAGTGCCGGTGCAGCAGCCGATCGCGGGTGAGGCGGGTGCCGGGGAGGCCGTTCCGGCGTCACCTTCGAGCACGGTTGCAGCTCAGGTCGGGCTGGTGGGGCTGGGGATGCTTCCCGGGTTCGGGGCATTCGCCGGGGCGGTGGATCCGGGGCAGGTCGCGCTGGGGGCGGACCGGATGCGGGCGATGCTGAACACGCGGCTACGCAGTCACGATGACGTGCAGTTGGTGATGAATCCGCTGGCGAACCTGGCGCCTGTGTTCCTTGAGGAGCTGGCCGAGGTGGCGGAGCGGTGTGAGCGGGTGGTGCTGTTCTTCGACGTGTACGAGCGGACCGGGCAGATACTAGATGCCTGGTTACGGAGCATCATCTTCACCGAGGACCACGGCACTCTGCCCGTCAACGTGCAGATCGTACTGGCCGGCCGGTCACACCTGGCCCCCCTCGTCTGGGGCGACCACCTGGGGCAGGTCACCGAAGTGGGCCTGGACGTGTTCACCGAGGACGAAGCCCGTACTCTGCTCGCCACCCACGGCGTCACCGGCGAAGAAAACATCGAGCTGGTCCTGCGCCTGTCAGGGCGACTACCGCTCCTGGTCGACATGCTCGCCCGCAGTGGTCCGGGCACAAGTGCCACTGTCACAGACCCCTCCGAGACCGCGGTCGAGAGGTTCCTCAAGTGGGAACCGGATCCCGAGCGCCGCGAAGCCGCCCAAGCGTGCGCACTGCCCCTGCAACTGGACGAGGACATCTACCAACTCGCTGTGCCCGGATCCGCCGCTGACGGCTACCCGTGGCTGCGAGCCCAGGCCTTCGTCTCCCACCAGGCCGGCCGCTGCCGCTACCACGACGTCGTCCGCGACACCATGCTGCGCCTACAACGCGCCCAGTCCCCCGCCCGATGGCATCAACAGCACACCCGCCTCGCCGATGGCTTCGAACGATGGCGACAAGAGATGGAAGCCGGACTGGGCACCGACACCGACGGGTACTGGGACGACGCAACTTGGCGCGAACACCGCCTCAACGAGACCTACCACCGTCTGTGCGCCGCCCCTCGCACCGCACTGCCCGACACCCTCCTGCATGCCGTCCAGGCCACCGACCACGGCATAACCACCCTGCGCCGCTGGGCACAGCTCATCGGCCAGGCCGGACGCGACACCGAAGTCCCTGCTCTCACCACCTGGGGCCAACGCCTTGAAACCGCCGTAGAACAGGAAGCAGGGAGCATCGCCGTACTGACGCTGCTGCTGACCGCACCCGAACTCGACACTGATGCCCGCGTCCTGGCCCACACCGTCCGGGCCCGCGACTACCGGACCGAAGGCAACTACGACAAAACCCTCGCTGATTACGATATGGCCCACCGACTGGCGCCGGCCACCGCACGAGTCCACGCCGCCCGCGGCGAGACCTACCAGCTCATGGGGCGCTACGACGACGCCCTCACCGACTTCAACCACGCCATCCAACTCAACCCCACCTACACGTGGGCCATCGCAGGCCGCGGCCAGGCCTACCGGTCTCTTGGCCGCTACGACGAAGCCCTCACCGACCACAACCACGCAATCAACCTCAACCCCACCCACGCGTGGGCCATCGCAGGCCGCGGCCATACCTACCAGCTCATGGGCCGCTACGACGACGCCCTCACCGACTTCAACCACGCAATCAACCTCAACCCCACCTACGCGTGGGCCATCGCAGGCCGCGGCGAGACCTACCAGCTCATGGGGCGCTACGACGACGCCCTCACCGACTTCAACCACGCAATCAACCTCAACCCCACCCACGCGTGGGCCATCGCAGGCCGCGGCGAGACCTACCGGTCTCTTGGCCGCTACGACGACGCCCTCACCGACCACAACCC
>NZ_JBHXDC010000019.1:0-112839 GCF_042725135.1 Streptomyces sp. NPDC060366 | reverse complement strand
GCGCCGTCGAACTCAACCCCCAAGCCGCGTGGGCCATCGCAGGCCGCGGCCAGGCCTACCGGGTCATGGGGCGCTACGACGACGCCCTCACCGACCACAACCGCGCCGTCGAACTCAACCCCCAAGCCGCGTGGGCCATCGCAGGCCGCGGCCAGGCCTACCGGGTCATGGGGCGCTACGACGACGCCCTCACCGACTTCAACCACGCAATCAACCTCAACCCCACCTACACGTGGGCCATCGCCAACCGCGGCCATACCTACCAGCTCATGGGGCGCCACAACGAAGCCCTCACTGACCTCAACCACGCAATCGACCTCAACCCCCAAGCCAACTGGGCCATCATTATCCGCGGCCATACCTACCAGCTCATGGGGCGCTACGACGACTCACTCACCGACCTCAACCACGCCATCCAACTCAACCCCACCGACGCGTGGGCCATCGCCAACCGCGGCCATACCTACCAGCTCATGGGGCGCCACAACGAAGCCCTCACCGACTTCAACCACGCAATCGACCTCAACCCCCAAGCCGACTGGGGCATCGCAGGCCGCGGCCAGGCCTACCGGTCTCTTGGCCGCTACGACGACGCCCTCACCGACCACAACCACGCCATCCAACTCAACCCCACCTACGCGTGGGCCATCGCAGGCCGCGGCCATACCTACCAGCTCATGGGCCGCTACGACGACTCACTCACCGACTTCAACCACGCCATCCAACTCAACCCCACCGACGCGTGGGCCATCGCAGGCCGCGGCCATACCTACCAGCTCATGGGGCGCCACAACGAAGCCCTCACCGACCTCAACCACGCCATCGAAATCGATCCGCTGAATGGTTGGGCCCTCTACGAGAGAGCCGTATCCCAACGCTGTTCAGGAAGCGGCGACGGCGACAGCGACCTGGCGAGGGCTGTCGAACTCTTTACAGAAGATGCCGAGAAGGCTGATGGTCACGGTGCGACTGGCCGGGGGAATCTCGTCGTTGCCTTCTGCGCCATGACCCGCTGGGCTGATGCAGAGCACGCTCTTTCCGTGTTCCTGGAGTCCCTACCTTCACGCAGCAACATTCTTGATGTGATCACTGATCTTGACCAGTTGCAGCTGATGACAGCTTCGGACCGCGAGCCAGTACACCGCTTTCGGGAGCGGCTTCAGCAAGCATCTAGCGGGACATGAGCTGTGAACTCCCGTCAACAGCGTGGCGTGCTGCGGTGACTTACGCACGGACCTCCGGCCACCCCATGCCGCGACTTGTCCCAGACGGCATGTACGGGATGCGGGGCGATGCAGCCGCCACCACAGCGGACCTTGCACACGCCGCCTTCGCTGCCTGGCATATCGAGCGCACCGACATCCAGAAGTGCCCCAACTGCCGGCCGCAGGCCTGCCGAGCGAACTCCGAGAACGGCATTCGGTGTGACTGTTGGAGATCGTAAGCGGAGGCGGTCTGTGAGGACGGCGCCGGTATTCCGGCCCGGCCACCAGGAAGCGCCGGACGCGCCGCTCATGCGGGAGGGTCCGTGCTTTACCGGGCAGCCCGGTCGCGGGCCCGCTCGGCGCGCAGCCGTTCGGGGTATCGGTCGCTCCGGGAGCTCGTGACGTCGCGCTCCAGGCGGACGAAGCGGCTCTCTGCACTGGACCGTGAGGCCAGGCCGAGAGCGCCGGCGATCTGTCTCCAGGAGGCCCCGCGGACGCGGGCGGCCCTGGTGAGGTCGCGCTCCAGAGCGTCGAGAGTAGCCCGGGCCTCATCGAGCTGGGTCAGCGCGGCAAGGGCGTCCTCTGCCGACGCGTCAGGCAGCTCCCGGTTCTCGTGCACGCTGTGGCCGTCGGTGGCGGCGCACACGGCGTGCATCACGCGGACCGGGTCCAGGGAGCGGCTCCCGTCGCCGTACCGCTCCAGCAGCAGGGCCTCGGCGGCCAGGAGCATCTGCCCCCGGCCAGGATCGTTCGTCGTCGCCATAGCGGGCACAATGCCACCTCCGACGTACCGTCCGCGAATCGCGGACGGTGCGGAATTCGGCGCAGGTGCAGGATCAACTGGGCGGCGGGGGCAGGGCCTGACTGGCCAAGCCCTACGTCACCGCAATCGCACGGTCGATCACCTCGCCCACCGTGCGCAGCGCCGCTGCTCAAGTTGCGACGGTCAGCCCTCACTATGAACTCTCGTTGCGGGCCCGGCGCTGCCCGCTGGTGCGGCTGCTCGCGCTCCTGCGGCTGCGGGCCGGCCTGGTCGCCTGGTCGCCTGGTCGGGGGCGCCGTGTCACAGGGACCGGTCTGATAGCCGTCGCTACCCGACCACTGGCCGCCGCGTTATCGGAAGAGTCCTGACGTGTGTGACTCCGAACTCCCGCCCGCGAGGCGACTTACGTATGTGGCGAATCGGTCCCGCCCTCCCTCTTGGTGAAGCTGGCCTTCGGTGTCGTCGCCGGGGCCGGTGCCCCACTCCCCCATGTAGCGACGCTGCTACCGGGCGGCCGGCGGCGGCCACTGTGGGGCCGCTCGCTGCTGTGCTCAGCGTGGTCCCGGAACGAAGACTCCCTCGATATGACTGATTCCTGGCACCGCCCTTCGTTCACACGGCAGGCTTGTACGCAGGGGGGGTGAGCTGTGGTGGCGCAGCGAGGTGTGGGGCGGTCGCGTGGCGAGTTGATCCGTGCGCGGGCACGTGAGGGGTTCGTCGGACGGCATGTGCAGCGTTCGGCATTCGCGGAGAATCTGGCGCGATCTCCGGAGTCAGATGACGTGGACTTTTTGTTCCATGTACGAGGTGTGGGAGGGGTAGGGAAGTCGTCGCTGGTGCGTCACTGGCAGGGCACGGCCCAGGCGCGCGGGGCGCTGACGGCGATTGTCGACGAGGTTGAGGTACGGGGCGTAGTCGAGGCGATGGAGGCCATCGCGGCGCAACTGGGACGACGGGGCGGCGAGTTGAAGGCGTTCGCCGGGGCCGTGGAGCGGTATCGCAATGAGCGGGATGCCCGGCGAGCCGCGCCTGCGCAGGCTGATGATTCGGAAGAATCGGAGGACGGTTCCGGCGAGGCGTCGACGGCGAGCCGTGTGATCGCTCAGGCCGCGCTCGGTGGAGCGGCTCTGCTGCCGGGGGTGAGTGTCCTTGCGGGGATGGCAAGCCCCGAGATCGCGGCCCAGGGGCTGGACCGGCTACGTACCGGGTTCCGGGAGCGGGGTCGGCGCGATCCTCTTTCGGAGGAGCCGGTCAAAGCCCTCAGTACCGTGTTTGTCCAGGAACTGGCGGGCCTGGCCGAGGAGCACACATGGCTGGTGCTGTTCTTCGACACCTGGGAGCAGACAGGCCGTTACCTCGACACGTGGATACGGGATCTGCTCCTGGACGCCTGCGGACCGATGCCAGCCAATGTGCTGGTGGTGCTAGCCGGGCAGAACGAGCTCGGCGAGCGCGAATGGGCCGAACTGCGGGGACAGATCACGGACGTGCCGCTGGATGTGTTCACTGAGCAGGAAGCCCGCGCGCTGCTCGCCGCTCGCGGTGTCAGCGGCGACGAATCCAAGATTCAGGAGATCCTTCACCTGTCGATGGGGCTGCCGCTGCTCGTGGACACCCTCGCCCACATCGACCCGGGATCTTCCGACGACCCGACGGATGCCGGACACTCGGTCGACGTGGCCGTGGCCCGGTTCGTCCGCTGGATTCCTGACCCCGACGAACAAGCAACGGTCCTGTCATGTGCCCTGCCGGTCCAGCTCAACGAGGACATATTCCACGTCGTCGTCCCTGACACAGCGGCCGGACGCTACGGATGGCTGTGCCAGCAGCCCTTCGTAACCGGCCACGGCACCCACCGCCAGTACCACGACGTCGTGCGCACCAGCATGCTCCGCTACCTGCAGACTCGTTCCCCGCTCGTGTGGGCCGAACGTCATACCCAGCTCGCCGACGCCTACGCGGCCTGGCGTGCCACGACAGAGGAGAACCTCAAGGGGCGGAAAAGGTGGGCCGATCTCGACTGGCGTACCCACCGCGGCAGCGAGACCTACCACCGCCTGTGCGCAGACCCAAGACGTCACCTCACGTCCGCGCTGGAAGACACGGTGCACGCTGCCAGCGAGGACCTGAGTGTCCTTCGACGCTGGATCGACATCCTCGCCCGGGTCGGCCGCGACACCGGCCATCCCCTTCTCACTCAGTGGAGTGAACGCCTCACCAGTGCCGTTGCCGGCGCCCAGCCCTTTCTCGATACATTGCTGGTTCTGCTGACCGCACCGGACCTCACCGCGAGGGTCCGCGCCCAAGCGCACACCCATCGGGGATGGCACCTCCACCTCGCCGACCGGGACAGCGAAGCCATCACCGCGTACGGGCAAGCCCTCAACGCTGATCCTGATTTCACCCTGGCCTTTATCAGACGCGGGATAACTCACAGGTCGCTCGGGCGCTTCGACGAAGCTCTCGCCGATTCCAACCGTGCCATCGAAATCAGCCCGGACGCAGGGGCCGTCGCCAACCGCGGGGAGACGTGCCGGCTGATGGGCCGGTACGACGAAGCCCTCGCCGACTTCAACCGCGCTATCGAACTAGTCCCCAACTACCGCTGGGCCTTGACCAGCCGCAGCCAGACGTACCGGGCGATGGGCCGATACGACGACGCACTCACCGACCTCAACCGCGCCGCCGAACTCGATCCGACCGCTGCGTGGATCAGCGTGGGCCGCGGCCAGACGTACCGGCTGATGGGCCGATACGACGACGCACTCACCGACTTCAACCGCGCTATCGAACTCGATCCGACCGCTGCGTGGATCATCGCGGGCCGCGGCCGGATCTACCAGCTGATGGGCCGATACGACGACGCACTCACCGACCTCAACCGCGCCATCGAACTCGATCCGACCGCTACGTGGATCATCGCGGGCCGCGGCGGAACCTACCGGAGGATGGGCCGATACGACGACGCACTCACCGACCTCAACCACATCATCGAACTCGATCCCCAGGCCGACTGGGCCATCGCCAACTGCGGGGAGACGTACCGGCTGATGGGCCGATACGACGACGCACTCACCGACTTCAACCGCGCCATCGAACTCAACCCTCTGAGTGGTTGGGCCATCGCAAGCCGCGGGGAGACGTACCGGGCGATGGGCCGATACGACGACGCACTCACCGACCTCAACCGCGCCATCGAACTCGATCCGACCGCTGCGTGGATCAGCGTGGGCCGCGGCCGGATCTACCAGCTGATAGGCCGATACGACGACGCACTCACCGACCTCAACCGCGCCATCGAACTCAACCCTGAATACGCGTGGGCCATCACCGGCCGCGGCCAGACCTACCGACTCATGGGCCGGTACAACGACGCACTCACCGACCTCAACCACATCATCGAACTCAACCCTCTGAGTGGTTGGGCCTTCTACGAGAGAGCTCTGACCCATCGCTGTTCAGGACGCAGCAACGGTGGCAGCGACTTGGCACGGGCTGTCGAGCTTTTTACAGAAGACGCCGAGGAAGCTGACAGCCAGGGTGCGAACGGTCGGGGGAATCTGGTTGTTGCGTACTGCGCCATGACCCACTGGGCTGATGCAGAGCGCGCTCTTACCGTGTTCCTGGAGCCCATGCCTCCACACAGCAACATTCTTGAGTTGATCACTGATCTCGATCAGTTGCTGCTGACGACATCTTCGGGCTGCGAGCCGGTGCTTCGCTACCGGGAGCGGCTTCTGCAAGCACTGGATGGCGTTTGAGCTGTGAACTCCTGTCAGCTGTCCGTCGTTTCACGGCCGGAGACCACAAGCGGTTGCTTGGGATGTCTTGGAGCAGTTCGATGAGCGCTACTCCCCTTCGGCGAGAATCAGTGCGCTGGCTTTTCAGAGTCGACGCGGCGTAGTCACGGGGTCTTCGGCAGTCCCCCCGTCAAGCGAGAGCGAGTGGGTGCTGGCCCTTTGGCTGTGGACCAGCACCTCCGCCACTGGCGATGCGCCCCGCTCTTCCCTTTGTTCGGCGTCCACCTTCTGCCGGACCAGGTCGGCAACTTGGCCGCCGTCGTGCCACGGCATCTTGATGACCCGCTTCTGCGCGGGGCGGACTGGGCCATGCCGAATCGTTTGGATGCCTTCTTCTGGGATCCGTAGAACTTGACGAGGGTTAAAGCCCCTGGGCTAGTTCGAGGGCTCCGGTTCTCCCGCGTCGATCGCTTACGGTCCGGGCTCCGCCACAGAAGCGACCGGGGTTCTCGTCAATCGGCTCGTTGGACCGCACAGCAGACACCGAATACGCACCCGATGCTGGCAGTGAGGCCGGCCGGGTGGGTATCCGCGGGAGGGACGCTGTACTTGGCGAGCTGTAGCGGCATCATCGCGTCGATGGGCGCCGCCGAGCTTGCCGTCGGGGACTCGGGCGTCTGTCGCCGCCCGGTCATTCCGAGGGCGCCCATTATTACGCCGTAATGATCCGGGTCGCTGGCGTCGACTGCCTTGGTGGACCGCCTCGGCTCATTACGGCGTAATAATCCGCTGGGGGAGAGGGGTTGGCCCCCGGGGGCCCGCGCTGTAATCGGGCGCCTGGGTCGGAGGACTGGAGCCGCTGACCCGGGGGCGGGGGAGTGGGAGGGGAACCTATGCCCACTCGGGGTCTGCCGCGATGAGTTGTCGCAGAATCTGCCGGTTCTCCACCGTCATGTGCTCAGCCATCATGTCCTTCACCACGGCCGGGTCGTTCCAGGTTTCGGCGGTGATGGTGACAGGCTCAGCGGGTCGTTCAGGCGCCGACTCCCCAGGACTCGGCCGGGACTCCGAGGTCTGTGCAGCCGGTGGCGCGTTCGTGGTTCGCTGGTCGTCAGACGGCTTCGCGGTCTGCTGGTTGGGCACTGCTGGAGACGCGCGCTTCTTCTTCGCTGCCCTGTCCACAGTGCGTCGCTTCTTCGCTTCTTCCTCTTCGGTTTGTTCCTCCTTCAGCCTTTTCAGGTGCTCGTTCTGCTCCTCGGGCTTCTTGTTACCAACCCGCCTAAGTAGCTCGGCTGACTCCTTCCCTGATACCAGCGCTTCCTTGAGTTCTGGAGTCAAGCCGAGGAGGGCGAGGCGTTGGGCCACCCATCCCTGCGATCGGTGGAGACGAGCGGCGAGAGCCGCCTGGGTGCCATGCTTTTTGAGGAGTTGCTTGAGAACCTCGGCCTCGTCGAGGTGGTCGAGATCGTTGCGGTGGATGTTCGCGACCAGTGCGGATTCGAGGACTTCGTCCGAGTCCGCGCCGAGGTCGTCATCGAGCATCACCTTGACTTCTTCTATGCCAGCTTCTCGCGCGGCGGCGAGACGGGAGTTGCCGTCGATGGCGACGTACTTGGTGCCCTTTTCCAGGTCTCCTTCCTTGCCGGGATGGGCTTCGAGGTACGAGAAGCGGCTCATGATGCTGATCGCGGTTTTCTGCCCGTGATCGCGCATGCTGCCGGCGAGGTCGGCGAGGTCGCCGAGTGAGGACCTCGGGTTGGCCGGGTTGAGGCTGATGAGGTTGACGGGCAGTTTGACGGGCGGCGGCGCTCCCTCAGTGGGGGCAGCCGCTGCCGCGTTGATCGCTGCCCGGCGGGGGCTGATGTTCTGCGCTCTGGCGAACGACGAACCACTGCCAAGAGCGGATGCTTTGTTGCTCATGCGATCTCCCGTGCCAGTGCGCGCATGCCGACGGCTTGGTCGCAACGTGGCGAGTAGGCCAGGAGGGGGCGCTTCACGCGCACGGCCTCCTTCTGTTCCTTCAGATCACCGATGACGCCGATGACTCGCGGATTCTGTATGGCCATCCAGTTCGAGAGGGACGAGGTGGCGATGTATCCCCGGCGGGCGTCGTAGTGGTTGACGATGATGCCGAGGTAGTCGAGTTCGAGATTCATGTCGTCGCGCAGGTCCTGGATCTGCGAGGTGAGGAGGTCGTAGGCGTCTGCGGAGCTGTCCTCGGCTTGGACGATGATGAGGGCTCCGGAGTTGCCGGTGACCTCGTCTGGGCGGCGGCGGCCGTAGTAGGCGGCGGCGTCCATGCTGAGTCCGAGGCTGGGTGGGCAGTCGACGATGATGACGTCGTAGTCGGCTTCGATGGGTGCGAGGGCACGTTCGAGGGCGGCTTCCCGGGCGCGGACTCCGGAGAGTTTGACGTCGAGGAGGAAGGCGTCCGTACAGGCCGGCAGGAGGTCGAGACGGTCGCCGAAGCGTTCGTCCTCGATGTGCACGATGAGGTCGCGCAGTTTGCCTTTCGCCTCACCTGCCATGTGCTTGGTGAGGCTGTCGCCGTCGATGGCGAGAGGTAGGTGCCCGAGTTGTTGCGTGAGGTGGCACTGGGGGTCGAAGTCCACGAGCAGGACCCTGAGGCCTAGTCCGGGAAGGTCCTGGAGTTCCGGTTCTGCGTGGTCGTCCTCGAGTAGAGCGGCGTAGTACTTGGACACACGGACGGCATGGAGTTGATCAGGGTTCTCAGCGAAGGCTTCTCCGACGCCGGCAGCGGTGGCGGTCTTCCCCACGCCTCCCTTCTGGTTGCAGACGATCAGGCGTCGAACGGTGTGCGGCCGGACGGTGCCGGGGGCGGGGTTTCGCTCAAGCCACACCAGAACCGACTGGGAGAGGCCTTGAACGATGGAGACGCCGCGAGCGACGCAGTCGGCACGGAACGCCTCCCATTGACCGTTGGGGAGGAAGGTAGCGAAGGACTTGGCTCCGGCCGTGTCGACTTGATCCAGGTTGGAGCCGAGTCCACGCCAGTCTGTGATGCCTGCTTCGACCGCGTGCTGGATATCGATGCCGTGCTGGGCGGTTCGCACCTTGAGGGCTTGCTGCAATCCGGATGGCAGCTTGGAGACGACCTTTTCTCGGTCGCCAGCTGTGGGCGATGTCATGGCAGGCACATTACTAACTCTGCCGACCGACGCACGCTTTGACACGTTAGTTTTTTGCGACGGTGTTGGAGAGGGCCATCCGCACGCCGAACCTCAGAGCGCCTGTACGCCGCTCTGAGGTCCTGAATCCTCGTTCGACATCGCGCCATACCGGAGAGTCCGAGGCGGGGCTTCTAGGGTGCGTTTCTGTGCGTCGCTTTTCATGTAGTTCAGCACTTAAGGTCAGTATCGCCGTAGTTGATGACGCCTAGGTTTGCCAGCTGTCAGCCTGTCGCTACGACACTGCCGCCGTGGCGCGTGGAGAAGCGGCTCGGATCGGCCAGTGGTGCGGCAGGCACTGCCGGGCCACGCTGGGCGGGGCGAGGCGTGGAACATTGACTTCACCGACCACGCGGGTGCCCAAGTGGACGCACCACATCCCGGTGTTCTGCGACTGACAGACCGATCTGCGGCAGAACGCAAAAGAGCCCCGCATCTCCCTGGCTCAGGGAGGTGCGGGGCTCTTGGATTCTCGGACGCCGGTCAGGGCGCGGCCCAGGGGGTGGGCGTGAGGCTGGCGTGGAGGTACAGCGGGTGCTTGGGCTGGCCAGCTTTCGTGACGGCGAGTGCGGTGAGACGCTCCATGCCGGGCAGGGCCAGGACCTCGGTGATATGGGCTGTGGCAGCGGACGCACCCCAGGCGCCTACCAGGGGTGCGTTCGTCTCTTGTGCTGCCGATGCCGCGGCGCTGAGGTGCTCGTCGTTGTCCGGGCCGACCGGGTCGGGCGCGAGCCAGAGGTCGGCGCGTTGTGTGGCGCGCCAGGCGTAGAGGTTGACGACGGTGAGGCTTCCGCAGTCCCAGGCGCGGGCGAAGGTGATGCAGCGCCGGATCGTCGGGTCGTCCTGGGTGCCGTCGGCGGTGCTCGGGTTGAGCATGACGAACACGGCGGTCGGGCCGGGGCCCCAGGTGCGGGTGAGGCGGTACCGGTATCGGCCGCAGTCGGATATCAGCGCGGTGCGGATCATTGGGAGGTCTCCCGCTCGGGGACCTTCTCTGCGCTCTCGCGGGCTTGCCTCTGGCCGATCTCGTGGTTCCGGTCCTGGAGTTGCTCCAGGGCGATGGAGTCGGTGGCGAGCGTGACCAGCAGTCCCCGGAGGTGCTGTTCGCCGGCAAGGAAGCCGCCGTGGAAACGGCACAGGTCGTTCGCCTCCATGCAGGCGGCGCAGTCCTCCCAGTCGGTGCTGTTGTAGGGGGCGGTCTCCGGGCCGTTGTCGCCGCGTTGGCCGGGTTCGGCCGGAACCTGGGTGAGGTCGTCGGTCTGGAACAGGTCCATGCGCCATGTCGGCGGCAACCCGGTCAGATGATCGGCGAGGGCAGCGGCGACGGACGGGTAGTTGTCGAACAGCGACGCCCACAAGCGCTGCGCGATATCGGCCGGCGTGCCGTCGGGAGTGACGGCGTCAGCCCCGCGGGTGTAGGAGCGGATGCGCTCGCGGCGCTCTTCCCAGCCGGAGGTGTCGATCCCGAGCGAGCCGGCTTCTTTCAGCGCCTCGTCCTCGGTGATGCCGATGTACTCCGGCCGGAGGTAGCTGTCGGCCAGCTCCTCGGCTTCGGCGGAACTGTGCCGGTCCAGCTCGGCCAGTGCCCGGTCCGCGAGGGACGCGAGCAGTTGGTAGCGGAAGTCCGCGTTGCCGTAGGCGGTCGACAGCAGTTGCCGGCGGATCCGTAGCAGGGCGGGGGAGGGGGAGGTGGGCATCGGTGCCTCCTGGTCGCTGGTGAAGGGCTGGAGCGGGGCGCCGCGCCCTCCGGTCGGGGGACGCGGCACGAGGGGCAGGGGGTCAGTTGGTGAGCCGGATCGGCATGAGCAGGTAGCGCAGTGCGCGGTCGTTGGTGCCGGCACCGCGTAGGACGGCGGGCTTGGTGGGGGAGGTGAACTGGAACTGGAACTGCTCGGTGCCGAGGGCGGTGAGGCCGTCCAGGAGGAAGGTGGGGTTGAACGCCACGGTCAGTTCGTCGCCGTCGAGGCTGGTGTCGACGTTGTCGAGGGCCTGGGCGTCGTCGCTGGTCCCGGCCTCCAGGCGGAGGCTGTTGTCGGCGAAGTGCAGCCGGAGCGGGGAGTCCTTGGTGGCGACCAGGGAGACGCGTTTGACGGCGGCCGTCAGTGCGGCGGTGTCCACCGTGGCGGTGTACGCGAACGCGGTGGGGAAGAGCTTGGTGTAGTCGGGGAATTCACCGCCCATGGCGCGGATGGTGGTGGCGCTGTGGTCGCCGGAGAGGCTGAGGATGCCGTGCCCGCCGGGCAGGGACAGGTCGACCGCCGGGTCGTCGGCGGCGGCCTTCGCCGCGTCGAGCAGGGGCTTGGCGGGGATCAGTGCGCTGTCGAGGGGCAGGTCGGGGGAGAGGTCTTTGACCTCCAGGGTGCGGACGGCGAACCGGTAGCGGTCGGTTGAGGACAGCGTCAGCGTGCGGGCGCCGCTGTCGATGACCAGGGAGATGCCGGTCAGGACGGGCACGGAGTCGTCCCGGCTGACGGCGGTGGCGACCTGCGTGACCGCTTCGGCGAATGCACCACCGGACAGCGTGCCGGACGGGTCGCCGGGCTCGGGAAGTGCCGGGTACTCCTCCAGCGGCAGCATGGGCAGGGTGAAGCGGGCGGACCCGGCGTTGAGGATGAGACGGGGCCCTTCGACGGTGAGCTGCACGTCGCCCCTCACGACACCGGCGATGTCGGCAAGAAGGCGTCCCGAGACCAGGGCACGGCCGGGTTCGCTGACGACCGCCGGGACCGCGGCGTCGGCCGACACCTCGTAGTCGAAGCCACTCACCCGCAACTGGTCGGTGCCGGCGGTGAGAAGGAGACCAGCAAGCACGGGCGCCGGGGGCCGGACGGGGAGGCTGCGGGCGGCGTAGCTGACGGCGGCGGCCAGGTCCGGGTGGTCGATGCGGAGTTTCACGGTGTGTCCTCGTCTGCCGGCGTGCGGCGTCGATGGCGTCGCGGTGGTGGGCGGGTGGCAGCCGGGGCGGCCGGGCTCGTGGCCGGCGGCCGCCCCGGGCCGAACAGGGATGTAGCGGCCCGCCCCTGAGTGGGGCGGGCCGCTACATGGAGAAGGCTCGGTGGTTCAGGTGGTGGGCTTCATGCGGAGCTCGCCCAATGCGATGCCGACCGAGGCGCAGGAGCCGGAGCAGAACGTGCGGGGCGGGACGGTGGAGCCCTGGACATGGACGCGGACCCAGCCGAGGCGCTGGACGGTACGCCCGGCGCATTCCTGCCCGCACCCCTCGGTCGGGCACTCGCCCGGCGGGAGAATCGGGCGCCCGGGCTGCGATCCGGTGCCGCCGTGCGCGTACTGGCCGCCGTGCCACTGCTTCTGCTTCTCGCTGCGGCCGATGACCGGCCTGCTCTTGCGCTGGTGCTCCCGCACCGCGGCGAGGCAGCCGCACTCTTCGGTCGCCTTGATCTTGCGGTAGGTGTGCTGCCGGTATCCGCGCATCGAGCCGTGCTCGATTCCAGCTTCCTGTCCGATGACGCTCACTGCGTCCTGCCTTCCGTATTGATGGTGGGTGGGTGCTGCTCGTGGTGCCGCTGGTCACGAAGTGCGCTCGTTCTCGCGCACGCGGGGCCGGCGCGACAGCGGGTGTCAGGTCTCGCCGGCGGCTTGGCGCTGCTCAAACTGGGCGATCAGATCGCTCAGTTCCCCCGGGTCGGCGGCGACGCCCACCCAGGTGCCGGTCTCCGTCCACACCGGCACGTCGCCGCCGGAGTCCGGGTCGTGCCAGCAGATGTACGGCCCGTACCGCTCCATGACGGCGGTGCCAACGGTCGCTGGGGTGCCTATGAGCGGGGCGCTCGCGAGGACTTCGACGGCGGTGACGACCAGCCACAACGGCTCGTCAGACCTGCGGGGCAGCCGCAGGTGGCCGGTGACGCGCAAATGGTCACCAGGGACCAGGTCGTGGAGTACGGCGTGTGCCATGACCGGGTCAGTGACGCTGCACGGCAGGATCATCTCGTCAGCCATCTCGTCCGTGGGGGAGACGGTGAGGCGGAAGCGGGCCGCGGCCCCGTGCGGGCCGGGCACTGTCTCTTCGTCGAGGTAGCCGTCCAGGACTATCGAATCGGTCATGGTGCTCACCTCCGGCCGGTGGTGTCGGGGCGGGCCCAGCACCACTGGTCCAGCTCGTAGGCGTTCAGGGCGTACAGCGGGATCGTGTGCCGCTGCCCGTGCTCGTCCTCCACGCCAAGCTGGTCGATGTCCCGCCGGATGATGAGAAGAAGTCCGGGGGCGGGGTCGGTGATCTCGGGGCGCAGGGCCCATGCCTGGCCGGGCTCGGCAAGCAGGAACGGGTCGCCCGCCAGGACGCCTTCGCAGACGAGCTGGTACGCGACAGATTCCGGGAGCAGGTCCTGGACCATGAGGTCGCGGACCAGGCTGTTGATGAACTGGGCGGCGTGCTCGGGGCCTATGAGGCGGTCCAGGGGGACTACGGAGGGCTGCATGGTGAAGGGCTCCTTGAACATGCGAAAGTGAGGGAGCCCCCGGGGGTGTCCGGCTGGCGACATGGCCAGTGACGGAGCGGACCGCCCCGGGGCGTTGCCGTGCCCGGAGCCGCCCCGGTCGTACAGGGGCGATGTCACCGGGCGCGGGGAAGGTCAGGCGTGGTCGCCGGCCCCGTTGCGGCTCTTGGGCTGGACGTCGGAGGCGAACCTGCCGAGGCGGGCCTCGGTCGCGTTTCGGGTGATCCAGTCCTCCGCGCACGCCTTGTGTACGGGCTCGCTGTGGTGGGAGCGCATCGGCGTGGGACCGCCGGGAGACGGAACGCAGCCCGTCTCGAACAGCGGCGCCTTGACGCGCTTGCGGGTCAAGGCCGCAGGTGGGGCAACTGCTGAAGGACCCGGGCGACCAGGTCCTCGGTGGGCTTCCACGGTCCGAGCTGACCGCGTGCGGGGATCGGCAGGGCGAGCTCTTGGACGTCCTCGAGGACCAGGTGCCACGCACCGTGCTGCGCCCAGGGTGTGCAGGGCGGGGAGTCGTCCGGGTCCTGGTGGCAGTCGGTGAGCCGGGCGACACCGAGCACGGCGCCGGTGACCAGTTCGCGGCCGCGGATCGTGCGGGCGACCAGCGGCAGTCGCAGCGCGGGCCGGTCGATGCTCTGGCCCGCGTGCAACAGGACCCAGGACCGCCAGGACCAGTGCTGCGGACGATTCTCGATCGTCTTGGCCCCGGCCGTGATGGCAGTGGTCCACGGCTGTTTGATGGTGATGCTGCGGATCCAGTCGCCGCCCTTGAGTTCGGCGGCGCTCACGCGGCGCGCGCCGGGGTGTGCGTGCCTCGGCGGCCGGCGCGGCGGCCGTTGACCGTCTTCGCGTAGGCGTCGGCCCGCGTCGCGAAGTACGGGAACGTCGCCTCGCCCTCCTTGACCTTGTACATCGCTTTGTCCGCGCCGCGCAGGATCCGGCCCATGGTCTCGCCGGACAGGTCCGCTGCGCGGGCGATGCCGATCGAGACGTCCAGGCGCAGTGCCTGTCCCTCGTACTGGAGCGGCTGCTGCAGCTCCTCGCGCAGCGCTGTGATCTCCGCGAGGGCGGTCGACGGCGGGAACACGGCGCAGACGGCGAATTCGTCGCCGCCCAGCCGGGCCACGAGCGCCGTACGGCTGGAGCTCCAGCGGGCGAGGCGGTGGCCCATGGTCTGGATGACGGCGTCGCCCGCGGCGTGCCCGTAGGTGTCGTTGACGCCCTTGAAGTCGACCCCGTCCAGCATCAGGACATGCAGGGCGTCCCGGCGGCGGGTTCGCAGGACCCGCTCGCCGTACGCGATGAACTCCGGTCGGAGCGGCAAGCCGGAGAGCTGGTCCTTGCGGGCTTCGGCCAGGCGCCGGTGGAGCGTCAGGGCGTGGACGGTCCAGCCGGTGAGCGGAACCGCGAGGGTCGTGATGAGGAGCGCGCGCTGCCCGGAGCGGGCCTGTAAGCGCAGGGCGGAGTCCATACTGGTGTCTCCCTCTCGTCTCGTACGGGATTGGGTGACCCGGGGCAGCCGTCGTCGGCCGCCAAGCAGCGCGGCTGTCCCGGGGATTACTTGTGCGTCTGGGCGAGCAGGTCGATGACGCTGTCGCACTCGCCGCTTCCCGGCTCGTGCGTGACGTGGCCGCCGGTGGGGCGCAGGCCGGTGAGGATCTTCAGCAGGTCGTCCTCGTTCTCCAGCTCGTACGGGACGTAGCCGCGGCCGCAGGAGCAGGGCACGATCAGCGTGAGAACGTCGCGGTCTTCGTCGGTCTCCCGGCCGTGCGTGTGGTGCAGCCACAGCCCGCCGTGCAGCCACGCGACTGCGGACGAACCCAACCGCAGGTTCTTCACCGCAGGGTGGCCGGTCCAGTCGTCCTGGTCCAGGGCCCGGTCCAGGGTGTCGGCGTACTGGGTGTAGAGGTGGTGGCCCGCCGCGAGCTCGGCGGCATCGCGCTGTTCGGCCTCGTCGGCGGTGTCGATTTCGCCGACGATCGCGAACAGGCGGGCCAGCGGTGAACCGTCAGCTGCGGCGACGGGTTCCAGGGTCTCGGTCACAGATTCCTCCGTGGTGTGCCGGGGGGCGGGCCTGTCTGCCCGGTCCTCCGCGCTGCCCCAACCACTCGCGCGGCGAGGGTTGGGGCAGCACAGGGGGCCGTCAGATCAGGCGTGCCGGTCGTTGCCGAACCGGTCCGTCATCAGCCGCAGGAGCGCGTCGAGTTGTCCTGCGAAGGTGGCGCGCTCGCCCGGCAGCATCTCGCCGACGATCTCCTGGTCCCCATTGAGGACCGCAAACAGGGCGGCGGTCTCCCCGAAGGCATTGATCGGTGACATGAAATGGGTCTTCTCTGGTTGGCGTACGGCGGAACACCGCGACCGCCCCGGCCTCCGTCGTACGGGAGCCGGGGCGGCACGGAGAACCGTCAGGCCAGGGCCAGGGCCAGGGCCGGGGCGGGGGCGGGGGCGGGGGCGGGGGTGTCGAGCCCGGCACCGAGCAGTAGCGCCCGCACCGACTGCTCGTACTCGCCGTTGCGGATGCGGTCGAACATGAGCTGACCGGCGACCAGGCAGCGGGCGCGCAGCTGGATCATCGCGACGGCGTGCGGGGCGGCGCCGGCGGCGGTGGCGGCGGTGGCGGCCTGGGCGGCGGCGGCCCCGGCGAGCTCGTTGGCCGCCTGGAGCGCGGCCTCGCGCCGGGAGTACTGTGCCCGGCAGAATGCCCAGCCGGTCAGTGCCCGGGTGCGGTCCACCCGCTTCTCCCACGTCGTGTACGTGCGGCGGGTGCCCTCGGGGTCGGCGGCCCACTCGGTGGCCCACTGCCGGGCGAGGTCGGGCAGTTGGGCGATCGCGGCCAGGGTCTGCGCGCCGCGGTGCCCGAACGCCTTCCAGGCGTCGGTCTCTTCGACGACGCGGATCTGGTGGGACATCAGCCAGTACGGGGAGTAGTGGCCGCGCCAGTTGCCGGTCTCACCGAGCGGCTCCACGATCCACAGCCGGATGGGCCAGCCGTCCTCGATGCGCTCCAGGATCTCGCCGGGCCGCGTGTACATGTGGAAGTACGAGAACGGCTTGTCGGTGTACCACTTCTGGCCCGGGCTGGGGTGGTCGACGACCTGGCCGATGTGGTCTGCGAGGTTGACCGTCGGGACGGTCTCGCCGTGCTCGCGGGCGTACCGGGCGAGGTAGTTGTCGGTGGGCGGGACGGTGCCGTCGGGCCGTGTCGCGATGTAGTGGACAACCGGCCGGGTGCTGCGTGCCATGCGTTCCTCCACGAGGGGTGTCAGCGGCTGGGGCCGCTCGTAACTGGACGGTGATGTCGAGCTGGGCGGGAGCAGGTGCGGTCCGGGAGCGGCGGGGCTCACCGGCCGTCTTCGGTCTGGTGCTGCTGGTCGGCGACGACCAGGAGCTCTGCGACGAGGTCCGGCGCGGACAGGGCGATGCGCAGGATGGAGACGAAGCCGTCGCGCTCGATGGGGTTGAGCCGGTCCCAAACGGCGTGTGCGTCGCCGTGGACGCCGACGGCCTTGAGGTAGTCGGCTTCGGTGGTTGCGGTGTGCTGGGCGCCGCACCGGCCGCAACTGAAGACGGCCTGGTCCCAGCCGCACGACGCGTCGGTGTTGGGTGTTCCGGTCATGCGCGGACCGCGTCCATGACCTGTGCTTCGAGGTCGGCGCGCTCTTCGGGGTCGTCGACCTCGTCGTCGTCCTGGTCGTGGTCGGCGGCCTCCTGGTCGATGTCGTCGACGCTGCCGTGGACGGTGCAGACGATGTCCGGGTCGCTGTCCATGGCGCCGGTCAGGGCGCGATGCAGGTCGGTGACCGAGTAGACCGGCGCCCACGCCGGGTCGGCGCAGTCGTCGTCGAAGGGGCAGGGCAGGCGTACGTCGAAGCCGAAGTCGCCCTCGCCGTCGACATCGTCACGGAAGGCGAGGGTGAGGTACTGCTGTCCGAGACGGACCTGCGCGACCCGGTCCCGGCCGGTCACCAGGTTCGAGCCGGGCCTCCACTGCCACAGCGGCAGAATCTCGGGGCCGAAGAACCTACGCGGCAGCAGCAGATCGCCCAAGCCTGTGTTGCCGTCGCGACCGAGGTCGGCCTCGCGTACCGCGGACAGGCGGCGAAGTAACGGCTCCAGCCGGTAGAGGCTGTCGGAGAAGACGATCTCGGGGAAGCCTTCGGCCTTGAGGGCCCGGTGCGAGTTGACCATGTCCTTGCGCTGCTGGATGACCACGTCCTCCGGCACCGTGCGGTTGGCCGGCCTCGGTCCCTGCCGCTCGATGCAGACGCTGCCGGGCGTAGCGACCATGACCGCGATGGGGAGCATGCCGTGCCGCTTGGCGGCGGCGACCAGCGGCTCCCTGGCGGACCTGGTGACGTTGGTCGCGTCGATGACCGTGAACAGACGCCGACGCATCCGCGCCTCCAGGAGCAGGTGCAGAGCGGCAACCGCGTCACCGGTCGCTTCCTGGTCGCCCCCGTCGTCGCTGACCGCCTCGCGCAGCGCGTCCAGGGACAGCACCTGGGAGGCGGGCCAGGTGGCCGCGATCGTGGACTTCCCAGCGCCGGAGGGGCCGATGAGGACCACCAGGCTGTGCTCGGGCATCTCGGGGTAGATCAGCGCGGTCATGCGGAATCTCCTTGCGGGTGAAGGGCGCAGGCAGCCCAGATGAGGCGCTGCCCGGCGTCGTCGTTGATCAGCGCGGCGGCTTCGTGCAGCGGGCACGAGGCGTCGCCGTCGCGGTCGGGCTCGATGTGCTCGGCCCGTCGCGCGGCAGTGGTGAGCAGCTGCGCGAGCATGCTGATCAGACCGCCGGGCGGGTCGGCTTCGTCGCACAGCTCGCGGAGGACCCCGGCGAGCTCCTCCTGGTCGATGTCGTCGGCGGTGAGGTCGTCCTGGATCTGCTGGAGAGCGAGCTGGGCGATCCCGGCGGAGGCACGTACGCGCTCCAGACGCATACGGGACCGGCTGTTCACCGTGCGGTGGCCCTGGTGGTGGCGACCAGCGCGGCCACGGCTTCCCAGCCCTCGTGCCACGCCTGGTCGAGCGCGTAGGCGCCGTTCATGCCGTGGTCCGCCAGGCGGTAGAGCTTGCTCTTGCCGGTCTTCGTCGCGAGGGTCTCCAGGACCCCGCCGGGGACGCGGCGGTCAGCGATGTAGTGGGTGATGCCCGAGACGGCGAGCGCGGCCGCGGCGGCGCCGGGGTGCAGCCGGATCCCGAGGACACGCGCGCCGATCCCGACGACGGCGGCCTGCGTGGCGGTGTAGGTCAGGCAGTGCCATGCGCACGCCTTGATCCCGTCAGCGGTGCCGTGCGCGACAGGCTCCTCATCGGCGTTGCCAGTGGGCGTGTAGACGGGCTTGGCGTCGGTCGCGCCCTTGACGCGGGCGCAGTGGTCGTTCTGGACCCAGTGGTCGCCGATGTTGGAGGCGGCGCGGCCCAAACCGAGGACGGCGGCGAAGATGGCGGGACGATGCATGCTGGAGTTCTCCTGATCTCACACGTGGGTGATGGGGATGCCGGGGGCGGCCGGCCTCATGTGCCGATGCTGCGGCCGCCCCTGGACATGTCGTCGGCCCCGGCCATCTGGCCGGGGCCGCACTGTGATGTGTGTCAGATGTCTTCGTCAGCGGTCGACGACGGGGCGGTGCAGATCGCGGTGGATGACACTGCTGCTGACGCCGTGCTCGCGCAGCGCGGCAGCGAGTTCGAGAGCGACGCTGCCCGCGCGATGTCTGCCTCCGGCGCATCCCGTGGCGACCGTGACCGGGTGCCGGTGGGCGCTGGGGCCGGACCGGTAGGCGAGAACGGCGCCGGTGAGCATCGCGACCAGGTCGGTGATGCCCGGGGTGTTGCGCACGGCCGTACGAACCGCGTCATCGAGCGCGGTGAGCTGGCGCAGTGCCGGGTCGACGTGCGGGTCTCGGAAGTGCCGGCGAAGGTCGACCACCAGGTCGACGGGCAGCGGACCGCCGTTGCCGTCGAGGAGCGGGCCGTGCAGGTAGCCGAAGGAGACGATCTGCACGGCCGTACGGGTCGGTTGTACCGGGGTGTGGTCGTTGGCCATCGCTGGTGGGGGCCTTTCGTCGTGTGTGTGGGGACGGCGGGTCGTCGTCGGGGCGTTTCGTGGAGGCCGCCGGGGACGGACCGCGGCCGCGCATCAGCCCCCGTCCGTGCTGTGTCTCCAGCCGTGCCCGTTCGCGCACTTGAAGGTGTGGTTGGACAGCAGTTGGTAGTCGCCGCGGTCGTCCCAGGCGTGCGTGCCCTCCACCGGGGGCTGACCGCACCGCCAGCACGCTTCCTGGCGCGCCAGTTCGTACGACGCCAGTGAGCGGGGCTCCGTCGACCGCGACACCCGCGGCGGCACCGAACGCGCCGGCTTCGGGGCCAGGCACGCGGCCACATGACTCACCGGGGCCGGTCGCGACGGGAGAGCGGTACTGCCGCCGTACGCGCCGTCATTCCCGGCCGTGAGCGAGCCGAGGACGTGCCACAGGCGCTCGCCGCCGGCCCCGTATTCCGGCGCGATGACCGCGAGGCTGACGGCGGTGTAGAGGTCGGCGAACGCGGCCGGGCTGATGTGCGGCCACTGGACGTGCATGTCGCGGTAGCCGAGGTGGTGGCCGAACCGGGTGATCGGCTCACCGGCGCAGGTGGTGACGACAACCGGGTCCTCGTAACACCCGAGCACAGGGTCGTTCGTCACGGTGATGAGCCCGGCCTCGTCGGCCACGTCCAGGAGCCGCTCGTACAAGCCGCAGTCGCTGATGTATCCCTCCACCGCGGCGCGCTGCTCCCACCACTGGCCGTCGACACCGGGCCCGGCCTGGCCGGGCTGCGAGGCGACCGTGACGAATCCGCCGCGGTTCAGGGCGGCGAGCGTGGGGACCAGGTGGGCCGTCTCCTCATCGGGGCCGTAACGCGGGGCGTATCCGGGCCAGGACCGAATCGTGCCCTCCAGCCACAGGGCCATCGGCTCCCCGAGGCCGGCGACGCTCTGCGGCGCCCGCCACCGTCGCCGGTCGCGCAGGCTCATCCATGGCAGTTTCAACGGGTCCTCCAAAGGGGTTGGGCAGCGGCGTATAACGCCGCGCGAGGTGGTGACATGCGGTCAGGCAGCCAGCCGGTGCGCGGCCGACGACGGGGGAGTGGTGTAAGTGGTCGGGTCCGCCGGGGTTCCGTCGTGGCACTCCAGGCAGGTGCCGATCTTCTTGAGCGGCAGGCAGAACTCGTACCGCCGACCGCATTTGGGGTTGGGGCACGTCTGGCGTGCGGCCATCGCGCGGTCCAGCGCCCATTCCTGGGCGAGCGTCGGCGTTCGCTTCGGCTTCGCCAGATCGACGCTGCGCAGGAAGGCGCGGGTGGGGTGGGTGCACGACCATTGCGGCGTGTAGGAGCACGCCTTGCAGCGCAGGATCGCAACCGGGCCGTGGCCGCCGGCTCAGGTTGCTGTCCCGCAGTTGCCGCCGGGTGACCAGGCCGTCGGGGACGGTGCCGCGGTCGTACTCCGGCAGGCCCCCGGCGCCGCGCGGCACCCGCGCTACCGGCTCGCGGCGGCGTCTCTTCCGTATGCGGGGCATCACCGGCTCCAAGCGGAAGGGAGCCGGACGGGACGATGGGGGTAGCGGGGCCCGGGACGGACAGGGCGCGGGCGGCCGATCCGGCGGCGCGGTCGGGGAATGAGCACGAGCAGTCCTCCATGCGATGATCACGGGCAACAGCAGTGCCCCACCGATGAACAGCCCGGTGGGGCACAGCTGTACGGGGCCGGAGGGGCGGGTCAGGCCTTGTCGCGCCCCGCTTGGGCGTCGGAGAGGATCCGGGCGTGGTCGAACGCGAGGTCCGGGAGCGCGTCCAGGGGCCACCAGCGGGCGTCGGCGGCGTCGTCCCCGGCAGCAAGCGGGACGGGCGTTGGCAGGGTGGCCGTGTAGGCGATGGTGACGACCCGGCCGCGGGGGTCGCGGCCCGGTGCGTGGTAGGGGCCGACCTGCCGGAGGTCAGCGGTGGAGACCGAGATGCCGGTCTCTTCCTCCAGCTCACGCGCCGCGGCTTTCAGAATCTCTTCGCCGACGTTCACGTATCCACCCGGCAAAGCCCAGCAGCCCGCGAACGGGTCCCAGCCCCGCTCGATCAGCAGGACGTGCCCGGCAGCGAACAAGACGACGTCGGCGGTGAGGTGGATCGTCTCGTCAACGATGTCGGTGTCGGTGTCGGTCATGGTGATCCCTTTTCGGTCGGTGGCATGGGAGTAGGCCGGTCGGCCTGTCCGGTCCTCGCCCTGCCCGTGTTCGGGTGGGGCCAGGACCAGGCGGGGCGACCGGAGGTCAGTTCCGGAAGGGGCAGCAGGTGTGCGGACGGTCGTCGGCGGGCGCGGCCGGGACCGGGTGGACGTGGATCGCGGGCTGGACGGTGACCTTCGCCGGGCGCCCGGCGGCGACGCGGTGGCGCAGGGTCAGGCCGCGCATCGCGAACGCGGAGAGGAACGTCCAGGCGAGGAGGGTGAGTCCGGTGGCGACGGGGCGGCCGGTGTCCGGGGTGGCCGTCCAGACCATGAACACGGTGGCCGCGCCGTGGGTGGTCCACATCGCCCGGACGCCGTTGTTCCGCGAGAGGTAGCCGAGGACCAGGCCGACGATGCCGGTGAGCAGCCACAGCGTGTAGACGGTGGAGTCGCTGATCGGCAGGCCGCTCGAGTGGGCCGCGAGGTACGAGCGGACCGGCTGGTCGATGACGGCGAACACCCCGTCGGAGGTGTCGGCGCCCATCTGCACCGTGGGTGCGGCGTTGAGCAGTTGGTGCAGCGCGTCCAGGAGAGCGGCGCCGGCGGCCTTCGCCAGGAGCACGGTGAAGGAGAGACCGGCGACCGCGAGAACGGTCTTGATCCAGTCGGCCATGTGGCGCCAGCCGTCGTCGGGCGCGCTGAGGACGTCCTCCCACATGGTGTGCAGGAGCCCGTCCTCTTCCCAAGCGGTGTCCCACCAGGCGCGCAGCGCGGCGAACCGCGGCTCCTTCGGCTCCGTCGGCTTCTGCGGGAGGGGCGCGGGCAGGTGGGCGGGTTCCTGGCGGGTGGGGCCGGGGGTGTTGTCGGACTGCACGAAGCAACTCCTTGTTGTTGATGAGGTGTTCACGGAGCGTGCGGATGGGTCAGGCTGTGAGCGACGGCCTGAGGGAAGAAGAGGGGGCGGCTGCGATGGGGTGGTTCACCCGCGATGAGCCGGAGGCGATCGTCTTCGACGAGGTCATCGACACCGACGGGACGATCTGGCCCGCGTTCACCGACGACGACGGCGTGCTGTGGATCGACGTGGAAGAGGACGTCGAAGTCGTCGTGAACCGGGCGATCGTGGATGGGCAGGTCCGGGATGCCGAGGTCGACGACCACGGACGGATCTGGATCGACTACGACGACTGAACCCGCACCGCAGGCCATGCGGTGCGGTCAGATGCCGCGGGCGTCGGCCAGGATCGCGGCCTGCTCCAGCATGCGCAGCGGCGTACGGCCGGTGCCGAAGGCGTCGTTGAACGCGGGCACGGACTCCACCTCGCCGAACTGGCGGCGGATGGTCTCCGTGAGGACGTCCAGGGCGCCCGCTTCGAGGGCGGTGTTACCGGCCGCTTCGGTGTGGAGCGCGCCGAACAGGCAGACGGCGCCCTGCTCGTCACGCATGGTCCTGGTGCACCATCCGTCCCGGCTGATCCGCAGGTACGCGCGGTGGAGCAGGGCCGCCACCGGGGTGGTGTACGGGTCGGGCGCCGGCGGGGCGTCGGGGGTGATGGGGGTGGTGAGGACGTCGGCCAGGTCGACCGGGTCGGTGGGGATGTGGGCGCTGTTCACGTCGTACGCGAGGGCGGCGTCGGCCAGGCGCACGGTCATGGCCGCGTCGGCCAGGGCGAGCCGGGTTTCGAGGTCGGCGGTGGTGCCGGTCGTGGGTGTGGTCGGTGTGGTGCGGCCCTGGGTGGTGGTGGGTGCGGTCATGAGCGCGGGCTCCTGGTGAGCGCTGTGCCCTCCGCGCCGTGGTGGCGGGGAGGGCACAGCGAGGGGCGGGGGTTACTGGCGGCCGGTCAGCCGAGGGAGGCCAGCCAGCCGGCGATGGACTCGATGCCGCTGGTGATGCCGGGCGCGATTCCGGTGGAGGCCAGGGAGAATCCGAACAGGGCGGTGACGAGGCCGGGCACGATCCGCTGGTAGCCGGTGTGAACAAGGAAACCGACGATGACGCCGGTGAGCAGGACGAGAGAGACCGACAGAACCACGAGCAACTCCTTCACGGTGGGATGGAACGGGTGGGCGGGTGTGACGGTCAGCTGTCGCTGCGCTGCCACACGCCGCGCTTGACCGTCTTGGCAAGGCCCTTGGCCTTGAGCTGCGAGCAGGCGTTGCTGACGCTGGAGGGCTCGAAGGCGGGCAGGGCCTCGCGCAGCTGCTTGAGGGCCATGGGACCGTCGGTGAGCAGTTCGAGGATCTGGTCCTGGAGGCCGGGCTCTTCCCCGATGTCGGGACCGCTGTTGCCGAACGGGATCCCGAAGGGCGACTGCGGCGGGGCGGGTGCCTCACCGCTGTCGCCGTCCGTGGCGGCCGGCGGGGCGGCCATCGGCTGGCTGCCGGGAGCGTCGGAGAACGCCTGGGCGAGGGTGTCGCAGTCGGCGTACGGGTTGGTGTGCCTGACCCCGTAGATCGCGGCCCCGGCCTGCGCGGCCTGGGCCTCGCCGTCGGTGAGGCCGTTCGCCGGTTCGTCGCCGTACAGAGCGATGAGGTCGGGGTAGACGCCGTCGACCTTCTCCGCGAAGAACGTGCGCATGAACTTGGCCCGGCCGTCGAGGAACATGTACGCCATGCCCGCGGTGGACTCGCCGTCTTCGTCGTCCTTGCCGGAGAACAGGGCTTCGATCTGCCCGTTCTCGTAGATCCGGGCGGGGATGTTCTCCATCTGGAAGCCGGCCGGGGCGATGCCGTCCAGGCCCATCTCCCTGGTGGAGGAGGAGGCGGTGCGCATGAGGAACAGCGCGCCGACCTTGCCCTGCTGGCGGATCGCGTCGTCGTCGCCCAGGTCTTTGAGGTGCAGGGACTGGACGGCGAGCCGGATGCCGATGCCGACTTTGCGGCCGGTCTTCTGGATGTCGGCGATCATGTACGCGGCTGCTTTGCGCATCGCTTCGTCCGGGTGGGACAGCAGCCGGTTGATCTCGTCGAGCGTGATGTTGATGAGCGGCCACGGCCTGCCGAGCGCGAAGTCGCCGCGCCCCATCTCGTTGGACAGACGCTCGCGGTATTTCATGACCGCGTGCGCGGCCGTGAGCATCAGGAGCGTCTCCACGGGGCCCTTGGCGAACCAGTCGACCCGGCCCTCCGCCTCGGGCAACGACATGCCGCCCTGGACGTCGCCGACCCAGGACACGACGCCGGAGCGCTTCTCCGCGGCGAGGATCAGGTTCTGCAGCACGCTCTTGCCCGCGCCGGTGACGCCGGCGGTGATACCGCGCAGCGCGCCCTGCCCGGGGTCCCACAGCCGCATCCGGGCGGGTTTGCCGTCGTGGCAGATCCCGATGGTGATACGGCCCTTGGCGTCCATCGTCAGGTCGTCGACGGTGGCCTTGCGGACCTTCATCAGCGGGTTCGTCTTGTAGACGGAGACGACACCCTGGCGGATGCCGTCCGTTTCGATGACGAGGCGCGACGGGTCGTCGATGCCGAACGCGGAGCAGATCGCGGTGTGCGGCAGGCGGATCTCCTTCCCCGGAGGGGAGGCGACCAGGAGCACGATCCGGTGCGGCTCGGACCGGTGGTCGATCAGGTCGACACCCGGTGCGGCGCCGCCCGTTGCGGAGACCGCCGTCTCCCACAGGCCTCGCAGCCCTTCGGCGGCGCGCTCGGTGTCCTCGGTGGTGGGGCGGGCGATCAGCCGCATCCGGCCGGGCCCGGACCCGGGCACGGGGCGGATCTTCACGGTGCCGACGGGGAAGTCGAACGCGGCAGCCAGCTGGACCTCGTTGAACGTCGGGACGGGCCTTCCGGCCTGGGCGACGACGACGGCCTCGAAGTCGGGCCGGTCGGCCCGGAACGGGGCGATGGACACCAGGCGGGTGCCGTCGCCGGTGGCCTGCGCCCACTTCGCGGCGAGGAACTGCTCGTACGACAGCGGCTCCGAGCCGTCCTGGTACTCGGTGAGCTGAAGGACCAGACCGGCGCTGCGGGTGAGCGGCGCCATCCATCCCATCAACCCGGCCCACGCGGCCGGGGTGACGACCTCCCACCAGTTGAAGCCCGGCGTCACCAGGCTCGTGATGTAGGTGCCGGCGGCCGTCAGGAACGGGATCGCCCGCTGCGCCCGGGTCAGAACGGCCATGCCCTGGTCGGGGTCCTTCGTCTTGGCGTACAGCCAGGCGAAGGTGCCCGCCGCGAGACCGGCGCTGCCCGCGTAGGAGAAGAACCCGTCGTCGAGCTGCGGGCCGATGGCCATCCCGGCGGCGGCGAGGGCGTAGGAGGTGCGTTCGGCCAGGACGCGCCGGTGGATGACGTGGCCGGGGACGTGCTTGGTGGTGTCGGCGGCCGGCGCCGCCTGGTCGATGGTGCTCAACACAGCCTCCTTCAGGGGCGAGAAGCGTGGGCGGGGTAGCGGCTGGGGCCGCACCCCGGTGTACGGGTGCGGCCCCAGCCGATGATCGGAACGGGTTCGGAACGGGTTGGGTGGGTCAGCGGCGGCGTCCGGTGCGCTGGTAGAAGCCGGGCTTGGCCTGCTGGACGCCGGAGCCGTTCACCGCCTCGTACACGCCCCGGTACTCCTGGTCGTGCGCGGAGTTGAAGCCGCGGGCGTCGGATTCGACGGTGTCGGCGGTATCCGTCATCTCGCCGGAGGCTTCCGCGACCCTCGTGAGGGCGGCGGAGGCGTCCAGGATCATCGCGGTGAACTGCGGCTCGACTTCGGCCGCGTCGCACATCTCCGACAGGCGCGCGGCCTTGGCGGCGTTGCGGCCCATGTGCGCCCGGAGCAGGTGCATGCCCTCTTTGAGGATGAGAGCGGCCGACGCGAGAGCGGCGGTCCGGAAGGACAGGGCAAGGAAGCCGTTGTCGCTGCTGGCGCCGCTGCCCATGCCCGGGATCGCGGGGAGGTTGTCGCTGCTCGAGCCAGCGTCCCCGCCGGGGATGGCGGGCAAGTTGTCGCTCATGGGACCCCCTTCTCAGTTCTCGTTGTGGATGCGAGCGGACGGGACCAGGAGACCGGCGTCCTCGGTGGCCTGCTGGACGGGCCGGTAGGCGTCGAACATCGCGTTCTCCGCCATCTCGCAGAGTTCCGCCGCCTCCAGCGACCTGGTGGACATCTCGTCGGCCTTGCGGGCCAGGAGCTCCATCGACTCCGCCAGGCGCGCCATCGCGGCGCCGGTCAGGCGTCCGAGGATGTTGTGCTTCGCGCGCAGGTCGGCGGCGAGTTCGTCGAGCTTGTGCCGGATCTGCCGCGCCTTCACGGAGAGCTTCCGGCACGTCTCGTGCGCCTTGAACGAGTCCTGGGTGAGCTCCTCCAGGACGTCGAGCGTGTCGTCGAGCGTGATCTCGGTGGCGTGCTCCGAGGACATCCCCGACACACCGCCGCTGGCGTACGCCGCCACCGCGTTTCGCGCGTCTCCCATGCTGTTTCCCTTCGTGCTCGTACGGGCGGCGGGCACACCCGCGCCGGACTTCGGAGGGACGGGCGGTGTGGAGCCGGCCCGTTCGACCGTGATCTGACCAGCCGGATCGGACACCGCCGTCGCGGCGCCCATCGCCTCGAACGGCGACAGGCGCGGATCGCCGGTGCCCGGCACCGTGCCCCCACCCGGCGCACCGGTTGCCGGAGCCCCGGCGGGTGCCCTGTTCGGCGCGACCGGAGCGGGCGGCCCGGCGGGTGCCGGGGGCGGGGCGGTGGGCCTGGGCGGCATCGGCCTCGCGGGCGCCCCGGCCGGGACCGGAGGGACCCGCTTCCGGGCGCGTTTGCGGGCCCGTGCCTTCGCCCTGGACCAGGCGCTGGTGCGCACCGGCGCCTTCGCGGCCGGGCCCGTGGGGCCGGTCGCGGCGGGGCCGGACGGCTTGGTCCCCGGTGCCGTGGGCTTGGGCTTGGTCTTCGGGCCGGTCTTCTTCTTCGGCTTCTTGACCTTCGCCTTCGTCATGACCGGCGGCGACAGCTTCTTCCGGCGGCGCTTGAGCCGCTTCTCAGCGGTCTCGTGCACCGCGTCGCCCAGCGTGGTGCGCCCGCGCGCGGCGGACTTCATCGCCCCGAGGACCTTGCGGTCGTACTCGCGCTGGAAGCGCCGGCACTTGCGGCAGCGGCAGCCGTACTTGTCCGTCGCCGCGAACGTGCCGTGGGCGATGCCCGGGGTGAGCGTGATCTTCTTTCCCTTGCGGGACTTGCCCCCCGGTGCCTTGGGCACCGCGCCCGCTGTCCCGCTCCCACCCTTGCCTGAACGGGACTTGTCCTTCTTCCCGCTCTTGCCCGGACCGGTGCCGCCGGGCGTGGTGGGGCCGGAACCGGCACTGTTCGGACTCTTCTTGGGCTTCGGGCCCGTGCCGGGCGTGGTGGTACCGGGCTTCTTGCGCAGGATCCCGGCCGGGCCGGTCGTCCCGCGCGGGGACTTCTTCGGCCCTCCGCTCCCCGGGCCCTTGCCGGTCCCGGTGCCCTTGGAGCCGGACGTCCCGGCGCCGGTGCCCGTGTCCTTGCCGGGGCTCTTGCTGCCGGGGCCGGTCTTGCCGGTGCCCGCACCGCCGGCCGGTCCGCGCTTTTTCAAGGGCCCGCCGGACGATCCGCCGGAACCGGTGCCGCCGGGCACGCGTTTGCGGTTCGTACCCGGACCACCCGACCCGGAGGAGCCGGCCCCGCCGCCGGGGGAGCGCTTCCTCGCGCCGCCACCGCCGTTGTTGCCCGGGCCCTTCCCTCCGCCCGATCCTCCGGAGCCACCGGAGGCGCCGGGGTCGCGGTTCTTCTTCAGGCTCGGGCCGCCGCCCTGCGAGCTGCGTTTCAGCGGGGTGATGCCGGAGCTGTTCTTGCCGGGCGAGGGGGAGCGGCGGCCGCCGCCCGAACCGGAGCCCGAACCGCCGCCGCGATTGCCGCGGGAGCCGCCGCCGGCGCCACTGGGCGACCTGGTCGTCGACCCGCCGCGCCCCCGGCCTCCCGAGCCGCTGAAAAGCCCGCCACCGCCGCGTCCGGACCTGCCCGGACCATTTCCTGACAAGCCGCCAGAGGACCGCTGGAGCGACTTGCGGGCCCATTCATGGCCGGGCTGCACCTGCTTCTTCGAGCCGCCCCCGGAAGGGCCTGACTTGCCGGTGCTCGCGGTCTTCGCGACCGCTTCACGCTGCTCCCGGCTGGCCCGGTTCGCCGCCGCGGCGGAATGGATCCCGCGCATGGCCGCCACCGAGACCGCGAGGACCGCGGCGAGCGACAGTGCCCCCAGGCGCGGCGCGCCCGGCTGCGCGGCAGCGGACCGGAAGGCCGCCGGGACCGCCTGAGCGGGAGCCGCGGGGGGCGCGGAACCGGCCGGGAACGGGGCCCCGAGTCCGGGGTCGGGCAGGGCCGCGATCGCGTCCAAAGGGGCGGTCCGGATCGCGGGTGCAAACGCTTCGGGAGGGTCCGCAGAGGCGTCGGCGGGGGTGGCGAACGGCACGGTGGCCGGGGCCGGATCGGGCGTCTCCGGGGGAGGTTCGGCGGGGGCGGTGAAGCCCACGCGGGGGAAGTGGATCAAGTTGGTGGGGCCGTCGTCGTCGGCCATGACGTCTCCCTCTCGGAGTTGACAGACGGTCACCACATAGGGCACCCTCGCGCGCGCACGACACGCGCGCGCCTTGGGGTGCTCCAGGCGGTGAGGAGGAGGCGGTGAAGAAGAAGAACTTCGTCACCCTCCGTTGTTCTTGTAGAAGTCGTGCAGCGTGGCGGTGAGCGCGCGCCACAGGTCCGGCTTGCCGTCACGCTGCGCCTGGCGGGCCAGGGTCCGGCACGCGTCGTACCAGACCCCGGCCCGCTCCTGATCGCTCGTGGCCTCCGCGATCCGCGC
Organism: Streptomyces sp. NPDC060366; assembly: GCF_042725135.1. Lineage (NCBI taxonomy): Bacteria > Bacillati > Actinomycetota > Actinomycetes > Kitasatosporales > Streptomycetaceae > Streptomyces > Streptomyces sp. NPDC060366. Next base: position 83,487 of record NZ_JBHXDC010000019.1, on the reverse strand, counting down.
GTTCCAGTGCTTCGCGCGGTTTTGCGTCTGCCGAGGCGTCGTCAACGCGCTTCTCCCCTCGGGAAGTAGTCGTTGATCGTGCGGTTCGGGGCCTGCTCACCGCCGGCCGTCATCGGCCACTCGTTGAACGGGCTGCCCGCGTCCAGGTACTCCGCGGGGCGGGCCTGCGGAACACCCGGCGCGCCCGCCTGCGGGTCGTGCAGTGCGTGCACGCTGTTGGTCAGCGAGTTCGCGACTGCCGCACCGGTGGCGGCCCGCCGGCCCTGCTTGCGCTCCAGCTTCTTGGCCTCCGCCTTGGCCCTGCGCGCGGGGAGCTCCAGGACCTCGTTGACGTACTTCGCGTACAGGGCCTCAGCCGCGCTCGCGGCCTCCTCCGACGCCTTCTGCATGGCCTTGACCTGCCGCGACACCTTCCAGGCGCGCAGCTTCTTGGCCATCCAGCGGTCACCCTGGATCGGGGTCTGCTCCAGGCGCCGGCGCACGATGTCGGCGATCTGCCCGTACTGCTGGGCGTCCTTGACGTGCTGATCGCGAACGGTTGCGGTGAAGGCCCGCAGGCCCTCGTCCGTGAACAGTGAGTTGATATCCATGAGCTGCGGTTTCTCCTTCTCGGGGCGGGGCGATCTGGCAGGGTCGGGGGTGGCGTTTCGGCGCCTTCACCGCGTCCCCGAGGCGCTGACTTCGTCTCGGGGGCCGGTGGAACCGTCGAAACAGCTCTTTGTGCAGGTCACGACTCCAGGCGGTAGCCGTCGGCGATCAGCACGACGGCCTCCTGGCGGTACTTCGAGGCGGTGTCCGTGGACGACACCTCGCACTTGCGCTGGACGTCGGCGATCGTGATCCGCTCGCACAGCTCGTGGTGGATGTCTTCGTGCGCCAGACCGTCGGGCACGAGGCCGGCCGCGAGCGCCATGCGGGCGACCTTGCGGATCGCCCGCTCGCGGGAGCTGAGCTTCGCGGTGTCCTCGATTTCGACCGCGCGCCGCTCGATTTCGGCAGCGGCCAGCCGCGTTTCGGCTGCGACCCGGTCCGCTTCGGCCGCGTCCTTCTTGGCGCGCGCGATGTCGGCGAGAGCCACATCCTGGAGGCGGTCCTCCTCCGCCCTGCGGCGGTTGGTTTCGGCAGTGGCGCGGCGCGTTTCGGCAGCGTCCTTCTCCGTTTCGGCAGCGACCCGATCCGCTTCGGCAGCACGCTGCCGGGCTTCGGCGATCTCCGCCGTCTCGACGGCCTGTGCCTCCGCCGCGGCGACCCGGTCGGCCTCCGCAGCGTCCTTCCGCTTCTGCGCCGCCTGCCGCTCCAACTCGGCTTTTCGGAGGTCCGCTTCGGCCGCCGTCTCGCGCTCCTGGGCTTCCTTGCGCCCGGCCTCGGCCTCACGGGCGCGGGCTTCGGCGACCAGGGCCGTCTCCAGCGCCTTCTCCTCCAGCTCGGCCGCCCGCTCAGCCGCGCCGACCTGCGCACGGGCGTGAGCGCGGGCCTGACCGGTCTGGCCGTCGACCTCCGCGCGCACCGCCTCGACGCTGCCCTTGGCGCGCAGGCGTTCGGCTTCGGACTTCGCCTGGGCGACCTCGCTGCGGGTTTCCGCGTCCAGGCGCCGACGCTCCGCGTCCTCGGCACGCTCCTGAGCTGCCTGGTCCTGCTCAGCGGGCATGGCCAGGGCCTCTTCGACGGTGTAGCCGTAGGGGGCCATCTTCGTCGGCAGCAGCTCGTCTTCGGTGGGGCCATTGTCGGTGCCCTTGTACTTACGCTTGAGCCACTGCTCGTAGGCGAGGAGTTGCTGGTCGCGGCGGGTCATCTCCGGGTAGGAGGTAACTCCCCACAGCCGCATCCGGCGGAAGATCCGTGCCGTCGCCACGGGAGCGAGCACCCACCGGAGCCACGGGATCGACTCACGTTCGTCCTGCTCAGGGCGGACGATGCGGTCGATCGCGGTGCGGCCCAGCTCCACCACCATGATGAACAGGACCGGCACGACGCCGTGGGCGCCGGCGGCAACGTAGTCCAGCAGCTCCCATCCCCGGCCCTTCGGGGCGCCGGACGCGGCGTTGAGGACGACCGTCGCGCCGGTCAGCAGCCACACGGGGTAGCGAATCCAGCTGATGGGGCGCTTGAGCCAGGCCATCAGCAGGTCGACCGCGATCATCACCATGATGCCGACGTCGACGCCGACCGCGAACAGCTGGCCCTTGCCCAGGCTCGCGAAGCGGAGCTCCTCGAACGCGAAGACCGCGACATGCTCGAAGGACAGGTACAGGCCGATACCCGCGAGCACGAGCGCGGCAGCCACGATCGTCCCGATGGCGCCCTTCTGAGTACCGGTCAACTTCGGCTTGGAGGACTTGGCTCCGGTTCCGTTTACCGGCTCCGAAGCGAATTCCGGCGAGGGCGAAACGGGGCGGGGTGTCCGCGAAACCGGCGCGGCTGATCCCGAAACGGTGGTTGGCGGGCGCGAAACGGGGGTGTCGGGTGCCGCTGTCTGCGGCACTTCGGTGATCGTCACAGGGGCCTCCGGAATGAGTGATTCAGGGCGGGGTCGAAACGGCGGGGGCCGCTCCCGAAACGCGGCAGGGCGTTCCCGAAACGACGGTCCCGATGGGCAGTTGCTTGCGAGACAGGCACCGGCTTACCCGGTCCCGGCACACGAAAAGACCGGCGGCCCGGAGGGCGGGCGGGCGGTCTCGCGAAGCACTGCGGGGCGGGACCGAAACCGGGAACGGCTCCCGCCGGGCGGGACTGAGCGGGCAACTAGCAGACGGAGTGCGGTGGTTCAGGCGGCGACGGGCGGCCGGTGCGGGGCGACGATCCGGCCGTCGGGGAGCAGCTCGCCGGTGTCCTCGAAGAGCAGGACCGCGTTGCACAGCAGGCTCCTTCTCTGCACTTCACTCGATCGAAGTTCGCTGGGGACCTGAACGACGGGAGAGCGTCCTGCTTGGCCCCTGGCATGCGTTTCTCGCGGATGGCACGATGAAGGCCCATGGATGATCAAGGAACTCTGACTGCTCAGGCTCTGCGTTTGGTCACGACCCGTTTCCCGGATGCCCTGGGGGCCGTTCTGGGGGGATCGGTTGCTCAGGGCCGTGCCACTGAGACCAGCGACTTGGACGTGGCCGTCCTCGTGCCGGACTCGGATTTCAGCCGCCGTGAGGTAGTCCGCCACGAGGGCCGCCTGGCTGAGCTGTTCCTGAACACCGTTGCGGACATACCAGAATTCTTCGAGTGGGACAGAGCCCGCCGCCGCGGCACGGTCCTGTTCATCTATGACCAGGGCCTGCCGTTGATGGACCCGCACGGCGATCTCTCCCGTGTGCGCGAACAGGCCCGAGCGGCACTCGCGGCCGGGCCGCCGCCGCTCACGCCGGCGGAATCGGAACGAGGCCGCTACGGCCTGACCTGCTTCATGGACGACCTGGTCGACACTCCGCCCGCGAACCGGCATGAACAGCTCTCCCTCGCCGACTTCACCCTGCGCGAGGCGGCACATCTGCTCACCGCCCACCACTGCGCCTGGACGGGCATCGGCAAGTGGTTGCCTCGCAGACTGCTGAGCGCCGACCCGATCCGGGGAAAGGCGCTGCTGGACGGCCATCAAGCCTTGGCGGAACAGGCCGATCCCGCTCCACTGGCGACTGCGGTTGAGGGGGTACTCGACCTGCTCGGCGGACCGCTGAGGGAGGGATACGCACTTCGCTGGCGTGCCTGACCTGCCTTTCCCTTCTCTGTGCTCGCTCGATCGACCTTCGTTGTGGATCACTGGGTCTCCTCGGGACGGGGGCGTGGGATGCCGAGGTCGGTAGTGGGTCTCCTGGTGAGGCGGGCGGCTTCGGCCTGTTTGGCGCGGAGGAAGGTCAGGGTCGAGTCGATGCCTTCGACCTCGCCGAGCCAGTGCTCTTCCTGGGCTCGCTTGCGGCGCAGGAGGAGGTCCTGCTCGATCTCCGCGAGGCGGGGCAGCATCTTGGGGTTGACCTGGAGCATTGGGCAGCGGATGCAGGCGTGTTCGTGGTTGCAGGGGGTGCCGTAGGGGCGGGCGCAGTTGCCGAGTTCGACCTTGCGCTTGTCGAAGTGCTCCTCGAAGTCGGCCCACTCCTCGGGCGTGACCTCGGGGTATTCGATCTCTGGTCGGAGCGATCGGCGGTGGTTCAGGAACCGCTGGTAGTTGGTGACGATGTCCTCGGCGAAGACCGCGACGTAGCCCTGAAGGGTCTGGAGGTTCAGGTGGCCGAGCAGGGCGGCGCCGATGTGGATGGGCAGGCCGCCGTTGACGATCTCGGTGGCGAAGAGCCGTCGGAAGTCGTGCGGCGTGAAGGTCATGTCGGCGAAGGCCCGGTGGGTCTCGGCGAGTGCCTCGCAGCTGCGGGCGAACATGTGGATGAACGTGGTCGGGGAGATCACTGATCGCTGCGTGCCGTTCTGCCGTTGCATGAGGAACGGCATGGGCTCTGACCAGGTCTTCTCGTGCGGGTCGTAGCGGTTGAGCAGGCGGACCGGCCGGCCGTCGGGGGTGAGGCGGCGGATGATCTGGGCGATGGCGTGGAACAGGTCCGCGGACATCGGGATGACGCGCTCGCGCTCGCTCTTGGACGGGGCGATGACGAGCAGGGCGATGACCTCGTTGTTCGGGCGCCGATACTGGCGGATGCTCAGGTGGGTGAGCTCGCAGAGCTCTTCGACGCGGATGCCGCTGTGTCGCAGGATCTCCAGGCCGGCCCACTCCCAGAACGCGGTGTCCTCGGTGAGCGTGACGTTGAGGACCTGTCCGTCCTCGTCGGTGACGCGGACCGGTGGTTCGTCCTGGCTCCTGGCCCAGGTGCGATCGCGGTCGCTGTCCGTGCGCCGGTAGGAGTGCCCGTCGTGCTCGAAGATCTCTCCGAGCTCGACCGCGCGGGCCTTCTTGAGCAGGCCCGTCAGGTGCTCGTAGCGGCCTTCGACGTGCGCGACCAGTGTGGGCAGCAGCGGCTGGCGGACCCGGATGCGGTCGGACATCCGCTGGTGGATCTCCCGCTTGCGCTTGGCGAACCCCTTGAGCTCCTTCGGCCGGATCGGGCAGGGCACGACCCACTGAGCCCACTGCTCGGGCTCGTCGATAGCCCAGCTGTGCAGGTCGAGATAGAGGGCGCGGACGGCCAGGAGGATGCCGGAGTCGTCCGCGCGGGTGCGGCGCTCGTCGCGGTCCCACCGCTTGATGGCCTCGCGCCACTGGTCATAGACCTCGGGGCTCAGCGCCAGATCCTGCTGCCCCGGGTTGATCTTCTCGATCTTGGCCCAGAACGTCTTCGCGAGCTGGCGGGCCAGGGCCGTGATGGTGGTGTAGTCGGTTCCGGCCCGGCGCCGGGTCAGGTAATCGATCAGCAGCTGGCGAACGCCCTGGTGCTGGATGGGGTAGCGGTCGACGAGCTGGGTGACGGTGAGCTGGCCGCGATAGACGTAGGCCCGCAAGGTCGGCGGGGTGCCGGGCGGGAAGTGGCCCATCTCGTGCAGCACCTGCCAGGTGCCCAGGCCCGCGAAACGCGTCGCCCCCGCCTTGCTGCCGTGAGTCACCCCGAGCCGCTTGGACTCCATGCCGAAGTGCAACAAGGCCGACGGAGTCAGATCCTCCAGCGCGATGCCCTGCGTGGTCAGGGCGGCTGTCAGGTCGAACTTCACCCGGACCCGGTGCATGTGGTGGACGTCGAAGGCGTCGGCCGCGGCGAAGAACTTCTCCAGCAACGGATCTGGCTGGAGTTCACGGAATCTCTGCGGGTAGTCCAGGAACTTGTTCGCGCGGAAGCCGGAGATCGACGGCCGGATGACGCGCAGGCAGAACGCCAGCTTGATCCCGGCGATCAGATCCGCGCTGTCAACGCGGTCGCCTTCGCGCGCCAGGACGCGTACCGACTCGGCGCCTTGGTCGTCGAAGCCGCTGGCCTGCCACCGTTCCTGCCAGGTGTCGCCGGGCATCTCCTCCAGGACGGAGAAGACCCGCCGGACGGCAGTCCGCCGGCGCCCCGGGTTCGGCTGGCCCTTGGTGGCCCGTTCGACGATGCGCAGGATCTCGGAGGCCGGGGCCCGGGACAGGTCCCCGAAGGGGCCCGGCGGTGTGCTGGGCAGCGGTGCCGGTGCCGCCTTGAGCTCCGCGCCGGCGAAGCGTGTGACGGGAGCGGGGATGAACGGCTCGTCGCCGTTGTAGTCGATGCGGCGGTTGCGGGCGGTGAAGGTCTGGGTGTCAGCCACCGAACACCGCCTTGAAGTCGTCCGGGTCGTAGCCGGGGGCGATGGCGGGCTGGAGGCGGGGGCGCTGGTAGTGGGCCTGGAGAGCGTCGAAGAGGTCCTCGACGCGGGCGTGCAGGTAGCGGCCGGTGGTGGCCAGGTCGGCGTGCCGGAGGATGGCCCTGACCTCGACCAGGGTCAGGTTCGGGTCGTTCGCCATCCGCTCGGCTGCCGTGTGTCGCAGGTCGTGAAGGCTCCAGTTCGTGCCCAGCCGGTCGTTGGCCCGCTGGATGACGCGCCGCATCGCCCAGTAGGTGAGCGGCTTGTCCGGACCGCGGCGGGTGCGGAAGACCGGCTCACGCGGAGCGGGCATGCCCATCGCGTCGAGGTAAGCGGCCAGCACCACCAGGGCCTGCGGGCTCGCCGGGATCGGCTCGCGCAGCTTCGTGCCCTTGGAGACGACGTAGACGATCTGGGCCGGCCAGTCGACGTCGGCCGGGGTGACTCCGAGCAGCTCGGCGGCGCGGGCGCCGCTGGAGACGTAGAGCAGCACCGCAGCGCGGTCCCGGTCGTGGTTCATGGCAGCGAAGAACTCGTCCCACATCGCGTCCGGGATGGCCCGGGGCTCGGTGGCCGGGACGCGCTGACGCAGGCGGGAGCGGCGGAAAGCCGGCACGGCCTCTGCCGGGTTGCGGTGAGCCAGCGCCCGGCGCCGTGCCTCCGAGACCGGCACCGGATTCATCAACGGGCCCTGGCTCAGGTCGCGGTGGAAGTCGTAGAAGCTGGCGATCACGGTCAGTGCGTGGTTGATCGTCGCGGGGGCGTAGCCGGCCTGGAGGTACCGCTTGCCGGTGCGCGGGTTGACCGAGCCGGGCTGCGGTGCCTCGGGCCGGGTGCGGCGGCGCTGCGGATTCGGTGCCGTACGAAGCCATCCCACTATCACTGCCACCTCCCCTTCCGTTGCCTTGTCCCAGGTCACGTTCAAAAGCCACAGGAACCGGAACCACCGCAGCAGGTCGTTGGCGTAACTGCGGCTGGTTGCTGGGCTGTTGTCGTTCAGAGCGAGGTCCCGCAGGTAGGGCGTCACCGACTCGACCGGGCTTCCAGCAGGGTCGAGTACGGCGTACGCCGGGTGCTGGGTCTCCAGCTGAACGACCGAGCCGACGCGGGGCAGGACAGCCCGCCCCTCCATCAGCTGGTTGCGCAGGTGCGACGTCACACAGAACTCCTTGGGCAGTCGGACATCGCAGTGCCCAACGACCTCAAGAAGGTGCAGTTAACACACCAGCCCTGCTCCGGGTGAGCGGCCACGACGTGCGCGGCCTCCGCGTCGGGGCCGTCGGCGGTCGGGCACGTCGGGGTGTGTGTACACAGCGAATCCGTCAGCGTGACGTCGCTGATCGCGGGAGAGGGGGTGGTGGTCGCGGTCATGCGGGCCTCATCTCTATGGGGTGTTCGGGTCCGGGCTGTCCAACTCCCCTCAACCCCGCCCGTACGGCACGCATCAGTACGGGCGGGGGAGGCAACCGGCAGTACGGGTCAGGCCGCCGCTCGGGCGCGCCGACGGGCGGCGCGGCGCTTCATCCGGCTGCGATCGTCATCGTCCGTGCCGCCCCACACACCGTGCTCACCGCGCTCCAGGGCGCCCTGGAGGCAGCTCGCCTTCAGCGGGCAGGTGGCGCAAATGGCCTTGGCTTCTGCGACCTGCGCGGTCGCCAAGGCGTGAGCGAAGAACAGCTCGGGATCCGCCCCCGCGCAGGCCGGCCGGGGCTGCCTGGCGGGCGCGGTGGTGGAGACGGGCCCGTAGGCGGAAGTGCGTACGATAGACAGGCGATTCATCAGGGCCTCCCAGAAGGTCCGGTGAAGGAAACGGCCCCAGGGATGCACCCCTGGGGCTGTTTGCGTGTCGACGGCGGCCGTGCGAACGGCCGGAGCGGGGTGAGCTCCCGGCGCTCTCCGCCGGCCCCGCCCGGAAAGGCGCGGGGACGACGGGCAATGTCGGAGATCAGCGCTGCTTGGACTGGCGGGCCTGGTAGGCGTCCTGGAGCCGGACGAAGCGCTCGTGAATCGGCGCCCCCGCCCTGCACTCCCGGCCGTCCTGGCAGTCCGCGCAGCCCCTGGTGTGCTCGCCGGACGCCTTGAACGCCTTCATGTAGCGGACGTACAAGTCGTCCTTCGTCGCGCTCACCGGCGGTTGAACCGGTCGAGAATTACGCGGACGTCGCGGCGCCGTACCGGCGGCGGTGTCGGGCTGGGGAGCGGGCTTCGGCTCACTCATCGGAGTAGCTCCGGTCGTGGTGGTGGATGTCGTGGACGCGGTGCCCGGCTTGGTACGCCGCTGCGGCAGCCATGGCGGCGGCCGCCAGAAGTACCCGAGTTGCGGGATGGTGCAGTCCGCGAGCAAGGGCCGCCCGCGCCGCGTGGTGCTGTGCGGCGCGGGCGGCCCGTATGAGAGACGGAATGTCGGGCACGGTCACCTGGTGGTCAGCAGTACGCGCAGGAGACGTCCCCGTCGGCGTTGAGGCAGCCGCAGCCCGGGCACTTCCACGTGGCCAGCGCCCGCAGCAGGAGACGGAGTGTCATGTCGCCCCTCCTCAGTGCGGGTGCGGGCAGCGGGTGAGGTAGTCGTCCACATCGCGCTGGCACATCCAGCACTGCCAGCGAAGGACGACCATCCTTGCGATACGGAGGTTCACCGGGTGGCTCCCGCCCCGGCGCAGCGCGCCGCGTCGATCCTGGCGTGCATCTCCTTGAGCGTGCGCGGTGCGCGCCGCTCGGCGGGGATGTGGGCGCCGGCCTCAGTGACCAGGCGCCGCAGGTAGCTGCCAAGGCGCTGGTCGGCGGAGAGCGAGACCTCTTCGCGGAGATGCTTGCCGGGGTCCCGCTTCGGCAGCGGCGGCTGGTCCGGAGCGGGCTCCGGGTCGGCCGCCGCGACCAGACGGTTGTCCGTCTCGTCCCGCTCGGGACCGCGCTGGTTGTCTCGCTCTTCCTCGTCTTCGATCCATCCGGCCTTCGGTTGTGCCGCAGGCCGTGAAAGAGTGGTGATCACAGGACCTCCTTGGGGTGCCTGTATCGCGCCGTCCAGGTCTTGCCACCTGGGCGGCGCACCTGTTGGTGGTGCAGGGCTTCCTGTCAGCCCTCCGCCGACGCCGGACCCGAAGAGCCGGCGACGACGGAGTACACAGGAAGAGAGACGGATCAGGCCGCGACGGCCATCGGCTCGACCGGCTCGACATCGGCGAAGAAGACGACGATGCGGGGCATCGGGACCGGCGGCAGGTCCCGTACGGCGGGCAGGCCCATGCCGGACGGGACTTCACGGCGGTGATGCTCGACCTGCTCGCGCTGCTGGACCGCCCGGTCGGCGAGTTCCCGGAGGACCACCCACGCCTGGTCCGGGGCGGGAAGAACGTCCAGTTCAGCTGCGGCGAGCCAGACTTCCTGAGTGACGTCGTCCGTATCGGCGAGTGGATCACCGGCCCCGGCGGCGTCCAGGCGCGCCGCGACGCGAGCGGCGAGCCGTGCGGAGTGGCGGGTGTAGAGGTCGGCCAGCGTGCTGCGCATAAGAAGGGGTCCTTCCGAGAGGGCGGCGAGTGGACTGCGCGTACGAGCAGCCACGGCCGCCGCCGCCCCGGTGTCGGGGCGGCGGCGGCCGTGGTCGTTCGTTGTGGGTGCTGGGGGTCAGGCGGTGATACGGATCGGCTTGATCGGAAGCTCGGGGCCGCGGAGCCCGGACACGGCACCCGCCACGATGAAGCGGCACGTGTTGTTGGTGTCTTCGACAGCCGTACCTGACCGCTTGGCCAGCGCGCTCCGCTTCACCTTGGTCTCGGCCTGCTTGCCCCACTCGGCCGCCCGGCTCGTCACCGCCTGCGCCGCGTAGATACGGTCGAACCGCGCCCGTTCCCGGGCGATGGCCGCGCGGATCTGCTGGCGGCGGGGCTCGTGGCGGGTCAGGCTCGTGTAGATGTCCGCCAGGTGCCGACCTTCGGCGCAGCGGATGCGGCCGGAGCAGGCGGGGCACGCCTTGACGTGACTCCGGTACGTCGTACGGGCCGTCTCCGGGCCGGGCGAAACCGGCACGATCTGCATAACGGCCGGGACCAGTGCGACCTTCGGCTTGCGCAGCACGTTCGTCGCGCGCCGGGACGACGTCTCCTTGATGGCATCGGCCAGCAGATGCCGCCACTCCGCGATCGTCAGATCGATCGTCACCCGGCGGTTGCTGCCGCCGCATCGGCGCGCTTCGCCGGTGCCAGCCCGGCCGGTGTGGTGCGGGACCAACTTCGGTGTGAGGCCGTCGTGCCCGGTGATGGGGCACCAGGTCTCGCAGTCCGGGCAGACCAGGCTCTCTGTGCCGGGCAGCAGGTCGATCAAGTTGGGGAGCACCATCGAGACCACGATCGCGGGGCGGTGGCTGACTCGCTTCGTACGGGTCCGGGCCTTGCGCTTCGTGGCCATGGGCATCGTGGACGTGGTCATCAAGATCTCCTTGCGCCGGAGGCGAACGGGGGAGTGCGTCGCGGTGCTCTCTCCGCCCACCAGGTCGCACGGGTAAGCCCGGCGTCCTCGAGGACGGACAGCGCATCTGCGCTGCGACGTGCACGCAGATCAGTCGAGAAACCCGGGGGATTTGGTGGTGCTATCGACCCCGGCCACCCGTGAAGGCGGACGACTTCCTGCGGTAGTGCGAGTGCGTAGCCCGTGCTCGACTGAGCATTAGAGCTATCGCTATCGCCTAGTAGAGACCATGCGGCAATGCGGAGTCAATAGCGATAGCTCTAATCGCGTTGATCGGTTGTGCTGAGCCATCGCTGACTGATAGAGCTAGCCCTAGGATCAAGACTGAGCAGCACTTCGAAAGGTGGCTCCGATGCCCGTCTCGTACCGCGACATCGCCGCTGACCTGCGGCAGCAGATCAGCGAGGGGCGGTACATGCCTGGCAACAAGCTGCCGATGCTCACCGAACTCCAGACGACATACGGCGCTGGCTACCAGACGGTGCGCAGCGCCATCGCCCTTCTGGAACAAGAGGGCCTCGTAGTCGCGGTCCGCCGCAGAGGCACGATCGTCCGCGAGCGTCCAGAGAAGAAGCGCGTCACCCGGTCGCGTCAGGTCTTCCGGGACGAGATCGGCTACTACTTCGACCCGACCGCACAGCCTTGGGTGGCTCTGAAGCCGCCCGCAGTCCGCTGGGACATCGTCCCAGTCGACCTCGCGGCCATGATGGGTCTCGGCACCGGATCCGAGGTCCTCATTCGCGACCGCGTGATGGGCGATCCCGAGACCAGAAAACCCAAGCAGCTGGCCACCAGCTACCTGCCGGCCGACGTCGCTCGAGGAACTCGACTCGCCGAAGCCGACACCGGCCCCGGCGGCATCTACGACCGCTTGGAGGAAATGGGCCACCGGCCTCTGCACTGGAGAGAGGGCGTCTCGGCTCGCATGCCCTCCCCCGAAGAGGCTCAGGCACTCAACCTGCCCGCCGATGTCGGCGTTCCCCTCTTGCGCGTCGTACGCGTGGCGGCCTCTCCTAGCGGAGAGGTCCTCGAACTCAACGACACTCGGATGAGCGCCGAAGAGTTCGAGATCGGATACAGCATCCGCCGGCACTCCAGCGCGCGACTCTCGGATGTGGACGACGACGAAGACGAGCACTGAGCACCACCTCCCTGACCGATCTCAACTACGTGCAGTTCGGTTCTAGGCCCAGGGAAGCGGCAAGTTCCAGATCTGACATGTGGCCGGGCGAACTGGCCACATCAGCCACAGGATTGGGGCGGGATGGCACAGAAACCAAGGGAGCTGACGCCTTGGGTGTCGCCGCTGCACAACTGGGGCTTCGAACTGCGCGAGCTGCGGAATCTGCGCCGACTTAGCCTTCGCTCGCTGGCCAAGCGAGCCATGGTCGACCACTCCCACCTGGGACGATTCGAACGTGCCGAGCGCATGGCCACCCGTGACCAGGCAGCCTTGCTTGATGGCGCGTTGGACGCGAACGGCATGCTGTTCCGGCTGTGGGAGCGCATCGGTGACGAGCATGGCCATGTGGCCAATCCGTCGGTTCATGTGGCCAAGTCATCGATGGATCTAGCTCTGGGGCTATCGGACCAGGCAACGTCGGACGGTGAGGGGCTCTCTGTCCCGTGTCGTCTACGTGATGGGTCGGTGGTTTGGGTGGCTCTGAATCGGCGTGCGCTGCTGCGCAGTGGAGTGGGGATCGGGGCGGCGACCGCCATCGGTCTTGCTTCGCCGGCTGCTGCGGACTCAGGTGCCGTGTCGGGCCTGGTGCGTAAGGCTCGGGCCGCGTCGACATACGGATCGACGCCGGTGGAGCACCTGCGCCGTACCCGCCGCCTGCTGATCGACAACGACAACCTGCTCGGGCCCCGGCATGCGGTCAGCGCGACACGCGACCACATCCAGGTGATCCAGGAGTTGCGGCGAGACGCGAAGGGCGTCGACCGGCGCGACTTGATGGAGCTCCAAACGCAGTACGGCGAGTTCCTGTCCTGGCTCTACCAGGACCTCGGCGACCCGAAGGCCGCGTCGTACTGGCTGGACCGGGCGATGCAGTGGTCGCAAACGGTCGGGGACCAGGATCTGACCACGTACGTGATGGCTCGCAAGGCGCAGTTGGCTGGCGATGTCGCGGACCTGGTCGACGTGGTCGACCTCGCGGAGGCTGCCCAGGGCATGGCGCGGCCGCGTTCTCGGCTCGCCGCCGTGGCCCGCACGTACGAGGCGTTCGGGCACGCGCTGCGCGGCGACGCTGATGAAAGCGAGCGCGCGATCGACGATGTGCGCAATGCCCTTGATGGCGTTGCCTCCGACCCGACCCCGTGGGGCGTGTGGCTGAACTCGTCGTACGTGGAGGTCCACCGCGCTCAGGGTCTGGAGGCTCTCGGCAAGCACGACCAGGCTGCGGACGGGTACGCCGCGGCGATCCGGATGATGCCGGACGGCTACCACCGCGACCGCGGCGTCTACATGGCGCGGCAGGCCGTGTCCATGGCCGGCGCCCGTGCCCCGGAGCAGGCCGCCGCGATCGGGATGTACGCGCTGACCGTGGCGGAGGACACCGGCTCCGGCCGGATCACGAACGAGCTCGCCCGGCTCGACAAGGCCCTGATTCCCTGGCAGCGCCTCGCGGAGGTCGGCGAGTTCCGCGCCGCTTTCGACGCCACCCTCGTCCACGAGACCGAAACGGACCCGATCTGATGACCGCCCGCCCGTACGTCGTGCTGTCCGCTGCTATGTCGGTCGACGGATACCTCGACGACACCAGCCCTGAGCGGCTGCGCCTGTCCAACGCTCCCGATTTCGACCGTGTTGACCAGGTCCGTGCGCAGTCCGACGCCATCCTGATCGGCGCGAACACCATGCGCCGCGACAACCCCCGTCTGCTGGTAAACAGCGCCGAACGGCGTGCGCAGCGCGTCGCCGACGGCAAGCCGGAGTACCCGCTCAAGGTCACGGTTACTCGGTCCGGGGACCTGTCCGCCGACCTGAAGTTTTGGCACCACGGCGGTCAGAAGCTGGTGCTCACCGAGGACAACGCGGTGGAGAAAGTGCGCGCCACCTTGGGCGACTTGGCCGACATCGTAAGCGTCGGACCGGAGTTCGACTGGCGCCTGGCCCTCGAGGAGCTCGGGCGGCGCGGCGTCGGCCAGCTCATGGTGGAAGGGGGCGGCACGATCCACACCCAGCTCATGGCCGCAGACCTCGCCGACGAAGTCCATCTCGCCATCGCCCCCCTGCTCGTGGGCCAACCCGAGGCGGCACGCTTCCTCGGTGCCGACGACTACCCGGGCGGTTCGACCGCCCGGATGAAGGTGCTGGAGGTCCGCGCGATCGACGACGTCGTGTTCGTGCGCTACGCCCCGAAGGGACGCGCCTGATGTACACGCCCGACCGAGCCCAGGACCTGCGCTGGATGCAGCGTGCGATCGACCTCTCCGCACTGTGCCCTCCGGCTGTGGGCGCTTACTCGGTTGGCGCGATCATCGTGGGCGAGGACGGCACCGAGCTGGCGTCAGGTCACTCCCGAGCCACTGGCTCGCGTGACCACGCGGAAGAGGTCGCCCTCGCTCAGCTCGCACCCGATGACCCGCGGCTCGCAGGGGCGACGATCTACAGCACGCTGGAGCCCTGCTCCCAGCGCAGCGCCTCCCGTACGCCCTGCGCCCAGCGGATCCTCGCCGCCAGTATCCCGCGTGTCGTCATCGCCTGGCGCGAGCCGTCGTTGTTCGTCGACAACTGCATTGGCTACGAGCTGCTGTTGGAGTCCGGGGTCGTCGTGGCAGAGCTCTCAGAGCTCGCCGACGCCGCCCGAGCCGTCAACTCGCATCTCGGGAGGCTGGCATGACGTCCCGCGCCGCCATCCGCTCACCGCCCGTCCAGCGGGACGCAGCGGTGGAAAGTTGACCGTCTGACGGCATATGCGGTGGCCCGAAATGAAAAGCATTCCAAAGCACCTGCCTTTTGTGATGGGTTTGGTGTGAGCTCAAAAGGCAGCTTGTCAGCGGGGAGGTGCGGCGAACGGATGAGTCAGATGACCAGGGGCTGCGCTCTCTTCCCGGCTAACTTCCGCGCTGCTCGGGTTGAGTGCCTTGAGGGCTGCCGTGAGCGTCAGGGTGCCGCGCTTCCACCTCTTCGGCGCGATGAGCTTCAGCTTCGGCGTGCCTTCTGGATTGAGGACCTGGCTCTGACAATCAATTACCGGAATGAGCCCAAGACTGTGGGCGTACAGAAGTACAGGTTTCTGGGCGACGACCGAGCGCAGTTCGAGACGAGCGACCGGCCCGAAGCGATAGACGCGGCTGCCGGCTCTCTTCTGCTTACCCACAACGACGAGACCGTCGATCGTCTCGGCCAGGCGGTCCCAGGCGTACGGCTGGTCATCGGGGAAGACACTTCGGTAGTGGAGGACTTCGACGCCGACCGGGAGTTCGTCGGTGATCTGCGCGAGCCAGCTTTCCCACTTCGGGCTGCTCATGGTCATGGGCCCAGCGCTGACGTAGATACGCACCGGATCACCGACAGCCCGGCCGGCGGCGATCCGTTCCATCGCTGCGGCGAAGCGGCGCTGCTGCGCCGGCTTGGCAAAGGTCTCCACGTCCAGGGGATCAGTTGGCGTCGCGTGCATGGGGATCATGATGCCGGTCTCCATAACCGTGGTCTCACGAAGGGTCAGAAGCTGGCGGCGCGTCAGGGGGCCCTCAGGGAGGGGCGACACGGTTGGTGCCGGGGTGTCGTTACACACCGTGAGGGGGGTACTGTGTCTGTGAATACGATCACCGTAGACATGGCTAAGCCCCGCGAGGCTGCACTCCGGGGCACGGCCGCAGACCTTACAGAGAATGGTCTCGACATGAATCAGGGTACCCGTACCGCTCGCCAGACACACAAGGCACCCACTGCCGTAGCAGCGATGACATGCTCGTCGCTCCGGCCGGCCGGTGCCTTTTCTGATCTTCCGCAGCGGTCCGGCCGCGGATACGTCTCGCTCCTCGTGGAGGTCGCGACGACGTGATCCTTGAGGGCGGCGCCTGCAGTGCAGGTCTTCTAGCCGCCTGGGGCCGAGCCCGCGGTGTTAGCAGCACCTCGGCTCAGCGCCCCATCTGATCTCCGGCCTAGGACCTGCCAGGGCCCTTCCGGAGGAGTTGTTCGACCCGATGCCAGTCGGCTTCGAACAGGTCAATCTCTTGGTTCTCCACAGAACCGAAGCCCGATGAGGGGCTTCGTTGTGCCCAGCGGCGTGGCCCCTAGAACACGAGGCCATCTTGCCGTATCCGTCTGCCTTTTTCCAGCCCACTTCTGCCCGTTTTCACCTCATTCGCGCAGCACGAAAGCAGTGCCAGCCGAGGATCACAGGACCGAATAAAGTCTTCTCGCCCACTTCGCGAGGTTCGTTCCTGGCACTCGATGCCGCGCCCGGCCCCTCCGCCTGCGCGACCGCCCACGTACGACGGCGCGTCAATAACGCCGGGACCGCAACTGCCTCCGCCGGCCTCCCCCCTCTGCGGGCGGAGCGCCCCGAGCGAACTTGCGGGGCTAACCCCTCGGTGGCCGATGGTGCCGCCATGACTACCTCCGGCATCACGACCCACTACTCCGGCACCCCGTACACGGCGGCCCCAACCCCTGTTCCCGTCCCGTCAGAAGGGACGGGAACCAAGATCGTTGTTCACCGTGCGGGAGCACCGGGATGTATCGGGGCTGGGCGGTCTCTGTCCACAGGCAGTCCGTTGCAGGGTCGGCGGATGGATGAGGAATCGCGTGGTCTGCCTGCTCCGGACGGGGGTGTCCGCTTTGGCGTGTACACCGGCCCGATGGCGACACGGGTGGCGTTGAGATGTTCTGCCCTTGCGGTGTCCGCCGCTCCTGTTGGGGCGGTGGGCCGATGAGTGGCGTGGCGGCTGGTGCCGCGGTCCTGTCGGCTGATGGTGCGCCGGTCCGTCGTCAGCGGGTGAAGGTTCCGATGCGGCTGGTGACGTCGTCCGCGTATCCGGATGTCGCGTTGTCGGTGTACGTGAAGGTGAAGGCGCTCGGTGCGCGCCCGGAGGGGTGCGAGGCGAAGGCCGGGACGGTCGCGTCGTATCTGGGGGTGTCGAAGGCGTCGGTGGAGCGTGGTCTGAAGGCGTTGTCGCGGCCGGCGCCGGGCGACGGTGTTGTCGAGCTGATGACGTACCGCCGGACGATGCCGGGGGGCCGTGGTACGTCGGCGGTGCGCTGTACCCGGCCGATGGGCCGTACGGAGGCGTTCGTGTGGCTGCCGGTCGCAGCTGCGGAGGACCTGACGCCTCGGCAGCTGCGCGCGTTCGCCGTGATGACGTTCTCGGAGCGGATGGGTATCGCGCTGACGGAGCACGAACTGGCGGGGCATCTGCTGCACTACTCCGGTAAAAAGGTCGGCCAGCCGATCACGGCGGCGGCGGCCGGAGTAGTCGTCGACGAGGTGGAGGCGGCGAAGTGGGTGACGGTGCAGCGGCGCGCTGGTGCGCAGGGCCGTCACCGGTTCCTTTTGCATGACATCGCCCCAACAGCAGCCGGATCCGGCGTGACGCCGGTCGTGGACACCGTGCCGGAGCCGGTTCAGGACTGTCACCAGGAGCCTGTGGACAAGACAATGGCGGCTTCGGTGAGTTCGCTGGTTGGTGAGGGATCGGGTCCGCTGGTTGGTGAGGGATCCCTCGCGAATAGGGAAGTACCTATGACTGACTCACCTGATGACGAGAGCGCGATTTCCTCACCCGCCGTAGGCGAGGTACCGGTAGTAGAGGCTGTGGAAAACCCGGCTGGCACGACTGCTCGCACGGACGCTCCGGGTCGTCTCGCGCTGCGCGCGGATGACAACAGCCAGCCCTCCCTCGCGAAGCCGAAAGACGAAAAGCGCAGCAACAGCGGGGGGTCGGCGCGGTCGGCGTATACCGGACCGCAGTTGACGATCACGCCGGACATCTACACGGTGCTGGAGCCGGTGCACTGGCTGCTGAAGCGGGTGAACAGCCCGTTCGTGGAACGGAAGATCGCCCGGGAGGTCGGACGGCAGCTGAAGGCCGGCATGACCCGCGAGCGGCTCTACCAGCGGCTGACCGCCCGGTTCGCCGGGGTGATGGCCTCGGAGATCCGTGACCCGGGCAGGTGGCTGCTCGGAGTGGCGCTGCCGCGCTGGGGCTGCGGGCACCTGGCCTGCGAGGCCGGCGTGATGTGGCCAAGCGGCCGCCGCTGCGATGGGTGCGCCGAAATCGTCGCCCGCCGCGCGGCCGCCCGGCGCCGTACTGAGCGTCTGGAGCAGGGCTTGTGCCCCGACCACGGCACCCAGCCCGACCCGACCGGGGCCTGCACCGACTGCGAGCTCCAGGAGGCGATCGACACCGGCCCGACCATGCTGGAACGACGGGCACCGGAGGGCCCGCCACGAGGCTCCTGCGGCGAGTGCGGCTGCCGGATCTTCCTGACCGGCCCGGCGGTCCAGGACGGGCTGTGCAAGCCCTGCCGTATCGAACAGGGTGGCCGCACCGTTGCGGCCACCCCCGCCGTGGCGCAGCCGCAACGTACCGGTGACTGGTCGCAGCACCTGTCGCAGCTCGCCGCTCAGCCGCTGGGCGAGGACATCGCCTCGTGAAGGCCGGCGAGAGGGGGTGCGCTCGGTCCGCCGACCGCGGGTGCCGCTGGCGTCACGATACGTACCGAACCGGGCCCTGACAGTGCCAGCATCACCCGCTAAATTTTCAAACGGAGGTTCGAATCATGGGGTTACGAAGCACGACCGAATGCATGCGGATCCAGGCAACTGGCCCCCGGTGTCCCGGTGCAGGCGGCATCGTTAGGCAGCACACCGCGACCGCCCTGGGCGGCGCAGCCGCGTGCGTGAGTGCAGGAGGAAACCGGTGAGCGATCGCAGCGCCATCGAATGGACCGAGGCGACCTGGAACCCGACCACCGGCTGCGACCGTGTCTCGTCCGGCTGCGACAACTGCTACGCGTTGACGCTGGCGAAGCGGCTGAAGGCGATGGGCTCCGCGAAGTACCAGAACGACGGAGACCCGCGGACATCCGGTCCCGGGTTCGGGCTGACGGTCCATCCGGACGCCCTGCGGATCCCGTACGGGTGGAAGGCGCCACGCACCGTCTTCGTGAACTCCATGAGCGACTTGTTCCACGCGCGCGTGCCGCTGGACTACGTCCGGCGGGTCTTCGACGTCATGGCCGACACCCCGCAGCACACCTACCAGGTCCTGACCAAGCGGGCGCGGCGGCTGCGGCAGGTCGCCAGCCGGCTCGACTGGCCGCCCAACGTGTGGATGGGCGTCTCGGTGGAGAGCGCCAAGGAACTGCCCCGCGTCGACGACCTGCGCCAGGTGCCGGCCGCCGTACGGTTCCTGTCGTGCGAACCGCTGATCGGACCGCTGCCCGGCCTTGATGTGACGGGCATTCACTGGGTGATCGCCGGAGGGGAGTCCGGTCCCCGCTTCCGGCCCGTTCAGGAACAGTGGGTCACTGGCATCCGCGACATCTGTGTGGACGCCGACGTCGCGTTCTTCTTCAAACAATGGGGCGGCCGGACCCCGAAAGCCGCAGGCCGGGATCTGCTTGGGCGCACCTGGGACGAGATGCCCGTACGTGCCCCGGTCACCGCAGTCTGATCACGCTGGTCTTGGTGAGACGGCCGGCCGGTATGACGAGCCGGCCGTCCTCGTCCAGGGCCTGTATCGCCTGGCGGGCATCGCGTACGCGCCACTGGGACGTCTCCAGCAGCAGCCACGTGCCTAACGTCTCCAGGCTCGCCGGACCCTGGAGAAGGCGCTGTTCCATGAGCGCCAGCAGTTCCGGGTCGACGGCTTCCTCCAGCTCGAAGATGGAGCCCTGGCCGACCGGGGCTGCGCTGCGGCAGCGGGGGTCCTTGAAGCTCATCCCGTCGCTCTTGTCGACGGTCCACATCGCTTCCTTCATCACCTCCACGCCCTTTTGGTGGCCGGTGCCGAAGACGAGGTACAACGGCTGGCCTGTCCGGGGGACCACCTTGAACTGGAGCCGGAAGCCGAACCCGGCGCGCTGAAGTCCCTCGCGGTAGATCTTCAGCCAGGCCCGCCACTTCTCGTCGCTGTCCTCGATGTCCGCAGCGTGTTCCCAGAACTGGCGACCCCCGAAGACGCTGTCGAGGACGTCCGGGTTGAGGTTCTCCCGACGGCTGAACCAGTTCGGGCCGAACGTGGTGATCACCTCGCTGGACGGGTTGCGGGCGATCCGGCGCATCAGGCTCATCGGCGTGTTGACGCTGCCCCAGCTGTCGAAGACCCCCAGGATCGGCCGGCCCCAGGCCCCGACCTCGGTCAGGATGCGTTCGCTGTCCCGGCCGGCCTCGCCCTGGCGGACCTCCACCCGCACCGGAAGCCGGTCCAGCGCGCCGAACTCGCGGCCAAGTTCGCCCAGCAGATACTCGTACCGGTCACGCTGCTTCTCGATGAACACCAACTGCACCCGGTCCCGCGTCAGGCCCATCCGCGCAACGGAGCCGTGCTCCAGCAGTCGGCGCAGAGTGAACACCGGAGAGCCTTCCTCATTGCCCTCGTAGCGGCCTGGACCCGCGAACGCGTCCAGGAGCGTGACCTTCGACCAACTGCGGCCGGTACGGCCGTTCGGCTGGAGCAGAATTGGCCACCACGCGTCGAAGTACCGCTTGTACAAACGGTGCTTCGCCTCCGTAGCCGGCTCCAGCGGCCACAGCACACCCATGCGTCTCCCCCTTCGCCCTGCCCACCCCACACAACTCTTCGTCACCATGATTGTTGTCTGCGTAACACCCAGGGCGCCAGAGGTCCTACACGCAATACCCATCGCCCGTCGGGTGCCGGGCCTCGCCGCCGCTCCCGGCTGCGAGGGGGCGGCGTAGGACCATGCGCTCGGTCGGCTTCCCCACACGCATGGCCCCGCCCCGCACCCGCTGAGCGGCCCCCTGCGCCCGCCCCGGGCCGGAGACGGTGCGGTGGGGGCTTGTGAGCTGTGAGCCGAGGCCTGCGGCAGGGCGTCGTAACCGGGTCAGGGGCGGCGGGCGAGGACGTCGTTGATGCGGGAGGCGTCGGCGACCCATGTCGCGGCGGCCGGCGCTATGAAGCCGAGTACGGTCTGGACGTCGTTCCGGCGGGCTTCGAGGGGCAGGTGCCAGATCCCCTCGTGGTGAGCGATGCGGTTGCGGAACTGGTGCAGCCGCTTGACCGGGTCTTCCACCGTGGTCAGGGCACGGTTGGGGGCGTGGGGGAAGGCGCCCGCGAGGTCGGGCCAGAGGTTGGTCTTGTACTGGCGGGCCAGCAGGAAGCGCCAGAAGCCGAAGCTCAGCTCCGCGATGATCTTCCCGCGCGGGGTGGTCGGGCCTCCCCGCGCAGCGCGTTCTTGGGCCTGGACGATGTCGCCGCGGGCCTTGCCGCTGAGGGGGACCTGCCTGTCGATGTACCACTCGGTGGTGCGGCCCCTGCGCTGCTGGCGGGCAACGAGACGGGCGTCCAGCGCGTTGCGCAGCATGATCTCCAGGTGCCCGAGCGGTTCGAAGAACGCCGCGGCGAGGTCGCTGTTCCACCGGTACAGCGCGAGCGCGGCAGTGGTGTCGCCGGCGCACGCGTTCAGGTAGGGGTTCAGCCGGTCGGGGCTGATCAGCTCGATGACGGCCTTGTCGTCGGGCGGCTTGATGATCTGAGGCGGCGTGCTGTGCATGGTGGGGTAATCGTAGGTACACTGGGCGGCGAAGACCCTGGAATCGTCCCTGGTAGCCCTCGAAAGTGGGCAGGCCATACCCCCAGGGTTCAGACCTCGACAAGGGCCGTCCGGAAGACCGGGCGGCCCTTGCGCTTTCGAATCCCGGCCGGGACAGCTCCGTGTGCTACTCGGAGTCGAGACGCGCGTCGATGACGATGGGCGGGATCGGCTTGCCCTCCGCCGATCGTCCCACGCGCGAGGTCAGGCGCCGGGCCAGCGGCTCATGCCTCGCCTGCCGCGATCCGTTGGGCGCGCGTCCGTAACACTGTCAGCCGCTCCGGGTCCTGTGCCGGCCACTCGTGACCGCCCTGAACACGCCGCAGCCACAGGACACCGTCGCGTACGTCCGTGACGACAGCGCGGGTCCGGCCTTCCATGACCTCGTCACCGACCCACGGCCGCCCCTCCTCTACGGTCATCTCCTGACCTCCACTTCGACCCATACGCGCTTGCGCCCGGACCAGGATCAGGCCCCGGCCCGCCGACGGCTCCGGGATGCAGCTACGGCAACCGCCCGACCACGTAGACACGGTCCGCTGCGAGGCAGTCAACGATGACACCTGATGGCGCGGACAGAATAGCCACGAGGCTTGCCGAACCGTGTTCGCGACCAGTGTGCGCCGTGGCGAACACCTCTCCGGCACGCTCGGGCCGGGCGAAGGGCGGCGGCCCGCCTCTCTCGGTGACCGTGGCCTTGTCCGCGTCGTGCGCGGCACGCCGACGCGCAGGCCCCGGAGGAGACGGAAAAGACCCGCATCGAAGGATGCGGGTCTTCTCCGTACGACCCGGCCGACAGCGGGGGCAGTCGGGAGGGCACGCCTTCCGGTAACGAGGGGCCTCGTGAGAGGTTACGGGCCGACGGCCACGAGCGGCGGGACCTCTGACATGCCGACGGTTGCCACAGCCGATGTCGTCGGCACGGGAGCGTGCGACGGCTGCTGGGCGGTCCCGCAGGCCGCCGGCTTCACCCGGAGGCGCCGACCGCCGGCTGCTCGTCTTCGTCATTGCGCCCGGAGGGGGACTCTGTCGTACTGCTGGGGGCCGCTTCGTCGGAGGGGAAGGAGCGGTCGTCCAGGGTGATGGTGACCGGCTCGCCCCGTGGCGTGAGGCCGGTCAGGCTCGCTGCGATCCGTTCGTACAGGGTCGTGGCCAGCTCCTGGTCGCCGTCGCCGTTGCGGGCGGTGTGCCCGACGGCGTGCAGGCTGATCAGCAGGGCGATCAGGGAGCGCCCGGACAGGGCGGCCCGGACACGCTCGCCCCCTTCGCCGGCGACCTGTGGCGGCACCCGGAAGTGCGGGTGCCGACCGGCCTCGGCGGTGATGAACTCCCAGACGTCGCGGTGGCAGAGCAGGTCGACGGAGGAGACACGGGCGGCCTGCTTCAGAAGCTCGCTGTGCTCCTCGCTCACCGCGGCGGGCTCATCGTCTGAGTGCGGGCGCAGCTGCTCCAGCCCGGCGGCGGTCTCCAGACGTGCCGCGTGCAGTTCCTCACGCAGTTCCCCAACCACTTCGCGCAGGTGGGTCCGTACGTCGTCCTGCACGGCGGCGGCACTGTCGTTCTGGCCTTCCTTCAGCTCCGCCAGGAGCGCGAACAGCGGGGCGAGTTCCTCGGACAGGACCTCACGCACCGCTTGCTGGATCAGGTCCACCGGCAGCCCCGCCACGCCCGGCGGCTGATCGCTGTCCTCGCCGTCGCGCTGCGCCGGGATCTGGACGCCAAAGGGCTGCGCCGAAGGGTCGTCGTGTTCCGGGGCCGCGGTCACCGGGGCCGGCTGGGGCGCCGCGCCGGGGGACAGGAACGTCCCTGAGTTCGGCGTGCTGTTGGCGGTTGGCTCGTAGGAGGAGAGGTGGGCCTCCGTGCTTGTGTACGGGGAGGGCGGGGTGATGGTTTCGAGTGCCGCTCGTACGTCGCGCATCTCGGTCCGCAGTTCGGTGACGGCCTGGCGGACTTCCGTGTTGAGCATGTCCCCGCCGGCGGACAGCCGGTCCCGCGCTTCGCGCAGGTTGGTGCGCATCCGGCCGAGTTCGTCGACCACGGTCCGGGTCGTCTCCTGCTGGGACGCCTGCCCGCTTGCCTCCAGCTTGTCGACGCTCGTGCTGAGTGCCTGGCGCAGCTCGTTGCCGGTGTTCGTGACGGCGGTGTGCAGCATCCCCAGCGTGGTGGCGAAGTCCGTGTCGGTGCCCCGAGCCATCTGACCCCCTCATAATCGCTACATGTAGTCGTACGTATCCGCTGCGTATGGTTCCGGAGCGGGTGTCGCTCCCGCAGGGGAATCGAGTCAACTCGCCCCGGAACAACGCCATCTGGCCATATGAGTACTCAAAACCGCCGATCAAGCCCTTGGACGCATCGCGTCCACCGAGGCGGTCGAGTGGCAGCCGCTCGCGAGACGGCCCTTACGGAACGCCCCGGAGCGCCGCCGCGCAGCTGGGGTACGGCGTGAATCGCAGGTCTGCGGAACGAACGAAGGAGGGTGGCGCTTCCTCGTGGATGCGCCACCCCATGGGCGCCGCGGTGGAACGCGGTGATGCCCGGTCCCTGTCAAGGACGGGCAGGCATCTTCGGGGTCTTGCGTTGCGACGAGATCTGGAACCCACCCCATTCCCTCGGGGCCGACGCCCCCGTTCAAGACCGATGTCAGGGCTGGGCGGGAGTGGTGAGGGCCGCTGAGCTCCGTGCTTTGGGCAGGGTGATGCCCTGTTCCTGTGCGGCCGGTCCCGGGCGGAGGGTCCAGGGCACCGGGCCGGTGCTGGTCAGCCATCCGTTCGACACCAGGCGTTGCACGACGAAGCCGCGTCCCTGGCAGTTCTGTTCCCAGCCGAGGCCCTTGCACAGTTGCCTGAATGAAGGGCCGTGCCCGTGTCCGGCGCGGAAGAACACGGTGAATCTGGCGGCCTGCGGGCCGCGATCCGGGTGCGCGTCCTTCCACCGGGCGTAGGCGGCCTTGGTGTTCTTGGAGAAGAACGGGGGCTGGAAGGGAAACATGAACGCCTCCGCAACCCGCTCCGGGGGCAGTGCGCACAGGGCGCAGTACTCAACACTCTCCACGTGCCGGCCCAGCGCGGGTGTGGCCGCGTTCTTCCACTGCGCCCATGCGTCCGCGCTGAACTCGAATCGAGGGCTCCCGACGGCCTTGGGCCGGACCGTCGTGGGCTCTGCCGCTTTCTCCTCGTCGGTCGGCGGGCGCATCCCCGACAGGTGGCGTACCTGCGGGGCCAGGCGGCACCGGTCACCGGAGAGTTCGGTGAGGAAGCCCTTGTCCAGAAGACTCGGCAGAGCGGCCCGGCAGGCTTCGGGAAGGCAGGACGGGATCCGGCCGAGGAGCCTGGAGGTGCTGTGAGCGGCGAGGAACAGGCCGGCCAGCCGTGCTGCGGGCGGGAGCTTCTTGACCGGCTTGGCGGAAAGGGTTCGCGTGGTCCATCCGGACACCCGCGAGCGCGTGTTCTTCCCGAAGGGCAGGGCATGGTCCTCCGTCTCGCGCGCCAGGTCGGGGATGGTGATGGGGACCGGCGGCGCGGCAGGGTCGCCGTCGAAGATCGCGTCTTCCATCTGCCAGCCCAGACTCCGAAGGGCATCAACGGCTTCCCGCGGGTCACCCAACCGCAGGGCGGATAGGTCCGCTCCGGTGAGGTTGCCGACGCCGCCGCGTGCAGCCCTGATGGCCGCCACGACGGCCAGAAGCTGCGGGTCGGGACCGGGAAGCGGCAGCGAGGCCACGTAGCTCAGCAGCGTGCGAGCCGCTTCGCCTTGCTGGGTGGTCAGCAAGAAGGGCAGCGGCTGGGCCTTGCCGGCCGGGGCGGAGGTTGACACGACATCCCCAACGCACCACGCGAATCGGAGTTACTGCCCGAGCCCCGTCTGGAGCACCGAGCACACCCCGAGTCGTAGAGGTCACCGAGCGGAGTCGGCCGCCACCCACCGCCAGCCGCCCTCACAGGGCCAGGGAGGGCCGCCCGGAGGGGCGATCAGACCTGTTGGACCCAACAGGTCTGACGCTGGGTGAGCAGGGCATAGAGAGGCCCCCGGTCGCTCAGTACAGAGCGGCCGGGGGCCTCGTCGTCGCCCGGGCCCACGGGGGAAGGCTCCGGGAGACGGCTCAGGGAGAGCACACCACCTCGTCGGTCAGCCGGTCGAGCCTCGCGTACAGGGCGCGTACCAGCCGGGCGCGGCCCTGGACGCACCGCACGGTGCCCTCCAGCGGTATGGCCAGGCGCCGGTCGGCCTCATCAAGGACGACGTCGGCGAGTGCCCCACGGCCGCTGGACTTCGGCAGCTTCTCGGCGAGTCGCCGGACATCGCCGGCGACCGCGCGGGCGTGGCCGGTCAGCTGCAGGGCGATCTGCTCGTAGTCGCGGGGCTGGAGCGTGTCACCGGGATCCGTCCATGCGAGCACCGCAGTGACGAGGCACTCGTACGGTTCGCGGTCGAGAGGGAGCTCCCCCTCGATCAGGCCCTGCGGGTCGTGGAGGACGGTGAGCCGGGAAGAGGTCATGGCGACTGCCTTCTCGTGTCCGGCGTCAGCCGGTTCAGATGGTGGATGAGCCGGTCGGTGCGTACGAGCCGCAGTGGCGTGGTGTCGTGCGGCGGGCTGATCCAGTACGCCGCCGGACTGCCCGGCTCGGTCGTTGGCACCATCAGGTAGTCGCCGGTGGACAGCACGCGCACGCCCCGAAGCCCGGCGGCCGCGCGCCCCGATCCGGAGGGCACGAGCACATACAGGACGTCGCTGAGCTGATCGGCGATCACCGGATGGCCGTTGCGCGGATCCAGGCACATCGCGGTCAGGACGTCCAGGCCGCGCGATATCGGTGTGATGGCCACCGCGTCCCACGCCTGGCCGCACGTCGCCCAGCGGGTGCGGTCGGCGCCGTTGGTCCACAGAGCACGTCGCTGGTCACTGGGCTCGGCGAGCCGGTGCCACGTCGCCATGACGGCCTCCCTGGTCAGGTGTCGCGTCACCGTCCACGCAAGCAGCCGCGCGGCGGCAGGTGCAACGCGAGAGAGATGCAAGAGCGATGCAAGAAGGCTCCTCGCCCGGATGAACCGGGCCCAAGACCAGGGCGGAGTACGGGCGGAGGGCGGTACGGTCACCGCACCCCGTCCGCCACGGATGCAGCCCGGAGCCGGTATGACCGACCGCCGTTTACCCAACGCCCCGCTGCGAGCCGTGCGCGAGAGCGAGTTCCAGATGTCCCGCCAGGAGTTCGCCGCGCTCATCGTCGCGACCGGTCAGGAGATCGGCGAGGCGGTCGGCTGCACCTCACGTCTGGTGGCGGCCTGGGAGGACGGCGAGGTCACGCTTCCCCGCCCGGTCTACCGGCGCATTCTCACCTCGCTGACCGGACGCCCGCCGCACGCCCTCGGCTTCCGGACTGCCACGCTGCCCTCCCGTGGACAAGCGCCGAAGGACCGTCGCACCGTCCTGGCCGGCGGCGCGGCCGTCACCCTGTCGCTGCTGCCCGTCCGGGCCGTCACCGGCAAGGTGCCCGGGCGCATCGGGGCGGCGGACGTACGAGCCGTCGACCGGGCCGTCATCACGCTCTACGCGCACGACCACGACCACGGGTCCGCCGCACTGCGCCAGGATGCCGCCCGCGCCCTGAACACCGCCTACCAGTGGTTCCACGACGGTGAGTACACCGACAGGACCGGCAAACGGCTGCGGGCCGCGACCGGCTATCTGTCCATCGCCGCAGGGTGGCTGTCGTACGACTCCGGCCGTGTCTCCGACGCCCGCTCGCTCTACGGCGAGGCCCTGGCCGCCGCCCGGATCGCCGACGATCCGGGCCTGGAAGGCCACGCGTTCGGATGCCTCAGTCTCCTGGCCAAGGCGTCCGGCCGCCCTCGTGAGGCGATCGCCGCCGCGCAGGGCGCCCAGCGCGCGGTCCGTACGTACGGCTCGCCCCGGATGCTCAGCCTGTTCGCGATGCGCGAGGCCGGCGGCTGGGCACTGCTCGGCGACCGCGCCGCCGCCGACCAGTCGATCGTCCGTGCCCACCACCTCTACGCCCAAGGCCCACGGGAAGGCGCCGATCCGGCCTGGCTGGAGTTCTTCACTCCCGGTGAACTCGCCGGACTCGAAGCCCTCGCCCGCGCCGATCTCGACCAGCACGACCGCGCCGCCGCCGGCGCCGAACAAGCCGTTCTCCTGCACGGTGAGGCGTTCGCCCGCAACCGCGCCCTGTACGAGGCGGACGTCGCGATCCAACATGCAGTCAGGGAGCGGCCGGAGCCCGAAGCAGCCGCCGAAGCCGCCGGACGCGTCCTCGCGTACCTCCCCGAAGTACGCTCCGACCGGCTGCTGCAGCAGCTGCACAACGTCGAGAGCGCACTCCAGCGGCACACCGCCGTCCCCGCGGTCTCCGACTGGCTGGAGAAGTACCGCGCCACCACCGGCGTCAGCTGAGGAGGAAGACGGTGACCAACACCCGCACCGACGTGGTGATCCGCACCTACGGACCCGGCGAGGTCCCGCCCCTGATGGACGTCGTCGCCGACATCTGGGCCGACGCCCACCCCGAACTGGTCGACACCCCCGGCGCCGAGACCGCCGGCCTGTCCGTCCCCGCACTCCACCAACAGATCACCGGCCACCTCAAGAAGACAGGCTTCACCCTGGTCGTCGCATACGCGGACGGCACACCCGTCGGATTCGGCTACGCCTTCCCCTGCTCCGCCGCCTACTGGTTCGGCCCCGGCCTCATCGACCAGGTCCCCGAAGGCGCCCGCACCGAACGGCTGATGGGCCTGTGCGAACTCGCGGTCCGGCCACCCTGGCAGTCCCGCGGCATCGGCTCCCGCCTCCACGCCACCCTCCTCACGGCCATCGCCCCACGCTGGTCCTCGCTGCTCGCGCTCCCCTCCAACCAGCGCGGCCAAGACCTCTACGCCCGCCTCGGCTACCAATACGCCGGCCCGTACCGGAACACCGCCGACGGACCCGAATTCGACCTGCTGCTCCTGCGGATCACCCCGGACGGCGCGCCCCCGCCATGACGGGCCGGTCCTCTCGGCACTGGCCCAATTGGGGGACGTCGACGTGGACCAGGCGGCGGCCGTCACTTCCGTACGAAGGCCACTCGGTCCGGGGCGAGTTCTTCCGCAGACACCCTCGTAGGGAAGTAGTCGGCGCCCGCCACCCCGCTGATCGCGATGCTGACCTGGGAGTTCACGTACTCCGGGGGCGTGGACCGATGCGACCTGAGGCGCGACCAGGAGCGCGACCTGAGGCGCGACTTGAGAGACGACCTGAGGCGCGACCTGCGCGGTATCAGCCGTTCACTCAGTGAACGCCCCGCCGCCAGGGTGTAAAGCCACCCGTACACCGGCCTGTCACACCGCCTGTCCTGCTCTCCGTCCCGACCTGCACAATCGCCCTTCCGTCTCTGAGACCACCCGCTCCCTTCGTCCCTTGAGAGTGGGTGGTCTCGGAGACGGAAGAGGTGAAGGTCGGGACGGAGAGCAGGACAGGGGTCGAGGGCTGGGCTGAGGGTTCGGCGGAGGGAAGGAGGGTTCGGCCAGACAGCGGTGCGGCCTTGGCGTGATCATGTGCGTTGCCGAGACGCTGTTGATCATGCCCAGGCCGCGAGGCGAATCTGATGCACGAGGCTGTCAGCGCCCGCATCGTCGCCGGCGCGAACAAGTCGGCCGGCACCGACGCCGTACGCAGCGTCCGCAACGAGGAGTTCATGGACAACAGATGCAGTCCGGTCAACAGCCGGGTCGGCACGCTAGGCCGATCGGGTGACATGGCAACCTAGCCCTTATGGCATATGTCGGGATCCTGCGTTACTGGACGTATTCCAACCAATGGGCAGCCCGCACCGCTGGGGAAGCGTGGTGCCATGTGGGGCTGTTGTCCTCCACACGTGGGGAGGGTGCAGGTCCGCCGGTCTCACGATGGGCACCTCAACGGGGGTTGGATCGCCAGTCGGTGCTGCTTACGCGGCGCCGACTGGTCTGCTGTGCGCCGGCCGGTCGGGGATCCAGGGCGTGCGCAGGGCCCGCCGTGGCGCGCAGCCATTTCACGGAAGAGGGCGGTGTCTGCCGGTTCTTCCTCTGTGCACGTCTACGAGGGAACTCCTTTGACCTGGCGTCACGGTTCTGCCGTCAGTCCTTCTACGCCGCGCCCCCGCCCTCAACGGTGCCGACCCGCCCCAGGCCCGACTGCCGGTGGCAGGTGGTCACACCGACCGATCTGCTCAAAGGACGGGGAGTTCACCGATCACGGAGTTCACCTCGGGCGGCACGAGCAATCCCGTCGCCTTCACCTATGTCGCCGCGCCCACCCTGACCGCGCTGGGTGCCCAGCGGCGGTGATCGTGGCCGCGGTGGGCGGCACCGGCCCTGGGCTGACCTACACATGGGTCGCCGCGCCCGGCATCTGACACGCCGACGACCGGGAAGGAGCCGCCACACAGCACGTACGGTCCTGTGGGCCACTCTTCCGCCCGGTCGCCGACGACCGTTTCGGGCTGCTGATCCAGTCAGGCTATCTCGGGCGCCGCCTCCCCGGACGGCGAAAGAGATCGCCATAGCGTGAAGCTCCACGGCGCCCGCGCCCCGCGGGCCCGGCGACAGAACAAGGAGCCGAACCGGTGAACATCACACCACGCAGAGGGAGACTCGTCGTCGCCACAGCCCTGGCCGCCGTGCTGGGGCTGGCCTCGCCGGCCTGGGCCGTACCGTCGAGCACCACGGTGACGGCCACTCCGCAGTCCGCCCAGGTGGGCGCCTCGGTGCTGCTGGCGGCCACGGTCGACTGTCCCGCCGACCCCACCGGCGGACTCGGCGTGACGTTCTTCGACGGCAGCACCGAGCTCGACACCGTGCTCGTCAACGCCAACGGCCAGGCGAGCTACAACACCACGTTCACCACCGTCGGCTCGCACACCATCACCGCCGCCTACAACGGCACCTCGGAGTGCGACGCCTCCAACAGCACCACGACCGTCCAGGTGACGTCCGCCCCGACGCCGCCCGGTCCGAACCCCGGCTTCTGTCTGCTCGCCTGCGGCGGACTGATCAACTTCTCCACCGGTGACATCAACAACACCGTCAACATCAACAAGAACAAGTACGGGAACCAGCACAACGGACGTCCCCACTAGGGTCTGAGCGGGGTTCGGATCACTGGGCTGAGCATTCCCGCTCCGAGAGGGTGTCGGCTGCGGCAGACCGGATGCGTGACGCGTGGTGCCCTGACCGATGCAGAGTGGTGTCGATCGAGCCGCACTGCCGCTGAGGGTGTCCGGGCCGATTCCCGACCTGCGCCGCTACTTCAACGCGCACGAGGACGATCAGCCCCGGCGGACCAACCCAGAACTTCCACGCCGACCGTTCCGTCCTGAGTCCGCCAACCTCGCGCTGCACGATGCGGGATTCACCGCCGAAGAGAAGTACTGCGGCTTCACCCGGCCGCGAGCCGGTTCAGTTGCACGGTGACGCGGTCGGGTTCAATCTCCCACGATCGGGGGCAACTTGCGCCTCACCGACCCCGCAGGCGTGTGCGGACCGGCAAAGTTCGATGCCGCGCGCTGGGTGACACAACCCGCCTGGCGATCACCGGCCCGGGCGCCTTGGCCGGCCTGACTGAGGCGACCAGGTCCGCAGACCCTTCACCGAGCCGACGTTTGCTCGATGTGTGCGTGACGGTCGAACTGCTGATTGAGATTCGGCATCGGGCCATCAGCCCGCACGTGTTCTCGGTATCGGGGCTCCAGCCCAGACCTACAGCGCCGATACCCGTCGGCTCGCCGAGCCCGGGCCGGTCTCTAACGGGTGAATCGAGGCAGCCACTTGACCTGGTATCCGAGACGGTCAGCGTGTTCCGCGGCCATCTGCCGGACGACGAACCCGAGCCCGACGGCGCGCCCGGACGGGAAGTCGCGTGCCGGGCTGTCGGTGTCCATGTCGGCTACTTTCGCGTACTCGTCGAGGAGGACCCGGCTCCTCTCCAGGCGGCGGAGCGTGCGGGCCGGGTCCTGGCGGGCGATGTGCTGGTCGTAGCGGATGGTCGGCACACTGAACGCGACGCCGCCCGTGCGGTCGTGTACTTCGCCCGGCAGCCCGGACGGACATCGCCAGAAGTCTCCGCCCGCGCCTTTCGCGATCTCTGATTCCTCATCGAGGCCTGCCATCACAAAAGCTACCAACTTGGCGTTTTCACTCATGCGGGAACCGCTCCTTTATCGTCACGGGCCGGGGTGATGCCGCCCCGTCAGATGGCAGGTGGAACGACTTGGCTGTAGCCAGCGCCGGGCATGTGCCGCCGGGGGTCGTGACGTTGGCCGGCCCGGCGATCCCGGGGCGGGCCTGGACGGTGAGCCGACTGTCCGAGATGAGGGTGAACGTGGTGGGAGCCGAGCCGAGGATCCCGGCGGCGGCGCCGGTGCGGTCAGACTGACGGTGTTGCAGTCCGGATCCCGTTGCTGGTGCCTCCGGGGCGGTGACGGTGACCTGGACTTCCCGCCCCCGGTGGGGGAGACAACCTTGCTCCGCGTACTGGAGTTGACGGTGCACGAGGGCGCGGCCGCGGCGCCGAACCCCACACCGGCCAGATTCGAGCCGGTGAGCGTGACCGTGGTGCCAGGCGCCGTCGGGCCCGAGGTCGGGAGAAGGAGCTGACCGTGGGCACGACAGCGGCCGACGACCGCTCGGGGGAGGCGGAAGGCTGGTGCGCGGAGTTGTTCAACGGCGTGATCCCTAGGAAGGAAGAGCTAACCCCGGCCGAACGGAAGAGCCAAACCCGGGGCTCGTCTGCGAGCGCCGCACCCTGAGAGCCCGCCCAGGTGCGAGGGGGAGCGTCACCCGGGCGGGCGGTCTGCGGGGATGGGTCAGATACCGGGACCGGCGATGTAGGTGAAGCCGCCGACCTCGGTGGCAGAGCCGCCGCTCGTGGTGACGACGACATCCACGGCACCGAGGGCTCCCGGCGGGGAGACCGCTGAGACGGTGGTGTCGTTGATCACCACGAACGGAGCCGGGACGCCGCCGAAGGTGACCGACTGCGTGGTGGTGAGACTGGTGCCGGGGATGGTCACGGCGGTTCCGCCGGACACCGGACCGGAGTCGGGAGTCGGGGCGTCAATGGTGGGGCCGTCGACGTAGGTGTAGGACAGGCCGTTGTTGGTGCCGCCTGCGGTGGTGACGCTGACGCCGACCGATCCGGCCGCCAGGCCGGTGGGCACGGTGACGGACAGCTGGCTGTCGCTGACCACGGACGGGGTCGCGGAGAGGGTACCGAAGGTCACCGCGGTGGCGGTGGACAGGCCGGTGCCGTTGATGGTGACGGTGTTCCCGCCCGCGGTGACGCCGGAGACGGGGCTCAGGCCGGCCTTGAACGGCGCTCCGATGTAGAAGTACGCCAGCGGGTTGCTGGTCCCGCCGGGGGTGGTCACGGTCACGTTGACCGTACCGCTCCCGGAGGGGGCGTTGACCGTGACCGAGGTGGCCGTGTTGGCCGTGATGGTGGCCAGCTTGGAACCGAAACGGACCGCCGTGGCACCGCTCAGGCCGGTGCCGGTGATGGTGACGACGGTCCCGCCACCGGTGGATCCCTGGTTGGGGGAGATAGGCATTTGACTGCCTCCTTCATGAAGACATAGCGAATGGGAGGGGAGAACCGGCGCCGCACAGGCGGCCGTTCTCCGTGAGCGCGTGGTTCGCGCGAAGGCCCGGCCGGGTTGTCTGCGGGGCTGTCAGCCCGCGCAGGCAGGAACACTTCCCGAGGGGGCGTAGTTGTCCGGCGTGTTGCGGCTGCCATTGCTGGCCGGCAGGTTCACCGCGCCGGAGTTCCTGTGGACGCCGCAGCCGGAGCTGGTGGCGGTATTGCCGGTGATGGTGCTGGCCGTCAGCGACACAGCTCCGTTGTCGGTGTGGGTGCCGCGGCCGGCGACGGCGGTGTTGCCGGTAACCCTGCTGGACGTCAGTGACAGCGCACCGCGCCGGTTCGGGATACCGCCGTCGTGGTACGGGGCCACGGCGCTGCCGCCGCGGATGGTGACCGAGACCAGGTTGAGCCGGCCCTGGGTCCCCGGAACATTCGCGTTGCCGTCGACTTCCAGTGCGCTGCCAAGGGCACTGGTGAGCGCGTGCGTGCAGAACGGGGCCGGTGCCAACGTGCCGCCGCCGGCCGCGTTCGCCACGTTGATGGCCGTCGCGGAACTCTCGTTGCACAACACGGGGATCTCGGCGTGCGCGGTGTCCGGGACCGCGACCAGCCCCGCGGCCAGGGCGGCGACGACGAGCACGGACCGGGGAGCAGGGACAATTGGCATGATGCCTCTCACGGCGTTGCGTGAGCCGCCGTACCCGCCCGCGCCCAGGAACGGCGCTGACGGACCGATTCACATCATCTGCTGGGGGAGTCCGGCGCAGGGCACCACGGCCTTGCCGTGACCGGGCCCCGGGACCGGGGCAACGGGCAGGCCGACTGTTACTCCCCCGGAGAAGATGGGCGGCCCACCGGTTGAGCAACCAGTAGTCCACCGGGCTGAATGCGCCAGCAAGAGCCCTGACGCGAAGTCACCTGGATGGCAGAGCGCGCGCGATGAGCCGGGGCACGTCGCCTACCACCCCCCGCTCCCCCTCCTCAGCGCATTTCACCGCCTCACCGCCACGGCGGCGCTGCCGACTGTCGAGGGTTGCTCACGGCTACCGGCCAGACGCCGCGGCACAGCGACCGAAGCGACGCAGCGAGGTTCAGTCGCTTCCCCTCCCGTGAACCGAGAGGCACAGAACGGAAGTTGCACGACAGACAGCGACCGAAGCGACTGAAGGCCCCCATCTATGACACACACCTGCGCGCAGGTTTTCGTCATAGTTCGAGGTTCGTCGCTTGCGTCGCTCTCCTCCCCGCGATCACCGCTCTGGCCTGCGGTCCTGTCGCCCCCGGGGGGGGCAGCGACTGAGTCACTGCCCCCGGGGGTGGGCTTCGGTCGCTGCACCCGAGGGCCGCGGTCAGGCTTTGGGAAGGGTCATACCGAGTTCACGCATGGCTTCGGACGGGGGCCCGCCCTCGGAGCGCTGCGTTTTGTAACCCTTGGCGCAGGGGGCGAGGGTGCGGGGGTCGACGGCTTCGGACGGGGCGGCGGAGGCGTAGAGGCCGTCGGGCTGCCCGTCACGGTCGTGGGGCAGAAGCCAGAAGACGCGGCGCAGGAAGGTGCCGGAGGCACGTGAGGAGCGGGCCGTGGGGCCGAGGACGGCATAGCCGACCATGCGGCCGTGACGGTGGTAGGCAGGCTTTCCGGAGCGGCTGGGGAGCCGGTCGAGGCTCTGGCGGACATACTCCAGTTCGTCGGTGTCCTCGAGCCAGACAAGGTCGCTCTCGTGAGCGAGTTGACCGGGCTCGATGAAGGAGCTCATGCGTTTTCTCCCAATTCAGGGTTCAGCCCGATACCGGGGTAGAACTTGCGCTGGTTCGACAGGATCATGTTCTTGGGTGTGGCGATGCCGACGGTCTCACGCACCCGTGCGGCGAACGCCCGTGAGGAGACCGGATTGGCGCCCTCGAGCTGGCACCAGTTCCGGTAGCTGCCGTAGAGCTGGGCCTGTTCCGCGCGCATGGCGGGGTCCACCGTGCAGCACTCGCCCAGGAACCGGCCCATGTGGTCCTCGGTCTCCGCGTACGCGTCGGTGGCGGTGCGTACGCGCGCGGGGCCCGTCAGGTCGCGGGGGCCGTTGAGATAGCGGCGGGCGCCGGTGACGAGCCAGTGCAGGATGCCGGGTCCTTCCTCCGTGACCAGGACGTCGGCGAGGTTGTCGACCTTTCGGTCGTCCGCGACGATCCGCTCGAACGGGATCAGTCTCATCCGGCGCCAGAACGCGTAGCCACCCGTGCCGACCTCGGGGCGGTGGTTGCCGAGCAGCCACAGTTTGTGGGTGGGGGTGAAACTGAAGAAGTCCTGCCGCATCCTGCGGGCCTTGATCCGGTCCCCACCGGTCAGCAGCTTGACACGGGACTCGTCGAAGCGGTCGCCTGGCTTGAGCTCGGAGCAGACGATGATGCGTCGGCCATGAAGCTCGGCAAGGTCCGTGGGGTGGCCTTCGAACGGCCGCGCCATCAGAAAACCGGGCGGGGCGGCATCCGCGTAGTCACCCAGGAGTTTGACCATGACGTCCAGAAGAACGCTCTTGCCGTTCTTCCCCTGCCCGTACAGGAACGGCATGATCTGCGCGCCGACATCCCCTGTGATCGAGTAGCCCAGCATTTCGTGCAGGAAGTCGATCATCTGACGGCCGTCGGCGTCGTCGCCGAACGTGTCGGCGAGGAACTGATGCCAGCGCGGTGTTCTTATCTGCCGCGCCTCGACGCTCGTGGCGCGCGAGTGGTGATGCCTCTCCGGATCCGGCGCGGCGACCAGACCGGTATTGAGGTCGACCACCCCGCCCGGTGTGCACAGCACGTAGGGATCCCCGTCCAGCAGTGAAGAGCTGAGAACCATCCCCGGTGCGGCCTTGGCCTGTCTGAGCATGGCCTGCATCCCGGACGTCGACAGAGCCCGTCGCCGGTACCGTCGCAGATCCGACCCGACGTGCCGGCCGTGCGGGTCGGTCTCCGCCAGTCTCTCGGCCAGCTCACCGGCCGCCCACAGCACGGTGTCGTCCTCATCGATCTCCCACCGGTAGCCCGACCACCGGTACCAGCCCAGGCCCGGCACATGCCTGAAGTCCCGCCCGTACAGGGCGACGAACAACTTGGCGTTGCCCCGGTCGCTGAGGCTGTCGGGCACCAGACCGTGCTCAGTTACCCGCGTGAGCGCCGACACGTCCTTCCTGAGGGTCTGCGCCGGGACGACGGTGGCCGGGAAACCGCGCAGAATCCTCTGCGCGACTTCCTGAGGGTCGAACAGCCCTTCGTCGTGGCGCGGTCCGTGATTCACCCTCGGTCTCCCAGCCTGAGGGGACGGCGGCTGCCCGCGTCCATACCGGACTGGACGATTCGCCGTGCGTCGCGTTCCTGCCCCGGGCGCACGTGAACCGCTGCTGCTACGAGGGCCGTTTCCGCTTCCGTCGCCACAAGATGTCCCGCGGCGACCAGGCCGCCCACGGTGTAGGCGGCTCGGTTGAGCTTGTCGTTGAAGCCTGCCCCCTCTGCCACGGCGGCGCAGTCGAGGACCGGGGCCAGGACGGTGGTCAGAGTCGCTTGCGCGAGGCGGGAGCCACCACCTGCGGCCAGGACAGCCTCCCGGGCACGCTGCGGCACACGCGGGGCACCGTCCCGAGGAGCGGGTGGCGCTGGACGGTGACCGGTCCGGGCGAGTTCCACGGCGATCCAGTACGGCAGCGGCGCCGGGCGGCGTACCGGCCCAAGGGCCCGGTAGGTCCCGGCGGTTGTCCTCGTCCCGGGCGCGATGATGTAGCCGCCGTGGGCGCGCACATCCACTTGCCAGGCCAGTGCCCGGCCCGGACTTGAGCCCGATGAGCACCGCCACGCGTGCCCCGGACCTGCGGCGTACCAGATGTGCAGCCCTCCGGACGGAGTGCGCACCCGCAAGGTCGAGCTGTCCCGGGCTGGGTCTTCCGCGCCCCGCAGCGCCGCCAGGAGCGCGAGGCTGTGAAATCCGTGCTCGAGTCCTTGCAGTGACACCGACGGAGGAATCGGAATGCCGGGCAGCAGCCGGTCCCGCTCGGGCAGCGGCGTCTCGTGGGCATCGACATCGATCACGACCAGACCAGCCGGCCCGCACGCGATGCCTACCCCGAAACCAGGCTGCTCCGCCCACCACCTCCGGATACGGCCGGCATCGACGGTCGCGGCGTGGAAGCCGTGACACCAGCGGCCGCCCCGGATGCACGGGCACTCGCGGTGGCTGTGGCCCGGGCGCCGGCAGTCGCGGCAATTGGCCGGGGGCGTCTTGCGAAGCGGGGCGAGCGGATGCACCGGCCAGCCCTGCCGAGCGCACCACAGGGCGATCGGCAGAGTGACCGGCGGCGGTGCCGGTTGAGACGCTGCGGTCCGGCCTGACTTGCTGTCATAAATGTGCAGCTCAGGAACCATGCGCAACTCCTTTCAGCGACTGAAGCGACTCAAATTCCATATTTAGTCGGGATGGGCCGAGGCGCCCAGAAAACGCACAGGAGCCACCGACCGTCCGTTGACCTGGCGCACCGGAAGACGGTGGCGAGAATTCGAAAATTCGGACATCGCTGGCGAGATCTCGTCAGGTATGAAGACGTCGCGCGGCACCCTGGCGCTTCGTTTCAGCTCCATGACTAAGCCCCTCGCCGGGATGCGACTTCAATTGCTTCGGTGAGGCTGCACTACTTCATAACTGGGCGTCAAACGATCACGCCAATGCGGCGATCGGAGTCACCCGGTCGGTTGTTCAACAGGCCTGCTCACAGTGCACGGTGAGGCTGCTCGACCTCGCTCGTGGACCGGTGGTTCGCGGCTTGATGATGACCTCACCCTGTGTGAAGGTGCCATCCTCAACCGAATCGGATGGTGCCGGTACCGACGCCCTCTCGGGTGCGGTTATCCGGCGATGTAATTCCTCACATGGTCGCGCCGAACAGGTTACCGAAAAGACGGACCCCGCTGCTGGTCATGAAAGAAAATCAGAAGCGCTTCACCGGGACGTGAACTATGCGGAACCGTTTCTTTCCGTCTCCGCGACCGTGCGCACGCTAGGTTTACTCCGTATCGGGCACCTGATGACGGGCCTCCCATCCGGAGGAGACGTAAACCTATTGCTACAACTGCGCCATACGGGTGACGGCCTGTCATTTCCATTGCCGTCATATGCGGTGCGGGAAGATAGTTATCGCTATCCAAACCGGTGGGCCGCCCACCCTCTCCGGGGGAGCGGCCGCTCATGTATCTCGTAGCTACCCAGGTGTGAACGAGGCCTGGAGAGCCACCGGGTGGGGACTGCCGCGATGGGCACCCCTGTGGGAGGGGTTTGGATCCGCCAGTCGGCGCCGGTACGGTGCCGACTGGCGCGGCGGCCCATGTGACCTCTTTTGGGGGCACCATGCGAGCTTCCCATCCATGGCGATCCGCTGTCGTTGTCTCTGTCCCGGCTCTGAGGCCGGCGAAGATTCCGACGGCCGCCATCCGGCCCCGGACTCCCGTGCTCTGCGGTGAGATCGTTCCGGCTGACGCGGCGATAACACCGTTCGGCGGGGATATCCTGCCGCTCTCGGTCCGCCCGCTCGTGGGCGGCCACGGCACGGAGCGGTCGGCACCCGGAGCCCGCCTCTCCTGGCACCGGAGCACCGGCCGGATGCCGCCCTTGCCCGGCCCTCCGTCTCGCTCGTTGCTGCAGTCCTGGCGGTCAAC
This sequence comes from Streptomyces sp. NPDC060366, assembly GCF_042725135.1. Classification (NCBI taxonomy): domain Bacteria; kingdom Bacillati; phylum Actinomycetota; class Actinomycetes; order Kitasatosporales; family Streptomycetaceae; genus Streptomyces; species Streptomyces sp. NPDC060366. The sequence continues at coordinate 44,767 of NZ_JBHXDC010000019.1, read as the reverse complement.
AGGCCCGGTCCGGCTTCACCTTGGGGCGGGAACCCCGTGACGGTCAACAGCGCCGGCCCCAGCGACGTCACTGCGGTGCGACCGGCATCCGGTTCGGCGACTGCCGCACCGGATGCCGATTCCGCCGGGACGGCCGTGTCTTCGGCCGGCACCCACACTGTCTCTGCGACCGTGACCGTTGTCCGCGGACCTGGCGGTCAGTCGCCGCCTCCCGGTGGGCGGGCCGCTCATCTCACGCCCGAGCGCCGCGGCCGGTGGCAACACGATCGGCGTCGACGGTGCCGTTCCGACGTGCGTCACCGGAAATCGCGGCCGGAACGGGCCCCGGGCCGAGCCCGCCGCCGCGGTGGTACCGCGGGCGATTCGCCTCACCGCCTCGTACGCCGGCCCACCGTGCCGCGACGGCCGGCAAACACTCCGCTTCGTACCCGCCACCGCACCAACCGCCCTGCTCCCGGCAGGGTGTCCCCGGCATGCGAGCACATCGGTGTACCGGAAAAGCCGCGGCCGGCGGCTTGTGCCACACCCCTCCGGGAGCGCAAACCCGCCTCCCCGTCACCTGAGCACAGCTCAGGACGAGAGGAAGAGCCATGCTGCCGACTACCTCACGCTCGGGGGTGCAGATCGTACTGTCCCCCCGAGAGATCGAACAGTGGCCGAAAACAGCGTCGGCCAGGGCTCTGGCCTACGGCTGGCCCACGAGACAACCGGCCTCGTTCCGCGTGCCGACCCTGACGCGAGCGGTGCCCGTCTGCCGCCATCTCGCCCGGCTGTGGATGGATTCCGAGGACATTACGGACGAGAGTGCCCGCGGCGCGGCCTTACTCGTGATCTCGGAGCTGATGACCAATGCCATCGTCCACACGAGCAGCATCTCGATCACCAGTCGCCTGCGGAAGGCCGCTGACTGGCTCCTCGTGGAAGTCCAGGACGAAGGCGGAGCAGCGTCCGCTCCGCCTCCACATGACGCCGACTACGCCAACGAACACGGCCGCGGACTGGTGCTGATCGCGCAGTCGGTCCAGGCCATGGGGACCCGGCTGGAGTCCAACGGCGGCCGCACATTCTGGGCGCGGATCTCACTGACCGGGTGAAATCCTTCCGGACGCCGGTCCGCGACCGAGCCGTCCATTTCGCCGACAGAGGCGCCAGGAGGACAAGCCGGGCCCCCGGCGGCCCGCGCGCACGGGCCGCCGGGGGCCATGGCTCCGTCTCTGGCCAGCACCGGGCCCTGGACGTATCGGTGGGTGGACCAGCTGCTCGTCCGGGGCGCCGTCTCTCCCACCGCCGGGGAAGCCGCGGGGGACATTCCTCCGCCGGGCGATCGACCGCTTGCGCATCGAACGTGCCCGAAGAGGCGGCTCACACTGATCTCTCGCCGTTCGACCGGGGCAGCCCGGCTCGATGGACGAGGCGGGCAGGCGTCGCGGATCGCGGATCTCAACTCGACAGCGTCAGGCCGGCCGGTCCGAAGCGGTTGGACGCCGCGCACGCTCCACAACAGGCGGTCCGCCGTCACGTCTTCGGTGCCTCTGCCGCGAGCGGGCCGGTCTTCCCGAAGCGCCCCTGATTCCAGCAGGCGCCGGTCTGCGGAAGGAATCCGCAGACCGGCGCTGTTCAGCCCTGGCCAGTCGGCGTGCGATGTGGCGGCGGGCGAAGGTGTCGCGGGTCAGACGTAGGTGTAACCGCCCGGGACGGTGGCGGAGCCGTACGCGGTCGTGACCACGACGGGGACGTTGCCCGTGGCGGCACCGGTCGGGGTGATCCCGATCAGCAGGGTCCCGGTCGGGTCGGCGCCCACCACGGTGGCCGCAACTCCGTTGACGGTGACGGTGCCACCGGTCAGGTTGGTGCCGGTGATCACGAACGGGGTGCCGCCGATGACGGAGCCCGAGGCCGGGTTGATGCTGGCGGCGGTGGGAGGCGTAGGCGTGGGCGTGCCCAGGTAGGTGTAGGACACAGAGTTGCTTGTGCCGCTGCTGTTGGTCACCGTGACCGGCACGACGCCTGCGGCGTGCGCCGGTACCACCACCGTGACAGTCAGTCCCAGCAGGTCCTGCGAGACGATGGTGCCCGGGGTGGCGCCGAACATGACGCTGGTGGCTCCGCTGAGGCCGAGCCCAAGGAGCTGGATCGTGTTGCCGCCCGCGGCCGGTCCGGCGCTGGGCAGGGCCGCGAGGAGCAGCGGGCCGAAGGGGAACGGCAGTGGGGCGGCCGACCGGGACTGGTCGGACGAGACGACGGATGTGGACATGACGGGTCCTCCTGCGACAGTGAATGCGTACGACGGACCGTTTGCGGTCCGTGCGGGGAGTGGCCGAGACCGACGGCGGGTCTCCCTCATCCCCGCCGTGGGGCCGGGGAAGTGAGGGAGAGAAACGGCTCTCTCGGCTCCTGGGAAGCCGACAGGGCAGTGGTTGCGGTGGAGGGTCCCTCGGCCAAGGGGCTCGACGGAGACCAGTGGCCGAGGGCATCAGCCGCGACGCGAGGACCACCGGCCGGCCTCAGGCGAGGCGGGCCGCTGTACCGAACGGCGTCGGCAGCGCCCACCAGTTGGTGGCTCTCCCGGGAAGCCGCTGCAGCGGCGGCTCAACTCGCCGGGCCCTGCCAGGAGGGAGGGTCCAAACGGGTGGGCCGACTACCGAGCTCCCCGGAGAGGGATGGGCGACCCACCGGCTGAACGACTCCAGTAATGCCAATGAACGAACCGGCATCAACCCCTGTGCCGATCAGTCACCCGGTTGGCCCAGTGCGCCATCCGCCCGCGACGGCGCCGGGCGGTCAGTGCCGCGGTTTTGTCGCCGGCGGAAACCCGGCGGCGTTCGGCCCTCCGCGGAAGGTTCTTTCTGCCGTGTCGACACCCTCGCGAGGTGGTGCGGTTCCGCCGACACGATCTGCCGCAGATCATCGCACCGTGACCAGTCATCACATGACATTCTATTTGGTGCACGGCAATTTCTTCGAGGCATCTTGATCACAATCGACTCGAAGCAGATGCGCACGCAGAGAGGCGATCCGGGGAGTTCCAGGGCAAATCAGGACAGGGATTTCCCTCATTCGGCGAATTGGGCCATATGGGTGAACTGTTAACAGTTTCATTGCGGGAAGGCTCCTCTCCATGGGACAACCGATTTGAATCCAAACCGGTGGGCTGCCCTCCTCTCCGGGGGAGCGGCAACCGATGATCCGTCGAAGAGCTGACCAGTCCCTTGTGGGCAGCATCGAGATCGTTCGTCGCAATGACGCCCCTCGGTCGGGAAGAGGCGGCTCGCATTACCTCGTTCTAGGGGCACCATGCGAGCTTCCCGTACTGTCACTCCCCCGCCGGGGGGCCTTTCTTCTCTCGGACCGGCCATGACACTGCCGGCCGTCCGCTCCTGGTTCCCCGCGTCGCACCCCGAAAACATGCTGGTCAACGCAGTCAGCAGGGCATACGCAGTGCACTGTTACATCGTGGCGTTCGTATCGCCCCGCACGAGGATTCGACCGCCAATACCGGTGCCGCCACCGGGCCGGGTACGGCGTCACAGACGCTGACGGCTCCCACGATGGGTTTTATGGACCAGTTGCGCGGTTTCGTGGCGCTCACTGTTCTGTGGTGGCGGAGTTTCCGATTCCGACCGGGAAACCGTGACCGAAAGTTGTCGAACCGGCGCTCCTGCTGATCTACCGGTGCCGATTCTCTTGACTGGAGAGTTCTATGCCGCATCCGATTCGCGTCATGCTCAGCGGGGGGCCGGACGGCTCTCCGCCGACCTGGGTAGTGGATTCACTGGAAAGTGAACCGCGAGTGAGAGTTCTCCGGGGCAACGGTTACGAGCATTTCGAGTTTTCGAATAGCCATGCCGAATTCGATGGTGAACTTCTGCCGGTCTACCGCTGGTCCTACCGCACCTACATTGCCGAATAGAACCGGCTCGAATCTGCCCGACTGCGGTGCGGGCTCTCTTCCTCCGCATCTCATGGTGCTTACACATGGGTGCGATCGATTGATCCGGAGGGATCAAAATGATGACTTTTCCGTTGCGCGCAGGTGCATCGTGAGCGGGTCGGCCGCCCCCTCGGGCGGCGGCCGGCAAGCCCGGGACGTCGTGGTCACCGGTCTCGGGTTCTGCCTTCCCGGTGACGGGCGGCCCGTCTTCACCGCGGACGATGTGTGGGACGTCGCCTCCAAAGGCGCCAGCCGCCTTCTGCAGGACGATGCCTACTACGGCTCCGTACACCTGACGGACGCGATGTTCAACGAACGCCTCCCCGACATCCCCCCCTTCTTCTCCCGCCACTACACCGCGGCACACAGGTTCGGCCTGGTGTCCATGGCGGAGGCATGCTCGGACGCCCAACTGGATCTTTTCTCGGGCGAATTGACCGACGCGGCGATCCTGGCCGGGCGCGGTGGCGTGGACGCGAACATCGACAGCTATCTCGCCGTGCTGCAGGCCGACCCCGAAACCCTGTCCGTGCCGGAGGCGCTGGAGCTGTTCGTCGCGGCGGAACAGGCCGTCACTCCCTCCGACGTCGCCCTGGTCCAGGGGTCGCTGGCCCGCTCGAAAGGCCCCAACTTCACCGTGTCGTGCGGCTGTGCGTCATCCGCAGTGCAGATCGGCAACGCCCGGCGGATGATCGCCGGAGGCGAGGTCGACATCGCCGTCGTGACCGGCGTCGACGTCTTCAGCGTCAAACTGATCCGTAACATCCAGCGCCTGCTGCGGGGCGCGCAGAAGACGTACGACACCATCCGGTCGGACGACATGCCCGAACTCCTGCCGTCCTTCGACTCCCTCATGCGCCCGTACGACCGGCGTGCCGACTGCATCAACCACGGCGAGGGTTCAGTGACCGTCATCATGGAGAGCCGGGAGCACGCGTCCCGGCGCGGCGCATATCTGTACGGTCAGGTGCTCGCCCAGGCCACGACCCGGGACGGGCTGGCCAACCCCCTGGCGTCCGAGGAGACGGGCAGCGAACTGGTGACTGCTGTCCGCCGGTGCCTCGGGGACCGGTGGGAGATCGGCCAGGTGCCCTACGTCCACGGCGGCAGCGACGGCAACGTGGTGGTTACCGCCTTCGAGGCGAACGCCATCAAGGAACTGTACGGATCCGCCGCGCAGGACCTGCTGATGACCTCTCAGGAAGGCTGCTTCGGACACAACGGGGCGCCTGCGGGATGCCTGGGTGTGGCTCTGACTCTGCTCATGATGGAGCGCAGTGAGGTATGCCCTACCGCGAACTGCGAGCAGCCCGCGGACAACCTCACCTTCGACCCCGTTCCCGGCGTACTCACCCGGCCACTCGACTTCGACTACGCGCTGAGTTTCAACTACCAGGTCGGCGGGGTGAAGAGCGCGATCCTCCTGGGAAGCCCCGACGCCTGACGCCCGCCGCCCAGTAGTCCTCAGCTGCCCTGGGTGCCGGCCGGCCGGTCCCGCCGGCATGGCACCCGCGATGCCGGATGAACGCCGACGCAGCCGCATGCTCCCGCCCGTCTGAGTAGTGAACTGACAAGGAGAACTCCCGTGGGCCGAAACAGGCATTCCCTCGACAAGGCGGCGGATTCTCTCGCCGTGATCGGCATGGGCTGCCGTCTTCCCGGCGACATCGACTCCCCGGAGGCCCTGTGGCGGCTGCTGGCTGAGGGGAGGGAGGCGGTCGGGAATCTGCCGCCGGGACGCGAGGCACTCTGGGCACACGACGGCGCTGAACCGCCTCCCGGCGCACGCACACCGCCTCAGCGGGGCGGGTACCTGACCGATGTTTCCGGTTTCGACGCGGACTTCTTCGGGGTCTCCGGCCGCGAGGCGGACGTGCTCGATCCCCAGCACAGGCTGCTGCTGGAGGTGGTCTGGGAGGCGTTGGAGCATGCCGGGGTGCCGCCGCATCAGCTGGCAGGCTCGCCGACGGGGGTCTTCGCCGGTCTCAGTTACAACGACTACATGGACCGGCTCGCCGGGCAGCCCCAGGAGCTGGAGGGCTCCATCCTGACGAACGGGCACTGCGTCGCCGCAGGCCGTATCTCCTACCTCCTGGACCTGCACGGCCCCAGCGTGGCACTCGACACGGCCTGCTCGTCCTCGCTCGTCGCGTTTCACCTGGCCTGCCAGGCACTGCTCCAGAACGAATGCGATCTCGCCGTCGCCGCCGGCGTCACGCTCATGCTCCGCGCCAGAACCACCGAATCCTTCGCCCGGATGGGGATGCTGTCACCGACAGGGCGCTGCCACACCTTCGACGCCGCCGCCGACGGCTTTGTCCGCGGTGAAGGCTGCGGCGCCGTCGTCATCAAACGCCTGGCCGATGCCGTACGGGACGGCGATCGCGTACTCGCCGTGGTCCGCGGCTCCGCGGTGAACCAGGACGGCCGGTCCGACGGCCTGGCCGCTCCCTCTCCCGCCGCCCAGCGGGACCTGTTCGAGAAGGCCCTCACGCACGCCGGGACCGACCCTCGGGACATGGGGCTGATCGAGGCTCACGGAACGGGAACCCCGGTCGGCGACCCGGTCGAATTCGCCAGCCTGGCGCAGGTATACGGCACCGGCCACGGCCGGTGTGCTCTGGGATCGGTGAAGACCAACCTCGGCCATCTGGAGCCCGCCGCCGGAATCACCGGACTGATCAAAACCGTACTTTGCCTCCAGCACGGCCTCATCCCCCCCAACGTGAACTTCACCCGCTGGAATCCGGCCATCGCCGCAGCCAAGACCCGCTTCTTCGTGCCCACCGAGTTGACCCCGTGGCCCGTACAGGCGGCGACACGACTGGCCGCAGTCTCCTCCTTCGGATTCTCCGGTACCAACGCACACGTCATCCTGGAACAACCGCCGCTGGACGACCGCGCAGCCCTGCCACTCCCCCGAAAGACCCCGCCGGGCGCACCCGAGGTGGTCCTGGTGCCCGCCGGATCCCCGGCCGTGCTGCCGGCCGCGGCGCTGCGCCTGGCCGACTGGCTTGAGGGCGACGGCGCGAAGGTGCCTCTGCGCGACATCGCACACACCCAGGCCCTGCGGCGCAGCCCAGGGCGGGGACGTCTCGGAGTCGTGGCCCGCTCCACGCACGAGGTGGTCAGCGCGCTGAAGTCGTTCGCAACGGGCCAGGCACACCCTGCCGTGGTGTCGGGGCCAGCGAGCGTCACCGTCTCCCGGCAGCCCGTGTGGGTGTTCTCCGGACAGGGCTCGCAGTGGCCGGGCATGGGACGCGGACTGCTACGGCAGGAGCCGGCCTTCGCGGCGGCCCTGGCCGAAGCCGATTACCTCATCTCCGCCGAGGCCGCGTTCTCCGTGCTGGACGTGCTACGAGCCGGCGAACCGGTGACGGAATGCTCCCAAGTACAGCCGGTGCTGTTCGCCCTGCAGATCGCACTGGCCGCTACCTGGCGTGCCCACGGTGTCGAACCGGCCGGTGTCATCGGCCACTCCATGGGAGAGGCCGCGGCCGCTGTCGTCGCCGGGGCGCTGACGCTGGAAGACGGCGTCAAGGTGATCTGCCGGCGCTCCGCGCTCCTCACCCGGATCGCGGGAGCCGGCGCCATGGCGACCGTAGGGCTGGACCAGGCCGCGGTGAAAGCCGAACTCGCCGCGAACGACGCCGAGTCCGTCTCCGTGGCGGTCCTGGCCGCGCCGGACTCCACCGTCGTGGCCGGCGACACCGCTCAAGTGGAACGGCTCGTCGCCGCCTGGCAGGCCCGCGGCATCCCGACGCTGCCCATCGCGGTGGACGTCGCCTCCCACAGCCCACAAGTGGATCCGCTACTGCCCGAACTCCTCGCCGTCCTGTCCGACTTGACGCCACAGCGCCCCAGGATCCCCTTCTACTCCACCGCGCTGAAGGACCCGCACGAGGTGCCGGCCTTCGACGCCGCCTACTGGTGCGCCAACCTGCGCAACCCTGTCCGCTTCTCCTCCGCGGTGGCCGCGGCCGCCGCGGACCGGAACCTGGTGTACGTCGAGGTCTCCCCACACCCCGTGGTCACCCGCACCATCACCCAGAACCTGAGCGACCTGGACGGCGAACCGGTCGTGCTGCCCACGCTGCGCCGAGACGAAGACGAGTCCACCATGTTCCGCACCCAGCTCGCAGCCCTGCACTGCGCGGGTGTGAACGTCGACTGGTCACCGCTGTACACCGGTGCCGACCTCGCGAACGTCCCCACCATCACCTTCGACCGCAAACGCCACTGGGTGGATGTTGCCCGCCCGGCCGGCCCGGGGAAGCAGAACACCGCGCGCTCGGCCACCGCACTGCCGGGCAGCCACACCGAGGTACCTGGCGAACAAGTCCGTCACTGCTGGCAGGGAGACGCCGGAACCACGGCGATGCCCTGGCTGACCGACCATCGGGTCCACGGCACCCCGGTACTCCCCGGCGCCGCCTACTACGCTCTCGCCCTGACCACCGCCTGCGAGGTGTTCGACGCCTCCCCGGCTGAGGTGGAGGTCACCGAAGTCTCGTTCCAGGAGATGCTGCGCCTGACCGAGCACACCGCTCTCAGCACGAACGTCACCATGATCGCCCCGGATCACGCCACCTGTGAGATCTTCGGACGCGGTGACGACGGGCAGTGGGTCACGTACGCCTCCGCCGTGCTGCGCCGCCTCTCCCTACCCGCGCGCACCCGCGCGTCGTCCATCACCAACTTGGCCCGGAGACACGGCGTCACCCTCGATCCCACGACTCTCTACGCAGGTCTTCGTTCCCGGGGACTCGAACACGGTCCGGCGTTCACCGGAATCACCGACCTGCACACCTCCCGCGGTCGCGACAGTTTCTGGGCCCGTGTGAAGGTCCCCCCGCCCGCGCTGACCGGGGATCAGTCCCTGCGCGTTCACCCCGTCCTGGTCGACCTCTGCCTGCAACTCCTCGTAGCAGGCCCCGTCGAGGCAGCCGGCCAAGGGCGTCAGGGACTGATCCTTCCCGTCCGGATGCGGGCGGTACGGGTCCTGGGCGATCCTGCGACCGCCGTGTACTGCCACGCACGGATCGTCGAAACGACAGCCGAGAGCGTCGTGGGGCACGCCCGCCTCCTGGACGAGTCGGGCACACCGGTGATGACTGTCGACGGCGTGAGGTTCGCACTCCGAAGCCCGCGCCAGGACGACAGCACCGACCAGTGGTTCCTTGAGGCGGGCTGGCACCCGGCCCCTCGCCCACAGGATTCCGGACTCCCCCCGGGAGACTGGCTCGTCATCGGGGAGGGCGACGGAGACGCTGGGACACTGGCCGGCATCCTGCAGGAGGCCGGGGCGAGAACCGAAGTGTGGGACCCGCCCCTGGGAGATGAGCAGCTCGGGCCGTTCGGCGACCTCGTCGGCGAACGCCTGGCGGCCGTCCCGTCGCCCGCGCGCGCCGTGGTGATGCTGTGCGGGACCTCTCCCGCCACCGCAGCCGACCCCACCGCAGACGCCCAGCGGCGCGCCCGGCGAATCCTCGGTATCGCCCAGGCGGTCGCCCGCAGTGGCGGATACCCCCGCCTGTACGCAGTCACCCGGAACGCGCGTGCCGTAGCGGACGGCGAGAGAGCGGAGCTGGGACAGAGCGCCCTGCGCGGCGTGATCCGCGTCCTGGCATTCGAGCACCCGCGGATGCGTGCCACCCTGGTGGACACCGAGCACCGGCACCCGGACCTACGGAACCTGGCCGAGGAACTGCTCGCCGACGGCCAAGAGGACGAAGTCGCCCTCCGCGGTACCACCCGGTACATCGCACGCCTCGATCACGCCCCGCTGGAGGTCTCCGAACAGACCACGGCCGCCACCCGCACCCTGCGCTACGGCGAGGACGGATTCAGCCTCCGGACCGGCCGGCTCGGAGACCTCGACAGTCTGGAACTCGCCGCGACCGGACGCCGGACACCAGGACCGGGAGAAGTGGAACTGCGCGTACAGGCTGCGGGCCTCAACTTCCGCGACGTACTCACGGCCATGGGCCTCCTGCCCGGTGAGCACGACATCCGGTACCGGATCGGCTTCGAGTGCGCGGGCGTGGTCACTGGAGTCGGACCTGGCGTCAAGCATCTTCGCACCGGCGACCCGGTGCTCGCCGTCCACCTCGAGGGCGGCGCCTTCGCCTCGTTCGTCACCGTGCCCGCGGCCGCGGTCGCCCTCATCCCGGCCGGGCTCGATCCCGCCACCGCGGCGGGATTGCCCACGGCCTTCCTCACCGCCTGGTACGCCTTGCGCCACATCGGCCGGCTCAGCGCTGGGGAAAGAGTCCTGATCCACTCGGCCAGCGGCGGCACCGGGCTGGCCGCGATCGCCGTCGCACGACTGCTCGGTGCCGAAGTGCTGGCAACCGCGGGCAGCGAAGAGAAGCGACGCTACCTGCGAGACAGCGGGGTCAGCCGGGTGATGGACTCCCGGTCGCTGGACTTCACCGAGCAGACCCGCGACGCCACTCGGGGCGAAGGCGTCGACGTCGTCCTCAACTCGCTCTCCGGTGCCGCGATCCGCGCGGGGCTGGAGACGCTTCGGCCCTTCGGCCGCTTCGTCGAACTGGGCGTCCGCGACATCCTGTCCGACGCCCCTGTCGGATTGGCCCCCTTCCGGCACAACATCACCATGAGCACCGTTGATCTCATCGAGCTCCAGCGGACCCGGCCCGACATGTTCGCGACCGTACTCCGTGAGGTCCTCACCGAGTTCATCGAAGGCCGTCTGAAGCCGCTGCCCTGCACCACGTATCCGCTCTCCGAAGCCACCGACGCCTTCCGCCTGATGGCCCGCGCGGGCCACATCGGCAAGCTGGTTCTCACCCTCCCGCACCAGGGCGAGACCACTGCGGTCCTTCCCCACAGACCGCCTGTCGTCCACGCCGACGGCGCCTACATCGTCACTGGCGGCCTGCGCGGCCTCGGTCTGGCAACCGCGCACTGGCTGGCTGAACAGGGTGCGAGTCATATCGTCCTCAACGGACGCACTCCTCCATCCCCCGCCGCCGCGCACGCGCTCAAGGAGCTGTCCTCCGGCGGTACCCGGGTCACCGTCGTACTGGGCGACATCGCCGAGGTGGGCACCGCCGAGCGCCTTGTAGCAACCGCGACCGAAGATCAGACGCCGTTGCGAGGTGTCATGCACTGCGCCATGGTTCTTGAGGACGCCGCGATCACCAATATCGACGACTCCCAGCTGACGCACGTGTGGGACCCCAAGGTCACCGGAGCGTGGAGGCTGCACAGCGCCACAGCGGCGCACACACTGGACTGGTTCGTCGTCTTCTCCTCGATGGCCTCGTTGCTGGGCAACCCCGGGCAGGGCGTGTACGCAGCCGCCAACTCCTGGCTCGACGCCTTCGCCGCCTGGCGGAGCCGCGAAGGCATGCCCACGCTCGCCGTCAACTGGGGACCGTGGGGCGAGACTGGTGTCGCGACCGACTTCAGCGCCCGGGGCTACGAAACGATCCCGACCGACAAGGGGCTGCGCGCGCTCCATTCACTCCTCGCACACGGACGCGTCCAGACCGGGGTGATTCCCGGCGAGCCGAGCACCTGGATTCCCCCCGCCGGCCAGCAGTCCTCCTTCTTCAGCCTCCTCACCCCAGGGAACGAACACGCCGCGGACTCACCAGCCCGTGACATCCACGCCCGTCTCACAAGCCTCACACCAGGCATCGCCCGGCGCACCGCTCTGGAGACCTACTTGGCCGATCACATTCGCGGGGTGCTCCGGCTGGGCAGCACCACCCTTGACCCGCAGACTCCCCTGAAGGCACTGGGTTTCGATTCACTGCTGTCCATGGAATTGCGGGGCCGCCTGGAATCCGACCTCGGGGTCGAGCTCGCCAGCAACTTTGTCTGGGAGCATCCGACGCTGTCGGCACTCGCCGCCGGCCTCGCCGGGCGCATGGGCCTGGAACTGCGGAGCGCCGGCCCCTCGATCTCAAGCGAGTGATGGTGGCAACGGATCTCAAGAGCTGGCGGGGGAGAAGACCAGATGGGACTGTCCATCAACGTACGTCGGCCAACCCGGTCGCAGCACCGTTCGGCGGCAACAGGGGGAGGCCGCGGATGAACGCGGGGGCGTCCGCTCCCCGGGGCCGTCTCTCCCCGGCGCTTCACCCGCAGCGGCAGGAACAATGAGCCGGAGCCGAGCCGCAACGCTGTCTCCACACCGGTATCAACCGCGTTGGCACGACGCGTCGGTGTTGTCCTGATCCTTCGCCCTGAGACGGCGCGGTTCTGGGAGTCGCGGTCCTCACGATGGCCTAAGCGAGCCCCTCTCCGCTACCAGCGACGTCGCTGGATCTGACGCCGAACGTGCAGGGGGCGCGCGGACCGCCCGCGCCCTGCACCCTCCCGTACTCCGCATCGCCGTCCGCCACGCCACGGACGGCCTTCAGGGCCTTTGCCCGTCTCGCCGCTACGGAAGTTTCGCTTTCCGGACCGCCTTCTCAGAAGAAAACATGAGTGCGAACGATCGTCCTATGACCCCGAAGGGCCTTTCCGGGATCTACTGTCTTGGTCCGGGACCCAGCAGAACGCCTGCACGGCAACCCGGTTCGGGGCGCCCGCGCTCTACTGCTCGGACGCCTGCGGCGCCCGCTACTGCAAGCCCCCGGATCGACATCACCGAGGACGCTGCCGGGACCGCGCTCGCCGCAGCCGACCTGGCGGGCCATGTCGCGCACCTCCAGGAAGCCGGCGCGCGCGGCGCCCGGTCGGCGGCACCGGCAGCGTCGACGACAGCCCACCGGGATATGCCCCGTCGCCATCCTCGCCAGCGCGCTGTCCCACCTCCGGCGCATCAGCGGCAAGTCGCACAAGACCCTCGCCCTCGACGCCCGCGTCGACTTCTCCTACATCTCCCGCATCCTCAGCGGCGAACGGATGCCCTCACGGAAGGTTCGCACGGCCCTGCCCTGCGGCGGAGATCCCGCCGCGCCCCCCGCGGGACGCCGCCCGGGCCGTCACACCCACCCGTCCAGGGCCCAACCACCTGCACCAAACAACCCGGAGCGTTTGGATGACCATGACCATCACCCCACCGCCACGGTCCCTCTGCCCACTGCCGTACCCGCTTCCCGGGACCGGGCCGGACATCACCCTGCCCGCCGAGTTCTGCGCCTTCCACGCCATCCACCAGCGCGCCTACCTCGCCTACGCCGACGCGCACACCCCCGCTGGCGGCGACGATCTCGTACGCGGTGTGTTCGGCCACCTCGCCGTCCACTGGTCCACCCTGCTGAGCAGCCCCAACCCCACCGCAACCGCCTGGAACCACGTCGCCGCCCACATTGCCCGCCGCACCCCGCGCCTGCCCCTGCGAACCGCGTCGCCGCTCCACTACCAGCTGACCGTCCTGCACCACCTGGCCAACCTGTCCGTCACCACCGCCGCCGACACCACCGGTTGCGACCACGCCACGGCACGGTGCCTACTGCGGGCATCCGGCAACAGCCTCTCCCTGCCGACCGCCGATGAACGCGGGACGGCCGACGGTTCGTTGAGCGGGAGGCCATGAATCAGGCAGCGAACGGAGCCGCCGGGGGGGCACAGCCATTTACGGCGCGCCGAGCGCAAACTCTGCCGCCCGTTTTCTTCTGCGATCTGTCCCTCGACCAGTTTGACGTCCATCAGCAGTCACCCACCTTCAGTGGCAACGTTCAACCTTCACTGCCGAGAGGTCACCCCGACGACGCGGCGCCGCTTGTGGTGGATCCGCCACAAGCTCCAAGATGTGCGATCAATGCGCGATTGAGTGTAGTAATCAGCGTGCGATTGAGTGCGCTAATCAATGCGCGATTGAGATAGGGTGTCTATTGGAGGTGGCCTCTGTGTCCACTGATGAACAAGCGCTGTTCAGCGCGGTCGACGCGCTGCTGGAGCAGGTCGCGCAGGACGATCTGCCGGACCCTGATGAGCGGAAGCGGCTGCGTGAGGCGGCCGGGCTGAGCCAGGCCCAGATCGCGACGGCGCTGTCCGCGCGCCGGGAGGCGGTGGGGAACTGGGAGACCGGTCGGACCGAGCCGCGGCCGCCGAAGCGCGCCGCCTACGCCCGGCTCCTGGAGGGCCTCGCCGCCCGGTTCCCCGCCCCGGCCACCGAGGCGCCGACCCCTGACGAAGACGAAGTGCCCGCAGTCCCGCAGGCGTTCACCGGCCCGGCCGCAGCTCCGGCCGCGCAGGATTCGGCATCGCCGGCACCGGCGCGGGCGCCTGCCGCGACCGCGTCGGTGCTGGTGCCTCCGGCGGCGAGCAGCACCAGGCCGACATCGTCGTCGCGGCGTCCAGGTGCGACGAAGGCGGCAAAGGCGACCGCGGTCGTCGGCCCGGCCGTGGTCGACCCGCGTTTCGAGAACGGTCCGCTCGCGGTCGTCGACGTCGATCAGGATGGGGTGGTGTCGGCGTACTGTGTCGGCGGCCTGGTCCTCGAAGTCCCCGCTAAGTCGGTCCCGGCGCTGGTGGAGTGGACGTTGAAGGAGGCCCGGCTCGGTCAGGCGCGGCTGCACCGCAACGGCCGCGACGCCGACCCGATCCTGGTGCTGACCCGGTCCGCGCTGGAGCGCTACGGCCTGCCCGTCGCGCTGTCGGAGGAGGAGCGGCGTGCTGGACGTCTCCCGGCCGGACACAAGGTCCTGGGGCAGCTGGAGCGTGCCGAATGGCAGCTCACCCAGCGGGGATTCGGACCATGGGCGCGGATCTTCCGTCCGGCCGAAGGGGCGAAGCGCAACTGCGTGCAGCTGTGCATCCCGGCATGGAACGCGCTGGACGTCCGCGAGTGGGACAACCGCGACACCCCGGTGCTGCCGACGATGGGCGCGGCGGATCTGGCCCGGTTCCTGGGTACGTACGCGTCGCGGGTGATGACGCCGCGCGGCACGACGGCCGTCACGGGGCTGGAGCTGATGACGGCGCTGCACCCGCCGACGATGGCCGTGAAGGACGAAGCGACGGGGGAGTGGCGCGGCGGCCCGGCGCCCGGTGCGCTGACGGCCGTGTATGAGCCGGTGGAGTGCGAGGTGCCCGACGGGCACCCGGTGTTGAAGGGCAGGTTCGCGCGTCACCACCAGCGGACTCCTGCCGAGATGCTGATGGAGGAGTCCTACGACTGGTGTCGGCCGCTGACGGACGCGGAATGCACCAGGCAGTTCGTCGTCGGAATCGACGTCAACATGGCGTTCGCCGCGGCCGCGAACCGGCTCACCGTCGGCCTGGGCGGACCCACGCACCTGAAGCGCCCGTTGTTCGACGCGAAACTCCCGGGGTCGTGGCTGGTCGATCTCTCCCACATTGCCCTGGACGAGCGGCTGCCGTCGCCGTTCACGGCGAGGGGTGAGCGCCCGGAGGGCGCGGCCTGGTACGCCACACCGACGCTCGCGTACGCGGTGGAGCTCGGCCACCAAGTGCAGCCGATCGAGGCGCACGTACGGTACGAGCACGGCGGATACCTGGACGCCTGGTACCAGCGGCTGCGCGACGCCTACATGGCCACGATGGCGGACCTGGGTGTGGTGTCCGGGATGGAGGAGGAGGCATTCCTTAAGGCCATGGCGCAGCACAAGAGCGTCGATCCGGAGATGGCGCTCGTTCTGAAGGCGATCAAGGCGACCGCGAAGGGCGGCATCGGCAAGCTCCGTGAACGGCCGCGCAGCACGGCGCTGTTCGAACCGTGGCCGGCGCTCGCCCGCGAGACGTGGCGCCCCGACATCCGGGCCGCTGTGTTGTCGACCAGCCGGATCAACATGCACCGCAAGATGAGGAAGGTCGCGGCGGCCGCCGACCTGTACCCCGTCGCGGTCGGCACCGACTGTGTCGTCTACCCGTCCGACGGACCCAGCCCGTTGGACTTCCTGCCGCAAACGCCGGAGGGTAAGCCGCTGCCGGGCGGGTTCCGGCTCGGGGTGTCGCCCGGGATGGTCAAGCATGAAGGCACCCAGAGCGTGCTGTGGGCTGAGGAACAGTACGAGAAGCACGGCCTGGTGAACATCGCCCGCATGATCAAGACCGGCGGCACCGCCGCCGACGACGGGGAGTAGACGATGGCCGACAACCTCGGGGAGAGCCTGGACCGCGCGGTCGAAGGGGCGTTCACCCGCCCGATCCCGAAGTCCGCGCAGGCGCAGATGAAGTACCTGGTGAAACAGCTCAAAGGCACCAGGGCGGTCGCGCTGGCGCTGGGGGTGTCGCAGCGCACGGTGGAGCGGTACGTCGTCGGGAAGCTCAAGCGGCCCCGCCGTGACCTCGCCACGCGCATAGAGCGCGAGGTCAAGAAGCGCTGGCAGCCGCAGATCCGTGCCAAGGCGAAGAAGAAGGCCGCCGCCACCGACGGCATCGTCGTCTCCACGAGGGCCCGCTTCGGATTCACCGCCGCACCCGGCACGACCGACGACGCCCGGGTCCGCCACATCACCCAGGCGCTCTCCCCGCGATGGGCGGAGCGCCTGTTCGAGGCCCGCGACGCCGGCGCCACCGAGCAGCAGCTCCTGAACATCGCCGCGCAGGGCCTCGGCCAGCACTACTTCCGCGACAACGGACGCCGCGCCCACGACCTGGACGTGGAGTTCACCGACGTCGAAGAGATCGAGATCGGGCTGTAGACCCGGCTCCAGCACAAACGCCTCGCCCCGGCATTGAAGCTGCCGGGGACGAGGCGTTCCGCATGGGACGACGGCTGGACCGTGACGCTCCGCCCCAGGGGGACTATCAGCCCGGTGAGCCTTCACCTGCGGGCCCCTCCGCTCGTTCCGGCGACTACCGAGAGGCGAAATCATCCGGCGCGCACGGCTCACCGGCACACCCACCAGGACAACGGCGCCGCGTTGGCCGCGTTGACGGCCCGGCCGAAAGCCTCCACGTGGCGTGCGACACGCCCGGGGCGTGCAATCACATCGGGTGAAGCACCCGCCATTTGGGTCAGTGAAGATCCATTCAAAACAGATACTCATGGCGATCAATCCTTCACTGTAAGTGATGGGCGGGTGGCTATGGCTGCCCTGCCCGCACCGCCCGATCGGTAAGGACCGACATGTACGCAACTTTCCGCGGCCGGAACCGCAGCTCCACCGTTCTCCTGGGGCTGCTGACGCTGCTGGCGATGCTCATGGCGTTGGCTCCGCCCTCCGCAACCGCCCAAGAAGGCCGGCTCAAGGGCTGGGGAGCCAACGACAACTACCAGCTGGGCGGCGTTGTCACCAGTGCCAAGTACCAGCCCGTGACCGTACCGGGGCTCACCGGCGGCAACATCACGAGCCTCGCGGCCGGCTACTACCACAGCCTCGCACTGCTCTCCAACGGGACCGTGGAGAGCTGGGGCCGCAACATCGAAGGCCAGCTCGGCATCGGCAGCGTCACCAACCAGGACCAGGCCTCCACCGTCACCGGGCTGCGCGGCGTGGTCGCTGTCGCGGCAGGCAACACCCACAGCCTGGCGCTGCTCGCCGACGGCACCGTCAAAGCCTGGGGAAGCAACGGAAGTGGCCAGCTCGGGGACAACACCGTCGCCCAGCGCAACACCCCGGTCACTGTCTCCGGCCTCACCAACGTCGAGGCCATCGCCGCCGGGGCGAGCCACAGCCTGGCCGTCCTCGCCGACGGCACCGTCAAGGCCTGGGGCACCAACGGCAACGGCCAGCTCGGCGACAACTCCCTCACCCAGCGCAACACCCCGGTCACCGTGACGGGTCTCGCCAATGTCCGCAGCGTCGCCGCCGGCAACGCCCACAGCCTCGCCCGCCTCGCCGACGGCACGGTCTGGGCCTGGGGCTACAACGCCCAGGGCCAGCTCGGCGACAACTCCCTCACCCAGCGCCTCACCGCTGTCAAGGCGGACAACATCAGCTCCGCCCGCGAGATCAGCGCCGGTGTCTACCACAGCGTCGCCCGCCTCGCCGACGGCACCGTCAAGACCTGGGGCTACAACGCCCAGGGCCAGCAGGGCGACGGCACCCTCACCAACCGCCCCGCCCCCATCACCCTTGACAGCGCCACCAACATCCGCGCCATCGCGGCCGGCGGCTACCACACCCTTGTCCTCGACCGCGACGGCAAGGTCAGCGCCGTGGGTTACAACAACAACGGCCAGATCGGCGACGGCACCACCGCCAACCGAACCGCTCTCACCACACCCGTCAACAGCCTCAGCAGCATCTCGCTGATCGCCGCGGGCGGAGAGTTCAGCCTCGCCGGATAACAGCACCGAACACCCGCACAACGCCGGGTCGACAGCCGGAACAACCCGACTGCCGACCCGGCCAGGATCTCAGCCGGCCGCTCTGCGAACAGAACTCCTCCGCACGAGCCGCTCCTGAAACCCTCCCCGGTTCGGTCCGCCGCTCTGCGGTGCGACGCCCGGGAACAACACACCAGCTCACGAGCGTGATGTGAAGCGGCTGCGCCACCGGTTCGTCGACGAGAGCCCCGTGCGGCGACGGCCTCGGACTGGCGGGCCGCGACGGACAGCTCATCGGGGCGGCGGCCGCCGACGACGCTCTCGTAGAACTGTCGGCCCCGCGCCAAGTTGCTGGTGAATACCGCGCTCAAGGTGGCCGACTGGGACGCGGCCATCATCGAGCCGCTTACCCGCGAGCCGACCCGCGGGCTGCTGACCGCCTGAACATCGCCGTTCGGGAGAGCGCCAAACCCGCTCGCCGACATCTCAGGCTCCGCCGACGACAAAGCCGAAATCCGCGCCATCACTGACGCAATGATCCGTCTCCTGGCCGGTGCACCGCTGCGCTCCGACCGGAAGCTGACCATCAGGTCCCTTGCCACCGAGGCCGACCTCCACCGCAACAAGCTCACCCACAAGCACACCGGCCTCAAGGACCTCTTCTACGCCTTGGTCGCGGCACAGCACAACCGCCCGGCCATCACCGAACAGCTGTACCAGGAGAAAGAAACGCTCCGCGCCGACCTGGCCTGGGTCGAAAAAGAGCGTGATCGCCTCAAGACGCAGATCAAGCAATTCGCCCAGGCTGTTCAGGTCCTGGAAGTCGAGAACCACCTGCTTCGGCGGAGCGCCGACGGACCGAGCACGATCCGCGTGTTCCCCGGCCCGCGGAACTGATCTCGCCCCCAGGCCTTGCGACATCGCTTCCCGCGACCTCGGCTCCGAGAAGGCGTGAACGTGACCGCCTACCGCCCGGCCGCTGGCGCTGCCGCTTCGGTGGCGGGGGCGTCGCGCAGGCCGAGCCGCAGGTGCTCAACGTGGAAGAGGGCCTGTTCCAAAAGCTCGGCAACGTGGTTGTCGTAGAGGGCGTAGACGATGGAGCGGCCCCGGCGTTCTCCGGTGACGAGTCCGAGGTTGCGCAGCAGGCGGAGCTGGTGGGAGCAGGCGGAGGCTTCCATGCCGACGGCCTCGGCGAGGTCGCCGACCGCGCAGGGGCCCTCCTGGAGGCGGGCCAGGATGTACAGCCGCGAAGGGGTGGCCAGGGCCTGGAGGGTGGCGGCGACGTCGTTGGCCCCCGCCGCGTCCAGGCGCTCGCGGGGGGTGGCTTGGTTCTTGTCGTCGGCTCCGTGACCCATACCGCCCATCCTACCCGTTACATCTGAAGATCTGTTCAGATGTTCCTGTACGGTGATTGTGTCGCCTTGCTTCCGCCCTGAAGGGTTGTTTTGTCATGCCTTCTGACCTGCTCCAGCGGCCCGAACGGGCCGCTCCGGCCGACCCGGGTACGGCGCCGAAGCGCCGTACCCGGGTGTTCGCCCTGGCCGAGGCCCGCTGGGCCGCCGCAGCGCTGGTGCTGTTCCTGATCGCGCTGCCGCTCCAGCTGACCGGCGCACCCGCCTGGGCGTGGGGTCCGCTGTATGCCGCCGCCTATGTCACCGGCGGGTGGGAGCCGGCCAGGGCGGGGCTGATGGCGCTGCGGGAGAAGACCCTGGATGTCGATCTGCTGATGATCGTGGCCGCGATCGGTGCGGCGTCGATCGGGCAGGTTATGGACGGCGCGCTGCTGATTGTCATCTTTGCGACCTCCGGCGCCCTGGAGGCGCTGGCCACCGCCCGCACCCAGGACGCGGTCCGCGGGCTGCTCGACCTGGCCCCCACCACCGCGACCCGGCTAGCCGACGACGGGAGCGAGGAGAGCGTCGCGACAGGGGACCTGGTGGTCGGCGACATGATCCTGGTGCGGCCCGGTGAGCGGGTCGGTGCGGACGGCCGGGTGCTGGAGGGGGCCAGTGAGGTCGACCAGGCCACCATCACCGGCGAGCCGCTGCCGGTCGCGAAGGAGGCGGGGGACGAGGTCTTCGCCGGGACGCTGAACGGCACCGGTGCCCTGCGGATCAAGGTCGAGCGGAACGCTTCGGACTCGGTGATCGCCCGGATCGTGGCGATGGTCGAGGAGGCTTCCGAGACCAAGGCGCCCACCCAGTTGTTCATCGAGAAGGTCGAACAGCGCTACAGCCTCGGCATGGTCTTCGCGACTCTCGCCGTCTTCCTGATCCCCCTCGCGTTCGGCGGGGACCTCACCGGCTCGCTGCTGCGGGCAATGACCTTCATGATCGTCGCCTCGCCGTGCGCGGTGGTCCTGGCGACGATGCCGCCGCTGCTCTCCGCGATCGCCAACGCCGGACGCCACGGCGTCCTGGTGAAGTCCGCCGTCGTCATGGAGCGTCTCGGGCAGGTCGACGCGGTCGCACTCGACAAGACCGGCAGCCTCACCGAGGGCACCCCCCGCGTCACCGACATCCGCCCCCTGGACGGCTCCGGCCTGGACGAGGACACCCTGCTGGCACTCGCGGCCGCCGCCGAGCACCCCAGCGAACACCCCCTGGCCCGCGCCGTCGTCGACGCCGCCCGCACCCGCGGTCTGACCATCGCCGACATGAGGGACTTCACCTCCACTCCCGGCGTGGGTGTCACGGCCGTCGTCGACGGCCACACGGTTGCGGTCGGCGCCCCCGCCCGCCTCATCGACGGCAACGACGACACCGCCTCGGTCCGTGCCGCCGAGGTCGCGGCCGAGCTGGAGGACGGCGGCCGTACGGCCGTCCTGGTCCTGCGCGACGGGGCCCCGGTCGGCGTGCTGGGCATCGCCGACCGGCTGCGTCCCGACGCCGCCGCGACCGTCGCCGCCCTGACCACCCTGACCGGCAGCACCCCGATGCTCGTGACGGGCGACAACCCCCGCGCCGCCACCCGCCTGGCCGCCGAAGTCGGCATCACCGGCGACGACGTCCACGCCGGCCTTCTGCCCCAGGACAAAGTCGAAGCCGTACGACGCCTGGAAGCCCAGGGCCGCAAGGTCCTCGTCATCGGCGACGGCGTCAACGACGCCCCCGCCCTGGCCGCCGCCCACACCGGCATCGCCATGGGCCGAGCCGGCTCCGACCTCGCCCTGGAGACCGCCGACGCCGTCATCGTCCGCGACGAACTCGCCGCCATCCCCACAGTCGTGAACCTGTCCCGCGCCGCCCGCCGCCTGGTGGTGCAGAACCTGGTCATCGCCGGAGTGTTCATCTCCGGCCTGGTCATCTGGGACCTGGTGGGCCACCTGCCGCTGCCGCTCGGTGTTCTCGGCCACGAGGGCTCGACCGTCATCGTCGGCCTCAACGGGCTGCGTCTGCTGCGCGACGCCGCCTGGAACCGCGCCGCACAGGACGTGCGGTGAGCCGCCGCACCAAGAAGGCCGCCCCCACACCGGGGGCGGCCCGGCCCACGGTCACCGTCTGCCGCGGCTGCTGCTGCGGCACCCCCGCAAAGGTGCCGCGCCTGGACCACGAAGCCCAGCTCACCGACCTGCGCACCCAGCTGTCAGGAGTCGCGATGGTGCGGCGGGCCGATTGCCTGGACGCGTGCGAGCGCGCCAACGTCATCGTCATCCAGCCCTCCGCCGAAGGCCGCAAGGCCGGCGGACGGCCCCTCTGGCTCGGGTCAACGACCAGGTGCTGCCGCCGACATCGCTGCCTGGGTGAAGAACGGCGGCCCCGGCCTCGCCGATCCGCCCGACATCCTCGACCTCTACACCTTCCAGCCCTCCCGACGCGTCCGCCACGAACTCGAAGAGTGACCAGCCGTTCGGCCACGGCCCGGACCCGCTCGCCCAGGCCGCCGCGCGATGTGGCCCCCGGGCCAATCCGGGAGCCACAGACTCTTGCGGGCCTGAGCGGCTACCGCTGAGTGGCGCCGCGGCAGCGGAGCAAGACGCGGCGCGCGCAAGCTCGTCAGCGGCTGATGCATGGCCCGCTCATCAAGGAAGCACCGTCCGCCCGCCGTGCCCCTCCCGGCGAACGAGCTCCAGCGCTCGGCCAACGCCAACCTCGGTCCAACATCGCGTACTTGTCAGAAGATCTCGTCCACGCGTGAGGCTCGGACGGCAACACGCTCGGACTTGACACAGAACGGTCGTACGAGACCCCGGCAACCGGTCGCACGTGCTCCGGCGCCCGTACCCACACCCGGTACTCCGACGCCTCCACGGTGCCGTTCTCACCGTTGCTGTAGACCGGTAGGCCCACCAAGTACCTTCAGCCGTCGGCCAGTTGGCGCCTGGACCAGATCCGGGCGGTGAGCTCCTGGCCGTCCGGGAGGAGGACGCGCACCAGGACCGGCACAGGTGTGGTCTGGGCACCAGGGGACGTCGTCATGACGACCACGGCAAGCGGACCGCTGCGGCTGGGCGTGTGCCGGACGCCGGGCGCCGGGAGCTGCGCCGCTTCATGCGGGCTGGCGGGTGGCGCGCAGGGAGGGCGGCGCGGCGCAGGAGACGTGTGTCAGTGGGCTGGGCTACGGTCGGCGTGTCCTTACGGACCGTGTCCCGCTCTCGCCTGGCCTCTTCGCCCGGCCAGGCGAGAGCGGTATCGCCCGCCCCCTTGTTTCGGCACGGGGCAGGCCCTTCCGGATGGAAGGCCGACACCAGAGGTGCCTGGGTTCCATTGACGTATTTCGGGCGTGGGATTGCAAGGAAAACCGGGAACTTCACGCTGATGACGCACGAACCGTGCTCGGTCGAACGCTCATCGCATACCTGGCGCCGGTTCCCCGCCGGGCGACGGGTCGTCATTGTTCCGTGAATGCATGATCACGTGGCGTAGCAACTGATCCTCACTGCATGCTGGTTGACCTCCCCGGCAGAGCGGCTTCGGCACCCGCTCTCCGGGGAACCCGACGGGCTCCGGATGGACCGTCGGGCCACAGGCCGACAGGAGGTCCCATGGACCGTAAGCAGATATTGATCATCGCGGCGACATTCACGGTGTTCGCCTGGAGCATCGTGATGGTCGCCATGGGGCAGGTAGCGGCGATCGCCGCCCTGGCCCCGGCACTCGCCCTGACGGTGCAGCAGATCGCTCGCGCCGTACGCCCGCTGACCGCGCCGGCCTCCGGGCACCGCGTGACGGCCGTCCCCGACCATAAGGAGGACGGCTCGCCGTGACCACGCCCTCCGACCCGTCGGCCGCGCCGGAAGAGCGCGAGCCGTCCATCTCCCCGGCCGCCGGCATGTCTGCACTGCCGTCCCTGTCGGCGGGTTCTTCCCGCCGGCGGGGGCGGCTAGGGCGGCCGCTCGGTCAGATCACACCCGACTGCGGCAGCGCGCACCGCGCCTGGCTGGAGCCGCTGCGGGAGACGTACCTCGCGTCCGGGATGACGATGAGTCAGCTCGGCAGCCTCATCCCGCTGTCCAAGTCGAAGGTCTCCGAGCTGATGAGCGGACGGATGTACCCGCGCTGGGAGATCCTCTACGCCTTCGCCGTCGTGCTCGGCCTCCCCGACGCACCCCTGTACCGGCTGTGGCGGCAGGCTGCGTTGGAAACCCAGAACAGGTCGCGCACCTGGGTCGAGGGGTCCTCCGCGGGTGTGAAGGTGGCCACCACCTCGGCATCGGCGCCGCCCATGGACCACGACGCGTTCCGTGACCTCACCGAGGACGGGTACCGCCTCTACACCAGCGTCTTCCTGCCCGACGAGCGCCGCGAACTCGTCATCACCGACACCTTCGACCAGCTGTGGCTGTGCTGGCCCCGAGCCCTTTCGAGCCCGGACGCCCGCCGCTTCGCGTGGAAGATCCTGCGCGCCACCGTCATGTCCCGCACACCCCATCTCGACGGACGCCCCGAGTTCTCGGACGCGGCCTTCGACACCGTCACCCTGCAGAGCCTCAGCGACGGCGACGCCATCATGAAGCAACTCAACGAGACACAAGCCCTGTTCAAAGCGATGGGCCGCCTGCCCGACAACCAGCTGGACGTCATGGTGCTGCGCCGGCTGTGCGGCATGAGCATCACGGCGGTCAGCGACATCCTCGGCGTCCCGCTCGCCACCGTCCGCTCCGACGAACGTCACGCCACCCGCTTCCTGGACCTCGCCCTGTGCCCGCCGTCCGACAACGAAGGGAATCCCACATGACTCACATCGAAGCCATCCTCGGCCGGGCGCTCCTGACCCGGAACCGCACCGTGCCCCGCGACATCGTCCCGCCCGCCCACGAGCAGCCTCCCCCCGCCCCGGCGGCCGCCACCGACGGCACCACCCCGGTCACCGAGGCGACCGAGGCCGCCGCCGACCTGCGGGCCCTGTGCGAGACCCTCGTCTCCCACACCTCGGCCGACGACGTCGACGACTTCGTCACCGAACAAGTCCCCGAACCCCGCAGCGCACTCGCGCTGGCCTGCGTACTCCAACTGACCGACACCGACGACGGAGCCCGCTTCTGGTGGCAGTACGCCGCCGGCGCCGGACAGCCCGCCGCCGCCTACTGCCTCTACCTCCACCACCTCGCCCTCGGCGAAGACGTCACCGCAGACTGGTGGCACCAGCAGACCGACGACGTGCAGCCCCCGCCCAGCCCCCACGTGCCCACCCGGGAACCCACCGTCCCCGACACGGCGGAATGGGCCCCGGGCTTCCACGGGGTCTCCAGCACCTCCACGACCACGATCCTGCGGATCCTGCGCCACCTGGCCAAGAACACCGTGCGCCCCCGCACCACCGCCGTCACCCGTCTCATGGACTACATCCCCACCGCCGTGACCGTCGGCTACCTCCGCGAACCCGACATGGACCTGCCCCTGCCCGGCCCCGACTTCGCCAGACGCGTCAAAGAGCTCATCGCCGCCGCGGCCAACCGGCCCGACGTCTCCGACACCCTCCCCGCCCGCCCGACACCCAGCGACCGAGGTCTCCGCGAAATCGCAAACCACTGAACAGCGCAAGACACGTACGCCTCGGCCCCAGCGTCTCAGCGCTGGGGCCGGTCGGCTGACATCAACGGCGCGGTGCCTTCCCCCGGCGCCAGCGACACCCAGCTCCAGGAGATCGCCGCCGAAGCCCTCAAGGACGTCTACTTCCAGGACGGCGTCCGCCGCGCCTGCCACCGTTCCGGCGCCGGTGGTCCCGGAGGAGTTCACCGGCCCCGCGCCCGTTCCCGCCCCGGCGGCCGAAGCGCCGACGCCCCCGGCCCCGGTTCGTGCCGTACGGCCGACGCCCGCCGCGAAGCCCGCCGCGTCGTCGCGGCGCCCGGGTGTGAAGAAGGCGACGGCGAAGAAGACTACGGCGGCCGCCGTCGACCCGCGCTCCGAGAACGGTCCGCTCGCGGTCGTTGACGCCGACGCCGACGGGCAGGTGTCGGCGTACTGCGTTGGCGGCCTGGTCCTAGACGTGCCCGCCAAGTCCATTCCGGCGCTGGTCGACTGGACGCTGACCGAGGCCCGCCTCGGTCAGGCCCGGCTGCACCGCAACGGCCGCGACGCCGACCCGATCCTCGCCCTCACAGAGGCCGCGCTGGAGCGCTACGGTCTGCCCGCCGCGCTGCCGGAGGAGGAGCGGCACGCGGGCCGATTCCCGTCCGGCCACAAGGTGGTCAAGCAGATCGACCGGGCCGGACTCCGGATGAGCCAGCGCGGTCTCGGCCCGTGAGCCCGCGTACCGCGATCCCGAAGGCTCGAAGCGGCGCTGCGTCCAGCTGTGCATCCTGCCCTGGAACGCGCTGGACGTCCGGGAGTGGGGCAGGAAGGACGACCCGGAGCTGCTGCCGACGATGCACCCTGTCGACCTCGCCCGCTACCTCGGTCTGTACGCGGAGCGGGTGATGACGCCGCGCGGGACGACTGCGACGACCGGCCTGGAGCTGATGGTCGCGCTGCGCCCGCCGACCCGCGCGCAGAAGGACGAGACCACCGGCGCGTTCGGGCGGGCGTTCAACGACGACGCCCTCACCGCCGTGTACTCCGTGGTGGAGTGCGAGGTCCCCGACGAACACCCGGTCCTCAAGGGCAAGTTCGCCCGGCACCACATGCGTACCCCGTCGGAGATGCTGATGGAGGAGCCCTACGACTGGTGCCGGCCGCTGACCGACGAGGAATGCGTGAACCAGTTCCTGGTCACGGTCGACATCAACATGTCGTTCGCCGCGGCCGCGAACGGGCTCACCGTCGGGCTGAACGAGCCGACCCACCTGACCGGCAACCCGACGTTCGATGCGGCGCTGCCCGGCTCGTGGCTGGTCGATCTCTCCCACGTCGACCTCTCCCGTACGGGTCAACGGCCGCACGGTCGACGGCTCCCGGCTCCCGGCTCCCGAGCCCGCTCCGGCAGATCGCCGCCGAGGGCCTGGCCCGGATGTACTTCCGCGCCAACAACACCCGCGCACACGGCCTGGACGTGGAGTTCACGTACGTGGAGCGGCTCGACATCGAGCTGTAGACCAGCCTGCACGAAACGCCTGGTCCCCGGCAGTGGAGCTGCCGGGAACATGGCGCTTTGCGTAACGGGAGAGACTGGCCTCCGAATCCTCCTCGGCTACCAGTTGTCCTGTTCACCCTCTGGGCCAGCCGATCCTGTGGCCGCGGCCCAGTCCTCAGGGTGTGCCACGGACAACAGCCGGAACTGCTGCTCATGGGTGCTGTCGTACGGTGTGGCGGCCGACTTCGTCCGGACATGATCGTTGATGAGGAGCATCTCGATCACGCGCGCGGCGGTCTGCAGGTCGGCTTCGGTCGTTCCGGCGGGAATGGCCGTGGGGGACAGGATGGTGTCGTTCTCGTCGCGGTCGACGTAGAACCCGCGCTGCTTTGCCAGGTTGGCGGTCTGGGCAGCGGCCTCTGCTTCCTGCTGTCGTGCCTTGTGGGCCTTCTCCCACTCCTCGTAGCTCGATCCCGTGGCGCGGACGGCGCTGTAGTCGCCCCAGAACTCGGCGAGGTCGTCACCGAAGACCACCGCCTCCAGGTACTTCTTGGTGTGGCTCCTCCCATGCTGAGTCAAGGCGTCCACCGTCCGGGGCTGATCAGCATCGGAGCTCCAGTCCACCTGGAAGACGTTGTAGATCCACAGGGCCTTCCCGAGCTCCTCCTGTGCCAGGACGGTCAGGGAGTACGCCCGCCCGTAGGACCCGGCGTTCAGCAGGGTGCGGGCGTCGGTGATCAGCGAGGAGGCGTTGTCCACCAACGCCTTCCAGAACTCACGTGCCTGCCCTGGGCTCATTTCGGTCATGAACCCAGTGTGCCGACTTCCTGAACTGGTCGGCAGCACTCGCACAAAACGCCTGGGCCGAGGCGGAGTGGCAACCGCAGGTCAGGGCCCAGGCCAGGCAGCACGCGGCCTCCTCGGGCGGGCTGGTCATCTCCTGCCGGGCGTACTTCGGCCTCGGTCCGGAGGGCACCTCGGACGCGGGCCGCGAACGGGACATCACCGTCGCCGTCACCCCCTCCCACCCGGCCGCCATCCTTGCCGCACAGGAGTCCGGAGCGACGGATGCGGAGCTGCATGAGTTGGTGGCGCAGGCCATCGCGGCCGCCTATTTCAGTCAAGGCGGTGGCGGTCGCGCGCGCCTGGAGGTGAAATTCGCGGACGTGGAGTGGCTGGACATAGCGTTTTCGGAGCACATAATTCAAGGCTTCTGGAGACGTGGATAAGCGTCCGCCGAAATGCAATCTGCGGCGGACTACTATGCGAAGGTTTCGGCCGGACCTCGTGCCGTGTCGCGCGGGACGCGCCGTACGGCGCGGCACTGGCTGTCAGGGAAGGCGACCTTGACGCGGTGCTGGACCGACGTCAGGAAGACCTGGCCAACGACGGCGGCCGCCGTCAAGCCGAACTCGCGGATTGGCAACTGCTGGTGCAGTTAGTCGCCGGGAGTGGCGGGCCGAAGGACTCAGACGCCGGCGCGGTCATCCAGGAGGAGCTGGCCGAAAACCGGCGCCGGAAGGAAGCCGAGCAGCTACGGCCAGCAGCAGCAAGTGAACTGAGGGCGCGGATTCTGCGGAGTCCTCGAACACATCGTCGCCAAGCAACCCGGAGGTGACATCTGATCGTCTTGCCCGGCATGACGACCCCGCCCGCATCTTCGCTTCCGGCCCCGGAATGGTCACACTGCAGTGAGGGGGTAACTGCTGCTGATCGTCTCGGCTGCCGAGGCATAGTGGTTCCGGGACATCTCCTGTGCCTGGCCCACCTCGCACCCGCCGACCGGGCTACTTACCTGACGACGCTGTCGCCGGGCGACGACATCGACCACCGCGGCACGACGTTCACCGAGTCCCTGTTGAACGAACTCCTCAACGCCCTCCGCGACCTGACTACTGGTCGGCCTCGCTTCGGTAAATCCCGCTTTGATAGTGCGACGTTCTCCAACGCCGCCCGCTTCCAAAACGCGACGTTCACCGACGTCGTCCAGTTCGGCAACGCAACATTCTCTGACTACGCCAACTTCGGAACCGCGACATTCTGCGCCCTCACCAGTTTCCGGAACGCGACATTCTCCGCTCAGACGAGATTCGCCGACGCGACATTCTCCGCCTTCGTAAACTTCGACGGCGTGAGGTTTACTGACCGCGTCACGTTCCACGGTGCGACATTCTCTTACGCCAGCTTCGTTGGCGCGAGTTTCTCCGCCAACGTGACATTCCTAAGCGCGAAATTCACCGACGTCTCACACTTCGACAACACGACGTTCTGCCAAAAAGTCTACTTCGGTAGGGCAAGGTTCACTGACGAAACATGGTTCGACAGTGCAACGTTCACCGGCGACGCTGACTTCGGAACTGCGACGTTCTTCGGCCGCGCCAGCTTCGACGACGCCAGGTTTGCCACCCAGGCTGAGTTCGATGACGCGACGTTCACTGAGCAAGCATGGTTCGGCGGCGCGACGTTCTCCGGCCACACAAGATTCGACGGTGCGTCGTTCTCCCACGCCTGCTTCGACGGCGCGGAGTTTTTCGGCCACGCCGGGTTTGAGGGCGCGATATTCTCCGTCTGCGCCAGCTTCTGCCACGCGGAGTTCTCCGGTGCGGGTCGATTGGGCCCATTGACGTGCCAAGGAGATCTGGATCTGTCAGCAGCAATATTCGCGGTGCCGGTGACCATCGAGGCGGCTGCGAAATTCGTGTGGTGTCTACGCACGCGATGGGAGTCGACGGCGACACTACGGCTTCGGTACGCCGCCGTGGATCTTTCCGACGCCGTGATCACGCAGCCAATCGCGGTTACCGCCCACGCCGCCCCCTTCCGCACCGCTGAAGGAGTTGAGACGGGACTGACCGGTGATGCCGGTGTACGGATCATGTCACTGCGCGGGGTCGACGCCGCGCACATGGTCCTAACCAACACCGACCTGGCCGAATGCCGGTTCTTCGGCGCGTTCCACCTCGACCAGCTCCGCCTCGAAGGCGAAACCCTTTTCGCCCGTACCCCGTCCAGGATAGATATA
Organism: Streptomyces sp. NPDC060366; assembly: GCF_042725135.1. NCBI lineage: Bacteria > Bacillati > Actinomycetota > Actinomycetes > Kitasatosporales > Streptomycetaceae > Streptomyces > Streptomyces sp. NPDC060366. The sequence goes on along the minus strand of NZ_JBHXDC010000019.1, from coordinate 15,202 downwards.
CGGCGGGGAATTCCGTTGTGGTGGACTCACCGCTTAGCCTTGGCCGAGGAGCACCACTGGAGGGCCCTGCCTGAGCACCGCCCACGGCTTCGGGCCGGATGGACCGCAGCACCACCACAGTCAGGCCCTGCGGCACGCCTGCCAGGTCCCCCAGCGCTCGCCTCGCTCTACCGACAGCTCCGCAAAGCGTTCGAGGACAGCAAGGACGAACCTGGCGCCTCCGATTTCTATTACGCGGAAACGGAGATGCGGCGCTTGGACCGCCGACATCGGCGCAGCAGGGCCGAACGCGGCCTGCTCACCGGCTATTGGGCCCTGTCCGGCTACGGTCTGCGGGCCTCCCGCGCGTTGGCCTGGCTCGCCCTGGCCATGACCACCACCGTCATAACGCTGATGATGTGGGGCCTGCCCACCAACGATCCGAAACCCCGCACCATCGGCACCCTTCCTGAAGCTGGGCAGGTCCTCGCCCTCACGACCAACACCGCCGCCCCGGCCGTCACCGGCACCCTCGGCGGCCGTTTCACAGCCGAACGGGCCACGAAGGCCATACGGATCGCGGTCAACTCCGTCATCTTCCGATCCTCCGGCCAAAACCTCACCACTACCGGAGAGAACATTGAGATGGCTTCACGCTTCTTCGAACCCGTCCTCCTCGGCTTTGCCGCAGTCGCCATCCGCAACCGCGTCAAACGCTGAACCCCAGCGGCCGCCTCTGCGCGAAGGCTGGAAGCCGCAGCGATCAGCAGCCCGGCCGCCGCTAGCGAAGGGGCAGAGCTGTGGACGAAGTCGAGTCCGCGTACGGAATGTGACCACACTCCTGTTGCGGGGTCCCGGTTCGTCCGTACCGGGGTCCGGCGGCCCGGCCCGGCGCTACCGTGGTGGCATACGCCAGATGACAGCCCAGGAGTCCCGGATGAGCCAGCAGCCGGCCACCGCGCCCGAACGCCAGCCCCTCGATGAGCACGCCGCCGAATCGGTCCGGGCGTACGCGGCCGACCAGCGCGCGAAGGTCGACGTCCTTGCTTCGGTGCTGGAGGACATCGCCGCGAACGGCTATCCCTCGCCCGAGACCGGGGTGCCGTGGGAGACGGCCCGCGACGCGCATCTCGCCCGTCTTGCTGACGAGCAGCCTCGTGTCGCCTGAGCACGGGCCGCGCCGCTCGCGCGTCATCACGGTGGAGCCCGCGCTCACCCAGCTGTCCAAGCTCACCGCAGGCGAGACGCACCGCCTGGACCGCGCGATCGTCGCCATCAGCGTCAGCCCCGAGCTGGGCACTGAGGTGCCCGGCACCCTGCTGCGCGACTACTCGGACGAGATCGACGGCGTACGGGTCATCTACTTCGTCACCGCCCTGAAGACGATCACCGTGGTGGCGTACGTCGAAGCCTGATGCTCCAAGCACCGGGGGCTCCGGATCCTGTCCGGAGCCCCCACTTGCGCGTCAATCGGGCAGGGGCACCCGGATCACAGGATCGAAGGGGCGCTTGTTGAAACCGCTGCGCACGTTGCGGCACTTCGGCGCCTTGCACATGAAGAACTCGTCGACCTTCTTACGGCCGGTGTGGTTCCTGAACCACACCTTCTCGTTCTCTGTGAGGGGACGGTGCGATTCGTCGGAGTCGCAGGTGTAGCAGAACATGACATCGGATGGCACGACACCTCCTGAAACAGGCGGGATGAGCCGAACCCGGAGCATATGAGGGCGTGTTGGGTCTCCAACAGGGACCAACCGGCCGTCTCCCAGGTGGCGGGCTGCCGAAACACGTCAGCCAGAGAGCTGACATTCGAAGGCCGGCCCCCGGCGTCACTGTCTGCTGCACGTGCCGCAGACAGTGCTGCAAAGGCAAGCGGCGCCGTGCAGCGAACGGTGTTCGTCCGCTGCACGGCGCCGCCGTACGAGCTTCAACCGGTCGTGCCGGTCGCCCAGCGCTCGAGCTCGCCCGGGTCCTTCCGCAGCAGGGTGTCGCGGCGGGACTGCGCGGTCGCCCGGGAGACGCCGGTGGCCTTTGCCAGGGAACCGTATGAGCCGCTCTGTGCGGCGTGCTGACGCACCGTAGCGTCACAGAGGGCCTCCAGCCGCTCCAGCAGGGCGGTGGTGCCGCTCAGCGCCGCAGCGAGGCCGTCCGTGGGCGTGGTCCACCGGACCAGCCGCTTCGTCCAATTTCAGCGTCCGAACGTCCGTATGCCGTACGGGTGTCAGGCGCCGGTGGTTGTTATGGCTGCGGTGGCACCGCGCTGAGACCGGGGGGTTTTGTCGCCCACGCGGCCGGGCCGGATGGTACGGGGATCGACGGCCTCGCCGGGGGCGCCTTCGTGGTAAGGGCCGTCGGGGTCGGCGTCGCGGTCATGCGGGAGAAGGAAGAAGACGCGCCGCAATTGGAGGCCGCTGTCGGGGTCCGCTTCAGCGTGGGCGTCGAGTTCGGTGTAACCGACCATGCGGCCGTCGCGTTCGTAGCGGGGCTTGCCGCGGCGGCGGACGGTCTTGTCGAGGGCCTGGCGGACGTAGTCGAGGTCGTCGGGGCTCTCCAGCCACACCACGGCGTTCTCGTGGCGGAGGTCGCTCTCGTTCAGCAGCGAGCTCATGGCTGCGGCCCCTTTTTGTCGTGGGCGGCCAGGCGGCCGGGGTGAGGAGGGTGGGCACGGTTCCGGGTGAGGGAATCGTGTTCATGATAAGTCGTGGCGGCGGCGATACGGCGGCGGCGAGAGTCAGTCATGGTCGGCCTGGGACTCGTCGTCGGAAAGAAGTCCGAGGCCTGGGTAGTACTTCTTGCCGCTCGATTTCATCATGTCGGCCGGTGAGGCGAGCGACAGTTCCTGGCGTACGCGGGTGGCAAAGGCGCGGGCGGTGGCGGGGCGGATGCCTTCGCCGGCGCTGCACCAGCTGCTGTAGGTGGCGTAGAGCAGGCCCTGTTCGACGCGGAGGTCTGCGGGGGAGCGGTCGGGGCTGCCGGTGGTGCAGCATTCGGCGAGGAAGCGGCCGATGTGGTCTTCGGTGGTGGCGTAGGCCTCGGTGGCGGTGCGGACAGTGGCAGGTCCGGCTAGAGGGTCACGGGTATCGAGGTAGAGCTGGGCTCCTTCGATGAGCCACTGGAGGATGCCGGGGCCTTCGCTCTGGACGAGTTCCTTGGCCAGGTTGTCGATCTTGCGTGCGGCGGGAACGACGCGGTCGAAGGGGATGAGGCGGATCCGGCGCCAGAAGGCGTGGCCGCCGGTGCCGACTTCGGGGCGGTGGTTGCCGAGCAGCCAGAGTTTGTGAGTGGGGTTGAAGCTGAAGAAGTCCTGGCGCATGCGGCGGGCCATGATGCGGTCGCCGCCGGTGAGGAGTTTGACGCGGGATTCGTCGAACTTGTCGTTGGGCTTCAGTTCGGAACACACGACGATGCGGCGGCCGTGGAGTTCGGTGAGTTCGGTGGAGTGCTCGGAGAACTTGCCCTTCTCCATGAGGAAGCCGGGCGGGGCCGCCTGGGCGTAGTCGCCGAGGATCTGTGTCATGACGTCGAGCAGGACGGACTTGCCGTTGGCCCCGGTGCCGTAGAGGAAGGGCAGGACCTGGGCGCCGACGTCGCCGGTGACGGAGTAGCCGAGCAGCAGGTGAAGGAAGTGGATGGTCTCCTCGCCCTTGGCGTCGTCGCCGAAGGTGTCGTGGAGGAAGCGGTGCCAGCGCGGGGTGGGCATTGCTTCGGGGGCGACGCTGGTGGCCCGCGAGTGCATGTCGGCTTCCGGGTCGGGCTTGTGGAGCCGGCCGGTGTGGAGGTCGACGACGCCGGCCGGGGTGCACAGGGCGTAGGGGTCGCCGTCCAGGACGTCGGGGTCCAAGGCAAGCGCGGGTGAGGCTTTGGCCTGGGTGAGCATGGCTTTGATGCCGGGGGTCGACATGGACCGTCGGCGGTGCGCAGCCAGGTCGCGTTCGGTGAACTGTCCGGTGGGGTCGGTTGCGGGCATCTGTTCGGCGAGGTCTCCGGCGGCCCAGACGGCGGCCTTCTCGCCGCCGGTGCGCTTCCAGCGGTACTGGTCCCAGTGGTACCAGCCCAGGCCTTCTACGTGGCGGAACTGGTCTCCGAACATCACGCCGAACAGCTTGGCGTTGCCGCGGTCGGTCAGCAGCCCGGGAAGTCGGCCCGTCGACGCGGCGGCCCCGTGGACAAGGGAGGTTGGGGTGCTCTGCTGGGCGGGCAGGGTGGGCTGGGCTGCTGCTTGAACTTCCAGATCGAGCATCTGCTGGGCTGCGGCAGTGGCGTCGAAGCGTGGGCTGTCGGCGCTGCTCATGGGCGTCCTTCGAGGTGCAGCGGGCGGCTGGAGCCGGCGGACAGGGCAGAGGTGATGACGGCCAGGCTGTGTCGGTGGCGATGGGGGCGGGCGGCGTCGGCCGCTGCGGTCAGCAGATCGCGTGCCTGACTCTCTGTGAGGTGACCGCCCGCGATGAGACCGCCGGCGGTGTAGGACGCGCGGTTCAGCTTCTCGGTGAAGGCGGTTCCTTCGACTGCTGCCGCGCAGGCTTCGACTTGGGCGAGGAGCGGCTCCAGGAGCCGGTGGGCACGTTTCGTGGCCGGTCGGGTCGCCGCGCGGCGCGGGGACGGCAGAGGCTCAGGCTGGTCATCGGTCCGATGGCCGGTGCGCTGGAGCTCGGCGGCGAGCCAGGACGGCAGCAGGGCGGGAAAGCGTGCGGTCCCGACCGGTGTGTAAGTGCCGGCGGGTGTGCGGGTGGTGGGGGTCACGATGTATCCGCCCGTGGCACGGACATCAACTTGCCAGGCCAAGGCGACCTTGGGACTGGAGCCCACCGATGAGCGGTAGTGCGGGACTTGCTCGGGTGTGCGGTACCAGACGTGCAGCCCGCCGGAAGGTGTGCAGACGCGCAGGGTCGAACGGTCGTCCGCCGGGCTTTGCTGGCCACGGAGAGCGGCCAGCAGGGCAAGGGTGTCGAATCCTGAGGCCAGGCCTGCCAGGTTGACGCTCTCGTGGATGGGGATGCCGGGCAGGAGCCGGTTCCGGTCAGGCACTTGAGCGCTGTGCGTGTCGATGTCAAGAACGAGAAGGCCTGCCGGGCCGCAGGAGACGCCGACGCCGAATGCGGGTTTGTTTCCCCACCATGCGTCCAGAAGCGCAGTATTCGTGGTTGCTGCATGGAATCCGTGGCACCACCGGCCTGCGGGGACACATGGGCAATCCTGGGGCCGGTGGGGCTCGTTCCGGCACGATGGGCAGTTCGCGGCAGGGATCTTGCGGCCTGGGGCGAGCGGGTGGACGGGCCAGCCGTTCGAAGCACACCAGCGGGCGATGTCGTGGGGACTCGCAGTTCCCGCCAGCGGCGGATCGCTGGTCTCACCATGACGCGGCACGCTGATCGTCCTACCCGAGGGGCCAACAGCTTCGTTCAGTCCCTCACGGCAAAAGGCCTGCTCACAGCGTTGTAGTCGCCGGATGAGGGACTGAAGGGACTGAGTTTTCCAATACCGTCCGACCTTACATCAGCCGCCTGGGAGCGGTGGCAGCTCTTTCTCTTCTTCAGTCCCTTCAGTCCCTTTGCCACCTGGGGAGTTGGGGCTAGCCCCAAGGCTCGCTCCAGCCTGATCTGCTCGGACGACCGGGCGTGTCGCGGCCCGGCTCCGCGGTGGCGGCTCGGAGGGACTCAAGGGTTTCACACCAACTTGGTCTCCGTTCAGTCCCTGCGTAAAACAGCAGGTCAACACCAATATGCCGTACAGGCAGGGACTGAAGGGACTGAAAATCCCAGTTATGAACGGCTCAGGGTAGAAGGGCTTCAGTCCGTACGCGCGCATCCACACGCACCCGTGATCAACAGAACTAGAGATTTCAGTCCCTTGAGTCCCTTGAGTCCCTTGCCCTCGGCACCGGAAGCGGCTTGACCAGCTTCTTTCCAGCAGAGCCAGGTTAGGGACTCAAAGAGACCGACTCCTGGTGGGCAGGTCCAGACGCACGGGCCCGCCCAGGCCTGGCAAGCCCTTGGCGCGATCTGCGGGGCCATCCGTGGCATCCGTGCCCACAAGGTCGGGGCTTGGCTCCGAGCCGAAGCCGACACCGTTTTCGAAGGAGCAGCAGCTGGCCCCCCGGAGCCGCTGGGCCAGCGCAAAGACCGGCCTTGGGCGATGGTCGTCGTCGCGGTCCCCAACTGACCGGGCATGCCCGCGCCGTGGCCGCCGGCCGCTGGCGGCCACGCCAGCGCCCTGCCGAAGAACGACGGCCGCGGCGCCCTCGCCGAAGTCGTCCTCCGCGAAGCGGACGGACGCCTGTCCGTGCCGCTGCAGCGCACCGCCCGCTGTGCCCAGAAACGCGCCCGGCTCGTCCGGGGCCCTCCCCACGCGGCTGGACCGCCTTGCCGAAAACATTCCGGCTGCCACGTAGCCCCCAGGGCAACTCGCGCTATTTAGGGGTGGAGGAAAACGCAACGGCGGCTTGGTCAGCTCTTGCTCTGTGTGGGGGCTGGGTGTGCAGGCAATAAGCGCACCTGGACGCCGTGTCGACGCGTCCGAAGCTCCGCCGCCACGCCCCGTGCCCCCGGACCGGCCCGCGCCCGACCGCGCGCCCCGGACATGTCATCACCGGCTGGCCGGAAGCCGAAGCTGATCACCCAGCCGTCGCCCTCGGCAGTTTTGCGCGCCAGCGCGCAGGACCCCTTCCGCAGAGCGCTTATCACCATTGTTGGCCGTCTCGACCGCCAGATGACGGCGAGACAGTCATCGGTGTCGCAGATGACGGCCACTCCTGTAGGTATCCGCTTTCCTCTCAAACTTGGCAGCTACGGGGATGACTCCAGCTGCGGTCTGCCTTCCGGTCGCTCCCAACTCCTGACCATCCTGCGCCAGCGGCGTACCTGGGCACAGAGAATCCGCAGCACCGATGGCCCCAAGGCGCCGAACCACGTGTCCATCACCCCCCTGAGCTGTTCCACCGCCCCTACGGCAACACACTGAACGCCGCAGATCGGCGGGCCCAAGGCGGATTCAAGCTTTTCCGAAGGTCTCCCGACGACCGCTCCTTCACTGTGAAAACGGACCTCAACGACAGGCGAAGCCCTGCGGGTTGGTGATTCGAAGCGAAACGCCTCCAGGTTCGCGGTAGCCGCGATCAACGCTGCCGCGACCGTCCTGTGGTTCTCGAGTCTGCAGCAGCCCAGAAAACTCCTCTACCACACCCGGCGCTTGTGGGGCGCGCCCATGATGCGAGGTTCTGGCAAACCGGCGAACAGCCCTGACAACAGATCAGAAAGTCGTAAACACACAGAGAAGACGGCGCATCGCGACTGTGTTCCGAGCACGCCACTGTTGTCGCTGGGGAAGCGTCAATGACGACTCGGACGCACTCACGAACCCGCGAAGGAACGAGGACAGGACCGTTCAGACGGTCGCAGAGCTGCCTGTCGAGCAATTGGGCCGCACATCCGATGTCCGCATAGGAGAAGTGATGCAGAGATCAAATGTCAGCACGGCAAGACTCGCCGCGAAGGCGTGGTTGATCGCCATATTGGCGCTACTGGGGTCGATAGTGCCGGCGCAAGCCGAGCCCGCCGTCGAAGCGTCCGCAACCGTGATTCCGAACCGATTCATGACGTGGAACACCAACGGGCAGGACCTCGGTTCGACGGAAATGCTCGTGGAGCAGGTGAGGCGTTTTCGGCCGCAAGTAGTCGCGTTCCAGGAATCCTGTCTGAACGAGGTGCAGGAGGCCGTTGAGGAACTCAAGGAACTGGGCCTGGAGTATGGCTACCGAGTGGGACTGCATGCTTGGCTCCCCGGCTTTGGGTGCAACGCTCAGCGGGTGGGTACAGCAGTCATCTACGCCAAGGGCACCCTGGTGAAGGGGCACAACAGGAAGGGTTACAGCGTAGATGAGGGATGGCGGGAAGCGCGTGGCATCCAGTCGTTCCATACAAAAATCGATGGTCAGTGGGTTCGGGTATTCAACACTCACCTGAGTAGTCCGTGGCCGGAGTACGAGGAAATGAGGGAACAGCAGGTCGATGAACTAGTGGCTGCCACGCGACCGCACTCACGCGCGCTGGTTCTCGGTGACCTCAATACCCGGCCGTGGAGGACACAAGTTACGGGGCCGATCTGGCAGGCGGGGTTCCGGGATGTCGACCAGTTCTGCGGAGAGACCAAATCCGATCGGTGTAATCGGACAGTCGGTACGAAAGGCGATGCAAAGTTCGATTACATCCTTCACCGACGCGTAAACTCCCTCCACTGTCGGATTCATACGGTCAACACGGATCACCGGCTCGTGATCAGCGATGTCACCCTGGCCCAGGGCCCTCAGAGACCGTGCACTGTGACCTGATCTCTCGACATCGTTGAGGGTGAACCTCGGTAGAGCAGGGCTCCCAACGTCCCTGCTCTACCAGGGTTCACGTTCCCGGCTGCTATGGCTGGAACTACCGCATGTCCTTCGCCAGCCGCTTCTTCGCCCTCATCGACTACGGCCTCCGCGACCGGCATTCCTTCCGTCGGTCGCGAGCGCCTGAACCGGTTGGAGGTCGCGCCCGCCCTGAGAGGGTTGCACGGGCGGGGGCTGAACTGTTGGCTGGATGGTTGCTCCAGCAAGTCTGGAGGCTGCCGCGTACGCGCTGGGGCGGCCGGTGAGGGAGATGGGCGGCACTGCGCGCGGTGCGGGCACCACCGGGGTCGCGCACCCGATGTCGGTGAACGAGACGGTGATCGCGCTGCTGGGGCCGAAGCCGGACCTGGCCCTGCTCACGAAGGAGTTGCCGGAAGCGCAGGCTGCCGCCCGGGCCGCGGTGGAGGCTCCGGCGGGTGTGGGCACGATCGGCTCCTACGCGACCGAGGTGGTGCTGCCGTTCGCCGGGACGTGGACCACCCCGGGCCGGGCCGCGGTCCACGCGGACATCGTCCTGACCGCCCCGGAGGACGGGATACCGCTGCTGTTCATCGAGGTCGACAACTGCCACGAGAGTCCGCAGAAGATCGCCGCCAAGTTCCACGGCTACCAGCGGTTCTTCCGGCGCACGGTCAAGGACACCGACGGACACCAGCGGCCGATGTGGCGCACCCGCTGGTGGACACCGGAGCACCGGCCCGGCGACGAGCGCCCGCACCCGCCGGTCCTGCTGGTGTTCCACCGCATCGGCAAGCGCAACCCCGACCTCGTCATGCGCAAGGTCGCCGAACTCACCACCGGCATCTGGCAGGGCCGGGCGCACCGGGGCGGCCACCACACCTACGACGGGTGCATCCCGATCGTGGCCATCGGCCTGAACCTGCTGCGCGAGCACGGCCTGGACGGTCCCGCCTTCCACCGGATAGGCCGGCCCGTCTTCCAGTCCCTGAAGGACGCGATCGGCAACCCGCGCGGGGAAGCCGCCGCCGCCCGCGCCCCTGCGGCCGAAGCACGCGCCGACGCACAGAGGACAGCCGAGCGCGAGGCACGACGGCCGGTCTGCGCCGACTGCGGGGCCGCGTTCTTCGTGCTGCCGTCGCGGTTGAGGCGGAGCGCGCGGCCGATGTTCTGCACGATCTCGACCTGGGAGCCGCGGGTATCCGCGAAGCAGATCGCCTCGACTCCCCGTTCGCCGGTGATGTCGACGCCTTCCCCGAGCACGCGAACGCTGGCGAGGAAGGCGCGGTGCACCCGGCGCCCGGCGGCGTCGATGCCGTTGGCGAACTGGCGCAGGACCTCGCGGCGTTCGGATACGAGGTGGTCGCCGCACAGCCATGCCGACCACACCCGGTCCGGCGGGACGTGGCGGCTGGCCTCGAGTTCGTAGAACTCCGCGTCGACCGAGGACGCGGGGAGCTTGTCGGCGGCGGCCAGGTCGTCGTCCGAGGCGTCGTTGATGTACAGCTCCGCGGCCGTCTCCGGGAGCTTGTCCGCGAACGCGGCCGCTTCCTCGACTTTCTGGTGGAACGTCATGACCGTACGCAGGTTGTACGCGGCGGCGTGCTCCAGCAGGGCGGTCTGCAACAGGGCCAGGCGCCGGCCCCGTCGCGCCTCCTCTGCCTCCCCGTGGACCGGCGAGGGATCGCGGATCTCGTTCGCCGACCTTGACCAGGTCACGTCGGGGATGCAGCCGGGCAACGTGACCGTCGTGGGAGCCGCGAGCGGCGTGGGCAAGTCCACGTTCGCGCTCAACGCCGCGGTCGCCGCCGCCAAGACGGGCGCCCCGGTGATGTTCTCCTCGCTGGAGATGAGTTCCACCGAGCTGATGCAGAAGATCGCCGCCGCCGAGGGCGGGATCGCGCTGCACCACATGACGCACGAGGGCCTGCTCAGCGCGGAGGGCTGGGAGAAAGTCCGGCGCCTGGGCCCGGAGCTGTTCCGGGATCTGCCGCTGCGGGTCTACCGGCCCGACGGCGCCGTACTGGGTGACATCGCGTCGGCGGTGCGGGCCTGCGCCCGCGACGGAGGCCTCGCGCTCCTGGTGGTCGACTACCTCCAGCTCGTGGAGGTCGAGCAGTCCCGCAACGCCACCCGCGAGCAGGCCGTCGCAGCCGTCTCACGGGGCCTGAAGAACCTTTCCGTGGAGCTGAACTGCCACGTCATCGCCCTGTCCCAGCTCAATGACACCGGGCTCATGCGCGAGTCGCGGGCGATCAAGAACGACGCGTCCGTCGTGCTCAAGATCGAGCGCCCGGACGCCGACGACCCGTTCACGCCGCGCGCCGGGGAGGCCGATCTCGTGGTCGAGAAGAACAGGTTCGGCCCGACCGCGACGATCACGGTCGCCTTCCAGGGCCACTACAGCCGGTTCCTGGACATGAGCCAGACCTGAGCACACCGCCGGGAAGGCGCTCAGCGCGCCTCTGAGTGCCTTCCCGGACCGCGTGGGACTGCTCGGGCCGACACGGCGTCAGAACGGCGCTCAGGAAGGCGTACGGCGCCTCGACGGCAGGAGTGCGGATGGACGGCGGCCGATCGGCGTACGAGCAGACCTACCGAGAGCTGCTGGAGGTCGTGGCGCGGCTGGACATCCTGAGGCGGCACGACGGCGGCGGGGTCGAACCGCTGGCCAACTCTGCGATGTACGCGGCCAGCCACGCCGCGTGGAGCCTGTTGCGCACCTTGCGCCCAGGCGCGGTGGCACCGGTCTTCGCCGACAGGGGCGACAAGTACCTGGAACTGGCGCGGGAATGGTCGGCCGTCGGCGCTCCGCCGTGGGACGCCACGTATGCCCGGCGCCTGGCCGTGCGGGCGTGCCCGGCCTGTGACCAGCACGGGTGGGTCGAGGATGACGACGACGACAATCCGCTCCGCCGCTGCGCCCACCCGGACGTGCCCACGGCGCGGGCGGAGGACATGGCTGTCAAGTCGCGGGTTCCGGCGGGGGGAAGCCTCCTAGACCCGTGACGTGGCCCGTACGGCATTCTCCCGCGTTTTCGCCCCGCCCTGGTCTCCCTCGGCGGGGCGTCTCGTGTTCGGCGCTCAGATCGGCGTACAGCGCTTCGTGTTGGCGGGGGCGGGTTCTAGCACCCGGGCGGCGGGCGGCGGTTGAGGTGGCCTGTCGCGGGGTTGCGGGGCTTGGGTGGTGGGCTGCTAGGTGCTAGAGCGCTGGTCAGGGCGGTGCGCCTAGCAGCGGGGGCCGCTAGGTCTAGCACTCCCGCTAGCGGTCGCTCTGGATCTCTTTTCCGGGTCTCGCTCAGTCGGTCGGGTAGGGGTCTGTGCTTCTCAAATGACCCTCTGTGAGAAGTAGTCGGCGGCCCGGCGCCCCCTTGACCAGCTTGCTGACGTGCGGGTTTACCTCACCGCGGGCCGGTCCCAAGGCGCCCTATGAAGCGCCCTGTGCGGCGCCCTGTCGGGCGCCTTGTGCGGCGCCCTATGAGGCGCCTTGTGAAGCGCCCTCCCGGCCGGCGCCAGGCCGGTCGTCATCATCACGGCCGCGATCTGGTGAATCCGGGATCCCAACGCACGTGTGCGTGGCGGCCCCGATAGCTTCGTCAGCCGCGCCGGGGCCGTTCGGCGTGACGGAGGGGGTGCGGTGCACGGCAAGGAACCCGAACTTGAGGCGTGGGTCTACCTGGTGGGGTCGGTGGCGGCCCGGCCGGTCAAGATCGGTACGGCGGCGGACGTGGCCGCGCGCCTGCGTGACCTCCAGTGCGGGTCACCGGTCCGGCTCCACGTCATGTGGCAGACCCGTGGCGGACGCCGTCTTGAGCATGCTCTTCACCAGCGGTTCGCCGCGTACCGGAGCCACGGGGAGTGGTTCGACTTCGGCGAGGACCACCCCGTGGCCATCATCGCGACCGCTGCGGTCGATCTCGGCTGCCGCTCCTACCCGTCCACGGAACTGCCGGACTCCAGCGCGTTGCCCGCCGCGCCGCACGTTGCCGAGGCGAGCCGCTTGGCCGGCCTGATGCGCGATGCCTTCTCCCGCGCCGGTGACCCGCAGTCGATGAGCGTCGCCCAGCTCCTTGAGCACCTGTGCGCCGCGGACCCGGATACCTGGCGGCAGTGGGACCACCGGCCAGACCGGCTGGCGATGGCCGGCCGGACGATCGCGACCGTCTTCCGAGCCGCCCAGTTCGATCTGTCCAGCCTGCGCCTGCGGCTTCCGGGCCGTCCGACCGGCTACACGCTCGAACAGGTGGCCCGAGCCGCCCTCCGCTCGGGGGCTGGCGGCCCGGATCTGTGAGCGCCGCGCCGCAGGGTCGGCCGGTCGCCGGGCAGGTCGATTTGGGGGGCCACCGCGTGCCGCGCCCGCCCACGCGTGAGGGAGACCCGCCGCGCCGCAGACGCGTTCAGCTTCCCCAGGAGGGGATCGCGGGGAAGCTGAACGCGCGGGCCCATGCTCGCGCGCCCCGTACGGCCGGGCCTGCCGGGGCGCGCCGACGTGCGGCGCGTCCGGGTGCGGGCGGGTCCGTACGGCCGCACCCGTCCGTACGGGGGTGCCCGGCCGGGGTCGGCGGCCCGCCGGTCGAACATCTGGCGGAGCCAGAACACCCGTTGCTGGGCGCCGGTCGGGGGTCGCGCGCGTTTCGGTGTGCACGCGTGCACGTGCACACCGTGCACACGCGTGAGGGGCGGGCCGGTCACCGCCTGGCGGTCGCCGCGGTTCCGGTGCCCAGGGTCCGGCGCCGGGCGGCCGGCACCGCGACGGGCTCGTCGACCGAGGAGACCGCGACCGTGGTCGTTGGGAGGCGTTCGGCGGCGAGCTGCGCGCGCGGCGGCGACGTTGGCGACAACCCGGAGTTCTCGGACGGTCCGGTGCCCAGCGGGCGGCGGGTGATCATCCGCCCAGTCTGCGTGCCGCTCGGGATCGAGGTGTTCATCTTCTTCACCGCCGCCACCGGGCGCCCAGGGCGATCCCAAGGCGCGCGCGTGTCGCGCACGCGCGAGGCAGTGAACTTCTACGGTCCCGCGCACGAGACGGAACCGACGGCGAACGTCTCCTAGGTGCAGCGCGAGTTCGGATTGCCGGGCGGCGCCGGATGGACCTCTCCCGAGCCTGCCGGTAGAGGTGTTGGCGCGCCGGACGAGCTTGCCCACAGGGCCTGGCCTGCGGCAACGGGGGCCAGGTCCGGAAAGGGGGTCCCACCTGCGGCAGTGCCCGCGGTCCCCCGTCCGATCCCCTCGTCCACCACCCACCGGATCCCACGGTCCAGCCAACTCCCGGCCCTCGCCTCCGGAGCCGGAGATGGCGTCCGTGGCCGACCCGAAGGGCTACAGGTTCGGACACGCCTTCTTCATCTTCCGCTTGTCACGTTCTGTAGCGGCGAGGCGAGGCGGCGCGAGGCGAGGCGAGCCGGGAACCCCCTCCCTGCCAGGGCTGCGGCCGTCCGCTGGGGGCCGGGCAGGGGTTTTGCGCTCGCGCCGCCTCGCCTCGCCGCTACGGACAGTCAGGGCCGGTTCCGGAGCCAGGCCACTCGGAATGTCAGGTGCGCGGGGGATGGTGAGTGCCTGGTCGTAGAAAGGAGTTGCCGGGCTTGCCCCGCCGTGTCGCACGGTGCTGTCCGGCCCGCTCCCAGCGTGGCCAAGGAGTGAGGACACCTCTTCCGCAGTGATCCGCGCACCCGATGCGCCCGACCCGAAAGGACTTCGGTCATGTCGACCCCGACCGGTCCGCAGGATCCGCCCATACCCGCCGTGCCGCAGCCGCCGGCGCCCGTCCCGGCCCCGGTGGCGCCGTCGCTGATGCCCGTCGTGGTGCTGCTGGCGTTCGTGGTGCTGCTCCTGGCGGCCGGGGTGGTCGCGTACGTGGTCTACGTTCATCCCGATGCCCGGGAACCCATGGGGGCGGCCCTGGCCGTTGTGGGGATCCTGGCCCCGCTCATGTACGCGGCGCTCCTGCTTCGCCGGTGACCGGCCGGGCGGGTCCCGGCGGACGAGGTGTGGGGGTACTCACGTGAGTACCCCCACACACGGTCAGCCGCACGGTCGAGAGTCGCGTGAACGCGGTGCTTCGGGGTGCGCCGTGGTGGTGCCGACAGTGCGTTGCAAGATTTCGCGGGATCCCGCGTCACATTCCGCGGCTGCCACCCCATAACTAAGTCGCAAGTGACGACCCCCACGCGAGCGAGCTTACTCACTGCCTCTCAGGCCAGAGCCAGGGCTTGCGCCGCTTGGTCCTCGCCGGTCCATTCTGCTGCCCGGCACTCCAGGAGCCCCGGCCGTCAAGCCCTCGCGAATCCGTCCCTGACCCCCGTCTGACGAGGCGTGACACGGATTTTCGCGAGGAATGGAGACCAGCCGCCGGATCCAGGACTGTGTCCCCGGCCCGCCCCGAGACGCAAAGGGGCGAAGCACTCCACCTCGCGTACGGCCTTCGTACGCCCGACCTGAAGGAACCGCCATGTCTGCTCCGACCGTCCCGACCTACCAGCCCTCCCCCGTCTCCGAGCCGCTGCCGCCGGCGCCCGCCCCGGCGTCGACGGCCGTCGTGGTGATGGCTGTGTCGCTGGCCCTGGTGGTGGTCCTGGTGGTGTCGCTTGCATGCGGGAGCGTCGCCTACCTCACCTACCAGCACCCCGCGCTCGAAGCGCCCCTGACGATCGCGCTGACCGCTCTGATGGCGGTGGCCGCGGTGGTGGCCGCCGTGGCCGCCACCGTTGCCCTGCTGCGCCGCCCGTGACGCGGAACGGCCGGTACGGGGCGCACCCTGTACCGGCCCGAGTTCCGGACTCCCGTACTTCCGGAGTCTGTTACTCCGGAAGTCTGTTACTTCCGGATCCGGGAGCTTTCCGGGCGGTCTTGCGGGGGAGGACGGAGCGCAGCAGTTCGCTCTCGGTG
>NZ_JBHXDC010000018.1:25933-144399 GCF_042725135.1 Streptomyces sp. NPDC060366 | reverse complement strand
GCCGGAAGCCGTGGCTTCCGGCCCCCGCTCGCCGCCTGCTCGGGGCCTTTCAGGTCATGCACCAACCCGAGTCGCAAGCACCGTCGTCCTCATCGACGCTGCCATCGCTCGGGGACGCATCAGGTATGGCCTGGGGGAGCGGCATGCCATATCTCGTGAGATACACGGAGTCCCGCCCGAGCGCGGCCCGGCGCCCATTGATCGTCTCCTCCAGCCGGACCGACAAAGCGAACAGTTCCGGTTCGTGCCTGCGCTGGTGGCGCCACGCGCCGACCGTGCGGAAGGGGCAGAAGAAGCACGAGCTCTTGGGCGGCACCGGCAGGCCAGCTTCGGCGATGATGCGTTCGCAGTCGTCCCTTCGGAGCGCGAGGTCGAGAAGCGGGTATTCGATGACCTCGTGGGACTCGCTTCGGCGACGGTTGGCGCGATGGATTTCGTCGAGCGATATGCCGATGCCAACTGTTGCCGGATGATCCGCGGTGGCGCCGTGCTCCCGGAGCCACCGCCCGACCACCTTGATCTTGAAGTCCGCCGTGCAGTTGCGCCGGCCCGGGGCCTGTTGGCCATGCGGACCGGGATGGGGATCGACCGCGTGTCCGGCCGGTTCAGCCGCTGCATGAGCGTTTCGGTGGTTCCGTCCCGACGGCGGCGATCGAGTTCATGGATTTCGAGTCCGGCACGGGCGGCGTACGGGACGGCGACCTCGCGAACGTAGGCCAGCGTCGCGGGGTGTTCGCTGTCGTCCCCGACGTTGGCGAAGAGGAATGTGTGAAAGTCGATCTCTCCTTGAGCGGCCAACACGAGCAGGGCTGTCGACTGGACGCCGCCGACGTAGGAGATGACCTTCATGCCCTCGCCCGCCCGGTCTTTGCTGTCGGCGGAAGCGGCTTGAGGTGTGGAATCGGTGGGGTCGGGGTGAGGGGCTCGAAGGGCATGCTGCAAGATCGGCATGTGAGAGACAGTATGGATAGATGGGCAATCAAGTGCTTCTCTCACTGCTGTCGGCGAACACGGCGGTCAGCGACTGGGCGGCGGACACGGGGGATGTGCGGAGTGGGTGGTGAAGTCAGTTACGGCCGAGGCTCGATGACGACGGAATGGCCCTGCGCCAGGACTGTTGCGAGGAACTCTGCTGCGGCCCCGCGGTCAGCGCTGGTGAACGTCCGTGCGGCGGGCAGCTGTTCTCGCGGTGGGCTTGTGGTGGGGGCGTTGGGCCTTCGGCCGCGGGGTTTCTGGGGAGCGCGTTGCCCTGCACGGAGTGAAGCGACTTCGGAGGCCACGATGGGTCGCTGCCGTTGTTGTCCGTCGGTCAGGATGGTGTCGAGGAGCCAGAGCGGGGAACCGGCAAGGAGCAGGTCGGCTTCGGCGATCTTCTGACGGTTGCGCCACCGGGAGACTGCCTGCGAGTCTTGACCGAGAACGCGTGCTGCCTCCTGAATACCGACAATGACGGGGCGTGGCTCCTTCTCCTCTGGGTCGTAGCCGAGAGGGATGCTGGCTTTGTACGTTGCGAGCCGTTCGCGGTCGATTTTGCGGTCGCCTTCGCCACCGAGTCGCATGACCGTGGTCAGCAGCCAGTACGGATTGCCGGACGCGATCAGGTCGGGTTTGCCGAGCGTGCCCTCGGTCCGCCACTTCTGCGACGTCTGCCGTTCCACGTGGAAGAGGAAGGCGATTTCGGCGTGCCCCAGCAGGAACGGGATCCGCACCTGTGCCATGACGTGCCTTCCCCATCACGTTCGTCTGCGCCGGGCGGCGATGAGCCGGCAGCCCATCGCCGTGCCACGCCGTGCATGTGATCTTAGGTGTGCTCCCGCCCAGGGCGCAGTTCCCACGAGCCCACCTCGGTGTAGTACTGGCCGAAGTGCTGTAGCCAGGCCGCGAGCGTCTCCGTCGTCCTGCGGGCCTGGTCTTCTGTGTCTCCTGTTCGCTCGGCGATGGCCTGCTGGAGTTCGACGCTGCTGAGACGCTGATCGGCGAGCAGTCTGCCGAGTTCGGGCATGGCGTGCAGCCGGGCTTCGACTTCGGTGTTGAAGTCGTGTTCGGACAGACCGGCCGGGACGTCGAGCATGGCGAGATCCCGGACGATGCCGGTCTCGACGGGCGAGGTGAATCTCGTGCGCCCGCTGTAGAGGGCAAAGACGTTCTCCGGTCGCCTCGTCTCCGGAAACCAGCGGCGGGCAGGTTCGTCTCCGGGGAGCGAGGTGATGCGCTCGGCTTTGAGGAGTTCTGCCTGCTGCCGTACGAGGGCTGCGGTGTGGGGTGTGGCCCGTGTCGAGTGTGATTCGATCTGGCCCAGGACGCGCTGCACCTCGGGATGGACGGCGGGGGCCTCCAGCAGGAGTTCTATGTTGGCGTTCGGGGCACGGCCGGTGGCCTTGCCCGTCAGATTTGCGGAGCCGACCAGGCAGCGGGCGTCGGCTCGATAGAGCTTGGCGTGAAGAGACGGGCACAGGGTGATGGAGACGCGCGCGTCGCTCTGGGCCACCTCGATGATTTCGGGGTCGGACACCCCGGCGGCGACCTCCGCCGGGGTCCAGCGCGTTACGCACTCGATCTTCTGTACGGAGGCCGGCACCGAGGCGACGGCCTCCTCGAACACGTTCTTCTTGATGAAGGGCGCGATGAGGAGTACCTCCTCGGTGGCGTCCTTCAGCAGGTCAGCTATTTGCTGCCAGACGTGGTCCGGCTGCCTCACTCGTCATCGCTCCCGTCTTCGATGAAGTCGCGGGCGTAACGTCCCCAGTCGCGGCGGGCGTCCGCGATCCGGGCGCGGTCCCGCTTGCCGGGGATCTCGTCCTCCATGCGGGCCCAGGAGAAGACGAGCAGCTTGAAGGTGTCGGAGGCGCGGGTGAGCCGCTGGCGCAGCTCGGCCTCGCTCGCGTTGTCGGGTACGTCTTCAAGGACGGTCATCAGCTTGCTGTGCAGGGGGTGTTCGGTGTTGAAGATCACCTGGAGCATGCCAGCGAGCAGGTCGATGTTGAAGAAGGCCGATGAGTCCTGGGGACCGGAGATCCAGCGAACGCGCCAGTCCTTCTCCAGCGCCTCGTCGACCATGGACTGGGCGGTGTCCTCGTCGAGATGGTGCTGCTTGGTCAGTGCGGTCAGCTGCTCCTGGCGCTTGTCGGCCTCGGACGCCTCCTCGGCGAGGCGGTCGGTCGTTCCCGTGTGACCGTCCTCCTGCCTGCGCTTCACCGCGTCCGTGGCCTTGGAAGCAACCTCGTCGTCGTGCCGCTTCCTGCTCTTGCGGTTGCCGAGCGCCTGCTGCTTCAGCTTCCGCCGCATCTTGCCCAGAAGGTCCCTCAGGTAGTGGGCGAGGTCGATCAACGGCAGCCGGGGATCGCCGAACTCGGCGAGGCGGTCCTTGAACTCCTTGGGGGTCTCGTCCGCGTCCTTCTCGGCGGACCAGTCGAAGTCTGCCAGGGACGAAAAGACCACGGCGGTCTGCTTGTTGTTCGTCACACCGAAGACCTCGTCGAGCTCGGGCGGGAAGTTCACCTCGACGCCCCACCAGCGTTCAACGGGGTCGTAGCCGATCGCCCATGACGTATCAAGGTCAAGTTCCCGGCCTTTGCGCACCAGGGAGATGCCGATGTTCCTCCGGGCGTGCTGGCCCCATTTCTGGGCGCCCGGCTCGCGGTTCGGGTTCGCAGTGTCGGGCCACGGAAGGCCCGGGACGTCGTGGCGGCGGGCTTCGGGCCGGGCGATCGACGCCCTCACCTTCACAGTGTGCCTCGTGCCGTTAACGGTGATCGGGTAGTCGTAGACCCCGGGTTCGTCCTCGTTGCCCATGTTGAAGGGCTCGAACATGGGCGTATCGCTGAACGGTGCCGGCGTCCCAGTCTCTTCCATGAGGTAGAGGGGGTCGTTGGGCTCGGCGTAGTAAGAGCCGTTGTCCCCGTCGAGGACCTTGCCGTCGCGGACCGGCGCCATCTTGATGTCCACACTGCCGTCGTGCAGGTAGTGCCGGTACACGCGGCCGATCAGCTCAGCGGTGTTGCGCAGGGTGGCTCCGGCGCCGTGCCACTTGACCCGGTCGAGGTTCGACCACACGACGAGGGTGCCGCTGGTGCCTAGCGGGGCTTCGCTCAGTTCGTCCCAGTACTCCGGTACACGGCTGGGTACCGGGTCGGGGACGTCGTCCCGTCCGTTAGCGATCTCCGTCAGGTCGAGGTAGGTGTACATGGCGTTCGCGGCACTGTTGGTCCACGACCAGACCTCGACCCTGGTGCACTGGGACATGCTGGAGTTGGGCAGTCCCATGCCGAAGCGGCCGATGCGGTTGCGGTCGTCGCCGAGGCCGTCTCCGTACTTCAGGGCGCGCCGGAGGAGTTCGGCGCCCATCCCCTTGCCGTTGTCGAGGACAGCAATGGTGTCCACCCGGTGCCTCGTCTGGGTGGCACCCTGGACCGGGATCTCGCAGGCGAAGACCTGGACCAGCGTGGCCTCTGCGTCGATGCTGTTGTCGATCAGCTCCGCGAGCGCGTAGGCGGTGTTCTTGTAGCCGCTGTCACGCATGGCCTTGACGGTCAGCGAAGGGCTGACGATCCGATATTCATTTTCCTCGCCGGTCACGCTGTCTCCCATACGTCTTCCCAGTTGGTGAATGCCTCCGCCACGTCTCCGAAGCCGGGGAGCTCCGGATTGACGACGGTGACGATCTCGCAGGTAGTAGTTCCGCCGGCCTTGGGTCCGCGGATGACCCGGCCGACCATCTGGCTGTACAGCACCAGTGACTTGGTCGGTCGGGCGATGACGGCGGCGCTGGCCGCCGGGGCATCGAAGCCCGTCGTCAGGACTCCGAAGTTGCACAGGATCATGGGGCGCCGGGCAGCGCTCTTGAAGCGCCGGATGACGTCGCTCCGGTGCCGGGGGGAGGACTCGCCGGTCACGAACGCGGCGTCGAGGCCGGCCGCGGACAGTACGGCCGCAATCAGTCGGCAGTGTTCAACGGACGCGGCGAACACCAGGATGCGGCGGTGCCGCTCTTCGAGCAGGTCCATGATCGTCTGTACGACCTTGAGGTTCCACTGCTCGTCCCGCTCAAGCTCGGCCACGATGGCCGCCGGAATGTCGAACGATCGTGCCAGGCTCTGCTGATCCCGGGCCGACAGGTGCATACCGGCTTCCGAGGCCACCGTGCGCATGAGCGGTTTGGCCAGGTAGCCCTGATCAATGAGAGCTGTCACCGGGTTGGTGTAGCCCTCGATCTCCAGCATGACCTTCTGGCGGGAGAAGAACTCGGCGAGTTCCTCGTCCTTGGCGATGTCCGCCCACGTGCGGCCCGGTGTTGCGGTGAGGCCCAGCAGGCTCGCGTCGTGACGGGCCGTCAGCTCGTCCACCACTCCCTGGAACGTGGGGGCGATGATCTGATGTGCCTCGTCGAACACGGTCAGGGTGCTGCGTGCGGCGAGGGTGCGCAGGAACTGCGGGTCCGACTTGGCGGTTGCGACGGCCTTCTCCAGACCGAGGACGACCAGACCGTCGCTCACGCCCGCCAGGTCTGCCGGTGCGCTGCCCCACACGCGCAGGACCGGCAGCGGGCGGTCTCCGACCTTGGACCAGGCGCGTTCGAACTCGGTTGCGGCCTGTTCCAGCAGCTCCTGTCCGTGCGCCAGCCACACCACCAGCGCGGGCCCGTGCTGACGCAGGTGGTCGCAGATCAGGCTCATGCCGGTCCGGGTCTTGCCCACGCCGGTCGGCAGGTGAAGCACGACCCGCCGCGGGCCGTCGTACAGGAGTTCCTTGACCCGGGCAGCGGCGCGCCGCTGATGCGGGAACAGGCCGTACTCGGGCGTGGTTTCCCTTTTGAACGACGGCAGTTCAGACTGCGCACGGTCGACCGTGAAGCCGAAGAACTCCAGAAGTCCACGGCGCTCGTCGGCCGTCCACTTCAGCTCCTGCAAGTACGTCAGCGGCTGCCCGTCGCCCAAAGACCCCAGCCGCTGCGCGAGTTCGACCTGCTTCGCGTCCGGAATAAGAGAGAACAGAGCGCTCCGCTCAGCATCCTCCGCGACCAGCCGCTCGGCGTCGATCGCGACCGCGGCGACGGCCCGGAGCCGACTGTCTGCTGCCGTACCTCCGTCAATGAGGTCGAGAAGAGCGCACAGCTCCTTGCCGAGGTGCCCACGGATGTATTCCATGGAGGCGTTTGCGAGGAGCGCATCGAAAGACATCCCCGGTGACCAGGCTGTCACGTCCCCACCCGCCTGATACGACAGGCAGCGAAGCCGTGAGCGGCTCGCATCGGACCGGCCATCATTGTCAAGTTCCTCCCCCGACAGTTCGACGCACGCAAAGCAGCGCCTCAACTCGCAGCCCCTGCAACGCTGCAGCGTGCGGCCAACCCTAATCGGGGGCACTGATAGCGGACGCTCCGTCAGGTGAAATGCCCGGCCGGGGGCGGTATTTGGCCATGTAATGGACCGGTTCTCGGCGGCCCGATGCGAGCTCATCGACGACGGGCTTGCGTATGCGAGCCGCAATGTAGAACATGTGTTCGGTAACTC
Organism: Streptomyces sp. NPDC060366; assembly: GCF_042725135.1. NCBI lineage: Bacteria > Bacillati > Actinomycetota > Actinomycetes > Kitasatosporales > Streptomycetaceae > Streptomyces > Streptomyces sp. NPDC060366. The sequence goes on along the minus strand of NZ_JBHXDC010000018.1, from coordinate 137,890 downwards.
GCCCGCGACACCCCGCATTCGGTCGATTCGGCGGTGGATCTTGGGTCGTGGCTAGGATCGCTCCGTGCTCCTGGTGGAACCCCGGATGCAGGGCTCGACTTCCACCAGCAGTACATTGGTGCGTGACACGAGCGAGGCGGGGTGGCGGATGATGAACGGGCCGAACGGATCAGGTACGTCCTATTTCGACTACAACGCCACCGCTCCGATCCGGCCCGAGGCTGCTGCCGCGGTGATCGAGGCGATGCAGGCGGTCGGAAATGCCTCAAGCATGCATGAGCCGGGACGGCAGGCGGCCCACAGGGTCGATGATGCCCGGCGGCAGATCGCCGAACTTCTCGGGTGTTCGCCCGGTGAGATCATCTTCACGTCAGGGGCGACCGAGGCGAACAATCTTGCGCTCCGGGCCGCCTATATGCGGGGGAATCCGCTGGTGACGAGCCCGGTCGAGCATCCGGCCGTCCTGGAGACGGCCCGCACGGTCACCGCCGAACGTCCCGAGGATCTCGTGCTGTTGCCCGTCGGCGCCGACGGGCTGGTGGAACTCGGCGTGCTGGATCAGGTCTTCGCTGCAGATTGCGGCGGCCTCGTCTCCCTGATGGTGGCGAACAACGAGACGGGCAACCTCACGGATCTCCGCGTGGTGGCCGAGGCGGCCCGTGAAGCCGGAGCCCTCGTGCACACGGACGCCACGCAGATCGTCGGCCGTCTCCCGGTGGACGTTGCCGAACTCGACATCGACCTACTGTCGCTGTCCGGGCACAAGTTCGGCGGACCGCAGGGGGTAGGTGCCCTCTATGTACGGCGCGGGGCACCGTTGCCGCACAGGCCGCTCCTCGTGGGCGGCGGACAGGAGCGGGGCTGGCGCGCGGGCACGCTGAACGTGGCAGGGATCATTGGTATGGGTGCCGCAGCTGAGGCCGCGCGCCGCAGTCTCGGCGAGGAAGCCGAGCGGATTGCCTCCTTGCGGAACCGTCTGGAACTTCTGGTGACTGGCGCCCTGCCCGAGTGCCGTATCAACGGACAGCGGGATCAAAGGCTCCCTGGAGTGACGAGTATCACTTTCCCGGGGCTGCCTGCGGATGCGGTCCTGGCGGCCATGCCCGATGTCGCCGCGTCGGAGGGCAGCGCGTGCGCGTCGGGCGCTCCGACGCCGAGCCATGTGCTCCTGGCGATGGGGCTGTCCCGGGAAGACGCCGACAGCACGATCCGCTTCTCGCTGGGCTACGCCACCACGGAAGCCGAGGTCGTGCACGCAGCACAGGCCGTTGTGCGCGCTGCGGTGCAAGTTCGCTCCGCACTGGCCGAAGCCTGCGGTCCCCGCTGACCGTTACCTGGTTTAACACCTCGTTAGAGCAATCGCATTGGACACAGAGAGGTCTTGAATGTCAGACAGCCGGCTCGGGGAAGCCGCCCACTTTGCCTTCGCGCGACACGAAACGTTCGCGCCCCGCTTCGGCTGGCTGCACAAGGCGTACATGCAGGTCAAAGAAGATCAGGGAGCGTTCCTTGCCGAAGATGCCCCGGTGCTGTTCGGCGTGGGCAAGAACATGGTCAACGCCATGCGCTACTGGTCGCGCGCGTTCAAGCTGACGCGTGAGCACTCTCCGACGAAGGGCACACAGGCCAAGTTCTCCTTCCCTACCTGGGAAGCCCGCTGGCTGCTCGACGAGGACGGGGCTGACCCGTATCTGGAAGAGACCGGCAGCCTGTGGCTGCTGCACTGGTGGCTGGTCTCTTCTCGTCCTGGGGCCAAGAGTTGGGCACCGGCGTGGTACACGGCCTTCCATCTTGCGCCGTTCTCCCGGTTCACGGTGGCGGACATGACGCAGGTCGTCACCCGGCACGTGAACTTCTCCTACGCGGAGAGCCCGGTCGAGGCGTCGATCGTCCGCGACATCGACTGCGTCACCAAGATGTACGCGCGCAGCGCTCCGGAGAAGGCCGGCTCCCCAGGCAGCTACGAGGACCTGCTCGCCTGTCCCTTCCGCGACCTTGACCTGCTTACCTTCGTCGGGACGCGTGGCAAGCCCGAGTGGCAGTTCACCAGCGGGCACCGGACCACGCTGCCCGCCCGGGTCCTGGCCTACGCCTGCCTCGACTACGCCGCCAAGTTCTCCCGGCAGGCCAACTCGATCTCCGTGGCCCGCCTCGCCAACGAGCCGGGCTCCCCGGGGCGCGCCTTCCGTGTCCGGGAGAACGAGATCGTCACGGCGCTGCAGAAGATCGCTGCAGACCACCCGCAGCTCAACCTGACCGAGGCCGTGGGACAGCGCAGCCTCGCCTTCACAGCCGACCCGTTCACTCTGGCCTGGGAGGTGCTCGACGAGCAGTACGACTTCGTCACCCGTCGCCCGGGCTTTCCCACCCGCGAAGAGTGGGCCGCCAAATTCCCCAAGCTCGCCGAGGCCGAGCAGAAGGAACTCGCCACCGACACCAATACAGCCGAGCTGCTCTTTGAGGAGACCGCGTGACCACCGCAACCCCCACGCGGACCTTCAGCAGCCCGGCGAGCTCCGCGCCGCAGTTCCCCGCTGGCATCGAACTCGTTGGTTCCCAGATGCGCTCGACCAACCTTGAGCGCGACGTCGAGGACGCTCTGCACGACCCCTACGTCGGAGCGCGAGCCGTCGACGTTCTGGAACGCATCGCAAGCGCGCTGGCCGATCAACGCCGCACCCGCACGTGGTCGTTCACCGGTCCCTACGGATCCGGCAAGTCCACCCTGTCCAACATCATCGACGCCCTCCTCGGGCGGGACGCCACGCGTCGCAGCGAAGCCGAGCGCATCCTCGACGAGGCCAGCCCGGCCCTCGCCCAGCGCCTAGCCGCAGCACGCGACGCCATCGCCCCCGAGGGGTTCCTCGGCGGCGTGGCCACCGCACGCCGCGAATCCCTGGTCACCACGCTCGCCCGTGCCCTGCACACCGCAGCGGAGCGACGCTGGGGCAAGCGCGTCCCGAAGGCCATCGCGGCAGCCCTGGCGGCCTGCGCCGCGGAGCGCGCCGGCGCCAAGGACATCCTCGGCGCCGTCACCGCGCTGACCGGGGACGGGCAGCAGCCCCTGCTCCTCGTCATCGACGAGTTCGGCAAAACACTCGAACACCTCGCCGGCAACAACGAGTTCGCCGACGCTCAGCACGACCTGTTCCTGCTGCAGGAACTCGCCGAGAAGTCGGCCGGCCCCAACGGGCTGCCCCTCTACCTGATGACCCTGCAGCACCTGTCGTTCATGGACTACGCCTCACGGTCCAGTGAACTCAAAACCCGAGAATGGGCCAAGATCCAGGGGCGCTTCGAAGACATCACCTTCGTCCCCCACCACGGCGACTCCCTGCACCTGCTGCGCCGCCGCCTTGACCACTCGACCGTCAGCGCTGCGGGGCAGGCCCTGATCACCGCGGCGGCCGAGGCGTCCGCCGACATCTGGACGCAGCACGGTCTCGGGGTCCTGGCCGAACTTGGGCCCGACCACTTCGCGGACCTCTACCCGCTGCACCCGATCACGGCCATCGCCGCGCCGATCCTTGCAGCGCAGATCGGCCAGCACGACCGCAGCCTGTCGGGCTTCCTCAACAGCGGGGAACCCAACACCGTCCGCCACTCGCTGGCCCGGCACCGGGCTCAGGACGCAGAGCACGCCAGCACGGTGCGGCTGCCGCAGCTGTACGACTTCTTCCTCAACTCCGGCCGCACTACCCTGCTCGCCTCCGCCAATGCGAGCAAGTGGATCGAGGTCGACTCGCGCATCCGGGACGCCAACGGCCTCCCGGACGCCGACCAGGACGTCCTGAAGACCATCGGCGTCCTCAACCTGATCGACTCCGACGGGGCCCTTAGCGCCACCGCGCCGATGATCCACTTCGCCCTCCACGACCCCACCGACGTCGCCGACCCCGACGCCTTCACGGCACTCGAAGAGCGGCTCGCCGACCTCGTCCAGCGGGGCTTCGTGGTCCACCGCGAATTCAGCGGCGAATACCGGGTCTGGCAGGGAACGGACGTCGACATCGACGGCCAGATCAAGGAAATCATCACCCACTTCGACGACGCCTCAGTCATCGACCGGCTCGGCAGCCTCGTCCCGCAGGCATTCGTGGCCGGCCGCCACAGCCAGGTCACCGGCATGATGCGCGTGTTCTACACCGCGGTCAGCGGCCCGGAGACCCAGACCGTCGCCGCCCCGGACGAACTGAAGGAGCCCGCCGACGGCCTCGTCGTCTTCCACCTCGGCACCGACGCCGACCGGCCCAACGTCCACTCGCCCCTGCCAGTGCTCGTCGGCACCACCCCCCACCCCGACGTAGTGCTCACCACGGCCACCTACCTGGTCGCGCTGAAGGAACTCAGCAACCAGCAGGAGCTCGACCACGTCGCCCGGCGCGAAGTCACCGAGCGGATCGTGCAGGCCGAGGCAGAGCTGCTGGAGCTCCTGCAGGACGCCTTCTACCCGCCGGCCTCCGAGGGATCCTGGAGCCTGTGGCACACCGGAATCGCCTCCGGTGAAGAACCCGCCGTCTCCGCCTTGCAGGCCCGCAGCCTGAGCGGACTGGTCTCCCTGGCCTGTGAGTCGGTGTACCCGCACACGCCCCACATCCGCAACGAGATGCTCGGGCGCCACGTCCTGACCAGCCAGGCCGCCCAGGCCCGCGGCATCCTGCTGACGGCCATGCTTGCCGCCTCCGGCGAGAAGAACCTCGGCTTCAGCGACGGCTACCGGGCCGAACGCGCCATGTACAGCGGCGCCCTGGCCTACCTCGGCCTGCACCGGGAGAACGGCGTGGCCCGGGCCGAGAGCCAGCAGGAGAGCCTCCTCCCCTATGGCTTCTCCCCACCCAGCGAAGGGCATGAGCACGCCCAGCCCGTCTGGAACGCCCTCAGCGAGGCACTGACCGGTGCTACCGACCGGGTGAGTATCGAGGAGGTCATCCGTGTCCTGATGAGCCCGCCGTTCGGGCTCAAGGCCGGTGTTGTCCCGGTGGTTCTGATCCCGGCGCTGGTGATCCGCCGTCACGACGTCGCGCTGTTCGAGGAAGGCACCTACCTGCCGCGGCTGACCATCGACGTGGTCGAGCGGCTCGTCAAGGGCCCGGGACGCTTCGCGGTGAAGTACACGCCGGCTGGTGATGGTCAGCGCGGCAGCATCATCAAGAAGCTGATGGTGTCGCTCGGCGTGGAGGCAGCGCGGTCCAAGGCCCTGCGCAACCCCGACCTCCTCTCCGTGGCCAGCGCCCTGATCGTGCGCGTGGCGGACCTCCACAAGTACGCCCGCACCACCAAGAACATCTCCGCCGACGCCCGCGCCGTGCGCGCCACGATCGTCGGTGCACTGGACCCGGACGACCTGATCTTCCACGCGCTGCCGAAGTCGCTCGGTCTGCCCGAAATCCCGGCCCGCACCCGAGTCGACGCGGAAGCGGCGAACACCTACGTCGAACGCCTCACCGAGGCGGCGGACGAACTTGTCGCCATCGACGGCCAGCTGCGCACCCAGGTCGTGCGCGTCCTCGCACAGGAGTTCCGTCTGCCGGCCGAACTGCCGGAGCTGCGCGCACAGCTTGCTGCTCGGCTGCGAGGCTTCGCTGGCGCGGTGCTCACTCCGGAACTGCGCGGCTTCGTCGACTTCGTCCTCAGCGACAGCCTTGAGGACGACGACTGGCTCGAGCCCATCGTCGTGCGCCTGACCAACTCCGCCCTCGGAGACTGGGACGACCACGAAGCCAAGGTCTTCCCGCAGAAGGCCCGGTCGATGGCTGCGGCCCTCGACCGAGTCGGACACCTGCACCACGCCGGGAACGAGGTCCGAGGCCGGGAAGAGAAACTCGACGCGCAGTTGTTGACCTTGACCGACAGCGCCGGCGTGGAGCAACGCACCCTGATCTATGTGCCGGAGCAGGCCCGCACCGAGGCCAACAGCCTCGCTGCCGACGTCCTGAAGCAGGCCGAGAAGGCTCTCGGACCGGACGGAGCGAGGATCCTGCTTGCGGCCCTCGCCCAGCGCGTGACCGATGCCGCGACAGCGGCGAGTGAAAGGAAGGCACAGGGATGACTGACGGAGCCGATACACAGAAGGTCCGGCACGTTCTCGGTATCTCCGGCGGCAAGGATTCCTCGGCGCTCGCCGTCCACATGCGTAACCGGGTCCCCGAGATGGAGTACTTCTTCTGCGACACGGGCGCCGAACTGCCCGAAACCTACGAGTACTTGAACCGGCTTGAGGCCGCCCTCGGCAAGTCAATCGTGCGGCTGAACGCCGACCGTGACTTCGACCACTGGATGGAGGTCTACCAGGGCACCCTGCCCAGCCCTCAGATGCGCTGGTGCACCAAGAACCTCAAGATCAAGCCCCTGGAAGACTGGGTCGGCGACGACAAGGTCATCTCCTACGTCGCCATCCGGGCCGACGAGAACCGCATCGGCTACGTCAGCACCAAGCCGAACATCGATGCCGTCTTTCCCTTCCGAGAGGAAGGCATCGACAAGGAAGGCGTCATGCGCATCCTCGACGAGGCAGGCATCGGTCTGCCCGGCTACTACGAGTGGCGCACACGCTCCGGCTGCTACTTCTGCTTCTTCCAGCGCAAGCACGAGTGGGTCGGCCTCAAGGAACGCCACCCCGACCTGTACGACAAGGCCGTGGAGTACGAGGACAAGGTCCGCTTCCGGCACACCGCCATGAAGGGCCGCAACTACACGTGGTCTCAGGGCGAGTCGTTGCCGGAGCTGATAGAGCGCAAGGACGAGATCGAGGCCAAGCACGAGGCGGCCCTTGAGCGAGCAGCCAAGCGCATCAAGCCCAACCGCCCCTTGCTAGAGGTCCTTTCCGACGCACTCGACTCAGACGACGACGAGGCCGGCTGCTCCGTCTGCCACCTCTGACGCGCAACCACACACAGCGGCCCCAGCATCCCGAGCTGGGGCCGCTGCTGCTTTCCCGACTTCCTATGAAATTTGTCCCGCTTGCGGTTGTGACCTAGCCCAGCCTCTGTCCCAGACCTCGTGAAGGAACGCAGCGTACTCGCCACGACAAGTCGAGCTTCTCCGTGATGGAGTGACGCAACGTCACATGTGGGGCATGATGGGCGCATGCCGCTCCTGCCACCTCTGTCGACCACTCATATGCCACCATGAGGGACGGCTCACCCGCAGGCACGGAACGGTAACGGAGAGAAATCGGGGATATGGAAACTCGCGAGATTTTTGACGCGGCACCGTGTGAGTTTTTCAGTTCCTCGGTTAGCCCAGTCAGGGGCTCTATATTCCTCCGTGATAGTGCGCATACACCTGGGAGTTGCCCGAGATCAGGTGCCTTCTTGGTGGCGTCGCGCATGGCCTTGAACGGCTTGCCGAGTTCGAGGACTCGATCTGTTTCCTCGGTACTGTAATCGTGCTTCGCGACATTAACTACACGACCGTTGAGCCGAAATGCAGGTCGCAGGTCCCGTCCAAGGTGATTCCGCATCTGATCTGACCGAACCTGCTGGATGGAAAAGGGACTACGCATGCCTACGCAGGCCAAGGAAATATTCGAGGCGCAGAGCAAGAGTGTCCGCGAGTTGCTGTCTGACAATGGTCTGGGCCTCTACCTGCCGCCCTACCAGCGTCCGTACGGCTGGGGCAAAGACAAGGTCGAGAAATTGCTCGACGACACACTGCATGGCCTCAAGAATCTAGGCAAGGCGCCGGACAGCTTCACCTTCTTGGGGACCGTCATCACTATCCATGACGTCAACCACGTCACGGTGAAGCCAATCGTCAAGTCCGAGGTCCCGTCCAAGGTCCTTACCGTGATCGATGGCCAGCAGCGTTTGTCGAGCCTTCTTATCCTGCTGGTCGGCCTGCACAACCTCATTCGTCAGCGTGCATGGAAGGTCTTCAAGGGTAAGACGCCGGATCCGACCGACAGTGCTCGGACTCATCTCTACTCGGAAACAAGCGACATCCTGCAGATGCTTGCGGCGGCGTTCTACGAGCGAAAGAATTTCGGAAGTACGCCGATCTACCCGCGCCTCATTCGAGCCTTCGTGGATCAGTGGGCCAGGGACGAGAAACTCAAGCAGTATGAGTCGCCGATCGCCAACCTTATCTACACGTACTCATTGCTAGCCGACAGTGAGCCGGCAACTTCTAAACCGACGGACTTCAGGCCGACGGCGCGACAGAATGCAGGTGAAGGCGAAGGCGACCTCATCAAGAGGTTCAACGAGATCCGTACGGGGTTGACCAAGCTGTCGCAGCGAAAGTCCATCGAGGAGCTGGAGGATCTGCCGCCGCTAGCCACCCTTGCCACCAACATCGAGTTCCAGCGTGCGCTCTTCAACCACGAACTCGACCCCGAGCTCTGCGCTTGGCTGGGGGAGTTGGAAGACGAGCCCGAGGCTGAGCTGATGCGCCTCGTCATGTTTGCTGCCTATGGCTTGAACCGCATCGCTCTGACGGTCGTGCAAGGCAAGGACGAGGACTATGCCTTCACGATCTTCGAGTCGTTGAATACCACGGGCGAGCCTCTGACCGCCTTCGAGACCTTCCTCCCTCGGGTGGTGATGGCAGAGAAGATTCAGGACTACCAGGACTCGGACGCGCACGCGTACATGAAGGCGGTTCAGGGATACCTGGACCGTTTCGACGTCGGAGACAAGCTTCAGAACGCAACTCGAGACCTGCTGGTCACTTTCGCGTTGACAGAGACTGGGGAGAAGCTCTCCAAGCGCCTCCCGGATCAGCGGGTCTACATGCGCGATACCTTTGAGTGCCACAAGGACTCGGCCGATGATCGAAGCGCGTACTTGCGCCACCTAAGCGACACGGCGGCCTTTGTCGGGAATACCTGGGGGCCCGCGGTCAACGCTCCTCGCACGCTAGCCGGGCTAGAAGCGACTGCCATGACGGACACCGTGAAGTTGTGTCTGGCCTTCCTTAATTCGCTCAATCACACCATTGCCATCGCGCCACTCGTGCGCTTCTACTCCGAGGCTGTCCACTCGGACGAAGGGGAAGCGAGGACAGAGCGCATCGCCGAGTTCGAGAAGGCGATCAAGGCAATCACTGCCTTCACGGTCTTCTGGCGAGCAACCCGCCGCGGCACAGGCAACATCGACAGCCAGTACCGGGCGGTCATGGCCGGGGACTCGCTCACGGGCATTGGACCCCTCGCCCGGCAGTGGGCAGAGCCCGATGCAATGAAGCCTGATCCGATCGTCGACGCTGAGGCGCTGAAGAAGGAACTTGCGGCGCGTTTGTTGCACCCTAAGCTCGGCGGTGTCCAAAACTTGGCGTCGTTCCTGGCATCTGCTTCCGCGCTGCCGCTCTACAAAATTAGCCGCCCCCTGACGCGTTTCCTGCTTCTGGCTGCATATCACGACACAACTGAAGATCTGGAGAATCCGGGACTGATCATCCAAGGCAAGGCGGGGGTCGCCTCGTGCTTCACCGCAGACGGTTGGGCGGACGAGCCACACTTCACGATCGAACACATCGCACCACAGCAGGCCACGAGTGGGTGGGATGAGGAGTTCTACAGCGAGAAGGAGACCGTCCACAAGCTGGGCAATCTGGTCCTGGCGCCGGGCGCTGCCAACACGTCCCTCAGCTCGCGGCCTTGGAACGAGAAGAAGGTCTTGTACGCGGCACTCGGTGCCCCGACGGCCGACGACGGGAAGTCGATCCTCAACAGTTCTGGCTTCACTTTTGCGCAGACGACTGAAGACCTAGCGGCCATGTCGCGCTACCTCCCGCACCTGCGAGCACTGGGTAAGCGTGAGGACGAGTGGAATCCGACGTTCATGGATCAGCGTGCTGACGTCCTCCTGCGTCTGGCCTACACACGCCTCAAGGGGTGGCTCGGCCTGGAGCTGTCTGACTCCAGCAGTGATCAAGTGGTCCAGGTCGAGGATGTGGAGATCGAGAACGATGAGTTCGACGAGAGTGAGGATGCCGGAGGGGCGGTTGTAACGGCCTAGCTCCACGGGCCAGTTGGGCGTCGACGTTTCCCAACAACGACTGCAATTACCAGCTTTGGCCGACGTGTTCGGGTACCGCAGAGGCGAGGCCGTGGACCGTCAGGGTGGTCGGCGAGGTCAGCGGTGTTGGCCCCTTGGGGTAGTGATCGGTTGGGCATCGGGCGCCCGCGCGGTAATGATGCGGTGGGCGGGCTGGGCTACTTGGCCGGTGATTTCTTGACGTGTTCCGATCCCGTGCTGAGGTCGGAGAGGAGTGCAGCCGGGGTGTAGGCGGAGGCGTGGATGGTCCAGGAGGGGTGGTCAACGCTGGGGCCAGCCCAGAGGGTCCAGGTGTGGAGGGGGCTGTGGGGATTGCGGGCGGCGAAGCCGTCGAACTGGACGCCAGCGTCGCCTTGTTGGGTACTCCAGCGCAGCCAGCGTCCGTCCACGGTGGGCGTCCAGCCGACGTCCGCGAGCGGCCGGACGGCCTCGGTGACGGTCGTCTCGATGGGGGTGCCGAGGGCGGTGTCCTCGGCGTCTCCGGCGGCGATGGCGGACAGCAGGGTACCGAGGACCGGTGCGGGGACGGCGGATGTGAGGGCCATGTGCCACATACGTTCGCTGACCGGGCTCTCGTAGGCGGCAAGCGTCCATGTCGCGTCCCGGGGGCCAGCTTCGTGGTCGAAGAGGATGCGCAGGGTCAGTGACTCGTGGTTGGCGATGGTGGTGTTGTCGTACCAGGTGCGGTATTTCTCCCAGTCGCCGTTGTTCTCGATGAACGAGTTGAGCAGGGCCTCGTGGGCGCCGGGGCCGGCCGTGTCGGCGGTCGAGGTGTATGTTCCCGCGCTGGGCGGTTCGGGCTTGGTGGTCGGTGTGCCGGGTGAGTTCCGGGCTTCGTCGGCGGCGCGTTCGGTGTCGGTCATCGGTGCTGGTCCGGGGCGCATGGTGTCGGCGTGGAGGCGTTCGAAGGCGGTCAGGGCCTGGGCGGGTGACTCGAAGGTGTCGGCGATCTGCCGTAGATGGTTTTCGCCGTGGAGGTAACGCTCTTGCCGGTGTCGAGGTAGGTCGCGACCGCGACAGTGGTGTGGCCGTCCTGGGCGTGGGCGTGGATGAGGAGCCGGCCGTGGCGTATGTCGTCGTAGATCTTCTGGGCTTCGTCGGATACCCCGCGGATTTCGGTGCGGGTGTACCAGGACATCGGATAGTTGGCCCATGTCCATTCCTCGTTGATCGCGACCCGGAGTTCGGGTGTGATCTCGACGCTGATGCCGTCGGCGGTCAGTTGCCGGGCGGCCTTCTCGGCCCAGTAGGGCTCCTCGTGGTCGATACGAGCCAGGACCAGGACGTTGTTGGCCGCGACGTGCCAGTCGGCGGCCTCCAGGCCCACGTGGGGAATGTGGGCCTGGGTTCCGGAGAGGGTGGCGGTCACGGCGCTGGAGTGCGTGGGGTGGGTGTCGAGGCGGACGTGCGCGTCGACGGACGGTGTGGTCACGGAGGGGTGCTCTCTTTTACTGGTGGCCGGACCACCGTGGTCCAGCCACCGTCGGATTCATGGATCAGCGAGGGGTGCGTACGGCGGGCGGTGCCGTGGTGGGCGGCGGGCCAGCGCGTGGCGGGGCCGAGGTCCGGATACGCGCGGGCGTGTTCACCTGCCGGGGTGTGGTGGCGTGGTGCCAGCGGGCGCGCGCGGCGGACAGGCCGGCGAGTGCGCGCCGGCTGCCGACGACGAGCTGGTACGGCGTGTTGGCCGGGTCGTGGGTGAGCGTCTCGATGCCCTGGCCGGTGTTCTGGGCCGTGGTGAGGAGGGAGCGCTGGAGGATCCGCTCGCCCCAGTACTCGGGGTCACATCCGGCCGGTTCGGCGAGGAAACCGAGCAGCCCGGCCGCGTCGGTCCCGTTGCTGAGGAGACCGTGGTGCTGTGCCTCCCACAGGACGGTTATGGGGTCGATGGGGGTGCCGCGCCTGCTGAGGGTAGTGAGGCACTGCCACAGCCCAGCGTGCAGAGGGTGGGTGAAGTCGCCGGGGGTCAGCCACCACATCCGCTCGACACTGGCCGGCCGGCCGGGCGGTCGCCGTCGCGAGCAGCAGCTGCTCCTCCTCACTCACCTCTTCCCCGCAGGCGATGACCGGCATGGTGGGGGTGCGGGGAACAGGCCCGGAGCGCGGCGGGAACCGTGCGGCGATGCCGTCGACCACGGTGGTGAGGGCGCCGACTTCGGCGAGGGTGGTGGCGACGCGCTGGGGGAGCGAAAGGTCGAGGGCGGTCTGGATGAGGCGGTGGGCGGCGGCGCGAAGGAGGTGCCGGGAGTGCTCTGCCTCGATCATCCGGGCGTACGCGGGCGCGTGCCCGGGCTGTGGGCAGAGCTCGATCAGGTGGTGGAGGTAGGCGGTGGTCAGTCCGCGGGTCTGCTCGCCGGCGGCGGCGAGCACCTGGTTGAGCCATGTCGTGGTCTTGGTGTGCTGGGCCGGGTCGGGGGCCGGCAGGGAGCGGATCGCGGTGAACAGGGCGGCGTGCGCGGCGGTGGAGAACGCCTCGGCGGTGATCCCGTTGATTTCGGCGAGACGGTGGGGTTCGAGGAGGAGAGCACCGAGGAGGGCCTGCTCGACGTGGAACACCAGTGGTGGCGGCGGGAGGGTATCGAGGTCGTCTTCGACAGAGTCGGTGATAGGGGGCATCAGGCAGCCAGGGCGAAGTCGTCGGGCAGGGGGAGTTGGAGGTGGGGAGCGAGCAGGTGCGTGGCGAGCCGGGGCGGCACCGCGTTGCCGATCTGCGAGAACCGCTGTCCTTTGTTCCCCGCCCACGGATAATCAGCGGGAAAAGTTTGCAGCAGGCCGGCTTCCTGCGCGGTGATGCGGATCGACTCCGGCACCAGCAGCTGCCCGGCGTCCGCTCCGCCGAGGTTCGCAGGCTCAGGCACCCAGACGCACTCGTCGCCACGCCGCACGGTCGCGTTGGCCTGGTTGCTGCTCCGCAACGCCCACGATGACCGTGGCCCTTCGGCCGTTGTCGCCGGCCGCCCACCGGCCTGAGCGGCCTTCACTCATGTCCCGAGCTCGATGTCGCGACACCTCGTCCCGGGCTCGCAATCAGGGTCGGGCTGAGGGAGGACTCGCCGCTTGCTTCGTTCAGAAGGGCTGGTAGATCCTTTCGGGATCATCGTGTGCCCATGCCGCGAACTCCTCGAAGCCCAGGTTGCCGATACTCAGGTTCGCATAGATCTCGTTGCCCCCTGCCGGGACAGTGCGGAATTCGCGGCCGAACTCCGTCAGTTGCTCGTAGTCCTCATCGTCAACGCAGTCCTCCCGCGTCAGCGTGGTGACCGCCAGCAGCGGGTGGTGTTCGGTCTGCATGCTCACCCGGTCGGCAAGAAAGACGACGGACAGGTCCTCATCGGTACTGACCGCGGTCAGTACTTCGTCGGCGGTCGCCTCCGCCCAGGCCGGATCGTTGATGAAGTGGACGTGCGCCTCGTACTGCCTGTCTCCCCAGGACTCCATCATTTCCGCCGCCACGTCCTGCCATGCTCGGTCGTCGCAATAGTCGGTCCTGACGACCAAGGCATCGAACTCATCCCGGCGGGGGACGACTGGCAACGTTCGCATGAGTCCTTCCAGTGAGTCGGCGGTGAGCTGACTGTCTCATGGACCGTCTGTCACGTCCCATGGACCCGGTGTTCCTGCGTGGTGAGTGAGTGCGTCACCTGGACACAGAAGAGCCCTCCGCCTGGGCGGACACACCACCAGCGGCAGCGGCCCTTGCCACTACGCCCGCGACGTCAACCGGGCCCTGGTCACCAGATTGCCGCGAACGCGTACACCGTATGGGGCTACACAGGCTGGACGTACATCTGGACGATCGCCTTCTCCGGCGCGCGCCCACCCGGGGAGATGTACGGCCTCCAGAGGGGCTACTGCTCCCCGCACTGGCCCGCGTCCGAGCCCGACCCCGATGTCCGTGAGGAAGCGGAGCAGCGGTACGAGGCGCTGCACGCGATGCGGATTCGGTACCAGACGTACGTGGCGGACAGGAAGCCAGTGCTCGCGGCACCCAAGTACGACTCGTGGAGAACACTGGTGATCCCGCCCATCCTCCGTGAGATGCATGGGGCGCAGCTGGCCTCTCGCGCGAAGCCCTGGGCGTTCCTCTCGGTGATGGGCAGGCCTCTACTGGGAACCAATTTCGACCGCGACTACTGGTATCCCATCCGGGACGGCGCGAAGGAGCGCAACTCCGGCCCGCGGTACGCCCGGTGGGCAAGGCCCGAGATGCCGGCGGTTCCCGAGATGGCAGGGGAGGACATCTACCGGCTGCGGCACTGGGCGAAGGCCAAGCTGGACGAGGCGGGAGACATCCCGCCAGTTGCCGTAGAGGTGAGGATGGGGCATGAACTGCCCGGGGTGGAGGGAACATATAGCGAAGTGACGGTCGTAATGGAAGAGCGGATCGTGGAGGACCTCCAGGGCGTCTGGGAGAAGGAGGTAGTGGGTGCCGTGCCGGTCTGTGGACGCCATCATTTCCCATGGCGCTTCCAGATGATCTTGTGAATGCCGCTGCGCCGCTGGTCAGCGGCCTTCCTGTGCTGGAGTACGAATGATCGTCTGGATCAACGGTGCGTTCGGAGCGGGCAAGACCAGTACGGCGCGCGAGCTGATCGACATGATCCCGAACAGCACCCTGTACGACCCCGGAGTGATCGGTGCCGGGCTGCGGGAGTTGCTCCCGCAGAAGAGACTCGCCGAGGTGAGCGACTACCAGGACCTGCCCATCTGGCGCCGGCTGGTCGTGGACACGGCCGCCGCGCTGCTCGACGACGCGGGCGGGGTGCTCGTCGTCCCGATGACCCTGCTCCGGCAGGAGTACCGGGACGAGATCTTCGGCGGTCTGGCATCCCGTCGCATTCCCGTGCGGCATGTGCTGCTGGCGCTGGACGAAACGATTTTGCGCGGGCGAATAGCGGGCCGGGCGAGCGGCGCGGACGCCGCCGACGACCCGGCCAGGACCGAACGCGCCCGGCAGTGGGCGTACGAGCACATCGAGCCGTACGGCGCCGCTCTCGGCTGGCTCAAGGCCGACGCGCTGGTCGTCGACACCGGAGGACTCACCCCGGCGCAGAGCGCGGCGGTCGTCGCCGACGCCGTCCACGCGGGCTCGGCCGGGCTCTGCGAGATCGTGCAGACACCCGAGCCGACGGCGGAGACCGTCGCGGCGGGGGTGCTCCTCTTCGACGAGCGGGACAGGGTGCTGCTCGTCGACCCCACCTACAAGCCGGGCTGGGAGTTCCCCGGCGGTGTGGTCGAGCGCGGCGAGGCGCCCGCCCGTGCCGGGATGCGCGAGGTCACCGAGGAGATCGGGATCGAACTCGACCAGGTACCCAGACTGTTGGTGGTCGACTGGGAGCCGCCGAGACCGCCCGGCTTCGGCGGACTGCGGCTGCTCTTCGACGGCGGCCGGCTGCCCGGCCACGACGTCGAGCGGCTGCTGCTGCCGGGGTCGGAGCTGCGCGGCTGGCGTTTCGTCACCGAGGACGAGGCGGTGTCGCTGCTGCCGCCCGCCCGTTACGAGAGGCTGCGCTGGGCCCTACGCGCCCGGGAGCGGCGGACCGTACTCAATCTGGAGGCCGGTGTCCCGGTCGGCTGACACGCGCAGTACGGAGGCCGCGTCCGTGGTGGCGTCGGTGACGAGCGGATCGCCGTGGCCGAAACAGACGGTCGACGGACCGAGAGCGGCCAGCCGGATCATGGACCGTTTGGCGCTCTCGCGGTTGACGTTGAACACGCCCAGCATCACCCGGCGTTCGGCGGCGGCCACGGCGTCACCCGTGAACAGCACGCCGTGGTACGGCAGATGGACGGCGATGGATCCGTAGGTGTGCCCAGGTACGTGCACCACCCGGGCGCCGTCGCCGAAAGGCAGCTCGTCGCCGTCCTCCAGCTCGCGGTCCACCCGCGTGGGCGGCGCGGGCGGCACGGTCAGCCCGCGCTCGTACAGGGGGATCTCCCAGTCGAGGAGCAGCGGGTCGGGCACGGGCCACTCGCCGCGGATGACGGGCGCCTCCAGCCGGTGCGCCATGATCTCGGCGCCGTACCGTCCCGCCAGCTCCTGCGCGGCGCCCACATGGTCGCGGTGGCAGTGGGTGAGGACGATACGGCGCAGATGCCCGGGGTTGAGACCGAGATCGCGGATGGCGTATTCGATGTCCGGTCCCGCGTAGACGTGACCGGAGTCGACGAGAGTCAGCTCGTTCTCGTCCTGCCACAAGTACGCCTGACCGATGGGGAAACGGAGCATATGCAGCCGTGGACTGATCGCAACGAGATCCATGTGTCGAATGTATGCATTGGGGAAGGAGTGTGTGCGGCACTTCGCCCACGGCGTTTTCCGCTGTCCGCAGAACGACCGGGTGGCCCGCCGGGTGAACCGTCGCGCCGAAGTCCACGTCAGGGGCCTGAAGACCCGCCCTAACCCCGCTTCGACCGCGCGTAGTTGACCAGGAAGTGCGCTTCCGCCACGGACAGCCGCTCCAACTCCTGCGGCGACACGCTCTCGTTGACCGCGTGGATCTGTGCCTCAGGCTCGCTCAGACCGATCAGGAGGATCTCCGCGCTCGGGTACAGCGCCGCCAGCGTGTTGCAGAGCGGGATGGAGCCGCCCATGCCGGCGGTCTGCATCTCCTCGCCCGGATAGGCGACGCGCATCGCCTCGGCCATCGAGGTGTACGCGGGGCTGGTGGTGTCCGCGCGGAACGGCTGGCCCTGCCCGACCTGTTCGACCGCCACCCGCGCGCCCCACGGCGTATGCGCCTGAAGGTGCGCGGTGAGCAGCTTCGTCGCCTCGACGGCGTCCTGCCCAGGCGGCACCCGCAGGCTGATCTGCGCGCGGGCGCTCGCCTGCACCGACGGGGTCGCGCCGACCACGGGCGGGCAGTCGATGCCGATGACGGTGACCGCGGGCCTGGCCCAGACCCGGTCGGCGACCGTGCCCCGGCCGATCAGCCCCACACCGTCCAGCACCTTGGCGTCCTTGCGGAAGTCGGCCTCGGGGTAGTCGAGTCCGTCCCAGTCGGCGTCGGCGGCGAGGCCGTCCACGGTCGTCGAACCGTCCTTGGCCCGCAGCGAGGCCAGCAGTTGGACGAGCGCGGCGAGCGCGTCCGGCGCGGCGCCGCCGAACTGGCCCGAGTGCAGGTTCCCTTCGAGGGTGTCGACCTGGACGCGCAGCATCGTCATCCCGCGCAGCGTCGCCGTGACCGTCGGCAGCCCGACCCGGAAGTTGCCGGTGTCACCGATGACGATCGTGTCGGCGGCCAGCAACTCCGGGTGCTCCTCGGCGTACCGCTCCAGACCGCCCGTGCCCTGCTCCTCCGAGCCCTCCACGATCATCTTGACGGCGACGGGCACGCCGCCGGCGGCCTTGAGGGCGCGCAGCGCGAGCAGATGCATCACGAAGCCGCCCTTGCAGTCGGCCGCCCCGCGTCCGTACCAGCGGCCGTCGCGCTCCGTCAGCTCGAACGGCGGTGTGATCCACGCGCTCTCGTCGAGCGGCGGCTGGACGTCGTAGTGCGCGTACAGCAGTACGGTCGGGGCCCCTTCGGGGCCGGGCAGGAAGCCGTACACGGACTGGCTGCCGTCCGGGGTGTCGAGCGCCGCCACGTCCCTGAAGCCCTCGGCGCGCAGCGCGTCCGCGACCCACGCCGCCGCGGCCTCGCACTCCTCGCGGGGGAACTGCGCGGGGTCCGCCACCGACCGGAAGGCCACCAGCTCCGCGAGTTCCGCCCGTGCGCGCGGCATCAGCGAAGTGACGGTTTCGGCGATCGGACTGACGGACATGGGCACGCTCCAGGCGGGTACGACGTTGTGTGTTTGTGTGTGCGTCGAGGAACAGGCCCGATCCTGCCACAACGGACCGGGCCCGCAGGCGCCGTAGGATGCCGTGCGACAGCAAGGGCCACCGGTCGGATCAGGAGCAGAAGCACATCGTGAGCAGCGAGAACGCAGACGCCGGAAGTGAACCTGGAAGCGAGCCCGGGACCGGTCCCGAGGCCGGTCCCGAGGGTGAGCACGACCGGTCGGTGTGGGATGTCGTCGTGGTCGGCGCGGGCCCGGCGGGAGCGTCCGCGGCCTACGCGGCGGCTGTCGCGGGCCGTCGGGTGCTGCTGCTGGAGAAGGCGGAGTTGCCCCGCTACAAGACCTGCGGCGGTGGCATCATCGGCCCCTCGCGCGACGCCCTGCCGCCCGGCTTCGAACTGCCCCTGCGCGACCGGGTGCACGCGGTCACGTTCTCGCTGAACGGCCGCCTGGCGCGGACCCGCCGCTCCCGGCGCATGCTCTTCGGGCTCATCAACAGGCCCGAGTTCGACGCGAGTCTGGTCGAGCACGCCCAGAAGGCGGGTGCCGTGCTCCGTACGGGCGCCTCGGTCGCACGCGTCCAGCAGCACGGTCCTGCCGTGCCCGACCGCCGTACCGTCGCCGTGGTCCTCGCCGACGGCGAGACGATTCTGGCGCGCGCGGTCGTCGGCGCCGACGGCAGCGCCGGCCGGATAGGCGCCCATGTCGGGGTGAAGCTCGACCAGGTCGATCTCGGTCTCGAGCTGGAGATCCCGGTGCCCCCGACGGTCGCCGAGGACTGGGCCGGACGGGTACTCATCGACTGGGGCCCGCTGCCGGGGAGTTACGGCTGGGTGTTCCCCAAGGGCGACACCCTCACCGTCGGCGTCATCTCGGCGCGCGGTGAGGGCGCCGCGACCAAGCGCTATCTGGAGGACTTCGTCGCCAAGCAGGGGCTCGCCGGGTTCGAGCCCGCGGTCTCGTCCGGCCATCTGACGCGCTGCCGCAGTGACGACTCGCCGCTCTCGCGCGGCCGGGTGCTGGTGTGCGGCGACGCGGCGGGGCTGCTGGAGCCGTGGACCAGGGAGGGGATCTCCTTCGCGCTGCGGTCGGGCCGGCTGGCGGGGGAGTGGGCGGTACGGATCGCGGAGGCGCACGACGCGGTGGACGCCCGCCGCCAGGCGCTGAACTACGCCTTCGCGATCAAGGCGGGTCTCGGCGTGGAGATGAGCGTCGGACGGCGGATGCTCTCCGTCTTCGAGCGCAGGCCCGGTCTGCTGCACGCGGTGATCACCGGTTTCCGGCCGGCCTGGAAGGCGTTCGCCGACATCACGCGCGGTGTGACGTCCCTGGGCGGTCTCGTACGGACCCATCCGCTGGCCCGGCGCGCCCTGGACGTGCTCGACCGCCAGCAGGCGGGCGCCGCGCGGGGCACGGAGAAGAACCGTCCGGAGCCGGCGCGCGACGACGAGGAGCGGGACAAGGACCAGAAGGACGGCGCGGTCACCCCGTAGCCAGGAGTCCTTCCGGGGGCCGCCGCCAGGATCTCCGCGCCGGAGCACCCGGCGGTGACCCCGGAATCTTCGTCCGCACGCGCCACGCCGTACTCCGCCGGGAGTACACGCGGTCACCACGCCCGGCGGACGCCCGGCATCCGTCGGCCGGTCTAGCGTGGCGGGTATGGAACAGCAGATCAGCCGTGCCGGGTTCCGTCCCCCCTGGGCCAGGGGCGGGTGCGTGCCCGGCGGCGGCGGGACGGACGAGGGGCCGGGCGGCGGCGCGGGGCTTTCGCGGCTGCCCTGGTTCTCCAGCCTGGTCCTCGCCGTCTTCGTCACGGTCGGCACCGGCTTCGCCGCCGAGGCGCAGCCGGACCGCGAACAACTCGACGCGTTCGCCCGAGTCCTGCTGCTCGCCGGCCCCGCGCTGCTCGTGCTCCGCCACCGGTACCCGGTCCTCTGCGTCTTCGGTGTCGCTCTCTCGGCGACGCTGTACCTCGGCGCGGGCTACCCCTACGGCCCGATCTTCCTCACCGTCGCGGTCGCCTGCTTCGCCGCGATCGTCTCCGGACACCGCGCGGCGGCCTGGTGGGCGATCGGTCTCCTCTGGGTGAGCCATCTGCTGGTCGGCCATCTCCTCTACCGCCATCTGCCACCGAACGGCGACGTCGGCGCCCCCTGGGGGCCCGAAGTGGGCGTCGCCGCCTGGGTGGTGGCCGTTCTCGTCGGCTCCGAACTCGTCCGGGTGCGCCGGGAGCAGTGGATCCACGCGCGGGCCGAGCGTGCCGCCGCCGAGGCGCGCCGTGCCGACGAGGAGCGGCTGCGTATCGCGCGGGAACTCCACGACGTGCTCGCGCACTCCATCTCGGTCATCAACGTCCAGGCGGGCGTGGGGCTCGCGCTCCTCGACTCCGACCCGGAACAGGCCCGCACCGCGCTCACCACCATCAAGGCCGCGAGCAAGGAGGCGCTGGGCGAGGTACGGCAGGTCCTCGACACCCTCCGGACCTCCGGCGACGCCCCCCGTGCGCCCGCGCCGGGACTCGACCGGCTCCCCGAACTGGTGGAACAGGCGGCCGCCGCCGGTCTGACCGTCGGGATCGAGACCCTGGGCGAGCGCGTCGCGCTGGCGCCCGGCGCCGATCTCGCCGCTTTCCGCATCGTCCAGGAAGCTCTCACCAACGTGGTGCGGCACTCCGGATCCCGTACCGCGCACGTCCAGGTCGGCTACGGCGCCGGGCTGCTCACCCTGCGCGTCGACGACGAGGGACCGGCCACCGGCGACGAGGCGGGCGGCAGCGGCAACGGCCTGGTGGGAATGCGGGAACGGGCCGCCGCCCTCGGTGGCACCATCGAGGCGGGCCCGCGCCCGGACGGGGGCTTCCGCGTACAGGCCGCCCTCCCACTGAAGCCCAAGGAGACACCGTGATCCGTGTCCTGCTCGCCGACGACCAGTCCCTGGTACGGGCGGGCTTCCGCGCGCTGCTCGACGCCCAGCCGGACATCGAGGTCGTGGGAGAGGCCGCCGACGGCGACCAGGCACTGCGCGCGGTGCGCGAACTCACCCCGGACGTCGTCCTGATGGACATCCGGATGCCGGTCATGGACGGGCTCGACGCCACCCGCCGCATCACCGAGGACGGTGGTCTCGACGAGGTGAAGGTGGTCATGCTCACCACCTTCGAACTCGACGAGTACGTCTTCGAGGCGCTCCGCTCGGGCGCCTCCGGCTTCCTGGTGAAGGACACCGAACCTGAGGAACTGCTGCGTGCCGTACGGGCGGTGGTGGACGGCGACGCGCTGCTGTCGCCCGGAGTGACGCGGCGGCTGATCGCGGAGTTCGCCTCGCGTTCCAAGGCGCCCGCCTCCGCCGACGGCCTCGGCGAACTCACCGAGCGGGAACGGGAGGTGATGGCCCTCGTCGGGATGGGGCTCTCGAACGAGGAGATCGCCCGCAGGCTGGTCGTCAGCCCGCTCACCGCCAAGACACATGTGAGCCGCACGATGGTGAAGCTCGGTGCCCGCGACCGGGCCCAACTGGTCGTCAGGGCCTACGAGTCGGGGTTGGTGCGACCGGGCTGGCTGGGCTGACGGCCGGTCAGGCCTCGCGAGGCGTACGCACGGGGCCCGTCCGGTCGCGCAGCAGCAGTCGGACGAACGCCCCGATGGCCGCGGCCTGGATGAGCACGGAGGCGATGAGCGCCACGTAGCCGAACGCGGAGGACGAGGCGAACGACTCGCCCATGAGCGATCCGCCGGCGAAGAAGAGGAAGACGGTGGGTGCCGCGAGGGCGAAGAGCCACACCCCGGCGAACGACGCGTCGTCGTGCCGCACGAACAGCGTGTCGACGGTGACGAAGACCGCCGCCGCGGCGACCAGGGCGAGGTAGATCCGCGAGGCCCGGTTGTCGTGGACGAGCCGGACGGGGCCCTTGTCGAGCCGGGCCAGTGCGTTCAGACGTCCTGCCTTCATGATGGTCTCCCGTATCGGTTGCATGCCTCCATGGTGGGACGGCCCGAACGGGTGTGCCTGAGTACGGCTACTCATCCCTCCTGGTGCGCGGTGCGGGCCGTCGCGTCCGCCGGGACATCGGCCCGGATCTCCGTCGCGACCTCCCGCGCACCCTCCGCCGGGACTCCCGTCCGGGCGGCCGAAGTCGGTTCGGGCGCCGAGACGTTGCGCGCCGAGTAGGCGATGAGGGCTGCCGCCGCGGCCAGCAGGGCGACGGTGGTCAGTGCCACGGGCAGCGAGAACCAGTCGGCGAGGAAGCCGATCGCGGGCGGTCCCAGCAGCATGCCGCCGTACCCCAGCGTGGACGCGGCGGCGACACCGCTCGGTCCGGCGAGCGCGCCCGCCCTGGCCACGGCCACCGGGAAGATGTTGGCCAGACCGAGTCCGGTGACGGCGAAGCCGAGCAGCGCGAGCCAGGTCGTCGGCGCGAGGGCGCCGAGGAGCATGCCGAGCGCGGCGACCGCCCCGCCGGCGACCAGGGTGCGGGTCTGGCCGAGCCGTTCGAGCAGGGCCGTACCGGAGAGGCGTCCCACCGTCATGGCGAGGGCGAACAGCGAGTACCCGGCGGCGGCGAGTCCGGCACCGGCGTCCAGGTCCTGGGCGAGGTGCAGGGCGCCCCAGTCCGCGAGGGCGCCTTCCCCGTAGGCCGTGCACAGCGCGATCACGCCGAACAGGACGACGAGCCGGCGCGTGCGCCGGTCGAGCCGCCGCGGGGCCTTCCCTTCCGCGCCGTCCTTCGCGCGAGCCGGAGCAGCACCAGGTGCGGGGTCGGGACCGGGCGCCGTGGGCACCGTGTGGCGCAGCAGCGACGGCCCGGCGAGCGCGGTGACGACCAGTCCGACGCCGGTGAGGGCGAGGAGGTGCGCCGAGGGGGAGAGACCACCGGCCACCAGACCGCCGAGTCCCGCGCCCACCATGCCTCCCAGGCTGAACGCGGCGTGGAAGCTCGACATCACGGGACGGCGCATCGCGGCGACGAGATCGACGGCGGCGCTGTTCATCGAGACGTTGAGGGAGCCGTACGCGGCACCGAAGACGAGCAGGACCAGGCCGAGGGCCGGCGCCGAGTGCGTCTGCGCGGGCAGGGCGATGCTCAGCGCCAGCAGCGCCGAACTGACCACGGTCACCGGATGACTGCCGAACCGCCTGCACATCCGGCCGGTGAACATCATCGTCACCACGGCGCCGGCGGAGACCCCGAGCAGGGCCAGGCCGAGATCGCTCGCCGACGCGCCGGTCTGCTGCTTGATGGCGGGGATACGGACGACCCAGCCGGCGAAGAGGAAGCCGTCCAGGGCGAAGAACACGGTCAGAGTGACACGGAGGCGGGTGAGGGAGGACAGCGGGACGCCGTCGGCGGGATCTCCGCCGTGGCCCCCCGATATGGCCGTCCGGAGTTTGTTTAGGTTCGGCACAAAAGAAGGATAGGGGCTCGGGGCCGATCCGTACAAGGCGGCGGCCCGGCGCCGGGATCATGGGAGACTCACCTCCATGAACGGCAGGGCCGACAAGGCAACGACGACCAGAACACGACTGGAGAGAGGCCGCAGCGCGCTGGGCCCCGCACTGGAACTGGTTCACACGGGCCGCGCGCCCACCCGCGCCGTGCTCACCTCCGAACTGGGAGTCACCCGCGCGACGGCCGGCGCCGTCGCCGCCGAACTTGAAGCGCTCGGCCTGATCCGGGTCGACTCCCGGCCCGGCGCCGCGGCCGGCTCCCAGGGCCGCCCCTCGCACCGCCTCTCCGTCGACGACACCGGCCCCGTGGTCCTCGCCGCCCAGGTCCACGCCGACGGGTTCCGTGCCGCGCTGGTCGCCCTCGGCGGCCGTACGGTCGCCACCGCGCCCGGCTGCGTCACGGTCTCCTCCGACCCCGCCCAGGTGCTCGGCGCCGTCGTCGCCGAGGGCGCCAAGCTGCTGCGTAACAGCGGACGACGCTGCGTCGGCGCCGGTCTCGCCGTCCCCTCGGCGGTCGCCGAACCGGAGGGCACCGCCCTCAACCCGCTCCACCTCGCCTGGCCGGCCGGTGCGCCCGTACGCGACCTCTTCATCGAACAGGTACGCGCCGCCGGTATCGAGGGCCCCGCCTTCACCGGCAACGACGTCAACCTGGCGGCCCTCGCCGAACACCGGCACGGCGCCGGCCGCGGCGCCGCCCAACTCCTCTGTGTCGCCACGGGACATCGCGGCGTCGGCGGCGCGCTCGTCGTGGACGGCCGTCTGCACACGGGCAGTTCGGGGCTGGCACTCGAAGTCGGCCATCTGACCGTCAACCCCGAGGGCAGGCCGTGCCATTGCGGCAGCCGGGGCTGTCTCGACGTCGAGACCGACCCGCTGGCCTTCCTCGACGCGGCCGGCCGCGACCCCGGCCCCGAGGTGTCGCTGCTCCAGCAGTCCCGCGACCTGCTCCGTACGGAGTACGGCGACCGGTCCGTACGGGCGGCGGCCGAGCAACTCATCGACCGGCTGGGGCAGGGGCTCGCCGGACTGGTGAACATTCTCAACCCCGACCGGGTCATCCTCGGCGGCCTGCACCGTGAACTGCTCGACGCCGACCCCGCCCGGCTGCGCGCCGTCGTCGCCGACCGCAGCCTGTGGGGCCGTAGCGGGAGCGTGCCGATCCTCCCGTGCACGCTGGACCACAACAGTCTGGTCGGCGCCGCCGAACTGGCCTGGCAGCCGGTCCTGGACGACCCCCTGGCCGCACTGACCTGACGGGCCCGGCCGCCGGGTCCGCCCCGAGCGCACGGCCCGACCCGACCCGGACCGTCCGCCCGAACCCGCGAGCCCAACCCGTCACCCGGACCCGTGACCCGGTCCCACCACCCGTCCGGCGGCACCACGGACGGCCCGCCGCACCATCGCGGGTAGTCACCACCCATGACCGAGAAGCCCCCCGGCATCCAGCCCCCGCCGCCCCCACCGCGCTGGTTCCAGCGCCTCGACCGGCGGCTGCGCCTCTCGCCGCTCGGGGTCGCCTGGACGAGCGGGCGTGAGATGGAGCTCATGCACCGGGCCATGGGTTTCGCGGCGCTCGGATTCCTCACCCTCGTCCCCGTGCTGGTGCTGGTCGCGGCGGCCCAGCCCTCCAGCGGCCACGGTTTCGCACGCTGGCTCGGGCAGGCCATCGGCGTCACCCATGAGTCCCAGCTACAGGTCGAGCGGCTGTTCGGCGTGCCCAACACGGCACTCCAGCGCACCACCGCCTTCGGTCTCGCCGCGCTCGCCGTCTTCGGACTGACCTTCGGCTCCGCCGTGCAGACCGGCTACGAGAAGGTCTGGGACCTGCCCACCGCCCGCTGGCACACCATGTGGCGCCATGTCGTCTTCCTCGCCCTGCTGGTCGGGGCGCTGCTCGGCTTCGTCAACACGCCCTCCCCGTCCGGCGACGTCACCGGCCCGCTGACGGTCGTCGTGCTGGACATCGTCGGCACGTTCCTGTTCTTCTGGATCGCCCAGCACATCCTGCTCGGCGGACGCGTCCGCTGGATCGCCCTGCTGCCGGGCGCCGTCGCCACCACCCTCGGGCTCCTGGGCCTGCGGGGTTTCTCGCAGCTCGTCTTCTCGCCGCTGATCGCCTCCAGCGCCGTCACCTACGGCCCCTTCGGCACCGTCCTGGTCCTCCAGTCGTGGCTCGTCGGTGTCGGATTCGTCGTCTACGGCGGGGCCCTGGTGGGCCGTCTCACCCACGAAGGCCGGGTGTTCCGGCGTCTGAAGGACCTGGACGAACCCTGAGAGGTACGCCGCCGGCCTCCGGCCCCGTCCCCGGGAGCAGCCGTGTCCCGCCCACGTACTCCCCGGGAGGTACCCGCACAGCCGCTGGCCGTACGACGACTCGGCACCCCTCCCGGCGCGACTCTCGGAAGCGACAGAGAAAGACGGAGAAAGTCGCGAACCGAGGAGTTGACCGAGATGAACACCCTTGCGAACAGTGGCGGACCCGGCCCCTGGATCCTGTTCTTCCCGCTCGTCTGGGCAGCCGTGATCGTCGGTGGCATCACCCTCCTGCGCCGGACCGTGTGGCGCGGACGCCGGGGCGGCCCCCCGTGGCAGTCCGGCCGCTTCGAGCGGGGCTTCCGGGACGTACGGGAGGCGACCGACAGGCACGACGCGCAGTCGCCCATCGCGATGCTGGGCCGGCGGTTCGCCTCCGGCGAGATCGACGAGGACGAGTACTGGCGCCGGCTCTCCGTACTGGACGAGCAGTTCGGCCGCACGGGCAAGGGCGGCGCGGCGTGACCACCGCCACGGCGGCCACCGCCACCGCCCACGCCGCCCGGGTCGTCGACGCCGTCAAGGTCCACGGCAGGGGCGACACGCAGGTGAGGGCCCTGGACGGGGTGAGCGTCGGCTTCCCGGCCGGCCGCTTCACCGCGATCATGGGTCCCTCGGGCTCCGGCAAGTCCACTCTCATGCACTGCGCGGCCGGGCTCGACACCCTGACCTCCGGCTCCGCCCTCATCGGCGACACCGACCTGAGCACGCTGGACGACCGGAGACTGACGCTGCTGCGCCGCGAGCGCGTCGGCTTCGTCTTCCAGGCCTTCAACCTGATCCCGACCCTCACCGTCGCCGAGAACATCACCCTCCCGACGGACCTCGCGGGCGGCTCGCGCGACGACGAGTGGTACGACGCCCTCATCGATGTCGTCGGTCTGCGCGACCGCCTGCACCACCGTCCCGGCGAACTGTCCGGCGGCCAGCAGCAGCGCGTCGCGGTGGCCCGCGCCTTCGCCGGCAGCCCCGACGTCGTCTTCGCCGACGAGCCGACCGGCAATCTCGACTCCCGCTCCGGCGAGGAGGTCCTGCGGCTGCTGGGCAGCACCGTGCGCCGTACGAACCGCACGGTCGTGATGGTCACGCACGACCCGGTCGCCGCCGCCCACGCCGACGAGGTCCTCTTCCTCGCCGACGGACGGCTCGTGGACCGGATGCCGGACCCGACGGCCGAACGCGTGCTCGACCGGCTGAAGGCCTTCGACACCAGGGCGACCGGCACATCCGCGAGCCGGGGGGCGCGGGCATGAGCGGGACCCGTGCCTGCGTACGTATCAGCGTCTCCGCGCTCCGCGCGAACAAGCGGCGCTTCGCCGGGACCTTCACCGCCGTCCTGCTCGGCGTCTCCTTCCTGACGGGGACCCTCGTCATGGGCGACACCCTGCGCGGCAGCTTCGACACCATGTTCGGCGACGCGGCGGGCGGCACCGACGCCGTCGTCCGGGGCGCCGATGCCGTGACCGTGCCCGGCGACGCGCTCGGCACCCGCGAACCGGTCGACACCGCCTTGATCGAGAAGATCGAACGGATCCGCGGCGTCGCCGCCGCGGCACCCAGGATCGAGGGCGCGGGACAGCTCATCGGCTCCGACGGCAAGCCCGTCGGCGGCCAGGGACCGCCCACCGTCGCGGGGAACTGGATCGACGACGCACAGCTCAACCCCTACCGCATCGCCGACGGCCGGCTGCCGGAGAGGAGCGGCGAGGTCGTCCTCAACCGCGGCGCCGCGAAGGCGGGGAAGCTGGAGATCGGCGACACCACCGTGCTGCGCACGCCCGATCCCGTACGGGTGACGGTCGTCGGACTCGCGACGTTCGGCGGCGAGGACGGCATGGCCCAGGTCACCTACACGGGAATGACCAGGGCCGACGCGGAGAAGTACCTCATGCCGAAGCCCGGCGAGGCCGCGAGCATCCAGGTGCGCGCCGGTCCCGGCACCGGCCAGCGGGAACTGGTGGACTCGCTCGGACCGGTCCTGCCGTCCGGCGTGGAGGCGATCACCGGACAGCGGTCCGCCGACGAGAACCAGGAAATGATCTCCGGTCAGTTCCTCGGCCTCTTCACCACGCTGCTCCTCGTCTTCTCGGGCATCGTGCTGCTCGTCGCGACGTTCTCCATCCACAACACCTTCGCGATCGTGGTGGCCCAGCGCACCCGCGAGAACGCGCTCCTGCGGGCCATCGGCGCCTCCCGGCGCCAGGTCCTCGGCGCCACGCTGACCGAGGCGACGGCCGTCGCCCTGGTCGCGTCGGCCGCGGGGCTCCTCGGCGGCATCGGTGTCGCCGCCGGCCTGGGGGCGCTGTTCCCGGTCGTCGGATTCCCCTTCCCCGAGGGGCCGTTGGTGATCAGCGCCCTCTCGATGGTGCTGCCGCTCGCGGTCGGCGTGATCGTCTGTCTCGGCTCGGCG
The DNA here is from genome assembly GCF_042725135.1 of Streptomyces sp. NPDC060366. NCBI lineage: Bacteria > Bacillati > Actinomycetota > Actinomycetes > Kitasatosporales > Streptomycetaceae > Streptomyces > Streptomyces sp. NPDC060366. The sequence goes on along the minus strand of NZ_JBHXDC010000018.1, from coordinate 109,939 downwards.
CTGCTGCCCGCCGTACGGGCCGGGCGCACCGCCCCGCTGGCCGCGCTGCGCGAGACGGCCGTGGACGACTCGGGCGCCTCCAGGAAGCGGGCCGTCGTCGGTACGGCGGTGGCACTGTCCGGGATCGGCACGATCCTGCTCGGTGTCCTTGCCGCACCGTCCCTCGTGCTCGCCGGAACGGGAGCCGTCCTCGCGCTCGCCGCCTTCGTGGTGCTCGGCCCGGTGGCCGCCACCCGTGCCGTACGACTCCTCGGCGGGCCGCTGGACCGGCTGCGCGGCGTCTCGGGCGCCCTGGCCAAGCGCAACGCCCTGCGCAGCCCCACACGCACGGCGGCGACCGCCACCGCGCTGATGATCGGCGTCGCCGTGGTGTCCCTGTTCACGGTCTTCGGCGCCTCACTGAAGGCCACCATGGACCGGACGGTGTCCCGTTCCTTCGCCGGCGACCTCGCTGTCAGCGTGCCGGCGTTCGGCGGCGGAGGCAGCGGGCTGAGCCCCGGACTCGCGCCCGCGCTGGCCGAACTCCCCGAAGTGGGCTCGGCGGTGGGGCTCGGCAGGGGAGTGGCGAAGGTCGATGGTGACGGCCGTCAACTGACCGTCACCGACCCGGCCGCGCTCGCCAAGGGCTTCGATCTCGGCTCCGTGGACGGCTCGTTCGACGGATTCGGCAGCAAGGGCATCGCCGTGTCGCGGTCGCAGGCGGAGGACCGGAATCTGCGGACCGGCGGTACGACGCGACTGACCTTCACCGACGGCGGCGAGGAGACCTTCACCGTCAGGGCGGTCTACGAGCGGTCCGAACTCGCGGGCGACTACGTCATCACACGCGCGGCCTGGGCCCCGCACCGGACCCAGGACGCGGACACGCTCGTCTCCGTCACCTTCAAGGACGGTGTCCCGGCGGCCGACGCCACGGCCGCAGTGGAGAGGACAGCTGCGGAGTTCGGCAATCCGGACGTCCAGACGCGGGACGAGTACGCGCGGACCTCCGCGGGAGCCATCGACATGATGCTCACGCTGATCTACGCGCTGCTCGCCCTGGCCGTGGTCGTCGCGCTCCTGGGCATCGCCAACACGCTGACCCTCGCCGTCCACGAACGCACGCGGGAACTGGGCCTGTTGCGCGCCGTCGGGCAGACCAGGGCGCAACTGCGGGCGATGGTCCGGTGGGAGTCCGTACTGGTGGCCGCCTTCGGTACGGCGGGCGGACTGGCACTCGGCGGGCTGCTCGGCTGGGTCGTCGTCAAGGCGTCCGAGGGCGCGGGAGACACGGCCTTCGCCTTCGCCGTGCCCCCGGCGCAGCTGGCGATCGTCGGCGTGGTCGGGCTGACGGCGGGCGCGATCGCCGGCTGGCGGCCCGCGCGCAGGGCGGCCCGTCTGGACGTCCTGCGCGCCGTCGCCACCGAGTGACACGGTGACGAGGTGACGCGCCGAGGCGCCCCCTCCGCCCGGTCAGCCGACGACGGCGGACCGGGCGGAGGTATGTTCGCGCTCCCCGGCCACGGACCGGATCCCCGCGAAGGGGCTCTCGGCGAAGGAGCCGTGCGAGAAGGGTCCGTCGGTCGTCGCGCCGTACACCGGATTGCGGGGCGGAGCGGCGGCGGACGGGGCGGGAAGCGTGAACCAGATGACCTTCCCCGCGTCGCCCTCCGCGCGCACTCCCCAGCTCTCGCTGACCGCCTCGATCAGGGCGAGACCGCGCCCGCACACGTCGAGCGGATCGGCCGCCTTGATCGTCGGCAAGCGCGGGTCGTGGTCGTGGACCGAGACCGTGAGCCGGTCGAGCAGGAGCTCGATGTCGACGGTGCACATCTTGTCCGGCTGTGCGTGCCGGTGGACGTTGGTCAGCAACTCGGTCACGCCGAGCGCCGCTGGGTCGATGAGTGGGTCGAGATGCCAGTAGCGCAATTGCGCAGAAACGATTCTGCGGACTTGGCGGATCCGCGACGGCAGGGCCTGGAGCTCCACCGTGCACTGCCTGTTCGGCTGGCTGATCACGGCTGCGACTCCCCGATTGAGGTCCGGAAGAAGGCATGGATCAAATCCAGCAGCTCACTCGCGAGGCTCGCTGCTGTCCTGCCCGGCGGGGCTGGATCGCAGCGTCACCACCGGTTCACCCTGAGTGATACACCCCAGAGTGAACCACCTCCTACGGGACCGCAACTCGCGTCATCGAGGCAGGCGGGCCGGGCGGGATCCGAACGGGACGAGGGTCAGGTCTTCGCCGCCCCAGCTCTGCGTACGGTCTCCAGGAAGCGCCCGGCCAGCACTCTGCCCTCCGGCCGCCGGCCGTCCCCGCCCATGGTCAGCCGGTAGCGCGTGCCGTTCACGGTCGCCACCGTGCTGTCGTCCCCCCGGAACCACGGCTTCGCCGCCTGCACCGCCGGCAGCGGCGCGCTGTCGATGACCCGTCCGTAGCTGGTCAGCAGAGCCAGCCTGCCGTCCTGGATGAGGACCCGTCCCGCCTTCGTGAGCGAGCGGGGCCAGCGCTCTATCTCGACGCCACTCGCGCTGAACTCCGGTTCCGCCATGGCTGATCCGCCCCCTCCGTGCCTGTTCCCTAAGGGAAGTCTGCACAACTCGGCGCGCGGACGCCAGAGCGGCTGCCCCGGCCGTCCCGAACGACCCGTCAGCAACGGCACCCGGTGCCCTGGGAGCCCCATGTCCAAGGCGCGGCTATGGATACCCAAAGGCATGGTTTGCGCAGGTCGAGGGCTTACTGTTGCGCTCGTGTCCCGGCGGTGACCGTGGCTGCGGACACCGGCGGAACACGGCACGGGCGGAGCACGGCACCGGCGGAGCAGGGGACGGCGCGCATGACAGAGCGGCAGCAGACCATCGACGTGAACCGCGGCGACCCCGCGTACCGGGCCTGGCTCAAGGAGGCCGTACGCAAGGTCCAGGCCGACGCCAACCGCTCGGCCGACACGCACCTCCTGCTCTTCCCGCTGCCGGAGCGGTGGGGCATCGACCTGTACATGAAGGACGAGTCCACCCACCCGACCGGCAGCCTCAAACACCGGCTCGCCCGCTCGCTGTTCCTCTACGGGCTCTGCAACGGCTGGATCCGCCCCGGAAAGCCCGTCATCGAGGCGTCCAGCGGCTCGACAGCGGTCTCGGAGGCGTACTTCGCGAAGCTGATCGGCGTCCCGTTCATCGCGGTCATGCCGCGCACCACCAGCCCGGCGAAATGCCGGCTCATCGAACTCCACGGCGGGCGCTGCCACTTCGTCGACGACTCGCGCAGGATGTACGAGGAGTCGGCGCGGCTCGCGGCCGAGACCGGCGGCCATTACATGGACCAGTTCACCTACGCGGAGCGGGCCACCGACTGGCGGGGCAACAACAACATCGCCGAATCGATCTACCAGCAACTGAGGTTGGAGCGCTATCCGGAGCCCGCGTGGATCGTGGCGACCGCCGGCACCGGCGGCACGTCGGCGACGATCGCCCGCTATGTGCGCTACACGCAGTACGACACCATGGTCTGTGTCCCCGACCCGGAGAATTCCTGTTTCTTCGACGGCTGGACCCGCCGCGACCCGCGGGCGAGCGGGGAGCGCGGTTCGCGCATCGAGGGCATCGGCAGACCACGGATGGAGCCGAGCTTCGTCACGGGGGCCATCGACCGGATGATGAAGGTGCCGGACGCCGCGAGCATCGCCGCCGTACGCGTGCTGGAGAGCAACATCGGCCGCAAGGCGGGCGGTTCGACCGGCACCGGACTGTGGAGCGCGCTGAAGATCGTCTCCGAGATGGTGGCCGACGGCCGCAAGGGCAGTGTGGTGACCCTGATCTGCGACCCGGGCGACCGCTACCTCGACAAGTACTACTCCGACGACTGGCTCGCCGCACAGGACATCGACATCGCGCCGTACACCGCCACGATCGACAGCTTCCTGCGGACCGGGGTCTGGTCCGACTGACCGCGTCGGACATCAGCGCACCGCCGGGAGTCCCCCGGCCGGACAACCGCCCGGCAGTCGCCGGGCGTCGGGCGCGTTCAGCGCCCCCGGCCACGCAGAAGGCCGTCGACCACGCGGCCGAAGACGACGCGTCCTGTCCGTGCGGTCACCCGGTCGAGGAAGCGCGGCAGGAAGCTGAACGACAGCTCCTCCGCCCAGGCCACCAGCGTGCGACCGTCGGTCCCGGGGCCGGCCCCGGTCGCGGTCCCGGCCTCGGTCGCCGACGCCGTCACCTCGATCTCGGCCCAGCCCCTGACCATCCGGCCACGCTTCTCCAGCCGGCAGCGTCCGGGGCTCCCCGGCGTGGGCGGCTCCCAGCGCACGATCTCCATCGGGTCGTCGAACCGCGCGCGTCCCAGCCCGGTGCGCGCCACGAACACGGTCCCGGTGCCGGTCGGCCCCGGCGTGTTCACCAGGATCCGTGTCAAGGGCACCCGGCGGCCGTGCGCCGGCCAGTCGGTGACGCGCCGCCAGGCCTCCTCGGCCGGCAGGTCCGTACGGCGCTCCACGCGGAAGACGGTCACCGGTCACCCGATTCGCCGGCGACCACCAGGCCCGGCAGATGTTCCACGATCTCCTCGCGCACCTCGGCCGACAGTCCGGCGTCGGTGACCAGGGTGTCGACCTGGTCCAGCGTCGCGAACGAACTCAGGCCCACCGTCCCCCACTTGGTGTGGTCGGCGACGACCACCACTCGGCGCGCCGAACGCACGAAACGGCGGTTCGTCTCCGCCTCGGCCAGATTCGGCGTGGACAGACCGGCCTCCGCGGAGATGCCGTGCACACCCAGGAAGAGCACGTCGAAGTGGAGGGAGCGGATCGCCTGGTCGGCGACCGGCCCGACCAGCGAGTCCGACGGCGTACGGACACCTCCCGTCAGGACCACGGTGGCCGCGCCCGCGCGCTGACCACCCGAACTCCCGGCCGGCTGCGCGGCATGGAACACGTCCGCGACCCGCACGGAGTTCGTCACCACCGTCAGATCGGGCACGTCCAGCAGGTGGTGCGCCAACGCGTACGTGGTGGTCCCGCCCGACAGCGCGATCGCCCGGCCTGGCACCGCCATGGCCGCCGCCGCCCGCGCGATGTCCTCCTTGGCGCTCAGTTCGAGCTCCGACTTGGCCTCGAAGCCCGGCTCGTGCGTACTCGCCTCGACCACCGGCACGGCGCCGCCGTGCACCTTCTCGATGACGCCGAGCCGGGCGAGCGCGTCGAGGTCCCTGCGGACCGTCATGTCCGAGACGTTGAGCTTGCGCGTCAGCTCGTTGACCCGGATTCCGCCGCGCCTGCGCACCTCGTCGAGGATCAGGGCGCGGCGCTGTTCCGCGAGGAGGTTCTGGTTGTCGCTCACCACCGGGGCCTGTCCTTCCACGTCGGCATCGTGCGTGGCCGCCGTACACAGCTGATCAAAAGGTTCCCCATCCTCCCACGGCGTTGGGCCCCGCACTCAGGTGTCGGCCCGCCCGGGTCCGGGGAGAGTCGCTGAGGGGTGGTCACCGCCCGCGAGACGCCACCCGGAGAGCGAGTCATCGACGTGTCCCCTGAGCCCCCCGTCCGCAGCGGCGGCGGCGCCGCGCTCGAACTGCTGGTCCACGGCGTCGGCGGCGCCACCCCGCAGGAGATGCTCGCCGATCCGTACACGGTCCGGATCACGGGCGACGAGACCGCGGCCATCCACCGGCGTCCCGACGACGAGGAGGCCGAGTCCCACCCCGAGCGGTACGAGGACGGGCCGGTGCCCGAGGCGTACTGCTGGTCCAACCTCACCTCCGGGAACGGCGCGCGCGCCCTGTGGCTGCTGCTGCTTCCCTTCATGGTCGTCAACCTCGCGCACTGGATGCGCCCGGCGACCAACGGGCTCGCCAGGACACAGCGGCTCTACGGCGTGCTCGTACGGCTGCTCGCCCTCACGCTCACCGTGCTGCTGACGGCCGGCGCCTGCGAGGTCGCGCTCGACCTGGTGGCCTGGCAGTGCGCGGGCTCCGCCGGCTGCGCGGACGACCGGGCCTGGCTCGGCTTCCTGTCCGCCGCGCGGGACGGCTGGTGGGCACAGCCCGGCCGCCGTCTCGCGCTGGCCGCCCTCGTACCGGCGGCGCTGGTGGGCCTCCTCTGGTACCTGTCCAACCGGACCTGGAGCGCGTACGAGGCCCAGCGCCCGCCGACCGACGCCGTCCCGGGCGGGAGCCTCCCGGAGCCGGCCCCCGAGGCCGGGAGCGCCACCGACGCCACGGACGCCACCGACGCCACCGACGCCTACGAAGGACCGGCCGAGGGCCCGGCGGGGGAGAGCCCCCACCGCGCCCCGAAGGTCCGGCCCGCACTCGCCAGACCCGGCTTCTGGTACGGCCGCCGGCTCGTCGCGCGCCTGCGCGCCGCGCACACCGCCGCCGGATTCCTCACCGTCGCGGGCGCGATCACCGGCGCCACCGCCCGCTACGACCGCGGCGCGTCCAGTGCCGTACGCGAGAGCGCCGGCTGGCTGCTCCAGTCAACTCTCGTCGTCGGCGCCCTCGTTGTGCTCTGGGTGGTGTGCAGCAGGGGCCGCAGCGAGCGCCGGCGCGACGGCACGCTCGACAAGGCGGTCATCAGCCTGCTGCCCGCCGTCTCCCTCGCCCTGCTCGGCCTCTCCGTGCTGTACGCGGCCTGGTCCCGCCCCGGCTGGACCTCCACCGGCACCCTCCCCGGCGCGATCACGTTCCCGGTGCTCGTCCTCGCCCAGGGCGTCTTCGTCCTCGCCCTCGCCGCCGCGGCCCTCGTCCTGCACCGACGTGCCCCGCACGCCAGGATCGCCCTCCTCGGCCTCGGCGGCCCCGCCGTCGCGATGCTGGCCTGCGCCCTGGCCGGGGTGATGACCGGCGGCGTGGCGCAGCGCGTCGGCGACTGGCTCGACGGGTCGGGCACACCGGGCATGGGTGAGGGCTCGATCGTCGGACCGCCGGTGCTGCTGAGCTGGCAGGCCGCCGTCATCCCCGTTCTGCTCGTGCTCCTGCTGGTCCCGGTCGTCCTCCTCGCCGTACGCACCGTGCGCACCGCCCGCCGCCTCGCGCCCGTCGTGGAGGCGGAGTACGGGTCACGGGAGGAGAAGGTCACGCCGGACTCCGTCCGTACCCGCCGGATCGCCGGGGCGCGGGCGCGCGCCGAACTCACCGACGCGGCGCCCTGGTTGGTCGGCCTCGTCTCCGGCGCCACGCTCCTGCTCGGCATCGGCGCCGTCCTCGGGGCCTGGCTGAGCGGGGACGTGCCTGGCCGGGCGGCCGAGGGCGGGCCCGCGCTGGTCCAGTCCGTCGCCGACACCGCGCAGGCGCTCGGCTCCTGGCTGATCGGCCTCGGCTTCGTACTGTTCGTCACCTGGGGCCGCCGCGCCTACCGCGACCCGTCCGCCCGGCGCACCATCGGCATCCTCTGGGACGTCGGCACGTTCTGGCCGCGCGCCTCGCACCCCTTCGCGCCGCCGTGCTACGCGGAGCGCGCCGTGCCCGACCTCACCTGGCGGATGGCCTCCTGGACCGCCCGCACCGGCGGACGCCTCGTCATCTCCGGCCATTCGCAGGGCAGCGTGCTGGCCGCGGCGGCCGTCTGGCAGTTGCGGGAGGGCACCCGCCACCGGGTGGCGCTGCTGACGTACGGCTCACCGCTGGAGCGGCTGTACGGCCGCTGGTTCCCCGCCTACTTCGGCGCGGCGCCCCTGAGCGACCTGCGCGGGGAGGTGCACTGCTGGCGCAACCTGTGGCGCGCCACCGACCCGATCGGCGGCCCCGTCAGGCTCGATGCCGAGGGAGACGCGCCGGCCGTGGACCACGGGCCGCTCAAGGACCCGCTCGCCTACGGACGTACCGAGCGCCGCCCACTGCCCGAACCGATCCTCGGCCACTCCGAGTACCAGGCCGATCCCGCCTTCGCCGTGGAACGCGCGGCGTTGCTCGACCGGCTGCCGCCCGCACTTCCCGCGCAGCGGGACGGCGCGGCGGCGGACCGGGGAAACCCGGACAGCCCCCGAAGTCAGGGCAGTTCGGGCAGATCGTCCGCGTAGAGCAGCGTCAGGTCGTCCGTGCTGGTCTCCGGCAACTGGGCGACCCTGCTCGCGTGTTGCTCCACCATCGACTCGAACGTCTGGCGCGCCGTACGGCCGTTGCCGAAGGCCGGCCCCTTGGGCAGTATGGCGAAGTACTTGAGCAGCGCCTCGGGCGTACCCGCGCCGAGCCGGTACTCGTGCTCCTCGGCCTGCTGCTCCACGATCCGCAGCAGTTCGTCCGCCTCGTAGTCGTCGAACGTGATGGTCCGTGAGAAGCGGGACGCCACACCGGGGTTGACGGCGAGGAAGCGTTCCATCTCCACCGTGTACCCGGCGACGATCACCACCACCGCCTCCCGGTGGTCCTCCATCAGCTTCACCAGCGTGTCGATCGCCTCACGCCCGAAGTCGCGCCCCGAGTCCTCCGGCGACAGCGCGTACGCCTCGTCGATGAACAGGACACCGCCACGGGCCCGGTCGAAGGCCTCCTGCGTACGGATCGCGGTGGAGCCGATGTGCTCACCCACCAGGTCCACCCGCGAGACCTCGACGAGATGACCGCGCTCCAGCACCCCGAGCGAGGCCAGGATCTCGCCGTACAGCCGGGCCACCGTCGTCTTGCCGGTGCCGGGGGAGCCGGTGAAGACCAGATGGCGGCGGGCCGACGCGGCCTTGAGACCGGCCTGCTGCCTGCGCCTGCCGACCTCGATCATGTTGGTGAGGGCGCGGACCTCGCGCTTGACGCTCTCCAGGCCCACCAGCGCGTCGAGTTCACCGAGGACCTTGCCCGGATCGCGTACCGGCTCGGCTGGCACGGCGTCCGGCACGGGCGGCGCGCTCTGCGCCGGGACGGCGCCCAGCAGCCCCGTCGTCTGCGTCGCCGTCAGTACCGCCGCCGGCTGCGGCGCCGCGGCCAGTACCCCGCTCTCGTCGCTCGTGCAGTCCTCCACGGTCGGCCCCGCCCCGTTGCCCTCCGCGCCCGCCGCGGCGCCGTCCGGGAACTCGTAACCCCCGCGCGCGCAGCGCTCGGTGCGGCAGCGCGTCAGCGTCGTACGGCAGCCGTCCATCACATGGAAGCCGTAACCGCCGCTGCCCGTGACACGGCAGTCGTGGAAGGTGCCGCGGCCCTCGGCGGAGACGTAGAAACCGGCCTCCGCGGGCGAGGTGATCGTGCAGCGCTCGATGGTCGGGTCCGCGCCCTTGGTGACGATGACACCGGTCTGCACGCCGTCGATGGTGCAGGAGTTGAGTGTGCCGCCGCTGCCGTGGTCCCGGAACCAGGCGCCGGTGGACGCCTCCCTGATCCGGCAGTCGTCGAGCTGCGCCGTCGCGCCGTCGCTCACCGACACGGCCGTGTTGCGCACCTGGGAGAGGTCGCTGTCCACGACGTCGGCGCGGGAGCCGCGGTCGAGGACGAACAGCGCGTCCGGTACGTCGTGCACGCGGCAGGAGTCGAGGACGACCGTCGCCCCGTCGCTCACCCAGACCGCCGGGTAGTCGCCCGTACTGTCATGTATCTCGCACTGGTTGGCGTCCACCCGGGTGCCCGGGTCCCAGACGGAGAGACCGTTGCGGCCGAAGCGGCGCACCGTGGAGCGGGTCAGCGTCAGCACCGAGCGGGAGCGCAGATCGACCGCGTTCTCCGGGATGTCGTGGATGTCGCAGTCGGAGAGCGTCAGCACCGCGTCCGTGTCGAGCGTGATGCCGTCGGCCGATGTGCGATGGACGCTGGAGTCGGTGAGATGGGCCGCGGCGCGGGAGGCGATCTGCACGCCGGTGCCCTTGATCTCGTACACCTCGCAGCCGACGGCCTCCAGCCCGCTGCCCTCGCCGGTGACCGTCAGACCGCCGCCCGACGCGTGGTGGATCCGGCAGCGTTCGAGCCGGGGGTGCGCCCCGCCGCGTACGGAGACGCCCGACTGACCGGCCGCGACCACCTCGCAGTCCTCGAACACACCCCCGGCGCCGTCGAGTACGGCGATCCCGACACCGGCCGGATTGTCGACGGTGCAGCGGCGGACGGTGGGACGCGCGGCGCCGCGCACCTCCATGCCGGCGGCCGAGCGCGTGACGATCCGCAGATCCGTCAGCTCGGGAGTGCCGTCCTCCACGAGCAGCGCGGGCGCGGTCGTGTCCTGGCCCTCCACATGGAGATCGTGAATGGTGGCCGACGCGCGCACCGTGAGCGGTACGCCGTCCGGCGGAGCGATGCGCACCGAACCCGACGGGCTCTCGGGTCCGCGCAGCGTGACGGCGCGCGTGACCACGAGATTCTCCCGGTAGGTGCCCGGCGCGACGGTGAGTATGTCGCCGTCGCTCGCGGCCTCCAGGGCCGCGGAGAGAGACGCGTACTCGCCGGTACGCCGGCGCCAACGCGAGGTGCCGGTGTGCGTCACCTGGACGGTGCCCTGTGCCATGGTGTTGTTCTGTCCCCACCTCGTGCGCCTGCGCGTGCTGTGCCGATCGGACCCGCTCCGGGGTCAATTCAAGGAAGTCCCGGCCACGACAGAGGACCGGGTCGCACCACCGTAGCGCGCGCGGCACCGGTGAGTTGACCCAAGAGCCGTTCCGATCGCGGTGAGAAGTGCTGTTCGGACCTCCGGCTCAGCTGCCCGCGCCCGTACGGCCCCAGTCCGGACCGGCCTGGGCCCAGGCCAGGTCGAGCCGTGCGTACCGGCGCTGGTTGAGCTTGCGGACCACCAGCCGTCTGGCGGCCTCGACCAGACCGGCGGCGAGCGCGGCCACCCCGATCCCCGCCAGCACCGCGTGTGTACGGGCGGTCGTGAGATCCGTCGGACGTTCGGTGAGCTCTCCGGCGTGGTCGGTCCAGACCGGGAAGGTGTCACCGGCCCGGACCGTGGCCGGCGCCGAGCGGACGGCCTCGGTGTGCCGACTCCCGTCCGGCGCCGTCCACTTGGCGATCACCGGCCGGCCGGTCTCGCGCTCGGCCGAGGTCTCGGGGTCGTACATGACACGCGCGGATCCCGTGGCGAGGCGGACCACCCGGGCCTCGGTACGGTGCCGGTCCTCGTGCTGGGCACGGATCGTCCGCCGGAGCGTCTCGTCGGTCGCCGTGCCCGAGATCAAGCCAATCGCCGGGACGGCGAGGAGCAGCAGGACGAGGGCGCCGAGCGCGACCCATGCCTCGACGAGATCGGTCCTTCTGCGCAGCGGGTTGTGCCGCCAGCGCCGGAGCCCCACGACCGCTCGCATCTCGCCGCACCCCTTCCGTCCGCTGTCCGTTCCCCTGTCCGTCATAGCCCCATGAAGCGCGGCCCACGCACAAAAGGGCGTAAGGGAGAGCGAAATCACCCTTGGGTTCGACGGGCCGGATCGGGGCCGGCGTCAGTCGGTGAACACCCTCACCACGTCTCCCACCCGCACCGTGCCGGTGTTCTCGGGCACCAGCTTCTGCCCGAAGACCAGCTTGCCGTCGATTCGGCGGTGCCGGGCGAGCGTACGCAGCGGTTCCTTGCCGCGCGCCGCCGTCCGCTGGTCGGTCGTGGTGACGACACAGCGCCCGCACGGCTTGGCGACGCGGAAGGTGACCTCGCCGACGGTGATCCGGCGCCACTCGTCCTCCGCCCAGGGTGCGGTCCCCGCGACGACGAGATTCGGCCGGAAGCGGTCCATCGGCAGCGGACCCTCGTCGGCGTGGTCGCCCTGCGCTATCAGGGAGTTGAGGGCGTCGAAGGAGGAGACGGTGACGACGAGCAGGGGGTGACTGTCGGCGAAGGTGACGGTGTCGCCGGGGCGCGCGTATGCCGGATCGACCGGCCGCGCGGTCGCCGGGTCGCCCAGATGTGCCAGCCGGACCTCCACCCCGAGGTGGCGGCTGAACCAGTCGCTCGCCCGCGCGTCGGCGAGCGACGCGTCAACCTTGGTCCCGAAAATGTTCACCACGACGTCGTGCGCGTCGGCGGGTGGCCCGGCCTCCGCCAGGCTGATACCGACACCCGCTCCCGGCACGGCTGTTCGTGGGTCGGCCGGCCGCGCTTCACCTGTTCGCGGGCCGCTTTCTCCCGGCGTGCCCGTTCCGGCGCCGCCCGTTCTGGTGCCGTCCGCTCGTGTCCCGCCCGTCCCGGGGCGCGTGACCTCCAGCGGTGCCCGGCCGGGCGCGTACAGCACGAGCCCGCCGTCCCGCAGCGGCTCGGCGCGGGCCAGCGCGAGCCGTGGCGACTCGCGCTGCGTGAGAGCGGTGCCCGACTCGTCGATCAGCGTCCACCGGCGGTCTCCCGCCAGACCCCAGGGCTCGACGACCGCGCTGTCCGCCGTGAAACCTCCCACCGACTTCACCGGATGGACGCGCAGGGCGTGCAGGACTGGAGCGAGCGGCTGAGGCATACGGCCATCCTGCCAGGGAGCCCCCACTCCCTCCGCCCGTCCCGGTGCGCCGACCGTTCCGGTCCTCCCGGAGCGGCCGGTGTCAGTAACCCCGGCTCTGGTACGGGCGGTTGTACGGATCGTCGTACTGCACCGGCGCGGGCGCCGGACGCGGCGAAGCGGGGCGCATCGCCTCGTACCCCGTCGCCGACCCCGGTCGCTGCTGCTGCTGCGGACGGGGCTGCTGAGGACGCGGTTGCTGTTGCTGCTGCTGGGGCGGGTAGGGCTGAGCGCTCTGGTAGCCGCGAGGCGGCGCCTGCTGCGGAACGTAGGGCGCCGGGGCGTGCTGGAGCGGCACGGGGTGCTGCGCCGGCTGTGGCTGGTAGCCGCCGTAGGACGGCGTGGGCTGCGAAGGAGCCGCCGGCAGTGCGGGAAGCGCCGAAGGCAGCGCCGGCAGATAGCTGTTGCTCTGGTAGCTGCTGCCGGTGTCGTAGGCGGAAGGCACTCGGATCGGGGCGATCTGAGGCGTGCCCCGCTCCGCGACCAGGGAGTCGTAGATCGGGGTGTCCGGGAACGACGGCGCGGTGTAGTAACCGCCGCCGTAGGTGGCGCGGGGGGAGGTCATGGAACATAAGTTAAGCCCACGATGTGCCGGTTGGGGAGTCCGATAAGGGGGTTGTTTCCGGCGGTGTGGGCGACTTCGGATCCCCAATGCGAGCGAACTTGGGAAAATCGGTCGTCCGGCAGCGTAGTGATCGTGTAAAGGGCAAGCTCCGGAGGGGTTACTCGTCGGTCCTCGGGGGCGCGACGACTGTTTCAGCGATTAGGTTTGGCGCGACGGAAAACTTTCGGTCACCCGACTCTCGATGGGGGCGAGCATGTCCATGCTTAAAGGAGCCAATGTTCCGGTGTCGGCACCGAGTGTGCGTGTCGAATTGGGGTGGCGTTCGGCGCCGGGGACACCGGATGTCGATGCCTCGGCTCTTCTGCTGAAGACGGGAAAGGTCCGCTCCGACGCGGACTTCGTTTTCTACAACCAGCCGGCGCACGCGTCGGGCGCGGTGCGCTACGACGGGAAAGGCACAGGTCCCGGCACGGTGACGGACACCCTCTCCGTCGATCTGGCCCGTGTGGAGGCCGACATCGAGCGGATCGTCGTCGCCGCGTCGGCGGACGGCGGCAACTTCGGCGGGGTGCCCGGACTGTACGTACGTGTCCTCGACGCGACGTCGGGCGCCGAGATCGCGCGCTACGACAGCCAGGACGCGACCATCGAGACGGCGTTCGTGCTCGGCGAGCTCTACCGGCGGCAGGGCGCCTGGAAGTTCCGCTCGGTCGGCCAGGGTTACAGCAGCGGACTCGAGGGCCTCGCCACGGACTTCGGCATCAGCGTCGACGAGCCGCAGCAGGCGGCGGCCCCGGCACCGATGACCCCCGCGCCCCCGGCCCCGGTCGCGGCCCCCGCCCCGCCCGTCCACAGGCCCGCCGCTCCGCCGGCGCCCCCCGCGCCCCCGGCCCCCGCTCCCGTACGGCTCAGCAAGGTCACGCTGACCAAGGAGGCCCCGTCCGTCTCGCTGTCCAAGCAGGGCGGCAACTCCGGTGAGATGCGCGTCAATCTCAGCTGGCAGGTGCGCAAGCAGTTCAAGGGCTGGGGCGCCAAGCTGGGCCGTGCCGTCGCCATGCACGGCGACCTCGACCTCGACCTGTGCGCGCTCTACGAACTGACCGACGGCCGCAAAGGCGTCGTCCAGGCACTCGGTAATGCCTTCGGAGCCCTTCACCAGCCGCCGTTCATCCATCTCGACGGCGACGACCGCACCGGTGGTTCGGCCAACGGCGAGAATCTCAGCATCAACCTCGACCACAAGAACCAACTGCGCCGCATCGTCATCTTCGTGACGATCTACGAAGGGGCGCGCAGCTTCGCCGATCTCGACGCGACGGTCACACTCCAGCCGCGCAACGGTGCGGCGATCGACTTCTCACTCGGCGAGTGCACGGTTCCCTCCACGGTCTGCGCGCTCGCATTGATCACCAATACCGGCTCCGATCTGCTGGTCCAGCGCGAAGCGCGTTTTCTCGTACCCGAACGCGGAGTCAGCCCGCAGCGCACCATCGACTACGCGTACGGCTGGGGCATGAACTGGACCCCCGGCCGGAAGTGACCCCGTCCCCGACGGCGACCCCGCTCAACGCTCCGGTGCGGCCTGCGGACGGGCATACGTACGCCCCTTCCAGGCCGCGCCGCGGCCCCGGTAGTGCCGCACGGCCGAGTCGACGGTCATCAGGAGGTAGAGCAGGGCGGTGAAGGGCAGCAGGGGAGCGAGCCAGAGCGACTGCCGGTAGTACCGCAGCACCGGTACGTACGTCCCGGCCATCACCGCCCACGCCCCGCCGCCCAGCAGACCGGCGGACGTGTCACCGCCCGCCAGGCCCGCGTACACCGCCGCGGGCGGCACCAGATAGATGACCGCGAGACCGGCCACGGTGCCGATCAGCAGCAGCGGGTTGTGCAGGAGTTGGGCGTACGCGCTGCGCGCCACCATCCGCCACAGATCGGTCAGCCTCGGATACGGACGCACGCTGTCCACCCGCTCCGCTAGGCCGAGCCAGATCCGGCCACCGGCCTTCTGTACCGTCCGGGCCAGCGACACGTCGTCGATGACGGCCTGCCGGATGGAATCGGGGATCCGCGCCCGCTCGGCGACCCCGGTCCGCAGCAGTACGCACCCGCCGGCCGCCGCCGCCGTACGCGCTCCCGCCTTGTTGACCCGGCGGAAGGGATACAGCTGCGAGAAGAAGTAGACGAAGGCGGGCACGATCAGCCGCTCCCACGCGGTCGCCACCCGCAGCCGGGCCATCTGGGAGACCAGGTCGAGACCGTTCGTCGTCGCGGCGGCGACCAACTCGCGCAGGCTGTCCGGCTCATGGGCGATGTCGGCATCCGTAAGGAGGAGGTAGTCGGGCCGCTCCGCCCGCGCCAGCTCGATGCCATGACGCAGCGCCCACAGCTTTCCCGTCCAGCCCGGCGCCGGCTCGGGCGGCGAGACCACCGTCAGCGGCAGCCCGCCCAGCCGGTCGGCCAGCTCCCTGGCCAGCGCGGCCGTACCGTCGGTGCTGGAGTCGTCGACGAGGAAGATCTCCGCCCGCCCCGGATAGTCCTGCGCCAGCAGCGACGGCAGACTCACCGGCAGCATGTCCGCCTCGTCACGCGCGGGCACGATCAGCGCGACCGAGGGCCACACCGGCGGGGCCGCACGCGGCGGCAGCCGCTGATCCGTACGCCAGAAGAAACCCTGACCCAGCAACAGAAAGCCCCAGGCGGCCAGCGAGGCCGCGGCGATCCAGGCAATGGCGCTCATTCGCCGCAGTCTGCCCCAGATCGGCGGGACCGCAAGGCCCGTCGTCTAAGGTGACCGGGTGAAGATCGCGCTGATGGACTCCGGCATCGGGCTGCTCGCCGCCGCCGCCGCAATGCGTCGGCTCCGGCCGGACGCCGGTCTCGTACTCTCCTCCGACCCCGGCAGCATGCCGTGGGGACCGCGTACCCCCGACGATGTCGTCGCGCGTGCGCTCACGGTGGCCCGCGCCGCCGCCGCGCACCGGCCCGACGCGCTGATCGTCGCCTGCAACACCGCCTCCGTGCACGCCCTGCCCGCGCTGCGCGCGGCCCTGGAGCCGGGTCTCCCCGTCATCGGCACGGTCCCCGCGATCAAACCGGCGGCGACCGGAGGCCGGCCCATCGCGATCTGGGCCACCCCGGCCACCACCGGCAGCCCCTACCAGCGCGACCTCATCCGTACCTTCGCCGCCGCCGTCGACGTCACCGAGGTGCCGTGCCCGGGTCTCGCCGACGCGGTGGAGCACGGCGACGAGGCGGGCATCGACGCCGCCGTCGCGGCGGCGGCGCTGCGCACCCCGAGCGAGGTAAGGACCGTCGTCCTGGGCTGCACCCATTACGAACTGGTCGGTGAACGCATCCGCGCGGCCCTGCGGCGGCCCGGCGTGGCGGATGTCGCACTCCACGGCTCGGCCGAGGCCGTCGCGGCGCAGACGGTGCGCCGGCTCGGCGACATACCGGCACCCGCGGCCACCGCGGCGCCCGGTGACCTCACCGTCCTGCTGAGCGGTCACCGCTCCCCGCTGTCCGACATCGCCCTGACCTACGCGGAGGGCCGTCTGCTCGCCGCCGTCACCCACGCGCACTAGAACGGTCGTCGGCCGTGCCGGTGCGCGGGTGCGGGGCCGCGGGCGGGTCTGTTGCCGGAGTCACTCATTCCGGGGCCCGTCGCGGCGGTGCTCCCCGGACGGATCGTGAGTACGCTGCACCCATGACGGAGCACCCCCGGCGAGGGGGGCCTGGCACAGTGCCCCTCCCCGAAACCTGGACCGGCCGAGCGACCAACCGTTTTCAGTGGCTGTTCGCCGTCGTGGGCGCGGCCTGCCTCGCCCTCGGTATCGAGCTGGCGATCCAATCCTCCTGGACCACCGGTGTCGTCGCCCTGACCGCGTCGGTGGTCGGCTGTGTCGCCGCCGGACTGCTGATCCTCTTCGGCACGCTGGCCTTCGTGCACGTACACGTCAAGGTCGATCACGAGCATCTGGAAGTGCGCTGCGGCCACATCGGACTGCCGCGCCGCCGGATCCCGCTCGCCCAGGTGACGGGGGCGGATTTCGAACCGAGTGTCACGCCCCGCCAGTGGGGCGGCTGGGGCTACCGCTGGCGGCCCGAGCAGGGCACGGCCGTGGTGGTACGGCGCGGCGAGGGCGTCGTGCTGAGCCTCGGCGACGGCAGGACGTTCACGGTGACGGTCGACGACGCGGAGGCGGCGGTCCGGGTCATCCGCGACCGGCTCCGCGCGGCGGCCACCGGGAAGGTGCGTCTGGCCAAGCCGGGCTTCGGCCCGGCCGAGGTCTGAGAGCCCGGCGAGATCCGCCGGACACGAGCCGGGCGGGACTTCGCACAAGCGCACTAGGGCCGGTCCGGTGAGCGTGCTGTCGCCAGGCCCGCGAGGAGCCCGGCGCCCGCCGTCACCGGCGTGAAACTCAGCGCGTTGCCCACCGTCGCCACGGCGGCCAGCGCCGTCAGCGCGGCCCCGGCGCTCAGTACGACAGGAGTGGTGCGGGGCGAGCGCCACAGCGCGTACAGGAGCCAGCCGAACGCGGCCCCCAGCAGCAGCACACCCGCGACGCCCTGCTCCGCCGCCAGCTGGAACGGCGCCGAGTGCGGCTTGCCGTCCGAGTTCAGCGACTCCAGCGCCGTCGGGCTCAGATCGCCGAACCGGTCGGGCCCGGCGCCCAGCAGCGGATTCTCCCGTACGAGATCCACCGCGTCCTCCCACAGAAGCACCCGGTGCGCCGTGAGCTGCCCCTCCAGCGACGACGCCAGCCCTTCGGGCAACGCCTGCACGGCCACCGCCCACGAGACGCCGACCATCAGGCACGTCGCGATCACGAAACCCGTCAGGCCCAGCGATCGATGGCGCATCCTCGCCGCGGCGAGCGAGCAGAGCAGCACTCCCACCGCTGCCACCAGCCCCGCCACGGAACCGAGCACCGGACCACTCGCCGCGGCCACCGCGGCGAGCACCAGCAGCGCGTTCCGGCGCCCCGGCGACTTCGAGGCGGCCGCGGCGCAGCACGCGGCGCCCACGGCCAGGACCAGCAGCGCGGCGACCGCGCCCGTGTCGCCCGGCGGCGCGGCGCTCTCGGCGGCGTCGCCCGGTACGCCCTGACGCGCGGCGACGGCCATGACGTACGCGAAGACGGCCAGCGTGAGCGCCGCGGCGACCGGCACCAGGGAACCCGCGATACGTCCGCACGTGTAGCCGGCGGCGACCGCGAGCACGGCCAGCAGTACGCCCTCGGGCCTGCCCTCCCGGCCGGCCGCGCTGACCAGGGCCCACACCGCGCAGCCGACGAGGACCGCGGTGCCCACGATGTCGGAGGTGCCGCCGCGCTCGCGTGCGACGGACCGGCTTGCCGGTACAGCCACCCCGTAGACCCCCCGCCCCGAGACGGCCCTGCCGACGAGAGCCGGATCGGTCGGGGCACACCGCACCCGCCCCAGGGCTGGCGCACACGGTAACGGCAGGGAAGGGGTTTTGTGGACATCTCGCGCAGAAACGTTGTGGCAGGAAGCCCCTGGGCCCCGTCCGGCAGTGCCCCCGCACCCTGGCCGGGCTGCCGCCTTCCGGTGACGCCACCGTAGACTCCGCCGGGTGAGCACCACCATCACCCCCGTCGAACCCACCGAGCCCGCACCCGCGCCCGGAGGCAGGCGATGGCCGCGCCGGTTCGTACGGCCCGGCGCCGCGGCACTGTCCGGGCTGCTGCTCTTCGCGAGCTTCCCGCCCCGCCCGCTCTGGTGGCTGGCGCTGCCCGGATTCGCCCTGCTCGGCTGGACCTTGCGGGGTCGGCGCCCGCGCGCCGGATTCGGGCTCGGCTTCCTCGCCGGTCTCGGGTTCCTGCTGCCGCTGCTGAAGTGGACGGGTGAAGAGGTCGGCCCGCTGCCGTGGGTCGCGCTCGCCGCCGTCTCCGCGCTGTTCATCGGCGCCGTCGGGATGGGGATCGCGGCCGTGTCCCGGCTGCCCGCCTCGCCGGTGTTCGCCGCCGCCGTATGGATCCTGGGCGAGGCCGCGCGGGCCCGGGTGCCGTTCGGCGGCTTCCCCTGGGGCAAGATCGCCTTCGGCCAGGCGGACGGCATGTTCCTGCCGCTCGCGGCGGTGGGCGGTACGCCGGTACTCGGCTTCGCGGTCGTGCTGTGCGGCTTCGGTCTGTACGAGGGTGTCCGTCTGGTCCTCGCCCGCCGCGCCGCCACTCCCATCTCCTCCGCCGACGCCGACGCCGACGCCGACGCCGACGCCGATGCCGACCTCCGTACCGAGGGCACGAGGCGGCCGTTGCCGCGCACCGCCGTGGCCGTCGCCGCGCTGTCCGTGCTCGTCCCCGTCGTGGGCGCCCTCGCCGCGCTGCCCCTCGTCGACGACTCGGCCGAGGACGGCACCGCGACCGTCGCGGCGATCCAGGGCAACGTGCCGCGCCTGGGTCTCGACTTCAACGCCCAGCGTCGCGCGGTACTCGACAACCACGCCGAACGCACCGAACAGCTCGCCGCCGACGTCAAGGCCGGCAAGGAGCCGAAGCCGGACTTCGTCCTGTGGCCCGAGAACTCCTCGGACCTCGACCCCTACCGCAACGGCGACGCCCGTCTCGTCATCGACGACGCGGTCAAGACGATCGGCGTGCCGACGGTGGTCGGCTCCGTGCTCTCGCCCGACACCGGAAAACTGCGCAACTCGCTGATCAAATGGGATCCCGAGAGCGGGCCCGTCGCGACGTACGACAAGCGGCACGTCCAGCCGTTCGGCGAGTACATCCCGATGCGTTCCTTCGTACGGATCTTCAGCTCCGACGTCGACCGGGTACGACGCGACTTCGGGCCCGGCGACAAGGTCGGCGTGTTCGACCTCGCGGGCACCAAGGTCGGCCTCGCCACCTGCTACGAGGCGGCCTTCGACTGGGCGGTGCGCGACACCGTCACCCACGGGGCGCAGCTCATCACCGTACCGAGCAACAACGCCACGTTCGGGCGCAGCGAGATGACCTACCAGCAGCTCGCGATGTCCCGCGTACGGGCCGTCGAGCACAGCCGGGCCGTCGTCGTCCCCGTCACCAGCGGCGTCAGCGCGATGATCATGCCCGACGGCGAGGTCGTCGACGAGTCGAAGATGTTCACCCCGGACGCCCTGGTCCGTGAGATGCCGCTGCGCTCCTCCCGGACGCCCGCCACCACGATGGGCACGCTGCCCGAGGCGCTGCTGGTCGCGGTCGCCGTCGGCGGTCTCGGCCTGGTGGGCGTACGGACCGTACGTGCCCGCCGCCGGCCCGCTTCCGACGGCATGAGCTGATAGCGGCGCATAGGGTCGTGGCATGGGAACGCCAGACTTCATCCGCGAGATCCGTGCCACCGCCGGGCACCAGTTGCTGCTTCTGCCGGGAATCAGCGCGATCGTCTTCGACGACGACGGCCGGGTGCTGCTGGGCAGACGCGCCGACACCGGCAACTGGTCGGTCATCGGCGGGATCTCGGAGCCGGGGGAGCAGCCCGCCGTGACGGCGGAGCGCGAGGTGTACGAGGAGACCGCCGTGCGCTGTACGGCCGAGCGGATCGTGCTCGTCCAGGCGCTGCCGAGCCCCGTCACGTACCCCAACGGGGACCAGTGCCAGTACCTGGACATCACGGTGCGCTGCCGCGCGACCGGCGGGGAGGCCAGGGTCAACGACGACGAGTCCCTGGAGGTCGGCTGGTTCTCCGTGGACGCGCTGCCCGAGCTGCGGGAGTTCGCCCGCTTCCGTATCAAGCAGTCGCTCACGGACGAACCCACCTGGTTCGACCGGGGCACGGGCACCGTCTGAGGATTCCCGCACGGCGGCGGCCACGCCCCCCCCGATTACTGGAGCGCGTGGACCGCGGCCGCGAAGACCGTCGGGAGCCGGGCCGCCGCGGGCACGATCAGGCGGGCCGTCCGGGGGCTGCGCGTGACGTGCAACAGGCCCTCGGTGAGCACCCTGTGACGTCTCGTCAGCTTCGACCACGCTGCCGGATACGTCTGCGGACGTCCCTCGGCCAGCGCGCGCACCG
The DNA here is from genome assembly GCF_042725135.1 of Streptomyces sp. NPDC060366. Taxonomy (NCBI): domain Bacteria; kingdom Bacillati; phylum Actinomycetota; class Actinomycetes; order Kitasatosporales; family Streptomycetaceae; genus Streptomyces; species Streptomyces sp. NPDC060366. The sequence goes on along the minus strand of NZ_JBHXDC010000018.1, from coordinate 88,995 downwards.
CCGCCCCGGCCGTCGAGAGGGCCAGGGCGACCCCCTCCCCGGTCAGCGCGTCCACATACCCGGCGGCGTCACCGACGAGCAGCACCCGGCCGGCCAGCGGACGGCTCACCCGCTGGCGCAACGGACCCGCTCCCCGTACGCCACTCGCCGCGCGTTCGTCCAGCAGGGGCGCCAACTCCGGGAAGCGGGCGAGGTGTTCGGCGTATCCACACCGCTCGCGGCTCAGCACGGCCACACCCACGAGACCGTCCCCCACCGGCGTCACATACGCCTCGCCGCGCCGCGACCAGTGGACCTCCACGAAGTCCGACCACGGCGCGACATGGAAGTGCCGCCGCAGACCGTAGCGGGCCGGAGCGCGGTCCGGCAGATCCAGACCGAGGCCCCGGCGGATCGGCGAGTGCAGCCCGTCGGCGGCGATCAGCCACCGCGCGGTCCTGCCCCCGGCGACGACCCGGTCGGCGCCCTGCCACACCTCACCGACCTTGCCCCGGACCGTCTCCACCCCGAGCGCCTCCGCCCGTCGCCGCAGCGCGGCGTGCAGTTCCGTGCGGCGGACACCGAGACCTGTACCGTCCCGGAACCACGCCTCGGCGTCGCGCACACCGTCCCGGTAGCGGATACCGCGCAGTTCGCGCCCCGACACCTCCACGCCCATCGCGCCCAGCGCCGCCACGCCACCCGGCATGATGCCCTCCCCGCACGCCTTGTCCACCGGGGTGGTACGCGGCTCCACCACCACGGCCCGCAGTCCCGCCAGCGCGGCGTGGATCCCTGCGGCCAGCCCGGCGGGGCCGCCACCGGCGATCAGTACGTCGATCACGCGGGCGCGCCGGCCGTCGTACCGGCCCTCGCACCGGCGGGCGCGACGGCGAGCGCCGCGTTCTCGCAGCGGATCCGTACCACCATGAGGACGGCGTTGAGCGCGGTGAAGACGACGGCCGTCACCCACGCCCCGTGCACCAGCGGCAGCGCCAGGCCCTCCGCGACGACGGCGACATAGTTCGGGTGGCGCAGCAGACGGTAGGGGCCGCCGGACACCAGCGGCAGACCGGGCACGACGATCACCCGTGTGTTCCAGCGCGGCCCCAGCGTCTTGATGCACCACCAGCGCAGCCCCTGCGCCGCCACGACGACTCCCACCATCGTCCAGCCGAACGCGGGCACGAACTCCCGTCCGGCCAGGGCCGTTTCGCAGAGCGCTCCGGCCAACAGACCGGTGTGAAGGGCCACCATCGCCGGGTAGTGCCCGCGCCCGGTCTCCGTACCACCGCGCTCCTGACTCCATCGGGCGTTGCGCCGGGCGACGACGAGTTCGACGATCCGCTCACCGGCGACAGCGAGCACCAAAGCCGTGTACCACCACATGTTGTTCTCCAACTCACCAGCGAATCAGCACGAGTTCGCAGCAGAAACCGGGGCCCATCGCGATCATCAGGCCGGGGCTGCCCGGCTCCGGGGCGGAACGGGCGAGGGTGTCCCGCAGCACGTGCAGGACCGATGACGACGACAGATTCCCCACCTCGGACAGGGAACGCCAGGTGACGTCGAGGGCGCCGTCGGGCAGAGCGAGCGCGTCGCTGACGGCTTCCAGCACCTTCGGACCGCCCGGGTGGCAGACCCACCCGGTGATGTCGTCGGGTGTCAGACCGTGCTCCGCGAGGAACGCGCGTACGTCGTCGGCGAGAAAGCGGCGGACGACGTCGGGCACCGACGGATCGAGGACGACCCGGAAGCCGGAACCCGTGATGGCCCAGCCCATGACATGGCCGGTGTCCGGGTACATCCTGCTGCGGGTGGCGACGACCGAGGGACCGGACACCGCCGGAGCCTCGATGCCCGACGCGCCCGACGCACCCGATGCCTCCGACGTCGCGGGAAAACGCTCGCCCACCGCCACCAGGGCCGCCGCCCCGTCCCCGAACAGCCCGCTCGCCACCAGATTCGCCATCGAGGCGTCGTCGCGCTGGAAGGTGAGCGAGCACAGTTCGACCGACAGCAGCACGGCCACCTGCTCGGGCCAGCCGCGCAGATAGTCGTGGAGCCTCGCGACGCCCGCCGCGCCCGCGACACAGCCGAGACCGAAGACGGGCACCCGCTTCACATCCGGCCGCAGTCCCAGCCGCCCGACGAGACGCGCGTCCACGGAGGGGGCGGCCACACCGGTTACGGAGGTGAACAGCAGCAGATCCACGTCCTCTGGCCGCAGCCCCGCCGTACGGAGCGCCCCGCGCACCGCGTCGGCGCCCAGATCACACGCGACCTCGATGAAGACGTCGTTGGCGGCGCCGAACCCGTCGATCTTGGCGTAGTCGTCCAGCGGCAGAGCCATATGGCGCGAGCGGACCCCCGCGCTCGCGTGCAGCCGGTCGAGTACGCGCCGGTCGGTCCCGGCCGGCAGACAGGTGCCCGCCACCATGTCGGTGATCTCTGACTGGGTGTGGCGGTAGGGAGCCAGGACGCCGTGCACGGCGGCGATTCGGGTCATCGATTCCAGCCTGGTGATGTCATAACCAGCCCAACACCCGTAGGACGGGATGAGACACCGTAAGTCGCCCGTCCGGCTGCCACGTCGACGGAGCCGGCGCGCCTACGATCGGCGCGTGGACGCCGAAGTGGACCCGGGGACGAATACGCGCGCGGCCGGGAGAGGTACGCGCCGAATCCCGCGCCGCGTGCCACGGCCGGGCTCGCTCACAAGGGCCCTGGCGATGTCCTGCCACCCGGGACCGGTCGTCGCCGTCACCGCGCTCACCCTCGCGCTCGCCGTCACCGCCTGCCACGGCGTGGGCCGTTGTCTGCTCCTCACCGCCGCGGTGCTGACCGGTCAGCTCTCCGTGGGCTGGTGCAACGACGCGTACGACGCCCGGCGCGACATCGCCACCGGCCGTCGCGACAAGCCCGTCGCCGCCGGGACGGTAGGCGAAGGGACGGTATGGGCAGGGGCGTTCGGCGCGCTCGCGCTCTGCGTGCCTCTCTCGCTGGCCTGCGGCGCGCTCGCGGGCACCGCGCATCTGATCGCGGTCGCCGCCGCATGGGCGTACAACCTGCGGCTGAAGTCCACCCCGCTGTCCTGGCTGCCGTACGCGATCGGATTCGCGAGCCTTCCCGCGCTCGTCTCACTGAGTCTGCCGGGCAGCCCCTGGCCGGCCTGGTGGGCCGTCGGCGCGGGCGCGCTGCTCGGCGTGGGGGCGCACCTCGCGGACGTCCTGCCCGACATCCGGGCCGATCTGGCCACGGGTGTACGAGGGCTACCGCACCGACTCGGCGCCACCGGGACCCGGTTGCTGCTCCCCGTCCCGCTGGTCGCGGCGTCGGTGGTGCTGACGCTGGGCCCGCAGGGCCGTCCCGGCGCGGGTGCCGTACTCGTCCCGCTGGCCGCCGGGTCGATCGCCGTCACGGGCCTGGTGCTCGGCCGCCGCCGGGAGAAGGCGCCCTTCGTCGGGGCGGTGGCCGTGGCGGCGCTGGACGTGGGGCTGTTGATGGCACACGGAACCGCCGTCACCTGAACGCGATTCCTCAAACCCGGCCCCCGAAGCCTCGGCCCCCGAAGCCCCGATCCGTCAGCCGTCGTCCCGGCCCTCGTCGCAGCTCTGCTGCCCGTTACGGCCCCGCTCGCCGTCCAAGTCGGCGCCCTGGCCCCGGACATCGTTGTCCGCGCGGCCGCGGTGTCGTCCGACTCCGTTGCCGCCCTGCCCGCGCTCGGACGGCCCGCACTCGCGTGCGCCGGCGTGCCGCCCGCCACCCCTCTCCGCGGGCTCCACGGACTCCGTCGGACCCGTCGACCTGATCGTGTTCCGGCGCACGGACGTCGACCCGACGGGCGGGGCGGTCACCCGGCCCTCGCCCACGACCGGCAGGGACTTGGGGCTGTCCGGCGCGGTGTCGGTCGACCAGTTCTGGAGTGTGGACTCGTCGCGGATCTTCGACACGACGGACGTGCCCGCCGTGGGAGTCGTGGGCACGACGGCCAGCGAGTCGTCCCACCGGGGGATCACATGCCCCTGGACCGTCAGGTCGTAGCGCACGTCGGCGGCGTTCGCGGCGGAGGAATCGGTGCAGGGCCACAGGACGAGGGAGCCGTCGACCGTATGGGAGTTGAGGCAGAGCTCGCTCTCGGCGCCGTTGCGCAGCAGGCCGTCCTCCTCGTAGAGCCACTGCTGCGTCTGCGCGGACGACGAGCAGATCGCCAGCGTGGCCTCGGATCCGGCCCTGGGGCGGGTGTCCCGCAGGTCGAGGCAGAGATCGGCGTCCGCGCTGCGCAGCGCCGTGCGCAGGGCGCCCGGCGGGAGTCCGGCGGAGCCGGTCGGCGGCTTCTGGCCGGGGCCTGAGACGCCCTGCGAACCCGGATCGGGAGACACCGTGCCGCTCTCCGAGCCGATGGGCGCGGCCGGGCCCATCGCCTCACCGCCCCCGTCGTCCGCGGTGAGGCTGGAGACGGTCACGGCGAGCAGGCCCACGGTCATGAGCCCGAGTCCACTGAGCAGCACGGTCCTCGGTCTGCCGGGGGTGGTCATCACGCGCTTGCCCACCACCGTGACGCGGGGCAGCACGCGCGGGCGTCCGCCCAGCGAGTGGCGTCCGCCGCGGCGCACGCCCGCGCCTCCCGCCGCCGACGCGGCGCCGCGCCGGCCCGGCCGGGAGTCGAGATAACGCCCGGCGTGCGGACCGAGGAGCGCCTCGGCGAGCAGCACCGCCGCCCGGCCCTCGGAGTGGACGAACTGCTCGGTGGCGTAACCGCAATGGGCGCAGACCGCCAGATGCTGCTGGATGTCCGGGAGCAAAGCACCGCCGCGGCGCAGTGACACGTCGAGCAGCCGGTTGTAGTGGCGGCATTCCTTGTCCGGCGCGAGTTGGATATGTGCGCGTACACAGCCGGACCGGAAGAGTTCATGCACGTTTCGCAGTTCGGCGAGCGCGCTTTCCGGATCAATGCCGAGCAGACCGGCCGGTACGGTTATGGGCTCCGACTCGACCTGGGTATGCCAGAGCAGGCAGCGCGCGGATGCGGGCATTGCCTGGAAGGCGTGGAAGGCGAGGCGCCGATTCTCGGGGGGTTCCGTCTGCTCGGAGCCGCCCGGGGCGGCGGCCGCAGGGGGGCCGTGATGCTCCCATACGGTGTCGGTCATTTGTCCCTCGGCCGCCCAGACGGCGGCCGTATGACGCGCCGTCATAAGGAATTGGGGCCGCAGGGCCGGGACGGGACCGGAGCGGCGCAGGGCGTCCAGGACCTTGCCGAAGGCGGCGGTGGCGAGCGTGGAGGCGGCGTCCGCCGACGGGGAGCGGATCTCGGCGTAGTCGTGCAGGGCCTGCCAGTGCCGGGCGAGCAACAGCGCGGTGGCGTGGTCCTCTTCGTCGCTGTCGCGGGTCCTCAGCGCGGCGACGAGATCCGCGTCCGAACCTTCGGAGCGGGGGTCCGGCCGGCCGGCCGGGCGGAGCGGGGTGGTTCTGGACGTACGAGGATCCTGCACAGAGGTCCTGCCTTCCAGGGCACTGAGTGGGGGGTGTCCAGTCCCTTGACGCGTGTGTGGCGGCAGTGATTTCCGGCCGACTGAAAGGGTGGTGGTCCGATTGGTGCGTACCTTTTGGACGGTGTGTGGTGCCTCCAGGAAAGCGGCCCGTGGGCGGAGAACGGCGGAGAGCGGTCGACAACAACAGCCGCCGAGCATTTCCGGGCGCTCGGCTGTCGCCGAATCGAACGGTTGAGCGCTCCCGGCATTGCTGCCGACTGAGCGCGTTCACCATTGCACAGCCCGTGCGGGTGAAACAAGGGATCTCCAACTGCGGCTATTTTACGGGCCGTTGAAGAACGAGTTGGGCAAGGATTCGTACCGCCGCGATCCAATTCCTGTCATGGGAAATACTGCGGGTAACCGGCGAACGGGGTCGCCGAGAAGGCCCGCGAGGGCCCGTGCGGAAGCTGAATCTTCGCAGTCGCACCGCATCGGCAACTCTACGGCCGACGGCGGGTCCCGGTCGACTTGGGAGGGCCCCGCCGCCGGCCGGACGCCCGGATCCGCCCCGGTCCCGCGACGATTCGCAGGCCGGTGGTCTAGACGGGTGGCGGTGAGGTGAGCCAGCCGGCCACGGCCTCGGCGATCGGCTGCCGGGTCTCCAGCTCCACGAAGCCGAACTGGCCGCCCTGGTTGCATTCGAGAAACCACCAGGTGCCGTCGGCGTCCTCGGCGAAGTCGAACGCCCCGTAGGCGAGTCGGGCGACGCGCAGATAGCCGTACACGGCGCGGGTGATGCGCTCGGGCACCTCGACGGGCTCCCAGCGGTGGCCGCTCTCGCCGTACCGGCCGTCCACCTGATCGGGTGTCGCCGCCTTGCGGGCGGCGAACAACTGGTGCCCGACACAGGTGAGCCGGATGTCGGCCCGCTTGGATATGTAGCGCTGGAGCAGGGTGGGGCCGGCGGCGACCGACTCGAAGTCGGCGCCGGCGCCAACCCGGGTGGTCGGCAGTGAGACCGGCGGGTCACCGGGGGGCGGGCCGGTGATCGACTTCACCACGATGTCCCGGTGTTCGGCGGCGAACAGCCGGGCGATGCGCGGGAAGGTGGTGACGAGCGTGGGCGGTACGGCGAACCCGCTCTGGTGCGCGACCCGCAACTGCCATGGCTTGAGCCGCGCCTGAGCCGCCGCCTGCGGATGGTTCATCCAGCGCGCCGTCGTGGAGTACAGCATGCCGAAGAACGCGTGCGCGGACTCGGCGGTGAGCCACGGCGAGGGGTTGGGCGCGTGGGCCGCGCTCGCGCCCGGCCGGCGCACCCATATCGAGCGCAGCCCGTCCATGCTCAACAGGCGTCCGCCCGCGGACAGATGGCCACGGAAGTCGCCGCTGACGTACTCGGCGGACATCGACGCCTCGCCCGGCAGATCGGCGGGGTCGAAGCGCACCAGCGGCGTGCCGCGCCCGTGCAGCTCGGCCACGACCATGTCCGCGGTGACGTCCTGCTCGGCGGTCAGGATCAGCACAGTCATCGGGTAACCAGGGCTGTCAGTCGTCGAAGTGCGTCTTGGAGCCGGCCGTCGAGGTCGTCGACCCGGCGGCCAGCAGCAGTGCGCGATCGGCTATCGCGGGACGTCCGTCCGGCAGGACGTTCAGCTGGAGCGTGGAGTCGTAGGTGAAAGGTCCGACGACCGGTGAGCTCTCCGCCGGAAAAGCGTAGTTCAGAGCGAACGGTCGCATGATTCTCCTCCACTGCCCCACGAGTGTGTTTCAGTCACAGAGGTAACAATACGTGGCGAAGATGTAATGGTCTCAGCACGGAAAGTCATAAATGACGAACCGTCAGGCGGAGCGGGCCCCGCCGTCCCCCGGACCTGGGAGGACGGGCCCCGCGGCGCGCCGGCGACGCCGTCCGAAGTCCTCAAGTCCGTTGTTGAGAAACCGAGTTCGGCGCCCCTCCAGGGCCTGTATCGGGACATCCTGTCCGGATTCCGCCACTGGCCCTCACTTCCGGAGGTGGCGGATGTGAAGGGCGTGGACGGTGTCGCGGACACTCGCGGGCGCCCGGACGCCGGACGGCCGGGGCGGGGGAGAGTCCCCTGCCCCGGCCGCCGCCGGTCACCGGCATCCGGTCGCCGGGCCTGTCTCAGAAGGTGAAGACGGTGCCTCTGCCTCCGTCCATGGCGCACGAATTGGAGAAGGTGTGGGCGTAGTCGACGCGCTGCCCCTCCCACACGCCGTCGGCCGTCACCGTGACCGGCTCCCACTCCTTGGTGCAGACGCGGTTCGTCGCCGACGTGGTGATCGCGTCGAACTTGGCGCTGTTCTTCTTGAGTTCGGCGCAGGCCGTGGCCGCGTCGGGGTGGCTGCCGGACGGGGTGGGCGCGCAACTGAGAGTAACCGCGCGCCGTACCGTCCCGGTCTTGTGATCGGCACCGTCCGTGACGGTCAGCACCAGCGCCGAGGGCGCGTACATGCTCCCTCTCGCGTCGGGCGCGGTGTCGGTCGAGGCCGGCACGCCTCCGATGGCTGGCTCTCCGGTGGACGGCTCCGAGGCCCCGGTGCCTCCGGTCGGCGCGCCCCCGGCCGGCAGGGCGGCGCCGGCCGTTCCGGCGAACGTCAGACTGCTGAGGGCCAGTACCGCTCCACAGGCCGCAGCCCTTGCGATGCTCCGCATTTCGAACACTCCCTGGGTCGATGTCTCGGACAACGGACGTGAGTCTTGCTCACGCCAGGGGTGCTTCGCCCGCTCTGTGACCGGTTTTGGTCGCTCCGCGTGTCGCTCCGATCGCGGTGTGTGTCCATAACGACCCGCTCCGGGCCTGTGCGGATCGGGCGGTGAGATGGGCTGGAACTGGTTGATTCGCAGCCGGACTCACTGGTTGACGGTTTGATTGTAAGGTGACGAAACTCGTGAACCTTTGATTATATGATCGTCAGCGGCGCAGGAGCAGCTCCGTGTTGCGTGCGTCCTTCAGCCCCGCCAGGTCCTGGCGGCTGCCCGGCGCGTTGAGCGCGAGCTCCCGGTAGAGCGACGCCAGGCCGGACTGGGAGAGATCCGTGAAATCGGTCTCGCGCGGCGCCGCCGACTCGATCAGCGTGGTGAACAGCGAGAGCGTGCCGTCTTTGTTGTCCGCGATCTCGATGACACGCGCGAGCTGTGGGAAGTCGATGTGCGATGCGGTGGAGATCTCCCAGAACGAACCGTGCGGCAGTACCACGTTGCGGTGACTGTGCCCGTTGATCCAGGCCACCGCGCAGCGGTGGCGCCGCAGCAGCGCCACGACCTCGTCCCCGTCGTGCCGCGCCTCGCCGGGCCGGGCGGGGTCGGGCCGCTTGTTGCCCATCGTCCAGCTGTTGTGGTGCGTGAACAGGACCACGTACCCGTCGCGGTGCTCCTTCAGGGTCCGCTCCAGCCGGTCGAGCTGCGCCGTGCCGACGGAACCGGTGAAGTGCCCGCCGTGGTCGGTGGTGTCGAGGCTGACCCCGGTGACGTTCTCCCCCATGGAGAAGGTGTAGTCGAGGCTCGCTCCGTCCAGATTGTCCCGCGTGTACCCGTGGCCGACCGGTCCCGCTCCGGTGTTCGCGGGGTTCAGATGCGCCGAGAGGTACTGCCGTGGGGTGAACGGCGCGCGGCGGGGGTCGGCGGTGACCGCCCGCATGCGCCGCTTCTCGCGGCGCAGCAGTGAGATCAGCGCGCCGCCGTCGGCGGTGTCGCCCTGGGAGATCCGCGCGAGCAGCGTCGCCGCGTCCGGGTCCGGGATGTCGTACAACTTACGGCCGCCGACGGCGAATTCGGCGAGGAAGCCGGTCCGGTCGGCGTACGCGCCGCTGGTGAGGCCGTCATGGTTGCCGACGGTGGAGTACCAGGGGAGCGTCAGGCCCGGACTGCGCACCGGGCGCAGGGCCGCTTCGAGGAATCCGTCGATACGGGGGTAGCCCAGGCGCTTGTCGGAGTCGGGCGCGCCGTCCTCCGGGTGCCAGTACATCCGCAGGCCCGAGTTCTGCACGCCCTCGTACGCCTCCCGGTCGCCGCTGTTGGGGGTGACGAGACCGCCGCTCATGAGGGTGAGGTACCAGTCGAGTTCGCACAGCGAGTTGTTGTCGGTGTTGTCGCCGGTCGTCACGGCGAAGGTGAGCGGGGCGCCGGTCGCCGGCCCGGTCCCCAGCGCGTTGACCTGCTCGATGAGCGATACGGCTCCGGCCACCGACAGCGCCTCGTGGGGGCGCCAGGCGCCGGACGACTGGCTGCGTACGTACTCGGTGCGCACCGGGTGCTGGACGTCCGTCACATGGAGGTCGGTGAGCTGGACGAAGGAGCTGAGTACCGTACGGCGGTCCTCGCGGCCGGACTTGGCGGAAGCGAACTGTTCCCGTACGACCCTGCGCCAGCCGGGTCCGTCCCCGAGCCGCCGGAAGGTGGCGCTCGGGTCGCGCGGTGCGGCGAGTGAGTGGAGCGTGGTGCGGCCGGCCGACGGGCCGGTGGGGGACGGGGCGGGTGTGGGGGTGGTGGCGGCCGGTGTGCGGGCGCCGGGCACCGTGGGCGCGGGGGCCGCGGAGGCGCTGCCGGAGCCGCCACCCGTACCGGCCGCCAGGCCGATCCCTGCGGACAGGCCCACGGCGCCGGCGGCGGCGAGGAAGGAACGGCGGTCGACAGTGGTGACCGCGGAGCGGATGCGTGACATGGTGCGCTCTCCCCGAGTGCGTACGTCGCGACAGCAAGGACGCCGGGGTGAGGGCCCGGCTTCCTACTGATGCTGGGCACCCGGCGTGGCCCGCGTATGAACGAGGCCGCAACGCCCGGCGCCGATCACCGCACAGGGATCACTCGCAACCGCAAACGTTCTCCGGCCCCTCTCGCGGCGTCCGGGATCCGCTCATCCACCGTTCACCGGACGGGGAAGCGCGGCTGTCCGCGGCGCTCGGGCGCCCCTGCCCGGACCGTTCCCAGGCCGTGCCCGAAAGCGCTTTCCCATTTTGTTAGATGTGTTGACGAATTACTGAGCGTGCGTCAGCATCGCCTCCAAATGTTCGAAGTGCCGAACAATTCCTTGCCGAGCCCTGCACCCGGGAGTAGCTCCGCATGCCCACCCGAACCGCACCGCTGCCCGTACGCAACCCAGGAACCGGCGAATCGCTGGGCGAGATCGAGGACTCCGGACCGGAGCGCGTCACCGCCGCCCTCGCCGCCGCGGCGCACGGTCAGCGGGCGATGGCCGCGATGCCCGCGCACGCACGCGCCCGACTGCTGCTCACCATCGCCGATCTGATCGAGGCCGAGGCCGACGACCTGGCGCGGCTGCTCGCCGCCGAGAACGGCAAGCCCGTCTTCCAGACGACCGAGGAGGTCCGCGCGGCCGTCCGGATCTTCCGCGGCTTCGCCGGGGAGGCCACCCGTCTCTTCGGCCGGCAGATCCCGCTCGACGCCGTCCCCGGCCTGGAGAAGCACCTGGCCGTCACCGTCCGCGAACCGCTCGGCCCCGTCGCCGCGCTCGTGCCCTTCAACTACCCGGTCGAGCTGTACGCCCACAAGGCGGCGGCCGCCCTCGCCGCGGGCAACGCCGTCCTCGTCCACCCGCCCGCGCGCTGTCCGCTCGCCGTGCTGCGGATCGGCGAACTCGTCGAGCGCGCGGGCGCCCCCGAAGGCGCCCACCAGATGATCACCGGCGGCGTGAGCGTCTCCCGGGAACTCGCCTCGCGCCCCGGTGCCGCCGCCGTCAGCCTCACCGGCAGCACCACCGCCGGCCGGGAGATCGCCCGCCGCGCCGCCGACACCCTGAAGAAGGTCCACCTCGAACTCGGTGGCAACGACGCCCTCATCGTCTGCGACGACGCGGACATCGAGGCCGCGGCCGACGCCGTCGTCCTCGGCAGACTCGCCCGCGGCAACGGCCAGATCTGCTGCGCCGTCAAACGCGTCTACGTCCAGGACGGCGTGCACGACAGCTTTGTCGAGGCACTGCTGGCGGGCGCCGCCAAGCTCAGCGTCGGGGACCAGTTGGTGGATGGCAATGATGTCGGTCCGTTGATCAGTGAGGAGGCGGCCGAGCGGGTCGAGTCGGCGGTGGCCGCGCTGGTCGCCGACGGCGCGCGCAAGGTGGCGGGCGGTGCTCGCCGGGGCGCCTTCTACGACCCCGCCGTCCTCGTCGGCGTCCCCGAGGACAGCGCCGCGTTCGCCGACGAGATCTTCGGCCCCGTCGCACCCGTGGCCCGCTTCACCGACCCGTTCGACGCCGTACGGATGGCCAACTCCTCCCCGTACGGCCTCCAGGCGGCCGTCTTCACCCGCGACATCCAGCGCGCCTTCACCCTCGCCGGACGCCTCGAGGTCGGTGGCGTCGTCATCAACGGATCGACCGCGCTGCGCGCCGAGAACCTGCCCTTCGGCGGACCGAAGGACACCGGCGGCTCGGCCGAAGGGCTGCACGACACGGCCCTGGAGTTCACCCGGCAGAAGACCATCATCGTGATGGGGGCCTTCGGGTGAGCACGCCGACCCGGCCGGTCCTGCGGATGAGCGGGGTGCACAAGTCGTACGGGCCCACGCGGGTGCTGCACGGGGTGGACCTCACCGGCAGGGCCGGTGAGGTGCTCGCCGTCGTCGGAGCCAACGGGGCCGGCAAGTCCACACTCATCAAGATCCTCGCGGGCGCGGAACGGATGAGCGCGGGGGAGCTCCGACTCGACGGCGTGAAGGTCGAGTTGCGCTCGCCCCACGACGCCCACACCCATGGCATCCGCACCGTCCACCAGGAACTGACCCTGGTCCCCGAGCTGTCCGTCACCGAGAACCTCTTGATGGGCCACTTCCCCCGGCGCCTCGGCGGCCTCATCGACTGGAAGGCCGCGCACCGGCGCGCCCGAGCCCTGCTGGAGGGCATCGGCTACGGCGCCATCGACCCCCGGACCAGGGCCGGCCGCCTCACGGTGGCCCGACAGCAGATGGTCGAGATAGCCAAGGCCCTCGTCAGCGAGGGCGGCGAGCCCAAGGTGCTGGTCCTCGACGAGCCGTCGGCAGTCCTCGCAGGCAGCGACCTGGAGGCCCTGTTCGCGCTGATCCGCCGCCTCCAGGAGCGCGGCGTCCTGATCGTCTACGTCTCGCACCGGCTAGCGGAGGTCACCGAACTGGCCACCTCCATCGTGGTGATCAAGGACGGCAGGGTGGTCGCCGAGACGACCCCCGACAACACCGACGAGAACGAACTCATCCGGCTTATGGCGGGCCGCCCCGCCGGACAGCTCTACCCGGCCCGTCGCCCCACCGGGGGCGACACGCTGCTCGACGTCTCGGGGCTGGGCCGCACCGGGGAGTTCGGCGACGTCTCCTTCTCCCTGCGCGCGGGCGAGATCACCGGCCTCTTCGGGCTCGTCGGCTCGGGCCGCAGCGAACTGGCCCGCTGTGTCTTCGGCGCCGAGCCCGCGAGGACCGGCACCGTCCGCGCGCCGGGCAGTGACGCCGTACGGTTCCGCAGTCCCCGCGAGGCCATCGCCGCCGGCCTCGCGCTCGTCACCGAGGACCGCAAACGCACCGGACTCGTACTCGGCCTCAGCACCGCCGACAACATCGGGCTCACCACCCTGCGCACCACCACGCGGGGCCCGCTGCTCGACACCGCCGGACGCAGGCGCGATGTCGTCTCCATGGTCGACCGACTGGACATCAGGCCCGCGCACTCGGCGAAGCTGCCCGTCCGCACGCTCAGCGGCGGCAACCAGCAGAAGGCCGTCCTCGCCAAGTGGCTCCTCACCGGGCCGCGCGTGCTGCTGCTCGACGAGCCCACCCGCGGCGTCGACATGGCCACCCGCGCCGAGATCTACCGGATGCTCGACGGGCTCGCCCGCGACGGCATGGCCATCCTGCTGATCTCCTCCGACCTCACGGAGGTGCTCGGCGCCACCGACCGGGTGCTGGTGATGCACGAGGGGCGGATCGCCGCGGAGCTCCCTTCGGAAGGTACGACCGAGGACACGGTCCTCGCCCACGCGATCGGACACGCAGCATGACCGAACAGCTCACCAAGTCAACCGGGCCCGGCCAACCCGGACCGCCGCCGCGCGGGCTACGGCTGCCCCGGCTCACCGTCGCCGGCCACGACATCACCGTCGAGACCGGGCTCGCCGCGCTTCTGGTGATCTTCGTCGTGGTGGCAGGATCCACCACCGAGGCCTTCCTGACCGAGGGCAACATCACCAATCTGCTCAAGCAGATGGTCACCACCGGCCTGCTCGCCTACGGCATGCTCGCCGTGATCCTCACCGGCGGCATCGACCTCTCCGTCGGCTCGGTCGTGGCGTTCTCCGGCATCGTCGCCGCCGGGCTGTCCTCCGGACTGCCCGTGCCCGTCGCCATGGCGGTCGGCATCGCGTCCGGCATCGGCTTCGGACTCGTCAACGGCGCGCTGGTGGCGCGCTTCCAACTGGCGCCGTTCGTGGTCACACTCGCCGCGCTCACCACCATCAGAGGTCTCGCCTTCGTCTACTCCGAGACACCCGTCGCGCCCGAGAAGCCGGGCTTCTTCGAGCTCGGTTCGGCGGTGATCGGCCCGCTGCCCGTCTCCACCCTCATCATGCTGGCGGTCTTCCTGGTCGGCGGCGTCTTCCTCAGCCGCACCCCGGCCGGGCGGTCCCTGGTCGCGATCGGCGGCAGCGCGGAGACCGTACGGCTCGCGGGCATCGGCGTACGGCGCCACATCGTCCTCGCGTACACCATCTCCGGCGCCTGCGCCGGACTCGCGGGCGTCATCCTCGCCAGCCGGGTCGGCATCGCGCAGCCCAGCGTCGGCACCGCGTTCGAACTCGACGCGATCGCCGCCTGTGTCATCGGCGGGGCCAGCCTGGCCGGCGGAAAGGGCTCCGTACGCGCCACGTTCGCCGGTGTCCTCGTACTCGCCCTGATCAACAACCTGCTCAACCTCTACGACGTACAGAGCTTCTGGCAGCAGGTGCTCAAGGGCCTGATCATCGTCGCCGTCATTCTCATCCAGCGCACCGGCCGCTTCCGCAGCGCGCCCGTGAACGATCCGAATCCCGGAAAGGCAAGTCCATCATGATCACGAAACGAGCGACCGGTGTGCTGGTGGCCGGAGTTCTCACCGCGGCTCTCACCGGCTGTTCCTCCGACTCCGGGAGCGGCGGTGAGAAGGGCGACGGCTCCTACACCGTCGGCGTCGCCAACTTCACCCTCGGCGGCCCCTACTTCAACGGTATGGACAAGGCCATCAAGGCCCAGGCCAAGAAGAAGGACGTCGAGATCCTCAGTACGGACGCGGGCGGCGACGCGGCCAAGCTCGCCTCCAACGTGGAGGACCTGCTGAGCAAGGACGTCGACGCCGTCATCATCTCCGGCGGACCCCTGGAGTCGGCGCCCGCCGTGCTCAACTCCCTCAAGGCGGCGGGCAAGCCCGCGGTCCTGGTCGACCGGAAGTTCCAGACGGGTGAGTACGCGAGCTGGGTCGGCCCCGACAACGAGGCGATCGGAAAGCAGAACGGCGAGTTCCTCGTCGAACAGCTTCCCGATGGCGGAAAGGTCGCCCTGATCAAGGGCGGACCCGCCGACAACAGCATCGGCAAGGCGCGTACGGACGGGGTGAAGGGCGCCCTGGAGAGCGCGTCGGGGATCGAACTGGTCGAGGCCCCCGACTACGGCAACTGGAGCTCCGACGGCGGACTGACCGTGATGGAGAGCCTGCTCGCCGCCCACGACGACATCGACGCCGTCTTCTGCGAGAACGACGCCATGTGCCTGGGCGCCCAGCGCGCCGTCAAGGACGCGGACCGCACCGACAAGATCGTGCTGGCGGGCGTCGACGGCCAGGCCGAGGCGTTGAAGGCGATCCTCGACGGGACCAACTACCTGGTCACCGGCCTCAACGACGCCGACGTGATCGGCAGTCTCGGCCTGGACAGGACCGTGGAGATCCTCGACGGCGAGAAGCCCGAGAAGGACACGGTCGTGCCCTCGCCGCGCGTCACCAAGGAGAACGCGGAGAAGTACTACGACCCGGAGGGCAACTTCTGATGAGCCGCACCCCCACCATTCCCCCACCGAGAGGCGGGACCGGCCGCACCCGGTCACTGCCACGGAAGAAACGCGCGTACGCCCTGACGGCACTGCTCTGCGGCGCCCTCGTCCTGCCGCTCTCGCTCGGGTCCGCGAACGCGGCCCCGGACGACGGGACGGCGACCGCGGCGGACAGGCCCGGAAAGCCACCGAAGCAGCCCAAGGCACCGGCCTGGAAGCTGCTCCACTCGGAGAACTTCGCCAAGCCGCTGGACCCCGCGGGCACGCCCTGGACCCGTGAGACGTACAACCGGCCGTTCGACACCATCATGGAAGACAACGGCAAGTGGTACGCCAACGACTACGGGCCCGCGTGGAACACCGCCTTCGACTCCTTCTCCACCTACCGCAAGGAGTTCAAGGTCGGTGACGGCGGCTGGCTCACGGCGTCCCTCTCCGCGCGCGACTGGGACAAGGACGGCCGGATCGAGAAGCCGCCGACCATCACCAACGGCAGGGCGGCAGGCAAGACCGTCGCCGAGCTGAAGGTCCCCGACCACACCGGCGGCGCCATCTTCCGTCCCACGAAGGCCCTGCCGGACCAGTACCGCATCGAGTACAAGCTCAAGACGCTCGACTTCGGCGGCAAGCGCAACGGCACCATCGACTACGACAACCGCGTCAACGGCTACAGCAAGGACGGCTGCAAGACCCAGCACCCCTGGGGCGAGGGGTCCAACAGCCCCGGCTGGGAGGGTGACGCGTCGGCGCCGTACTGCGAGTGGCAGGACGTGCGCGAGGGCAACTACGGGTACAACGGCTTCCACTATCTGTCGATCGTGGACTTCCAGAACCCCGCGCCCCGCAACAACCACTTCTGGCACTACCGCCGCAAGGTCCTGATGGACTCCTTCGCCCAGCACCCCGACCGGGTCGGCTCGGGCACCGGCGGCCGGGTCTGCAACTCGGGCAACGACACGTACTACGACTACAAGGACAGCAGCTTCAACACGGTCAACATGTGGATCAGCGGACTGCCCAACTGGACCCCCGGCAAGGGCGGTCTCGCGGGCAACTCGCAGTGGTTCATGACCAGTTGCTCGGACGGGGTCGCCGAGCAGCAGCTCTCGTCCGCGGCCGAGCTCCAGCCGGAGCTGATGCCCGACCAGGACTACGTCTTCGCGATCGAACGCGACGCCACCGGCTACACGCTGGAGGCCAGCGGCAACTTCGCCCGCGCCGGACAGCAGACACTGCGCTTCCACCGGCCGTTCGTCGTCGACGACAAGCCGATCTGGCACTACAACGTCAAGCCGGGGGAGTACGACGGGCGTTACAACAACACCCTCGTGCAGAACGACCACAACGGCAGCTCCACCTGGCCCGACCAGTGGCCCGCCGGATCCGCCTACCCGGACTCCTTCGTCATCGGAGACCTGTACACGAACGTGTACGAGGGCAGCGCGAGCCTGACCGACATCAAGATGTTCGTGCCCAAGGGGAAGAAGAAGTGATGCCGTAGGGAGTATTTCGCGGGACAGGGGGCACATGCCTCTTCGACCCGAGCCTGCGGCATCCCCCGCCGCAGTGTTCCAACGGCCCCACCGGTCCACCCCCTGCCGGTGGGGCCGCCCCTTTTCCGGGGCCGGTCACCTCTCCACGCAGATCCGTACGGGCTCGTCGCAGGCTCCTGCCCACACCTTCGCGGTCCAGGCGGCGGACAGCCGCAGCGTCCGGTTCGGCACCGCGCTCCGTAGGAGGCGCTGCCGGTGCAGCACCCTCCCTCCCCGGCTGACGACCAGCGACGACCACGCGTCGAGCCTGCTCTCCGTACGGAGGATGAAGCCGCCCGTCGCCACACGCGGGTCCGCCGGATCGATCCGGTTGGGCGCGATCCACAGCAGCGGCGCGTCGACCTCGACGGGCACCCGCACGGCAGGCCGGACGCTGTTTTTCAGATGGCGTAGGACGGGTCCGGCCGCCAGCAGGCCCTCGCGCGCCGCCGTCCCCGCCGGCTCGACCCCGTGCAGCAGATTGCCGACAGCGAAGATCCCGGCCCGGTCCGTGCGGAACGAGCCGTCGACGGCCGGACCCCGGGTGGCGCGGTCGAGCGTGACACCACCCCGGCGGGCCAGTTCGTGGTCGGGGATCCAGTCGCCGGTGAACACCACCGTGTCGCACGCGACGGTCGTGGCCCGGCCGTCCCTGCGCCGCAGCGCAACCCCCGACAGGCGTCCCCGGCCGAGCAGTTCGCTCACACGGGCGCCGACGAGGAGCGGGACGCCGTGCCGCAGCCGGGCGTCGAGAGCCGTGGCGGGGGCGGCCTGGTGGTACGGCAGCTCCGTGACCATGGCCACCACCTCGACACCGGCCTCCCGCAGCGTCCGCACGGCGGAGTAGCTGACGGACTCGGCACCCACGACGACCGCGCGCCGGCCGACCGGCCGGTGCTGGACATGCACCGTTCGTTGCAGCTCACCCGTCGTGAACACCCCGGCGGGCCGGGTGCCCGGCACCAGCCGCGCGCTGCGCGGGCGTTCGCGCGCACCGGTGGCCAGGACGACGGCGCGCGCCGCGATCCGCTCCAGGCCGGCGGGGCTCGTGACGTCGAGAGTGAGCGGGGTCGGCCCCGTCGTGTCGCTCCATCCGGTGACGGTGACGCCCATGCGCAGGGTCGCGCCCGCGTGGAGCGCCGCGTCCGCCCAGTGCCGCGCGTACGCCGGACCGCTCAGGGGCCGCCCCAGGTCACGCAGGCCGAATCCGGAGTGGAAGCAGTGCCGGGGGACACCGCCGGGCTCGTCCTCCCGGTCGACGACCTCGACGCCGACGGAGCCGGTGGCGGCCAGCCGGGTAGCCAGCGCCAGACCGGCCGGGCCCGCGCCGACCACGAGGACGTCGACGGCGCGTTCGCGTCGGCCCGGCGCGCTGCCGGTCGCGGCCTGTCGCTGTTCGCCGTTCACCGGGCGGCCTCCGTGCCGTGCGACGACGCGTCGGGCGTCGGCGTCTCGTGCGACGGCGCGTCGAACAGGGCGCGCACCGCCGCCCCGCAGTAGAACCCCTGGCACCGGCCGCCCAGCGCCCGCGTCCGCCGGCGCAGCCCCTCCGGCGAGGACGGCGGGATGTCACCGGCGAGCGCGTCACGGATCTCGCCGCGCGAAACACGCTCGCAGTGGCACACGATCGCCCCGTACGCGGGATCGGCCGCGATCAGTTCGGCGCGTTCGTACGGACGGGGGAACGCCTCGCCGAGATTGGGCATCGTCAGCGGTACGAGGTCAGCCGCCGTGCCCGGTTCAATACCGGCCTCCGTCAGCAGGTCCACCACGTACGCGGCGATCGCCATCGAAGCGGTCAGCCCGGTCGACCGGATCCCGCCCACCGTGACGTACCGCTGCCCGGGGTGCGAGCGGATCAGGTAGTCGTCGTGTTCGGTGGCCGCGCGCAGCCCCGCGTACACGGCGGTCACCTCCTCTTCGAGGAGGTCGGGCATGATCCGTCGGCCCTTCTCCACCAGGAAGGCGAGCCCTTCGGCCGTGGAGCCGGTGGCGCGTTTGTCGTCCAGGTCCTCGGCGGTCGGGCCGAGCATCACATTGCCGTACACGGTCGGCGACACCAGGACTCCCTTGCCGATCGCCGTGGGAACCGGCAGCAGGATGTGCGTGAGCAGTTCGCGCGCGAGCTTGTCGAAGACCATCAGCTGACCGCGCCGGGGCGTCACCGAGAAGTCGGTGTGACCGAGCAGCCGGTCGAACTCGTCGGCGTACAGGCCCGCCGCGTTGACCAGCCATCGGGTGCGCAGCGGCCCGCGCCCGGTGGAGAGCCGGTGCGGGGAGCGCCGCGAGCCCCCGTTCACCTCGTCCACACGGCAGTTGAAATGCAGGTCGACGCCCGCGCGTACCGCCTGCGTCGCGTAGGCGAGCGTCGTCGTCCACGGACAGATGACGCTCTCGTCGGGGACTTCGAGGGCTCCCACCGCGCCGGGTCCCAGATGCGGTTCGCGTCGGCGAAGCTCGTCGGCGCAGACCGTCCGGGTGCGCCGGTATCCGTTGCGCGCCGCCTTGCGGGCGAGGGCCGGCAGGGTGGCGAGCTGTTCGTCGTCCCAGGCGACGAGCAGGGCGCCGATCGGTTCGAGCGCGATGCCGCACTCCTCGGCGTACACGGCGAGTCTGTCCCGGCCCTCGCGTACGAGCCGGGCTTCGAGCGATCCGGGCACCGCGTCGAAACCGGTGTGCAGGATGGCCGTGTTGGCCTTCGACGTTCCGTCGCCGACATCACCGGACGCCTCGACCAGGGCGGTGCGCAGCGGGTACCGGGCCAGTTCGCGGGCGATCGCGGCGCCGACGACCCCGGCGCCGACGACCACCACGTCGTACACCTCGTCCGGCAGCGGCCCCGAAACGGTGACGGTCATGCCGTGCCCGTCCGTCCGGCGGGTGACAGGCCGGCGACGAGCGCGTCCACCTCCGTACGGAAGACGCCGAGCCGCTCGGCCGCCTCGGCCGCTCCGATCCTGGGCTCGAAGACCTTCTTGGGAAGCCACCGGGGCGCGGCCCGCTCCACCGTCAGACCGGGGTCGAGGCCGAGCCGGGCGAGGGCGCCCACGCCCAGCGCGGTGGCGTCGGGCAACGGGGAGAGTTCGACGGGCAGTTGCAGCAGATCGGCCTGGGTCTGCATCAGCAGGTCCGACCGGGTCAGCCCGCCGTCGACGCGCAGCGCTTCCAGGGGCGTGCCGGTGTCCTCGGCCACGGCGTCCGCCAGCGCGACGACCTGGGCGGCGATGCCCTCGCAGAGCGCCCGCACCAGATGCCCGGGGCCGGTCTCCAGACCGAGCCCGGTCATCGACCCCTTCGCGTCACCGCGCCACCACGGCGCGGCGAGTCCGGCGAGCGAGGGTACGAAGGTGACGCCCCCGCTGTCGGCGACGGACGAGCCCACCCGGTCGAGGTCGTCGGCGCCGGAGATCACGCCGAGATCGCTCAGCCACCGAACGGCCGAGGCCGCCGTGTACACCTGCCCGTCGAGGCAGTAGCTGGTACGGCCGTCGAGCCGCCAGGCCACGCAGCCGACCAGACCGGTCCCGCTGCGCAGTGGACGCGCGCCGGTCTGCGCGAGGAGGAACGCCCCTGTGCCGTACGTGCACTTGGCCGTACCCGGCTCGGTGACGTTCTGGGCGAGCAGTGCTGCCTGCTGGTCGACGAGCAGCCCCGTCAGCGGGATCGGGTCGTCGCCGAAGGCCGTGGTGACGCCGAACCGCCCCGCCGCGTCCACGACTTGGGGCAGCCGTTCGTCGCTCATCCCGAAGATGTCCAGGGCGGCTGGGGACCATTCGGCCGTGTCGAGGTCCAGCAGCTGGGTGCGCCCGGCCGTCGCCGCGTCGGTGACGAACTCGCCGGTCAACCGGTGGACGAGCCAGGAGTCGGAGGTGGTGACGACGCCTTCGCGGGTCAGGTTCCGGCGGATCCACGCCATCTTGGGCGCGGCGAAGTACGGCTCCAGCGGCAGACCGGTCAGCTCTCTCAACATCTCCTCGTGCGCGGCGAGTTCGGCGCAGACGGACGCGGCTCGCCGGTCCTGCCACACGATCGCGTCGGTCAGCGGCTCACCGGTGTCCGGGTCCCAGGCGAGGACGGTCTCCCCCTGGTTGGCCAGTCCGACCGCCGCGACGGGCTCACCGGCGTCGGCGAGCGCCAGGCGTCCGGCGTCGACCACCGAGGAGAGGAGCAGGGCGGGGTCGGCCTCGACCAGTCCGCCGGCTCCGTAGCGCGGGGGCGCCGGCGCCGAGCCGCTTCCGATCACCCCGCGTTCCGGGCAGATCACCAGCGCCTTGGTGGCGGAGGTGCCCTGATCGACGGCGAGCACCGGCCGCGAGGCCGGGTCCACGGCGGTGCCGGGGGAGTGCTGAGCAGGCGGCATGTCACGTTCTTCGGTTCGGAGGCCGGTGATCGTCCGATCACTGAGCGAAAGGGTGGCGCGGCCCGCCTGCGACGTCAAGGTCACGACATGCACTCAGGGTTGCCTAAGATCAGCAAAGTGTTCAAAGGTCGTCGCATTGACCCCTACACTGATCGCCGAGTAACAGCGGAGTGTCACTGAGTAGCGTGATTCTCGGGTGCCGGGATGTGAACTACACCGGAATGAGGCGGAGTTGCGGGAGAATCGGGCGGAGGGTCCGTGAGCGATCGCTTTCGTCCGCTCTACCACCCAGCAGGTCATGACAGCGAACTCCGGGCGGCCGTACAGGAATTGCGCACCGGACGCTGGCTGTCGATGCGTGACCTGCTCGACGGCACGCACGGCTGGACGTTGTGGACCCAGCGCACGCAGGTGCTCGCCGCCGTCGCCGCCGGCTCCGACACCGTGCACACCTGGCTGACCGAGGAGCCGGACAACGAGGCCGCCGTCGTCATGCAGACACGCGTGAGCGTGGAACGCGCCCTGCGCGCGCACCGCGAGAACCATGCCCGGACGACCGATCTGTGGCAGCAGGCGTGGGAGGCGTGCGGCGCCACCGCGCGGCTGGTCCCGGCCGACCCCGTCCCCTGGGTCTGTCTGCTCGCGCTCGCCCAACTCGACGGCAAGCAGCGGATGGAGGAGAACCGGCTCGCGCCGCCGGGACCGATGCTCTTCCCCGGTCCGTGGGCCCTGCTCGCCGAGGCCGACAAACGCGATCCGGGCAACCGCGAGGCGTACCACCGGATGCTCCAGTTCGTGTACGCCCGCAGGTCCGACGGCTCGCTGTCCGAGGCGGTCAACTTCGTCCAGTGGGCGGCGTCCTCCGCCTCCGAGGGGTCGGCGCTCCAGGCGCTCCCGCTCTTCGTACGGGTCGAGAGGTACCGCAGGGAGGGCGGCAACGAGAAGGCGCTGGACCTGCACTGGGTCACCGAGGACGCCACCAGGGACGCGCTGCGGGCACTGCACATCTGGTTCGACCGGTCCGTGCCCGCCGAGAGCTCGCTGCTGGACCTCAACTATCTGGCGCACGCCCTGTGGGGATCGCTCCAGTTGGCGGAGGCGGCACGGGTGTTCGAGGCGCTGGGGCCGTACTACACCCCTCTGCCGTGGTCCTACCGCGCCCGGAGACCGAATGACACCGCACAGGTCGAGGAGGTGTTCGCCCGCGCCCGCGCCCGCTGCTTCTCCGCCGCCCGTGAGCGGAAGTCGGACACCTAGGGCTCTGCTCCAGCCCCTGTCGCGCCCCGCGCCGGCTCCGCCAGGTCCCGCCGCACATTCATCGACTCTCCTCGAAATGCTCCGTACCCGGAGGTACTTCCATGTCCGTCTCCCCACCGGCCTGGTCGAAGCCGGATTCAG
This sequence comes from Streptomyces sp. NPDC060366, assembly GCF_042725135.1. NCBI lineage: Bacteria > Bacillati > Actinomycetota > Actinomycetes > Kitasatosporales > Streptomycetaceae > Streptomyces > Streptomyces sp. NPDC060366. The sequence goes on along the minus strand of NZ_JBHXDC010000018.1, from coordinate 66,231 downwards.
TTCCGCAGCAGGATGAAGAAGAACGGCTGAGGGAACTCGGTTATCAGCCGGTGCTCGCCCGCAGGATGGGCGGTTTCGGCAATTTCGCCATCAGCTTCTCGGTGATCTCGATCCTCTCGGGATGTATGACCCTGTACGGCTTCGGACTCATCACCGGCGGTCCCGCCGTGATGCTCTGGGGCTGGGTGGGCGTCGGGATCTTCGTGCTCTGCATAGGCATGGCGCTGGCGGAGGTGACCAGCGCCTATCCCACGTCAGGGGCCCTGTACTACATGGCCGACCGGCTCGGCGGACGTAAGTGGGGCTGGTACACCGGCTGGCTGAACCTGCTCGGGCTGCTGGGCGCGATCGCCGGAATCGACTACGGCGCGGCCCTGTTCACCGGCGCGTTCCTCAACCTCCAGTGGGGATTCGATCCCACGCCGGGCTGGACCATGGTCATCTTCATGTGCATCCTGCTGCTGCACGCGACACTGAATCTCTTCGGTGTCCGCCTGGTCAGCGTCCTCAACTCGATCAGCGTCTGGTGGCACCTCGGCGGTGTCGCCCTGATCGTCGGCATTCTCGCTGTCGTCCCCAAGAACCACCAGTCGCCCGAATTCGTCTTCACCCAGTTCGTCAACGAGACCGGCTGGGAGAACCCGATCTATGTGGCCGCGATCGGTCTCCTTCTCGCCCAGTACACCTTCTGCGGCTACGACGCGTCGGCGCATCTCTCCGAGGAGACGTCCAACGCCTCCGTCACCGCCGCACGCGGCATCGTGCGCGCCATCTGGGTCTCCTGGATCGCCGGCTTCGCCCTCCTCGCCGGTCTGACCTTCGCGATCCAGGACTACGCGGCCACGAGCGGCGCCGGCGTGCCGCCCGCGCAGATCTTCATCGACGTCCTGGGCACCAACGGCGCCAGCGCACTTCTGCTTGTCGTGATCATGGCGCAACTCTTCTGCGGCAACGCCGAGGTGGCCGCCGCCAGCCGTATGGTGTTCGCCTTCAGCCGGGACAACGCCCTTCCCGGATCGGCGCTGTGGCGGCGCGTCAGCAGCCGCACGCAGACCCCGGTCCCCGCCGTGTGGCTGTCGGTCGGCTTCGCCTGCGTGCTCGCCGTGCCGTCGCTGTACTCGCCGACCGCGTACGGCGCCGTGACCGCGATCAACGTCATCGGCATCACGCCCGCGTACGCGATCCCGATCTATCTGAAGCTGCGCGCCGGCGACCGCTTCCAGCCCGGCCCCTGGACGCTCGGCCGCTGGAGCAAGCCGATCGGCTGGATCGCCGTCGTCTGGGTCGCGATCGTCACCGTGATCTTCTGTCTGCCGCAGAAGAACCCGGTCACCACGGACACCATGAACTACGCGGTGATCGCGCTGGCCGTCGTACTCGCCCTGGCCACGGCCTGGTGGTACGCGGCGAGGGACACCTACAGCACCCCCCAGTCGTACGGCAGCGCCCGCGAGCAGTCGGAGATCTCCGAGGGGATCGTGTAGTTCGACGCGTACGACCACGTCCTCGGTACGGAGGCGACGCCGACTCAGCCTCCGTACCGAGGACGTCCGTACGCAGGACCCCTCTACCGAGGACGCCTGTATCGAGGACGCCTCTACCGAGGGCGTCCTTACCGTGAACGCCCGTCAGTTCTCCTCAAGGAACTTCCTGGCCAGCTCACTGCCCAGCCTCACCGCCGACGACCGGCTCTTGATCGGCGTGACCTCGGAGTTCTTGAACAGGATGTACGTCACCCCGGCGGGGACACCGCCCCGCGCGGGATCGGGATCGATCCCCAGCGAGCGCGCGGCGGCGTACGACGCCTCCCCGACGAGCCCGGTCGGCCCGGTGTCGCCCACCACCGCGTACTCCACCCGGTCCCGATGGACGACCGCCGCGACACCGCCGCCCCGGATGCCGGACGCGGCGTGGTCCCAGGTCCTGCTCGGCGCCGGCACCACGACGTACGGCAGCTTCTCCGCGTTCAGCGGCTTGCCGTCCGACTGGTGGAAGGCCGTGTTCCCGTGGAACCAGGGGTCCGCCTTCTTGTTGCAGCGGGCGGTGACCTGGCCGTCGCAGTCGACGTCCAGGTCGGCCTTCCAGAACACGGCGCCCTTCTTGCCGCACACGGGGACGTCGGCGGGCCTGCCCCGGTCGGTCCGGTACCGGCCCTTCGAGACGCGTGAACAGCCCTCGACCTTCGCCCGCAGCGCCGCCGCCGTGACCGAACCCTCCAGCCGGGGCGAGCCGTCGGTGGCCGGCGGGCCGGACTTCCCGGCGCGGGCCAGGGGCGGTGGCGGCAGATGCGTCGTGTCGAGAGTCCTGGCGGGGTGCGCGGAGGCGGGCAGGGCGGAAGCGGTGAGCAGTACGGCGCCGACGGCGGCGTGGAGGTGCGGACTGTGCTGCACGGAGATGTTGCCTCTCGGGTTCTCGAAGGCGCCTTACGGCCTGTCCTCGCGGCTCTCCAAGAACAGAGCCAGCCGGCCGAGGAAGATCCGTTGCCCCGTCACCAGCAGCTCCACGGCGTCCTCCAGAGAAAACCAGTCGAGCCGGTCGAGCTCCGGGAACTCCCGCTCGACGCCCGACCCGCGCGGCCACTCCATCGTGAACGTACCGGGTACGGCGAGCGCGGGATCGAAGTCGGCCTCGACGGCCCATACGGTGACGGTCTTGCCGCCCGACTGGCGGGTCTCGCCCAGTGGCTCCCGGTGCCCGGCGGGCGGAGGGTGGCCCACCTCCTCCCCGAACTCCCGGTCGGCCGCGTCCTCGGGCGTCTCGTCGGGGCCGTACTCACCCTTGGGGATCGACCACGCGGCCCGGCTGCGCCCCGCCCAGAACGGGCCGCCCATGTGCCCGATGAGCACTTCGGTGCCCGCGTCCGTGACCCGGTACAGAAGGAGTCCCGCGCTTCGCTTCCCTGACATCACGTCAGTCTGTGGGTCCTCGCGCGGGGTCGCCATCGGGGGAGCGCATGCGAGGCGGCAGGACGCTTCGAGGGCGGCCTCGAAGGTAAAGGGAAAGTAATGGGAACGTAATGGGAGTCTCGAAGCGTTAGGGGGGTAGACGTAGTCCGAGGCCCTTCAGCGGGGCCGTCGGTGTCATCGAAGCGCAGGAGACGGCATGCCCGGAATCATCGACCGCATCAAGGCCTTCACCCGTAGTCCGCAGGGGCAGCGCGTGATCGGTCAGGCACGCGCGGCCTCGTCGGACCCGAGGAAGCGCGAACAGGCCCGCCGGCTGTTCGGCAAGCTGCGTGGCGGCAGGCGCTGACCACTGCTGAACCTGAGCGGTATCCGCACACGGCAGGGCCCGGCCTCACGATGAGGCCGGGCCCTGCCCGCGGGTGCCGGTTCCGTGGTCGGCGCCGGCCGCGGTTCGGTGTGGTCAGGGGAACTGGACCACGACCGAGGGGACGGTCGACGTGCCGGACGTGGGTTCGCCGATGTCGTTGATCACCCGCTCGTACTGGCCCTGCCCGCCGAGCGACACGACCAGCAGATGGTGGAACTTGACGCCGGGTTTGACCGGCGCGGAGAAGCCGTTGTGCTGCTGGATCGTGGGATCGACGTTGTAGTAGCAGTAACTGCCCATCCCCCAGCCCTCGTGCTGCTCGACCGATTCGTCGACCCGGTAGGCGGCGTAGCCCTTGGTGTCGCCGTTCTGGATCGCCGCCTGGTTGGGCGCGTCGTACGCCTTCTCGTTCTGGAAGAAGATCGTCCGGCCGCGTTCGCCGTACCACTCGACGTCGTACTTGTTGAAGTGTTCGACGAACAGGCCGGTGGCCAGGACGTCGTCACCGTTCACCCGCACGCCGAAGTCGGCCCTGTTGGTCTCCCAGCCGACCCCGTCGCCGTGGTCCGCCCGCCACACCCAGGTGTGGTCGATGATCGTGTCGTCGCTGTTGACCACCATGCTGGTGGTGGCCTTGCCGGGACCGGCTCCGCCGATCCGGATGAAGACGTCCTGGACCGTGGTCGGGTTGGCCGCGTGGTCGGCGGACGATCCCTCCGGGCCGATCTCCAGCAGCGTCTCGGAGTTGACCGGACCGGCGTCGATCAGGAACCCGGCCAGCTTCACCCCGTCCACGTCGGCGACCTTCATCGCCGTCACCCCGTTGTCGGGAATGACCGTGGCGAGGCCGAGACCGAGGACGACCGTGTCGGCACGGTCGACGTTGATCGTCTCGTCCACGTGGTAGACGCCGGGCGTGAACAGCAGATTGAGACCCTGGTCGAGCGCGGCGTTGATGGTCTGCGCCGTCGCGCCGGGCTTGACCACGTAGAACTGGTTCAGATCGATCGACGAGCCCGCGGGCGCGCCGCTGTCCCAGGTCACCCCGCGCGCGTTCGTGCGCTTCTCCGGAACGAACACCTTGTAGGTGTCGCCGTCCAGATAGAGGAACGGCTTCTCGCGGGAGGTGGGGGTCGTCTCCAGCGTGGTGTACGGCGGGTCCGGGAAGCTCTGCGCGGGCGCGCCCTCCACACCCGAGAACGTCATGTTCCACACGGCGTTCTGCCAGCCGCCGACCGAACTGTCACGGGTGTACCACTGCTGCTGGGAGTACGGGCCCACGGTGCCGTCGATCTTGCTGTCGGCGATGTAGCCGCCGCTGGCCCAGCCGTATCCGTCGGGAGCCAGGTTGAGCCCGCCCTTGACGTGCATACGGCGGAACGGCGCGGCCTGTGACACGGCCCAGCGGTTCGTCCCGTTCACCGGGTTGAGCGACAGGTTCTCGGCCGAGCGCCAGAAGTTTTGCGTGGCGTTGCCGTCGAACCAGCCGGCGTCGACGGTCACGTCACCGTTGATGCTGACGTCGTCGGGCGACAGTCCGAGACCCGACACCGAGGTGTAGAAGCCGAGTTGGGCGTTCAGGCCGTTGTACGTCCCCGGCTTGAAGAGGAACTGGTAGCGGCCGGAGCCGAACTGGGCCGACTCCTGCTGCTTGAAGACCTCGTCGAGCTTGCCCTGGATGTTGGGCGTCGAAGGGTCGAACACGATCACGTTGGGGCCGAGATCACCGCCGCCCTCGATCGGGTCGGCGTGCGCGGGGCTGCTCGGGACGAAGGCCAGCAGGGTCGCGGCCAGGGTGGCGGCGAGCGTCGCCGCCAGCCCGCGGCGGGACGGCCGTGAGGTGCCGCCGAGCGCCGGAGAGTCGATGGGGGGAGCGTGCACGGGCATCTCTCCTGAGTCGTGAACGGTGGGGGGAACACCTCAAGAGCCCTCCGTGAATCTTCAGAGAGCGCTCTCTGAGTGCACGGCTGATGCTGCTCCGCTGTTTCGTACACGTCAAGAGTTGTGAACAGATGGACCGTCACGGGTTCTGTTGTGAACAACAAGTGACCGCCGACGAGTTGGGCGTCGGCGGTCACCAGGGCGGTCACCAAGGCGGTCACAAGGCGGTCACCCGGGAACGGAGAGGGCCGGTCAGACGAGCTGCCAGAGATGGTCGTCCGTACCGTTGTCCTCGAACTGGACCACCTGCGCGCTGTTGGCCGTGGACATCCCGTCCACGCCCAGGACCTTTCCGCTGTGCCGGTTGAGGATCAGCGACCAGCCCTCACCCCGGTCGACCAGCTGCCAGAGATGGTCGCCGCTCCCGTCGTCCTCGAACTGCACGACCCGCGCGCTGTTCGCCGTCGACCTGCCCTCGGCCCCGATGATCTTCCCGCTGTTGCCGTTGCGGATCAGGAACCAGCCGCCACCCGCAGGGGCGAGCTGCCAGGCGTGGTCCGCCGTCCCCGTGTTGTCGAACTGCACGACCCGTCCGCCCGCGTCCAGCGACATCCCGTCCACGCCGAGCACCTTGCCGCTGTGCTTGTTCCGTATCCGGCGGTACGGCGGCTCCGCCGTCCAGGCCCGCCCGCCGGGCGACGCGGTCGGGAAGGCGGTGATCCGCAGCCGGGCCGCGCCCATCGGGATCAGCGTCACCGGCTCGGGCGGCGCAGTGCTGCGGGCCGGACTGTCCTGGAGGGGAGCGACGACCCGCTGGTCGTCGGCCACCCACTCCTCGATACGGCGCGCCGACGTGGTGATCCGGACCGGTGAGCCCTCGTGGGTGAAGGGGTTCGCGGCCAGCGGTCCGTCGTCGGCCGTGAACCGCAGTCCTCTGAGCGGGTCCGGCGCGAGACCGACGTTCCACGGGGTGGTGGGGTGCACCGAGAGCTCGGGGAAGTCCTCGGTGCCCGCGAACCGTTCGTACCGCTCACCGATCTTGAGGGAGTAGGTGAGCGGTCCGTGGTCGACGCTGACGGAGCCGTGGTTGTCGTCCCATGTGCGTACGGTGGTGCGCTGCGGCAGCCGCAGGGTCACCCGGTCGCCGCTCCGCCACTCACGCGTGACCTTGAAGAACCGCGGCCCGCCCGGCACGGCCACGCGCCGTCCGGCGACCGTGAGCTGGGGATCCGCGCACCAGCCGGGGATCCTCAGGTAGAGCGGGAAGGTGACACGCCGGGGCGTGTCCACGCTGAGGGTGACGGTCTCCTTGAACGGGTAGTCGGTGTCCTCGGTGACGGTGATCTCCGTGCCGTCGGCGACCTTCGCGCGCACCTGGCTCGGGGCGTACATCGCCGCCGCGAGTCCCCGGTCGGGCGTGGCCAGCCACAGCTCCTCGGTGAAGTAGGGCCAGCCCATGCCGTAGTTGTGCGGACAGCAGCGGTAGGGGACGATGCCCGGCTTGTACGCCTGCATGGCGAAGCCGTTCTGGAACTGGCCCTGGTTCTTGGCGGCGTCGTCCAGCTCGACGCTGTTCGCGCTGGTGATGTAGTGGATGCCCCGGCCGTGCGGGTCGGTGGCGGCGGGCAGCAGATTGAAGGCCAGCTCCTCGCAGCGGTCGGCCCACACCGGGTCCCCGGTGATCCGGGTGAGCAGTTCGTGGCTGGCCATGAACTCGACCGTGCCGCAGGTCTCGAAGCCCTGGCGGGGATCGTCGAAGCCGGGGCGGGAGTTCTCGTCCCCGGCGAAACCGCCACCGGGGAACTGGCCGTAGGCGCCCATGACGGAGGCGTAACTCCGGTACGTGGCACGGGTCAGCTCCGCGGAGCCGGACCGCAGCGCGTACTGGGCCGGCTCACGGAAGCCCTGGGCGATATTGACGTTGTGCAGGTCGGGGAAGTTGTCGACCCAATTGGCTCCGTGGGTGTGCATCTTGTCGGCGAGGTCGAGCAGGAAGGACGCGCCGGTGCGGTTGTGGAGCCAGAAGGCGATGTCGAGACCGTCGCCCCAACGCTTCGACACCCAGCTGGAGTTGAACGCGCCGGGACCCTGCGCGTTCATGTAGCGCAGGAACGGGACGATGAACGGCACGACGCGCTCGTCCCCGGTGAACTCCTCGTGCGAGCGCAGCGCCTGAAGCAGTGGCAGATACGGCCAGAAGTCCGGGCCGCCGTTCAGCGCCGTACGCAGCCGGGTCGGGCCGAAGAAACCGTCGGGCTGCCGGGTGGCGATGATCGCGTCGATCCAGCGGCGGGTGGTGGCGAGGGCCGCCGCGTCGCCGGTGAGGGCGGCCAGGTCGACGTAGCCGCGCAGCCAGTAGGTGACCTCCTCCCAGCCGGCCTTCTCCGGGTGCACCCAGCCGGAGTCGTCGAACCGCAGGAAGTGCGAGACCTCGGCGTACCGGCCGAAGAGGCCGTCGAGCAGCAGACGCAACTGGCCGCTGAGCCAGCCGCGCGGGGTGACGCTGCCCAGCGGCAGCTTCTGGAACGCGGTCGGGGCGAGCGGTGCGGCGTTCGGCGTGTACCAGCCGCCGCGTGCGGGGGCGACGGCCGCGGCTGTCGGCGCCAGGGGGCCCAGCAGACTCGCACCGCCGATCGCGAGGGCGCCGGTGCCGAGGAAATGTCGTCGGTCGAGCGTCATTGGGTCTCCCGTCCACAAGCATCGAACGAAGGTCTGTACAACGTTGGAAACGGTGGCAGTTGGCATCAGAGCACGCGGCATCCGCCGTGTCCAGGGGGTGGACCCGCGCGGGGACGGCAAGGCCGTCCGGTGCGAGTTCACGCCGTCCGCGCCACGCGCCGCGCAGGGGTCGTGCGGCGGATGTCCGTGGGCGCGGGTCCGCCGCGTCGGCGGCCGTCCCCCGGGGCGGGGACAATGGCCTGGTGAACTACCGCTACGACGTACTCGGCGCCACCCGGGCCTTCACTCCGGACGGCGCCGAGGTGCGGATCAGCGGGGCGAGGATGCGCGCGCTGCTGACCGCGCTCGCCACCGCGGGCGGCCGCACCGTCCCCGCCGACCGGCTGGCCGCGCAGGTGTGGGACGACGACATCCGGAAGCCGCCCGCCGACGAGTCGGCCGCCCTCCAGGCCCTGATCGGGCGACTGCGCAAGGCACTGGGCGGCGCCGCGATCACGTCGGGGCCCGGCGGCTACCGGCTGGTGGTGGAGCGCGACGACATCGACCTGTTCCGCTTCGAACGGCTCGCCGCCGAAGGGGCGTTCGCGCTGGACGGCGACTGCGCCCGCGCGGCCGCCCTGCTGGACGAGGCACTGGCACTGTGGCGCGGCCCGGCCCTCGCGGATCTGCCGGGCCGGGAGACCAACCCGCTGACGGTACGCGCGCGTCAGCGGCACACCGAGGCACGTCGCAACCGCCTGACGGCCGACGTCCGCCTCGGCCGGCCCGAGCGGGCCCTGCCGGGACTTGCCGCGCTGGCCGCCGAGGCACCGCTGGACGAGCCGCTCCAGGCGACCTGGATCGGCGCGCTCCGATCGGCGGGACGCCGGGCCGAAGCGCTCCAGGCGTACGACGAGGTCCGCACCCTGCTGGCCGACCGTCTGGGCACCGGTCCGGGCAGGGAACTGCGGCTCCTGCACGCGAAGCTCCTGTCGGACGACGAGACGGACGCGCGGTCCCCGGCGGGACCGCCGCCGGACGGCAGGGCCGGGCGTGGCGAGTCGCGGGCCGACCGGAGCGACAGGTCGCCTGTCGTGGAGCGCGACGCCGTTCGGGACCCAGCGGTGCGCTCTGGCGAGTCGGATGATGCTGCGCGGCTGGGGGTGGCGTTCTCGCGTGGGACGGACGGGGGGCCGTCCTCCGGCGGGGCGCGGGCCGGCGGGGACGGCGTGTCGTCCGACTCGGAGCGGGAGGCCGGCCGGGTCGCCGTGGCTCCCGCCCACGGGGCGGACGCCACGTGGAACGAGGTCGCACCCCCCGGCGGCACCGACGCGGCCCGGTTCACCGCACCCCCCGGCGTGCCCGGCAATCTTCCCGCCCGGCTCACCTCCTTCGTCGGGCGCGAGGGTGAAATCGTCGCGCTCGCAAGCCAGTTGCGGGCGCATCGGCTGACCACGCTCACCGGGCCCGGTGGCGCCGGCAAGACACGGCTCGCCCTGGAGACCGCCGAGAGCGCGGCCGGCGCGAGTGGTGCGTGGCCGGGCGGGGTGTGGGTCGCGGAACTCGCGTCCGTACGGGAGCCGGGTGACGTTCCCGAGGCCGTACTGACCGCACTCGGGGGACGTGAGACGGCGGTGCGCGCTCCCGGCGGCGCGGAGGCCGCCGCGCCCGGCCCGCTCGCCCGGCTCGTCGAACACTGCGGATCCCGCCGCCTGTTGATCGTGCTGGACAACTGCGAACAGGTGATCGGAGCCGCCGCCGAACTGGCCGAGACCGTTCTCACCCGCTGCCCCCACGTGACCGTCCTCGCCACCAGCCGCGAGCCCCTGGGGGTGCGCGGCGAGTTCCTGTACGGGGTCGGACCGCTGGCGCTCCCCGCGGCGCTGCGTCTGCTCGGCGAGCGTGGCGCCGCCGCCCGGCCCGGCTTCCGTACGGAGGACGACACCTCGGCCTGCGAGGAGATCTGCCGCAGGCTCGACGGTCTGCCCCTCGCCGTCGAACTGGCCGCCGCCAGGCTGCGGTTGCTCACCCCGCGCCAGCTCGCCGACCGGCTCGACGACCGCTTCCGGCTGCTGGGCGCGGGCAGCGGCAGCAGGACCGTGCTGCCGAGGCAGCAGACCCTGCGCGCCGTCGTGGACTGGTCGTGGGAGCTGCTGACCGGGACCGAGCGCGCCGTGCTGCGCAGGCTCTCCGTCTTCGTGGGCGGCTGCACGCCGAGCGAGGCCGAGGAGGTCTGCGCCGGTGGTGACGTGCCGGTCTTCGACGCACTCGCCTCTCTTGTCGACAAGTCGCTCGTCGTGGCCGTGCCCGGCGGCCCGGACGGCATGCGCTACCGGCTGCTGGAGACCGTCGCCGAGTACGCGGCCGGGCGACTGGACGAGTCGGGCGAGCGGGCGGCCGTCGAACTGCGGCATCTGCGCGCCTACCGCGAACTCGTACGCGTCGGTGAACCCGAGCTGCGCGGCCCCCGGCAGTCCCACCGGCTCGCTCAGTTCGAGCGGGAGCACGACAACGTGCGGGCCGCCCTGCGAGCCGCTCTCCACGGCGAGGACGGCCGGCCGAGCGAACAGGACGCGCTGTGCCTCGTGCTCTCCATGAGCTGGTTCTGGCAACTGCGTGGCCATCAGCGCGACGCCCGCGACTGGTCCATGGCCGCCGCGGCCCTCGGGCCCGACCCCTTCGCGGCGCCCGTCCGCCCCGCCGTACCGCTCACCGACCCGTGCATCGACCTCCCGCCACCCTGGTCCGACGAACAGGTGTGGGAGGCCAGGCGCGGTGTACGGCTGGTGAGTTTCGCGAGCGGCGGGGGAGAGAGGGAGGAGTCGGGCCACGCGCCTGACGACGGCGCGCAGTTCTGGGGCAGCACCGACACCCTCGAACAGCTCACCAGGATCGTCGCCGCCTACCGCCGGGACATGCCCCAGGTCTGCCGGCAGCCCGGCGTCATGTGGTTCTTCGCCGGCCTGCTGGTCGGCGAGTGGAGCAGCATGGGCGAGACGCTGGACGCCCTGGTGGACTCCTGCCGGGCCCGGCCCGGCCGTGGTTGGGACCTCGGCCTCGCGCTGACGCTGCGCGGGAAACTGCTCGACGCCGCGCCCGGCAACGAGGACCGCGCGGTGCGGGACGCCGACGAGGCGGTGACCCTGTTCGAACAGGCCGGTGATCTGGTGATCCTCGCCGAATCCCTCTCCGCCCGGGGCGAGTCGTACGAACGGCGGGGCCGCTACGAGGAGGCCGCGGCGGACTTCGAACGGGCCATGGAGAGCTGTGCGCTCATCGGCGTGTCCACCCAGGTGTCGCTGTTCAAGGCGAGGTTGGCGTCCGCCCGGCTTGAGGCCGCCACCGGCCCGGAGGCGGACGAGGACGCCGAGCGGCTGCTGCTGGAGGCGGCCGAGGAATCCCGCGGCCAGGCCGGCCGCACCGGCGGCACGGCGCGACTGCTGCTCGCCGGCCGTTACGGCCGTACCGGCCGCACCGCCCTCGCCCGGGAGCAACTGACCACGCTGGAAGAGGAACCGGGCTTCCGCGAACACGTCCTCCAGATGGGCCTGACCGAGGGCCTGCGCGGCTGGCTCGACTGCCTCGACGTCGCGTACGAGCGGGCGCTGGGCCATCTGCGGGAATCGGTACGCCTGTTGGACAGCCTGGCCCATCTCGTGGCGCCGCAGCTGATCACCAGTCAGTTCCTCTGTGCCGCCTGGGCGAAGACCGGTACCGGCGAAGCGGCGGACGGCGCACGGCTGTTGGGGGCGTACGGACGGCACACCGGGCTCGCGGAGAAGTTCCTCTTCCATCCCTACCCGGCCGGCTACGAGCGGGAGATCGGCCGGCGTGCCGAGGCCGAGGTGCGGGCCGGGCTCGACGACGAGACATGGGCCCGCGCGTACGCCGAGGGCGGCGCCCTCTCCGTACGGGAGGCCGCCGCCCTCATCTGACTTCCCCCGACTCCGCTCAGGACCGGTCGGCCAACCGCTCCCGCGCCTCCGCGAGATCGGCCTCGGTCGGCGCGTCGTCGTGCGTGAGACGGCGTCGCCAGTAGCCGGTGAAGTGGACCGAGCGCTTGTCGAGGCCGCGTTCGCCGAGCAGATGGCGGCGCAGGGCCCGTACCGCGTTCGCCTCGCCACCGAGCCACGCGTACACCGAGCCCGCCGGGAAGACCGCCGCCCGCACGGCCGCCACCAGCGCGAGACCGTCCACCGACACCCCGTCCCCGACCGCCCCGCCGCCCGCCGCCCCGTCACCGGCAGACGTGCCCCCGGCCGACGCGGCACGGTGCAGCCAGTGCACCGTCACCTCACCCGCCGACTCGAACCGCTGCTCCTCGGCGGCGTCCCACACCTCCACATACGCCACCGCACGCGCCCCCGCCGGCAGCGCCTCGATGATCGTGCCGATCGCCGGCAGCGCCGACTCGTCACCGGCCAGCAGCATCCAGTCGGTGGTCCCTAGAGGCACGGGCTCCGCGAAGTACGCGGACGGCCCGAACATACCGAGCACGTCCCCGGGTCCGGCCGACCGCGCCCACCGGGTCGCGGGGCCCTCGACGGCGTCCCCGCCCCCGCTGTCGGCGACGCCCGCACCGTCGTGCAGGACGAAGTCGATGTCGACCGTGCCCCGCTCCGGATCGTGCGCGCGGATCGTATAACTGCGCGTCCAGGGCCGCTCGTCCTCCGGGATGGCCTGGAACGCCCCGTACCAGCGCATCACATCCCCGTCGGCGCCGGTTTCGGGGAGCCGGGGAGCGGTCTGTCCCGGCTTGGGGAAGTAGAGCTTCACCTGCTGATCGGGGGCCTCGTACGAGAAATCGGCCAGTTCGGGGCCGCCGAGGGTGACGCGGACCATGCGCGGCGAGATCCGCCGTACGGCGGCGACCTCCACGGTCCGTACCGGCAGGGCCGGAGCGGCGGGCAGCCCGGCGGGCGTGTCTGTGTGACGTGTCATGCGGAGAAGGTCGCAGCCGCCACCGATACGCCACCGACACGCCGCCTACACGGCCGCGCGGCGCCGACTACAGCGCCGCGGCCACCGCGTCCACGAACCGCGCGTGCCCCCGGTGGCTGCGCGGTGCCTCCGGATTCCATGCCACGGTGCGCACCCGCTCCTGGAGCGCGCGCCACTGCCGGTCGCCCCTGAGCGCGTCGGGAGTGGCCGCGTTCGCCCGTACGTCACCGAGCACGACGTCCGGTTCCAGCTCGAGCGCCCGTGACCAGTCCGTGGTCAGCCAGTTGCCGCCCGCGCCGTGTCCGGGATCGAGCAGATCGACACCGAGCGCCGTCAGCGCCCGCAGGTCCGGCCAGGTACCGGGCCGCGCGAGATGTACGGCGCCGGGCCCGGCGGCCGACAGGGCGAGCACCCGGGCCGCGGCGGGCCGCGCGGTGAGCGTACGGAGCCGGGCCTCCGCCCACTCCAGATCCTGCTCGTCGGGCTCCCGCGGTGCGCCGAGCGAGCGGGCGAGCGCCGTGAACCGGTCCCTGATCCCGTCGAGCGGACGGTCCTTGCCCACGTCGACGACGACCACGGGCACCCGCTCCTCCAGATGCTTGGCCGCCTCCGGATCGAGGCCGTAGATCTGACCGCCGCCGTAGCTGACGGCGACAACGAGATCGGGCTCGGCGGCGATGACGGCATCCGGGTCGACCGAGCTGCCCGCGCCGAAGTCCCGCGTGCTGTCGAGCGGCAGCCCGCCCGCCTTCGCCGGATCGGGGGAGTCGCCGTCGTGGTGGGAACCGAAGATGCCCATGGGCCGCAGACCGTGGTCCCACAGGGTCGCGCCCGCCTGGATGTAGGCCACCACCCGGACCGGGCGATGGTCCGCGACCGTCAGATGGCCGCGATCGTCCGTGAACTCCCAGCCGCCGTAAGAGGACATGGCGTCGCCTCATTCCGCTCTCGTGGTGCGGTTCGTGAGTGTGACCCTGCCCGGCGGAGGGCACCGGGACTCCAACCGTACGCCGGTCAGGGCTCGATGAGACCGGCCCGGATGGCGTACCGGGTCAGCTCCACCCGGTCCTTGAGCCCCAACTTCTGGAGCAGATTGGCCCGATGGCGCTCCACCGTCTTGGCGCTGATGACGAGCAGGTCGGCGATCTCCTTCGACGAGTGGCCCTCGGCGACCAGTTTCAGGATCTCCTCCTCGCGTACGGTCACGGCGTTCTCCGGGATGCTCTCGCCCCGGCGAACCCGGTCCAGGTAGTTGCGGATGAGGGCGGTGACGGCGCCGGGGTAGAGGAACGGCTCGTCGCGCATCGCCGCCCGGCACGCCTCCAACAGGTCCCGGTCCGCGACCGACTTGAGCACGTAGCCGCTCGCGCCGGACTTCAACGCCTCGAAGAAGTACTGCTCGTTGTCGTACATCGTCAGGATCAGGATGCGGGTGTCCGGCAGCAGCCTGGAGAGTTCGCGGGCGGCCTGGAGGCCGGTCATCCTGGGCATCGCGATATCGAGGATGGCCAGATCGGGGCGGTGCTCGCGGGCCTTCTCGATGGCCTCGGCGCCGTCACCCGCCTCCGCGACGACGGTCAGGTCCGGTTCGCCGTCGAGGATCAGCCGCACCCCGCGGCGGACGAGGGCGTGGTCGTCGGCGAGCAGGATGCGCGTCGGCACCGGCTCGAAGGCGGGACCGGAGCCCGAGCCGTGTTCGGATCCGGAGCTGTGTCCGGAGCTGTGTCCGGATCCGGAGCCGTGTCCGGAAGTGGGGTCGGTCATGACAGTCTGTGGCTCCCGTTCGTCAGATGCGTGGCCGGTCCGATGTGCGCGAGGGGGACGTGCAGCCGTACCTCCGTACCGCCGCCCGGCGCGTCCCCCACCGACACCTCGGCGCCGATCAGCAGCGCGCGCTCGCGCATGCCCCGGATGCCGGCGCCCTCCGGGGCCGTACCGATACCGCGTCCGTCGTCCCTGACCAGCAGTTCGAGCCCGAGCGCGCCGTGGTGCAGCGCCACGTCGACCCGGCTCGCCCGCGCGTGCCGGATGATGTTGGTGAGCCCTTCCTGGGCCACCCGGTAGAGGACCAGTTCGACCTCCTGGTCCAGCGCGGGGAGATCGCTGTCGAAGCTGCGCCTGACGGCGAGTTCGGTGTGCGTCGTGGTCTCGTTCGCGAGCGCCTTGAGCGCGCTGATCAGCCCCAGCTCCTCCAGCACGCCGGGGCGCAGCCGGCGGGCGATCCTGCGGATCTCGTCCAGGCTGTCCCTGGTGGTCTCCTGCACCTGGAGCAGATCGTCCCGCAGCGGCTCGGGCGCCCGGTCGGCGACCCGCCGCAGTTCGAGCAGGACGGCGGTCAGGGTCTGGCCGATCTCGTCGTGCAACTCCTGGGCGATCCTGCGGCGTTCGGCCTCCTGCGCGGAGAGCGCGAGCGCGCTGCTGGCCGCGCGTTCGGCCTCCAGCCGGTCGAGCATCGTGTTGAACGTGCGGATCAGCTCGGCGATCTCCCCGTGTCCCGACACGGCCGGCCGGGGGCCGGGACGCAGCAGATCGGTGGTGGTCATCGCGCGGGTGAGGCGCTGGAGCGGCCCGAGTCCGATCCGTAGCAGCGCGGCGTTCGCGATCAGCATGGCGACCAGACCGGCGGCCATGATCATCGCCTCGGTGAGCAGGACCGGCGTGGACACCGTGACGGGGCCGAGCAGCAGCAGCGCGGTCGCCGCGAACAGCACGGCGGCGTTGAGCAGGAAGATGCGCCAGAACAGGGACACGGAGTACTGCCTCCTCGGGGTGGACCTCCCCACTATCGCCCGTACGCGCCGGGAGTCCCGGCCACCCCGGGGCGATCTGCATGTCCCCCACCCCCGAATACATGTTCCACACCCCCGGATATGGGTGTCGGCACCGATGGTGACGGCACCTTGCGGCGGGTGATCGTGGACACAGACATCAGGCGGGTACGGGGCGGTCGAGGAGCCGGCCGCCCGGAACGGCGCGGCACACCGAGGGGAAACGTAGATGGGCATCACGGCCTGGCTGGCCGTCGGGGTGTTCGCGGGTGTCTACGTCCTGATCGCCACCGAGTGGGTCCACCGCGTGAAGGCCGCTCTTGGCGGTGCGGTCATCATGCTGGCGCTCGGGGTGACCGATGCCGAGCACGCCTTCTTCTCGGAAGAGGCGGGCATCGACTGGAACGTCATCTTCCTGCTCCTCGGCATGATGCTGATGGTCTCGGTGCTCAAGCGGACCGGAGTCTTCGAGTTCATCGCGATCTGGGCGGCGAAACGCGCCCGCGGCAAGCCCTACCGGCTCATGGTCCTGTTGATCCTGGCCACCGCGGTGCTGTCCCCGTGGCTCGACAACGTGACGACCGTTCTGCTGATCGCACCCGTGACGATCCTCGTCTGCAACAAGCTCGGTCTGCCGGTCGTCCCGTATCTGATCGCCGAGGTGATGGCGTGCAACATCAGCGGCGCCGCCACCCTGATCGGTGACCCGCCCAACATCATCATCGGCTCGCGCGCCGGCCTCTCCTTCAACGACTTCCTGATGCACATGACACCGATCGTGGTGGTGCTGATGGTGGTCTTCGTCCTGATGAGCCGCGTGATGTTCCGCAAGGCGTTCCGCTACGACCCCGAGCGGGTCAAGTCCGTGATGGAGATGGACGAACGGGCCGCCATCAAGGACCCCCGGCTGCTCAAGCTGAGCGGGATCGTCCTGCTGGCGGTGATGGTCGGCTTCGTCCTGCACACCACGTTCCACATCGAGCCCTCGGTCGTCGCGATCACCGGCGGGCTCGTCCTCCTCGCCCTGTCGCGGCTCGACGCCGAGGAGGTGGCTCGGGACGTCGAGTGGGAGACGCTGGCGTTCTTCACCGGTCTGTTCGTGATGGTCGGCGCGATGGTACGGATCGGGGTCATCGGAGATCTCGGGGAGATGGCGGCCGAGGCGACCGAGGGCGAACTCCTCGGTACCTCCATGGCGTTGATCTTCGGCTCGGTCGTCCCTTCGGCCTTCATCGACAACATCCCGTTCGTCGCCTCCGTCAGCCCGATCGTCTCCGAGATCGTCTCCTCGGCGGGCGGGACGAGCGAGGCGGGCATGCTCTGGTGGTCCTTCGCGCTCGGCGCGGACCTCGGCGGCAACGCGACGATCATCGCCTCGTCGGCGAACGTCGTGGTCGTCGGCATCGCCGAACGGGAGGGCCACCACATCTCGTTCTGGCAGTTCAGCCGCTACGGACTGGTCGTCACCGCGGTCACGACCGTCATCGCCGCGGTCTACGTGTGGCTGCGCTACTTCGCCCTGGCCTGACCTGATCACGACCGCCGGGCCAGGGCGCCACGCGGTGCCGTTCACGGCACCGCACCGACCTGGGGGAGGAGGTTCCATGCAAGCCCCCGACGAAGACAGGCTTCTCGACGATCTCGCCGACCGGCTGCGGCACGACGACCCGCGGTTCGCCGCCGCCTTCGAGCAGGGCCTGCCCTGCCGACCCCGGGAGTACCGGCGCGGCGCCGCGTGGCTGACGCTCGCCGTCGGGCTCGTTCTGCTCGGGCTGGGCATCGCGCTGGGACACGGGCTCCTGCTCGCGGGCGGGCTCGTGGTGTCCGGGGCGGCCGGGCATCTTTTCGACCCGAACCGGGACCACATCCGGCGCGGCACCCCGCCGCCGTCCTGACCGGCGGCGCAGGACGGCACATGCGGTACGGGCGGCCCTGACGGCCCCGGCAGCCCCGGCGAATATCTGCCAATATCCTTACCAATCACCACAATCGGCCCATTTTATTTTACGTTAAAATAGATAATGAGTTGTCGCCGCTCGGTTGAGCGTTGGGCTGCTCATTGCCGATCGGTGGTCGAGGTGGAGGGGCGACTCATGGACGAGCGCACCCGTACCCCCTTAGCGTCGCGGCCGGCCGCCGACGACTGACGGGTACCTGCCGCGCCGCATGGTGGAGAATTCCCCGCAAGGGGCCTTCGTGCCCGCACACCGCCAACGCATGCCCGCATGCCCGTATGGAGCGCCTTCCTATGGAGCACACCGCTCACGTCAGCAAGACCGCCCTGCCCGGAGTCGGTACCCGCTACGACCTGAACACCGACTCGGGCCGTCATATCTCGGTCGTCGTGCACCAGGACGGGCGCCGCATCGTCGCCTTCCACGACCCCGAGGACGACGACAACTGCAAGGACTCCACACCGCTGGCCCCGTACGAGGCGACGGCACTGTCCAAACTCCTGATGCCCGACCCGGTGGGACACCTGCACCAGCATCTGGAGATCGACCTCGTCACCGAGCACATCCCGATCACCAAACGCTCCCCCTTCGCAGGACGCACGCTCGGCTCCACCCAGGCCCGTGCCCGCACCGGCGCGTCCATCGTCGCCGTCCTGCGCCGCACCGACGCCGTCCCCTCGCCCACCCCGGACTTCCGCTTCGCACTGGGGGACACGCTCGTCGTCGTCGGCACCAGGGAAGGCGTGGACGCCGTCGCCGAACTGATCACCGGAGGATAACCGCCCGTGCACGACACGACCGCGCTGCTCATCGAACTCGGGGCCGTCATCCTCGGCCTGGGCCTGCTCGGCCGGCTCGCGGGGCGGGTCGGGTTCTCGCCCATCCCGCTCTACCTGCTGGCAGGACTCGCCTTCGGCCACGGCGGCCTCATCCCCATGGCCGCCAGTGAGGAGTTCATCGCCACGGGCGCCGAGATCGGTGTCATCCTGCTCCTGCTCCTGCTCGGGCTGGAGTACAGCGCCTCCGAACTCGTCACCAACCTCAAGACGCAGTACCCCTCCGGCATCGTCGACTTCGTGCTGAACGCGACGCCCGGCGCCGTCGCCGCGCTCCTGCTCGGCTGGGGACCCGTCGCCGCCGTCGCGCTCGCGGGCGTCACCTGGATCTCCTCGTCCGGCGTCATCGCCAAGGTGCTCGGCGACCTCGGCAGGCTCGGTAACCGCGAAACCCCCGTGATCCTCGGTGTCCTGGTCATCGAGGACCTCGCGATGGCCGTCTATCTGCCGCTGCTCACCGCGCTGTTGGCCGGACTGAGCCTCGCGGGCGGCAGCCTCACGCTGCTCATCTCGCTCGGCAGCGTGGGCCTCGTGCTGTACGTCGCGCTGCGCCACGGCCGGCTGATCAGCCGCGCGGTCTCCTCCGACAACCCGGAGATGCTGCTGCTGGTCGTCCTCGGCCTCACCGTGCTGGTCGCGGGCGTCGCCCAGGAACTCCAGGTCTCGGCGGCCGTCGGCGCGTTCCTCGTCGGCATCGCGCTCTCCGGGGAAGTGGCCGAAGGCGCCCACAACCTGCTCGCGCCGCTGCGCGACCTGTTCGCCGCCGTGTTCTTCGTCTTCTTCGGACTGAACACCGACCCCGCCGCCATACCGCCGGTGCTCGTGCCCGCCCTGATCCTGGCCGTCGTCACCGCACTGACGAAGATCGCCACGGGCTGGTACGCGGCGCGCAGGGCGGGCGTGAAAACGGCGGGCCGCTGGCGCACGGGCGGCACGCTCGTCGCGCGCGGGGAGTTCTCCATCGTCATCGCGGGACTGGCTGTCGGTGTGGAGCCCCGGATCGGACCGCTGGCCACCGCCTACGTGCTGATCCTGGTCATCCTCGGGCCGCTGGCCGCCCGTTGGACCGAACCGCTCGCCCGGCGCTTCGGCCGGAAGTCCTCGCCGAGTCCCTCGCCGAAGGCCTCGCCGGTCGCGGAGCAGCCGGTCGCCGAGCGGTCCGCCGCCGACGAGTCCGTCGCGGAGGCGCCGGCCGCGGAGGCGCCCACCGCCTCGGGGTCGACCGACACGGCTCATTCGCACGGCTGAGGTCCGGGGCCCGCGGGCCCCGGACACGTCGAAGGGGCTCGGAGCGCGTGACGCGCGCTCCGAGCCCCTTCGAGTGCCGCTACGGGCGAGCCGTCAGGGCTCAGACGCCGACACCGAAGTCGGCGGCGATGCCCGACAGGCCACTCGCGTAACCCTGGCCGACGGCACGGAACTTCCACTCGGCGCCGTTGCGGTACAGCTCGCCGAAGACCATGGCCGTCTCGGTCGCCGCGTCCTCACTGAGGTCGTAGCGCGCGAGCTCGACGCCGCCGTCCTGGTTCACCACGCGGATGAAGGCGTTGCGCACCTGGCCGAAGCTGTGGCCGCGGCTCTCGGCGTCGTGGATCGACACCGGGAATACGATCTTGGTGATCTCGGCGGGAACGCCGGCCAGGTTCACCTTGACGACCTCGTCGTCGCCCTCGCCCTCACCGGTGAGGTTGTCACCGGTGTGCTCGACCGAACCGTCAGGGCTCTTGAGGTTGTTGTAGAACACGAAGTTCTGGTCGGTGCCGACCTTCCCGGCCTCGTTGACCAGCAGTGCGCTGGCGTCCAGGTCGTAGTCGGTACCGGTCGTCGTGCGGACGTCCCAACCGAGACCGACCAGGACGGCTGTCAGCCCCGGCGCCTCCTTGGTGAGCGAGACATTGCCGCCTTTGGACAGGGAAACTCCCACGCTGCTCCTCCTGAGTTGAGCTGGTGACAGGAATAAAAATCTACAACACTGTAGAAGTGTGTGCGGAGCTGCGAAGCCGCCACGCCGGGGCTGCGCCGGATGGCTCCGGGCAAGGGCGGGCGGAGGGAGACGGCGTGAGGGAACAGAGCGGAGCGGACGGCCCGGTCGACCGACCGCGGCGGCGCGGCCAGGGCGAGCTGGAGGCCCAGGTGCTCGCCGTGCTGCGGCAGGCGCCGGGACCGGTCAACGCGGGCTGGGTGCTCGACCGGCTCGGCGGGGATCTGGCGTACACGACGGTCATGACCATCCTGACCAGACTCCAGGCCAAACGGGCGGTCACCCGCGAACGGGTGGGCCGGTTCTTCGAGTGGTGCGCGACCTCCGACGAGGCGGGGCTCGCCGCGCTGCGGATGCGCCGCGTGCTGGACGCGGAGTCGGACCGCGAGGCCGTACTGGCCAGGTTCGTCACCACGCTCTCGCCGGACGACGAGCGGCTGCTGCGCGACCTCCTCGGTCTTCCCGAGGACGGGACGGAGGACTGACCGGATGGGAGTGTTCGTCCTGCTGCCGTTGCTGCTGCCGCTGACCGCCGTGCCGATCGCGCGCCTCGCCGAACGGCATCTCCATCCCCGGGTCGCCACACGGCTGTTGTCGGCGCTGGCCGCCGTCCTGGCCGTGTGCAGCACGGTGTGCCTCGGGCTGCTGGTGTTCGTCGGTACGGTGCAGCTGCCCGGCCATCCGCTCCCCGACGCCTGGGCCGACCGGGAGGCCCCCACCACCGCGCCGTACGAGGAGGCCGCGGGCAAGGGCGCCGTCGTCGCGCTGCTCGCCGTGGCCGTGTCGTGGTCCACCTCGGCCCGCAGACACCGCCGTGTCCGCCGCCGGGCCGAGGACGCGCTGGCCGGGGTGCCGGACGGAGAGCTGACCGTGCTGACCGACGAGGCCGCGTACGCCTACGCGCTGCCGGGCGTACGGAGCGGGTCGGCGGTCCGCGGGTGGTTCACCGGGGGCCGGTCCGCGCACGACGGGATGTCCGCGCGACACGGGATGTCCGGGGGCCGGATCGTCGTTTCCACGGCCATGCTCGCGTGTCTGGACGCCGATGAACGCGCGGCACTCGTCGCCCATGAACGGGCCCATCTCGCCGGACGCCACCACCGCTATCTCCTCCTCGTCCGTTTCGCCGCGCGGGCCAACCCGCTGCTGATGCCGCTGCGGTCGGCCGTGGCCTACGCGACGGAGCGGTGGGCGGACGAGGAGGCGGCCCGGGTGACGGGCGAACGGCGGGTGGTGGCGCGGGCCATCGGCAAGGCGGCGCTCGTCTCGCGCGGCACGCCCACCCCGACGCTCGCGGGCTTTGCCGCGCCGGGACCGGTGCCGCGCCGGGTGGCCGCGCTGCTGGAGCCGGCGCCGTCGGCCGTACGCTGGCCGCCGGTCTTCACCGCGGTGGGGCTGGCTGCCTGGGCGGCGGCGGCCGGGACGCTCGGATCGGCGCTCTCCTCGGCGAACGCGACGCTCACGCTGCTCCTCGTACTGAAGGCGGCCGGTCCGCTGTGAACTCGCCCGGCCGGTGCGGTGGTTGGACCCCGGTCAAAACGTCGGACGGGCCGCACTGGCGGCCCGTCCGACGCTTGATGACAGAGGAACGAAGAGAGAACTAGACGTCGAACTCCTGCGGCTGGAGGTCGAGCGCGAAGCACGCCTCACGTACGATGGCCCGCTCCTGCGCGTCGAAGTTGCCGTCGGCGCCACCGATGATGATGCCGATCTGGATGACGGCACGCGCCTCGGCCGGCTTCTTCTTCGCCTTGGCGACCTCCTGGAGCACGCTGACCTTGCCGATCGCCATGTCGGCGACGAGCTGGTTCAGGTAGTCGTCGAAGCGCCTCTGCAGATCGGCGGGCGGGAAGTTCCGCAGCACGTCGTTGCTGGTGATCAGCTGCGTGACGCGCTGACGTTCGGCCTGGTCGATGGAACCGTCGGCCGCCGCGACCAGGGCGCACATCGCCATGCTGGCGTCACGGAACGAGCCGCTCTTGAGGTCGTTCTTCTTCGCCTCCAGCTGGGTCTGCATCGTCTGGGCGGATTCCTTGATGCGATCCCACAGGGCCATGAGTGCTCCGTATGTCTCGGGCTGCCCGTACCGGGAGGGGTGGCACGGACAGTGCTTGTTTCTACAGTGATGTAGAAGTTACCAGGTATCGGGGAGGGGACCGTCGGACTCCCGCCACATCGGCGGCTCGGCGGGCGTGTGCGGTACCGGCTCGAACAGCACCGCGCGTACGACACTCGGCGCGAACAGCGCGTTCATCGGCGCGGAGAGGTGCAGCACGGCACGGAATGCCGCACCGACGACCGGATTTCCGCCGGCCCGCCGCTGCACCCGCTCCAGATACCAGGCCACGGGCCGGTCTGCCGCGCGGGTCCGCGCCGCGTCACCGACGACGCCGGGCATCTCCTTGTCCGCCCCGGAAGAGATGTCCCACGCCTGCCGCGCGGAGGTGAGAAGTGCCTGTTGTACGCGCCGGGTCGTGGGCGTACGTCGCCGGTCCGCCAGCGTCTCGCGCAGCGCGACGGCGTTCAGGGCCGCGACGGTCATGCCCTGCGCGTAGACCGGGTTGAAGGCGCACAGCGCGTCGCCGATGGCGAGGAAGCCTGCCGGGCGGCGGCCCGGACGGTCGTACCGGCGGCGGACGTTGGCCGTGTTGCGGAACGCGCGAACGGGCGAGTCCGGCTCGGCCCGCTTCAGCCACTCATAGAGGAACGGGTGCGGGAACCGCCTGGTGAAATCGGCGAACTCCGCCTCGTTTGAGGGAGGTTCGCTCCCGCGCACCCCCGAGAGGGTGACGAGATAGCGGCCGTCCTCCATCGGCAGCGCGACGCCGCCGCACACCTGGCCGGGGTCGGGGACGACGTAGTAACCGATGGAGTCGGTGATGCCGTCGTCCCCGCCGGGACGGTAGACGCGGGAGGCGTAGGCGAGTCCGCTGTCGAGCGTCTCCTCCCGCGGCGGTTCGGCGCCGACCGCCGCGAGCCAGTCGGGCGCCCGCGAGCCGCGGCCGGAGGCGTCCACGACCAGATCGGCGGTCAGCGCGCGGGTGACGACGCCTTCACGGGTGGCCCTGGCGCCGGCTCCGCGCTCCCGGAGCAGTACCCCGGTCGTACGGACCGCGTCACCGAGCAGGCCGACCACCTCCGTACCCTGCACCGTCCCGATACGTGTATCCGTCAGGACCCTGCGACGTACGAGCCATTCGAGGAGCGGACGGGAGGCGGTGAGGAGATGAGTGGTGGAGGGCGAGCGGCGATACCAGATGCCGGACTGCCACTGCACCATGTCGCCCGGCATCCCGACCTCGGGCGCGCCGTGCTCCCGCAACTCGGCGACGATCCCGGGCAGCAGCGTGTCCAGCGCCAACTGGCCCCCGGCGAGCAGCACATGGATATGACCGCTCTGCGGCACACCGGAGCGTGGCTTCGCCTCGTCGGGGAAGCGGTCACGCTCGACGATCGTCACCCGGTCGGCGTGCGCGGCGAGCACCTGCGCCGCGAGCAGGCCCGCGATTCCGCCGCCGATCACCACCGCGTGCCGCGCGGCGCGGCCCGTGTGCCGATGGGGCGTGATTCGCTCCCCGGCTTCGGGCGCCGCCAGGTCGTGCACGTCCTCGTCCATACCCATGTCTCCGGTTCCGTCCGGCAGTTGATCGTGAGCGTCCAGTATGTCGGAGTCGGCTCAGGGTGCCGGACGTCCTCCGTTCGGGGCGCCGCCGTACGCGGTTGACGCGGGCTACGTGCCGTCGGGGCCGGCCGGTGCGGTGTCCGACTCGCGGAGCGCCTCGGTGAGCCACTCGACCCACATGCGCTCAAGATCGATCCCGGCGCGCAGCACCAGATGCCGCAGCCGGTCAGCCTCCGAGGGCTCCTCGGCGCGCGGCGCCCGCGGCCTCGGCTCGGGCTCAGAATCGTGGTCCTGGTCCTGGTCCTGGTCCGAGCGTGGACGTGGGCCTGGGGCCGGGGCCTGGGCCGGCTCCGGCGAGAAGTCCCGTGCCTCGATGTCCCTGTACTCGGCCAACTGCTCCTCATGCAGGGCGAGATGACGGCGCAGCTCGACGGGGAGTCCGTCCGTCCCGACGACCGCCGCCGCCCGCATCCGCAGCAGCAAGGGGTCCCGTACGGGCTTGGGATCCTCCCGGCCCGCCACCCATCCGGTCAGCTCCTCGCGGCCGGCCGGCAGCACCTCGTACTCCTTCTTCCGCCCACGGGCCGGCTGCTCCGGGGCGAGGGCGCGGATGTATCCCGACTCCTCGAGTCTGCCCAGCTCCCGGTAGATCTGCTGGTGCGTCGCCGACCAGAAGTAGCCGATGGACCGGTCGAACCGGCGGGTGAGCTCCAGGCCGGACGAAGGTCTTTCGAGGAGGGCGGTGAGGATGGCGTGGGGGAGGGACATGACCGCATCCTAAAAGTACCGCCGCCCGGTCAGATCGTGGCGGCCAGCCTGGTCCCCTGGTCGATGGCGCGCTTGGCGTCGAGTTCGGCGGCGACGTCCGCGCCGCCGATGAGATGCGGGGCGGCGCCGGCCGCGCGGAGCGCGTCGTACAGCTCGCGCCGTGGTTCCTGTCCGGCGCACAGGACGACCGTGTCCACCGGCAGGACGGCCGGCGAGCCGTCGACCGTCAGATGCAGCCCCTCGTCGTCGACGCGGTCGTACACCGCGCCCGCGATCGTGGTGACTCCCCGGTGCCGCATTTCGGTGCGGTGGATCCAGCCCGTGGTCTTTCCCAGTCCGGCGCCCACCTTCCCCGTCTTTCGCTGGATGAGGTGGACCGTCCTCGGTGGCTTCGGCCGTACGGGCTCCCGCAGTCCGCCGGGGGAGCGGTAGTCGGTGTCGACGCCCCACTGCCGGAAGTAGGCGTCCGCGTCGAGGCTCGCCTCCTCGCCGCTGTCGGTGAGGAATTCGGCGACGTCGAAACCGATGCCGCCGGCGCCGATGATCGCGACGCGCTCGCCGACGGCGACGTCCCCGCGCAGCACGTCGAGATAGCTGACCACGCGGGCGTGGTCGATGCCGGGGATCAGCGGCGTACGGGGAGTGACACCGGTCGCTACGACGATCTCGTCGAATCCGTCCGCCTCGTCCGTCAACTCCTCAGCCCTGACAAGGGTGTTGAGCCGGACGTCGACCGCGAGCCGTGCGAGCCGGCCGCGGAAGTAGCGCAGCGTCTCGCCGAACTCCTCCTTGCCGGGGACGCGTTTGGCGACGTTGAGCTGTCCGCCGATGTCGTCCGCCCCCTCGAACAGCGTGACCGAATGCCCGCGTTCGGCCGCCGACACCGCGCACGCCAGCCCCGCTGGACCGGCTCCGACGACGGCGACACGCTTGGCGCGCCGGGTGGGGGAGAGGACCAGCTCGGTCTCGTGGCAGGCCCGTGGATTGACCAGGCAGGAGGTGATCTTCCCGCTGAACGTGTGGTCGAGACATGCCTGGTTGCAGCCGATACAGGTGTTGATCCTGTCGGCGTGCCCGTCGCGCGCCTTGGCGACGAAATCGGGATCGGCCAGGAAGGGGCGCGCCATCGACACCATGTCGGCGCGCCCGTCGGCGAGCAACTGCTCGGCCACCTCGGGGGTGTTGACGCGGTTGCTGGTGATCAGCGGTACGGAGACCGACCCCATCAGCGCCTTGGTCACCCAGGTGTAGGCGCCGCGCGGCACGGACGCGGCGATCGTCGGGATCCGGGCCTCGTGCCAGCCGATCCCGGTGTTGATCAGAGTCGCGCCCGCCGCCTCGATCTCCTTGGCCAGCGTGACGACTTCGGCGAGCGAGGAGCCGCCCGGCACGAGGTCGAGCATCGACAGCCGGTAGACGAGGATGAAGTCGTCACCCACGCGCTCCCGGATACGGCGGACGATCTCCACGGGGAAGCGGATGCGGTTCTCGTAGGTGCCGCCCCACCGGTCCTCGCGCAGATTGGTCCGCGCGGCGATGAACTCGTTGATCAGATAGCCCTCGGACCCCATCACCTCGACGCCGTCGTACCCGGCCAGCCGCGCCAGCTCCGCCGCCCGTACGAAGTCCTCGACCGTCTCCTCCACCTCGTCGTCGGTGAGGGCGTGCGGGACATGGGGGCTGATGGGAGCCTGGAGCGCGCTCGGCGCGACCAGGTCCGGATGGTAGGCGTACCGCCCGAAGTGCAGGATCTGCATCGCGATCCGGCCGCCTTCGGCGTGCACCGCCGACGTGACCAGACGGTGCTGCTCGGCCTCCGCCTCGGTCGTGAGCCGGGCGCCGCCTTCGTACGGCCGCCCCCGGTCGTTGGGCGCGATGCCGCCGGTCACCATCAGGCCGACGCCTCCACGGGCGCGGGCGGCGTAGAAGGCGGCCATGCGGGCGAAGCCGTTCTCGGCCTCTTCCAGACCGACGTGCATCGAACCCATCAGCACCCGGTTGGGCAGGGTGACGAAGCCCAGGTCGAGAGGGCTGAACAGGTGGGGGTACGGGCTCATGGGGGGCTCCTCGCGCGACGGCTGCGCTCCAGTAGTAGCCCGGCCGCCACACTTTGTGCAACCAGTTGCACAAAGTGTGGCCGGTCTCTCGCCCACCACCCGGAAGCCCGGCTACCGCGTCAGCCCTGCGGTAGGCGTCAGACCTTGCGGTAGTCGTACGCCTCCGAGGCCGCCGCCTCCACCGCGTCCAGATCCGCGCCCGCCGACGCCGTGACCACGGCCGCGACCGCGCCTTCCACGAAGGGCGCGTCCACCAGCCGGGCACCGTCCGGCAGTTCGTCGCCCTCGGCCAGCAGCGACTTCACGGTCAGCACGGCGCTGCCCAGATCGACCAGGAGCGCGACACCCGAGCCCCGGTCCACCTCGGCGGCGGCCGCCGCGATCAGCTCGGAACTGGTACCGAGCCCGCCGTCGGGAGTGCCCCCGGCGGCGGCCACCGGAGCGGTGGCGCCGCCGCCCGCGAGCCCGACGGCCAGCTCGGCGACCGACTCAGCCACCGCCCGGCTGTGCGACACCAGCACGACGCCTACCGGCTTCCCGGTACTCATTCGCCCGCCGTCGCGGCCAGGGCCGCGATCAGCAGCGCGGAGGACGTGGCGCCCGGATCCTGATGTCCGATGCTGCGCTCACCGAGATAGCTGGCCCGGCCCTTGCGGGCCTGGAGCGGCACGGTCGCCACCGCGCCCTCGTCCGCGGCGGTCGCCGCCGCCGCGAACGACGTGCCGAGCGCCGCCACCGCGGGCTCCAGCGCGTCGATCATCGTCTTGTCCCCGGCCTTCGCGCCGCCCAACTGCGCCACGGCGGCGACCCCGGCGCCCAGCGCCTCGGCCAACTGCGCGGCCGTGACCTCGGGCGAATCGCCGAGCGCCTTGCCCGTACGGCGCAGCAGCGTCCCGTACAACGGCCCCGAGGCGCCGCCCACCGTGGAGATCAACCGCCGCCCCGCGAGGATCAGCGTGGCGCCGGGCGTCTCCGGCGGCTCCGACTCCAGCGACGCGGTCACGGCACGGAAGCCGCGCTGGAGGTTGCTGCCGTGGTCGGCGTCACCGATCGCCGAGTCGAGCTCGGTGAGACGGCCCGCCTCCCGCTCCACGGCGGCGGCCACCGCCAGGAGCCAACGGCGGAAGAAATCGACGTCGAACACCGGCTCGGAATCCTGGTCGGACACAAGGTCTCCTCGAAGAACGTCGGGCGTACGTGTCGGGCGTACGTGCCCGCGGGGCCCGGCGGGCCCCGCGGGTCAGCGGCCCCAGCGCAGTGCGGGCGTCTGCACCGGCGCGTCCCAGAGCCGCAGCAGATCCTCGTCGACCTGGCAGAGCGTCACCGAGCACCCGGCCATGTCGAGCGAGGTCACATAGTTCCCGACGAGCGTACGGGCCACCGCCACGCCCCGCTCCGCAAGTACCCGCTGAACCTCGGCGTTGAAGCCGTACAGCTCCAGCAGGGGCGTCGCCCCCATGCCGTTGACCAGCGCGATCACCGGGCCCGACGGGTGCAGATCCTCCAGTACCGCGTCCACGGCGAAGTCCGCGATCTCGCGCGAGGTCATCATGGCGCGCCGCTCACGCCCCGGCTCGCCGTGGATACCGATGCCCAGCTCCAGCTCACCGTCCGGCAGATCGAAGGTGGGGCTGCCCTTGGACGGGGTCGTCACGGCGCTGAGGGCGACACCGAAGCTGCGCGCGCTCTCGTTCACCTGCCGCCCGATCGCCTCGACCCGCTCCAGCGGCGCGCCCTCCTCGGCGGCGGCGCCGGCGATCTTCTCGACGAAGAGCGTGGCGCCCGTACCGCGCCGCCCCGCCGTGAACAGGCTGTCGACCACCGCGACATCGTCGTTGACCAGTACCTTCCCGACGCGGATGCCCTCGTCCTCGGCCAGCTCGGCAGCCATGTCGAAGTTGAGGACGTCCCCGGTGTAGTTCTTGACGATGAACAGCACGCCCGCACCACTGTCCACGGCGGTGGCGGCCCGCACCATCTGATCGGGCACGGGACTGGTGAAGACCTCACCCGGACAGGCGGCGGAGAGCATCCCGGGCCCCACGAACCCCCCGTGCAACGGCTCATGCCCCGAACCACCGCCCGAGACGAGCCCCACCTTTCCCTCGACCGGCGCGTCCCGGCGTACGACGACGCGGTTGTCCACATCGACGGACAGATCGGGGTGCGCGGCGGCCATTCCCCGCAGCCCGTCGGCGACGACGGTCTCCGGCACATTGATGAGCATTCTCAACGGATCCTCCTCGAGAGTTTACCAGCCAGGCTTCTGAGCGGGGTTCTGCCTGGTCAGCCGACGTGCAGTGGCCCTTGCCTCTTAGCGGTCGGTGACGGTCGATGGCGTTCCCCGGCGGGGGTGTTGCTGACTTGATGCTGACTTTCCTGATGAATCGTCAGACTGTCTTGGGCCCGGTCCTTGCCGTGCCCGGCGCACTCAGTATCGAAGAGGCAGGGGTGATCGTGAAGTCTGGCGCGCTGGCGTCGGGCGGTCGGTAGGAGGTGGCTCCTGTCCCATGCCCGTTACCGCCCGTTAGCGGGTGGCGAAGCGCACGACGGCCGCCTGTCCATTCCACTTGATTCCGATGACGCACTATGTAGAGTGCGTGGCGATCCTGGAGCCGACCGCAAAAAGCTTCTGACCTGCGGTTTTTTGAGTGGGCATTATGTGCGGTGTGACGGTGAAATGACGCCCGTGACGCTCATTTGACGCTCGTTCTGATGAGGTGCCAGGGCAGATATTTTGGCAGGTCGGGCCCAGGCGGCGTACATCTATGGGGCGCCGAGGGCGGGCGGCGCCCTTGCGGGGAGCTGTTGGGTCCTGATGGTCACTTGTCGCGGAAGAGACCAGCCGGGTCTGTGACCTGCTTCCATGGGCAGGCGTGGGGCGCTGACCAGGCGAGATTGCCTTTCTGGTGTTTCAGGCCCTTGCCTGTTTACGCGGCCGGAAGTCCCAGAGAAGTCCCAGAAGTCCTCTCGCGCGGCCTCCGCCTGGGCCGCCGTTCGGGCCTCGCACAGGAGCGCTGACTTTGGGCCGACCCTCTGCGAGTCGCGGCAGCAACCACAGTTGCGAAGCGCTTTTTGAAGTCGGGCACGTCCCCACTCGTCACGACGCCGGGTGTCGTAGCGCTGCAGCCAGCGGAACGCGGCGAGGCGGGCCTCGTACTCGCTGGACCAGCTCTTGCGCCCGTGGAGTGTCTCCCGCTTGAACGTCGCGTTGAAGGACTCGGCGAGGAGCGTTGTCCGCGCTGGAGCCGATCGCTCTCATGGACTGCCGGACTGCCGGACTGCCGGACTGCCGGACGCCGGTTCGTCGGCAGGCATCTGCGAACGCCCGGCTCGTGTACTGGTGCCGCAGGCGGGAGCTTCCTTGTTTTCGCGCCCAGGAGCGAGGATTTCCCATGCGAAGTCCTGCCGAGGGCCGACCGTTCAGCTCTCCGCGTCAGATCGGCCGGTTCTTCGACCGTGATGAGGGCTGTAGCCGGGAAGACTGGTCGCCCCCGAGGTGGTCGCGGAGATCAGCACGGACACCGCTGTCGACCGCGGCCTCTACCGCCACCCGGTCCGCTTCGTTCGGCTACGCCTGGACCAGGCGCCCGCCGACGTGGCCCCGTACGGATCGCGTTCGGAACCGCCGTCCTGGCGAGGGGCCCGTCCCGTGGTCGGGTCCGTGGTCGGGGGTGACCCGACCACGCTGGTCAGAGCTCTTTCACGATGCTTCCTGGCCGAGGGGCGGGGCAGCGAAGTGAACGCGGGAATCGGGTCGTCACCTCCATGACTGGTCGTTGCCCTTTCTGCCGCAACGTGTGATTACGAGGTGCTGCGCAGTTCGATCACCGTGATGTCGGGTGGGGCTCCGACTCGGATCGGGGGGAGGGAGGCCCCGACTCCGCGTGAGACGAAGAGCTGGGTGGTGTCGAAGGTGGCAAGCCCGGCTGTGACCGGCTGTGTCAGAGGGGTGAGCAGGTTCCCGGGAAAGAAGCCTCCGCCGTGGGTGTGTCCGGAGAGCTGGAGATCTACGTCGTGTCGTGCTGCTTCGTGTACCTGGACGGGCTGGTGGGCGAGAAGAACGATGGGGTGGGAGGGGTCGCGGTCGGCGAGGGCCTTGTCGTAGTCGGGGGTGTCGTGGTGGCGTTCGCCTTCGACGTCGGTGACGCCGGCCAGGTCGATGGCTCCGCTGCGGTGTGTGATCAGGGTGCGGGTGTTGCGCAGGGTGGTGATGCCGAAGTCGGTGAGGGTGTTGATCCAGGCATCGGCGTCATAGCGGTAGTCGTGGTTGCCGGTGACGAAGTACGTGCCGTGGGTGGAGGTGAGGCGCGTCAGCGGTTCTGCGTGTCCGGCGAGGTCTTCGGCGCTGCCGTCGGAGAGGTCGCCCACGATCGCGACGATGTCGGGCGAGGTGTTGTTGATCATGCGGACGTTGCGGGCGGTGTGGGCGTGGCCGAAGAAGGGGCCGAGGTGGAGGTCGCTGACCATGGTGATGCGCATGCCGTCGAGAGAGGGGTGGAGTCGGCGCAGATTGACGGGCACCGTCTTGATGTCGGGTGGTCCCAGGCCGCGGTGGAAGCCGTAGCCCGTGGTGGCGGTGGCGGTTGCTGTGGCCAGCAGGGCGACTGAGCGGGCGAGCACGAGGCGACGACTGGCCATGGTTGGCGGGTCGGGGCACGGAGCAGGCCCGGCGGGGTCCGCTTTGTGTATTGCCGTGCCCTGTTGCTGCCGCGTGTTCCCGGTGTTCGGTGTGGGCGTGTGACGGGTTACGTGGGCCCGCCGTTGTAGCGAGCGCGCTGTGAGGCACGTCGGAATTTCGAGGACGGTGAGGACGAGCAGGAGGTAGGCGGCGCAGGCGACCCAGGCGAACACCGGCCAGACGAGCCACGCGATGCTGGTGGGGTTGGCGTACTGGGCTGTCAGTACACCGGCGGGGACCAGGGCGGTCAGCGCCACCGCGGCGATCTGCCCACTGCGGCGCAGCCGGGGGGAGGCTGTGACGTTCTTGACGAGCCGCAGGTACAGGTATCGGTGGGCGGCGGCTGCGACGACGATGCTCGTGCCGGCGACGGTGATTTCTTGCGCGAGGGTACTCATACAGCTTCCGCCGGGGCGAGGGCCGCGGTGCCGGCGTACGGGCGGCGGGTGGGTCGGGAGTGCCTGGGCATGGGGGCAGTAGCTCCTGATGAGGCGTGGGTGGTGGAGGGCGGTGCGGTTGCCTGTCGGCCCGGCTGCTGGTGGGGTGGCATGTGTGGCTGTGGTCGTGCGCGGCCTGGAAGGGCGGGGCTGCGACTGCTGTGCGCGGGATCAGTTGGGGCGGGCCAGACCGACGTCGTAGGCGAAGATGACGGCTTGGACGCGGTCGCGGACGTTGATCTTGGCGAGGATGCGGCTGACATGGGACTTCACTGTGGACTCGGCCAGGTGGAGTTCGGCGGCGATCTCGGCATTGGACGACCCGCAGGCGACGGCGGCGAGTACTTCGCGTTCCCGCTCGGTGAGGAGGGCCAGTTGTTGTTGCTGCTCGCGGCTGAGATGGGCCGGGTCGAGGTGCTGCTGGGGCCGTGAGGTGGTGAACGCATTGATCAGCCTGCGGGTCAGGCTCGGTGAGGTGACACAGTCTCCGGCGGCCACCGCGCGGATTCCGACCACGAGTTCCTCGGGGCGAGCGTCTTTGAGGAAGAAGCCTGCGGCTCCCGCGCGCAGTGCTTCGTAGGCGTACTCGTCGAGGTCGAAGGTGGTCAGGACCAGGACACGGGAGCGGCCGCCCGAAGCGGAGATGCGGCGGGTGGCCTCGATGCCGTTGAGGCCGGGCATGCGGATGTCCATGAGCACGACGTCGGGTCGCAGTTCGGCGGTCATGCGGACGGCGTCGTGTCCGTGGGCCGCTTCGCCCACGACGGTCATGTCGGGCTGGGCTTCGAGCAGCATGCGAAAGCCGAGCCGCTGCAGGGTCTGGTCGTCGACGACGAGGACGGTGGTCATGTGAGGTGCTTCTCCATGGCGACGGTGGGGGTGCTGAGAGAGGTGTGTACGCGCCAGCCGCCCGAGGGGGTGGGTCCGGCACTGATCCGACCCTGGTAGAGGGCGGCGCGCTGGCGCATGCCGACCAGGCCCTGGCCGCTGGGGTGTTCGGTGTCCGCGCGGCGTGGCGGTCCGCAATCCTCGACGCTCACGTGCACCGTGCTGCCGTCGGTGGTCACGTTCACTTGTACGCGGGTGTCGGATGCTGCGTGCTTGAGGGTGTTGGTGAGCGCTTCCTGGACGATTCGGTAGGCCGTGAGCTGCACTCCTTTGCTGAGCGCGGTCAGGTCGCCGTCGGTGCGCAGCGTGGCGGCGGGGCCGGCGGCCCGTACACGGGTCAGTAGGGCGGTGAGATCGTCCAGAGTCGGCTGTGGCGCCAGGGGCACGTCCGTTTTCAGAACACGGTCGTCGATGACAATGAGGAGGCGGCGCAGTTCCGCGAGGGCTTCGCGCCCGCTGTCGGCGATGATGTGCAAGGTGTCGGCCGAGCGTTCGGGGCGGATCTTGGCAAGGGCTGCGGCGCCGTCGGCCAGGCCGACGATCACGGCGAGGGTGTGGCCGAGGATGTCGTGCATCTCTCGTGACACCCGGGTGCGTTCCCGCGCGGCCGCCAGCCGCGCCTGCTGGTCCCGCTCACTCTCCAGGGCCACGATGTATGCCTTCGCCAGCCGCCCGGTCAGTGCAAGGCCCGCGCAGGCGGTGACGGCCAGCATGGTGAGCAGGGTGATCATCTCGGGTCTTTTGGCGTGCTGGAGATGGCCACTGCCCCAGAACGCCGAGGCCCACACGACGAGTTGTGCCGCCGTGATGGTGCAGGCGGCGGCCAGCTGGCGCGGCGTGCCGTAGCGGCTGACGTTGTACAGCGCGACGATGCGGGCGGCGTCGGCGCCGTTGAGTACGTGGAGGGGCAGGGCCAGCAGCGAGGCGATGGTCGTCAGGGCGAAGACCAGGCCGGGGTGCCGCTCGCGCCACAGCAGGGGCACGGTGTAGGCGAGGGTGAGGGCGATCTCGCTGGGCAGGTGGGCGCGGTTGGCCGGGTTGAGCAGCGAGGGCAGGGCCAACAGGGAGCAGAACGCGGGCAGGGCCCACCGGCGCAGCCGGGGGTGCCGTTGGTCGAGCATCCGCCATGCGGCGAGCCCGCTGATGATGGACACCGCCACGCGCTGGTCCGGATCGCTGGTCAGTGAGCGCGGTAGCCGGGCGGCGTGCATGGCCGTCCGGGAGGCGGGCACCGGGTTGATCGGCTCGGGCATGGCAGGGCGCCTTCGTAGTCGGGCCCTCGCGGTCCAGGTCGGTCCAGAGGGGAAGAGCCGCCCGCCGGCCCCCAAGGGGAGACAAACCGGCGGGCGGGGATAGGAGGGGGACCCGGGCAGCTGCCTGGTGGGGGTCCGGCCTCCTGCTGCCCGGGTCCGGGCCGCCCGCCGGCCTCGGAGGGACAGGGCCGACGGGTGGGGCCAATCGGGCGTTCAGCCGACGGGGGCAGCCGGCTCCGGTTTCTGGCCTGCGGGTGCGGGCACGCCCGCCCCCCGATCTCGGTCGTCGAGGATCCGGCGCAGCTTTTCGCCCTCCACATCCACGTTGGGCAGGATCCGGTCCAGCCAGGCGGGAAGCGACCAGGCCCGGTCGCCGAGCAGGGTCATCACCGCCGGGACGATGGTCATACGGACCACGAACGCGTCGAAGAGGACCGCGACGGCGAGCCCCATGCCGATCGACTTCACCAGGGCGACGTCGTCGAGGAGGAATCCGGCGAACACCGAGATCATGATGATGGCCGCTGCGGTGACCACGCGGGCCCCGTGCCGGAAGCCGGTGACGATGGCTTCGGTGGGCGAGGCGCCGTGGACGTACGCCTCGCGCATGCCGGAGACGAGAAAGACCTCGTAGTCCATGGCCAGGCCGAAGACGACGCCGATCAGCAGGATCGGCAGCAGACTGACGATCGGCGCGGTCTCGTCGACGCCGAACACGTCCTTGAGCCAGCCCCATTGGAAGACGGCGACCAGCACACCGAGGGTGGCGACCACGCTGAGCAGGAAGCCGAGGGCGGCCTTGAGCGGAACCAGCAGCGAACGGAACACCAGCAGCAGCAGGATCAGTGCGAGCCCGACGACGATGGCCAGGTAGGGCACCATCGCCTCGCCCAGCTTGGCCGAGACGTCGATGTTGAGGGCGGTCGGGCCGGTGACCATCACCTGCGCGCCGCTGCCCCCCTCCGCGGCCGTGCTGCGTTCACGGATGTCGGCGACCAGATCCACGGTGGCCTGGCTGGTGGGGGAACTGCCCGGAACGGCGGTGATCAGGGCGACGTCACCGGTCTGGTTGAAGACGGGCGGTCGCACGGTGGCGACATCGTCGAGCCCGTCCAGCAAAGCGGTGGTGTCCTTCGCCGCCGCCTCGGGATCGTCGCTGCTGCGCGCGTCGACGACGACGGTCAGCGGGCCGCTGAAGCCCGGCCCGAAGCCCTTGCTGAGGGTGTCGTAGGCCATTCGCTGGGTGCTGCCCGGGGCGGCCATGCTGTCGTCCGGCAGGGTCAGCCGCAGCGACAGCGCCGGGAGGGCCAGCACGCCGAGGCCGACGACGGAGGCCAGGAGCATCTTCCAGGGGTGGCGGGTGACGAATCGGCCCCAGCGCACTCCCATCGTGGTGCGGCGACCGCGCTCCGCGGCACGCATCCGGCGTGTGGTCAGGCGCCCGTTGGCCACGCGCGTACCGGTGAAGCCCAGCAGCGCCGGCAGCAGGGTCAGGGCGACCAGGACCGCGACGGTGATGGCGAAGGCCGCGGCCAGCCCCATGGTGGTCAGCATCCCGATGCCGATGACGGACAGACCCACCAGCGCGATGATTACCGTCAGTCCGGCGAACACCACCGCGGATCCCGCTGTCCCCAGGGCCCGGCCTGCGGCCTCCTCCGGCGGGTGGCCCCGCAGCAGCTCGCTGCGGTAGCGGGAGACGATGAACAGGGCGTAGTCGATGGCCACCGCCAGGCCCAGCATGAGGGACAGCGTCTGTGCGTTGGAAGCCATGTCGACGAACGACGAGGCGACGGTGATCCCGCACAGCGCGATTCCGACGCCGACGATCGCGGACAGCAGCGGCAGCCCGGCCGCGACCAGCGAACCGAAGGTGATCACCAGTACGAACGCGGCGACGAGCAGGCCGATCAGCTCCGCGGCGTTGCTCCCACTCTCGTCCAGAACCGCGTTGCCGCCGAGACTGACGGCCAGGCCCGCCTCCGCACCCTGCCGCACCACCTCGCGCAGAGCATCGGAGGCAGTGGTGGTTATCTCCGCCTGAGGCACCGCATAGGTGACCTGGGCGTAGGCGATGCCGCCGGAGGCGGACACCAGCCCGGCGGAGAACGGATCGGCGACATTGGCCACCTGCGGCGCCGTGCGCAGGTCATCGACCAGCGCCTCCACGTGCGGCTTGCGGGCGGCCGACGTCAGTCTCTCGCCGTCCGGTGCTTCGATGACCACGCGAGCGGTGGCACCCGAGGCGGATGCCTGCGGAAACTCCGCCTCCAGCAGGTCGATGGCCTGCTGCGACTGGGTGCCGGGAAGGGTGAAGTCGTCCGTCGTACTGCCGGAGACGCCGCTGATGCCGATGCCTGCGGCGATCAGCACCGCGACCCAGACCAGCAGCACACGCCGACGCCGCCGGAAGGCGAGCCGGCCGAGCCGGTAGAGAAAGGTGGCCACGAAAAGTACTCCCACCAGGAGAAAGAGAGGATGTGTGAAAACGGGCCTGAAGGCGCCGGATGAAAACGTAGAAGCCAGACGTGGCCGACGTGAGCTACTCAAGGCTGAATCTGCGCCGGGGTCAGTACCCCGGTACCGGCCGGCCTCCTC
This sequence comes from Streptomyces sp. NPDC060366, assembly GCF_042725135.1. Taxonomy (NCBI): domain Bacteria; kingdom Bacillati; phylum Actinomycetota; class Actinomycetes; order Kitasatosporales; family Streptomycetaceae; genus Streptomyces; species Streptomyces sp. NPDC060366. The sequence continues at coordinate 29,634 of NZ_JBHXDC010000018.1, read as the reverse complement.
CTTGAGACGGAGCCGCCACGTCTCAGCCGAACGCGCGGGCCGACAGCAGCGCCATGGTCTGATCCCACAGCTCCTTCTGCAGGCGGGGATCCCGCCCCGGTTCGGGGCACTCCAGCGGCTTGGCGTCGCGCACGGAGAAATAGCCGCCGCTAGTGTTCGCGAACGCGGGGTCGGTGGCGAGCCGGACGATGATGCCCGCGCCCTTGCGCGGGTCACCGATGCGCAGCGCGTTCAGCACCTGCCGCAGCACCTTGGATCCGGGCAGATCACGTCCCAGGCCGGTGGCATTGAAGCCGGGATCACAGCAGTTGACCGTGACCTTCGCGGGATCCAGGCGCCGGGCCAGTTCCTGCGTCCACATGATCGTCATCAGCTTGGTCCGCCCGTACAGCGCCATCGACGCCCGGCGGGTGTACGGGGCGACATGGCGCAGGTCCTCCGCCGGTGCGATCGACTTCGCCTGCTGGGACGCCTCGGAGGCGACGTTGACGATCCGCGACGGCGCCGAGCCCAGGAGCCTGTCGGTCAGGGCGTGGGTCAGCACGAATGGACCCAGATAGTTGACTGCGGTCATGTCCGCGAAGCCCTCGGTGGTGGTGCGCTGCGAAAAGGCGTGCAGTCCGGCGTTATTGACCAGCACGTCCAAACGCGGGTAGAACGCGGCGATCTCCTGTCCGACCCGTCGAGCGTGTGAGATCAAGCCCAGATCCGCGTAGAAGACGTCCACCGGCACGTCACCGGCCACCGCCTTGAGTTCACTCGTCAGGACGTCGGCCTTGGTACGGGAGCGGGCCACCATGCCGATGCGGTAGCCGCGGCCGGCCAGGTCGAGGGCGGCGATACGGCCCAGGCCGGAGGTGGCTCCGGTGATCACGGCAACGGGACGGGTCATCACTTCACTCCATTCGTGAGGTACCTCATGGTCTCTGTGTGGGACGATACCCGACACCATGAGTGAGTACGAAGCGATCACCACCGGCACCGGTCCTGAGCAGGTGGGACTGGCCTTCCTCACCATCGCCTACGGTCTACGCGAAGAAGTGGACCGGCACATGCAGTCGACCGTGGGGCTCTCCCTGTCCCGGACCAAGGTCCTCCAGGCCCTGGCCGCGCACGGCACCCTGCACCAGGCCCAGCTCGCCGACATCCTCGGCCAGGCACCCCGGTCCGTCACCCAGATCGTGGAAGGACTCGAACGCCTCGGCCTGCTCTCTCGCACCGACGACACCAGCGACCGCCGCCGCAAGACCGTGTCCCTGACCACCGCAGGCAGCACCACGCTGGCGGCAGCCGAAGACGCGGGCGCACATGTCCTGCGTAAGCTCTTCGGCTCGCTGGACCCGGAACAGTTGAAAAGCCTGCGGGTATCACTGGCTCGCCTCGACACTGCACTCGCGGACTGACAAGGCCCGCCAGTCTCCTGGCGGATCCCGCCACGAATCGACGGCGCCGCGCAGGTCCGGTCATGACAGAACGGGCGGCACCAGACTTCCGGCAGGGACCAGGTCAAGGACATGGTTGACGTCTTCCACTGTGAGCAGGCGGCGGACGGTGTCGCCCGGTAAGCGGACTCACTCGTGGCAGGGCCTTGTCCGCGGTGTGCGGTCTGCACGTACTGTCCGCGTAATTGTCTGAGTGCACCACCGTGTACGAAGTCTTGTGCATTACTGCTCAGGCCACGTCGGTGTCCCACTCGATGGCCTGGAGACTCGTTGCTGGCTGAACTGACGCGGGCTCAGATGGTTGGTGCCCTCACGGGCAGTGCTCCAACGCTGTCGGCAGGATTGAGATTCCCTCCAGCGGCAGAGGGCGTCGGCAGTGCCAACGCGCGAGCGGGCTGCTGGACGACTGGGCCCGGGTTTCCCGAAGTCTCCGCCTGAGCCGCCGTTCGGGCCTCGCGCAGGAGCTCAGGCCGTGGACCGACCCTCTGCGGGTCGCGCCAGCAACCACAGTTGTGAACCGCGTTCTGAAGTCGGGCACGTCCCCCACTCGTCACGACGCCGGGTGTCGTAGCGGTGCAGCCAGCGGAACGCGGCGAGCGGACGTCTTACTCGCTGGACCAGCTTTTGCGCCCCTGGACTGTCTCCCGCTTGAACGTCGCGTCGAAGGACTCGGCGGGGGGGGGCGTTGTCCGCGTTGGAGCCGAGGGCTCTCGGGCCCGGACGGAGTCGTTGGTCACCGACGCGATCGTCAGCTCCGACTCACGCCGGCCGCTGGCCCCGTGCGCCCGCATGTCGAACCGCAGGCTCGTTACCCCGGACGAGGCCAGACCGGCGGTCAGGCGCGCGAAAAGGCCGCCCTCCTCAGCCGCCCTCCTCCCGGGTCGCCCCTGCCCCGTGGACGAGACCCGCCACTCACAGGGCGTTGCCGCAGACGAGACCGTGCCTAACAACGCGGTGCCGTCCAGTGACCGAAACGCCGTCTCGTGATCGACCATAACCAGATGGTAGTGACGTCCGGCCCGGACGCCTTCCCGCGTCGAAATGAGCCCTCCGGTGCGAGGCTTGGCCGGCCGGCGCCTGGGCCTACCGGGTGAAGAGGGCGCTTACGGCTTTGCCGACGCCCGGCCGGTGGGTCACCGCGGTGGAGCGGGCGAGGCGGTTGACCATGGGCCAGCCGAAGCCTCCGGTGCCGCCGTTCAGGTCGGGGGTGCGCATGCGCGGAGGCCGCGGGCTGCGGTCGTGCACGGCCACCTCGATGCTGTCCGCGTGCGCGGTCAGGTCCAGGGTGCAGGTGGCGCCGCCGTGGCGCAGGGAGTTGGTGACGAGCTCCGAGACGACCAGGACCACGGTGTCGGCGGCCTCGGCCGCGACCGGATCTGCGAGACCTTCGAGTTAAACCCGCGTGCTCTCGCGCGCACCGGCGATCGACGTCGCGGAGCGGACGGTTGCGACGTTGACGCTCACTGTGTCCATCAGGTTCACCCTGGTCTCTGGATCGTCAATGCCGGGTCTGGTCTGCTTGGTGCCTTTGCCCCGGCCCGCGGCCCGCTAACCGTACGGGGTGCCCGCTGGGGAGTGTGTCCGGCTGGTCATCCACGCGGTCAGAAGGAGAGGCTGCGGTGCTCACGGCATCGAGGCTTGCGTAACGGCGCTGCTCGGAGCGGGTGTCCCCGGCCGGAGTGGGCCACGGGATGCCCCGTCTGCGGTCGTGGCCGACTGTCTTCCTGATCGGCGTACAGAAATCTATGTCGGCCGGAGTAGACATTGGGTGGTGGTGTGGTTATGGTTTCTCTCGTAGCCCAGAGAGACAGCAGGGCCCGGCAGAGACGAACTGCCGGGCAGCGTGACCGCAGTTGCAGTTCGCAGGACGGTGCGGTGGTGGAGTTTCGAAGCCAGGGTTGTTGCGGGACGGCGACGGGACTGGCGACCGGACCGGGTGGCCCGCAGTGATCAGGGGCCGCCGTGAGCAGTACCGCAGTTGACGCAAGTGCAGTACCCGGCAGTGAAGTTGAGTGAGCGGTACCTCGGTGAAGGCGTCGGCTGCGGGCGCGCGTGCCGGGAGGTTCGGCAGTGGGGTTCTAAGCCAGGGCAGATGCAGGACGGGCGACGGGGCTGGCTGCCGGAGAGTGGCGCTGTCACAGGCCACAGTGCAGTACGCAGGAGAGCGGTACCTCGGTGAAGGCGTCGGCTGCGGGCGCGCGTGCCGGGAGGTTCGGCAGTGGGGTTCTAAGCCAGGGCAGATGCAGGACGGGCGACGGG
>NZ_JBHXDC010000018.1:0-25835 GCF_042725135.1 Streptomyces sp. NPDC060366 | reverse complement strand
GGGCTGGCTGCCGGAGAGTGGCGCTGTCACAGGCCACGGAGCAGTACGCAGGAGAGCGGTACCAGCAGTAGGTAAGTGAGTGATCCCAGAGGGAAGAAACGGAGGGGCCGAGCGCCATCAGGATCGCCCGGGCGGAAGTCTTGAGCCTGGGTACCGCAGGACATCGATAGTGAGGTGGTCTCCGGTCAAGCAACCGCGATCCCCGCATTCCCCGTCCTCTCCCGGACGGTCGTGCGGACACAGAGGGCCGGCGCAGTATCACGGTCGGCAGATGGTGTAGCAGTTCCTTCGGGGCCCGGGTGCCATATGGCACCCGGGCCCCTCCACGCGTTCCACAGAGAGGTGCAAATGACAGCAGAAAGCTCGCACGACCGACTCGACGACGATGATTACCCCGCCTACACGATGGGCCGGGCCGCCGAAATGCTCGGCACCACCCAGGGTTTCCTCCGCGCCATCGGCGAAGCCCGCCTCATCACCCCGCTGCGTTCCGAGGGCGGCCACCGCCGCTACTCCCGCTACCAGCTGAAAATCGCCGCCCGCGCCCGTGAGCTCGTCGACCAGGGCACCCCCATCGAGGCCGCCTGCCGCATCGTCATCCTCGAAGACCAGCTCGAAGAAGCCCAGCGCATCAACGCCGAATACCGCGCGGCCGAAGCGGCGGGACCGCCCGAGGCTTGAGGCGGCGCGCCCGCCGGAATCCGCAGTCATCGCACAGCGTGTGGCGCAGGAGCGTCTCCCATGGTGGCAGGTGCACCGGTGCGCTACCTGCCCGACTTCCTGCATACCGGCGGAGCGGCCGTACTCACCCTGATCGTGGCCGGCGGTCTCCTCTGCAGGGGCGCAGTTGTCTATGCCCTCCAGCGCCCTGACCCCTCACCCCGCTGGTTCGGCTTCCACGAGGTTTTCCACGCGTTGACCGTGGCAGCCTTCACCGTGCACTACATCGCCATCATCCTGGCAATCTACTGACCGCCGCTCCGACCTGTGTCGATACTGGCCACGGGCCGATGGGGCCGACGCCGGGCGAGACGGTGCCGTCGGATTAGTTGTTCCCTCCGGGCCTTGAACAGCGCCCGCTCTTCCTGAAACGCTACTCTCCGAGCGGGGTAATATCTATAACCGCGAGATGAGGGTTTAGCGCGCAGTGCGGGGAGTGTTTTTACGGCAACCAACGGAGCGAAGTTGTTCACCGCACGCGGGTCGCCACCTCATGCTAATGTCGATCTCAGTTGCAGTTGTGGTACCCAAAACTTCAAGCTTCTTCGTGGGCGTTTTCGGCCGACGGAAGCTTCATTGTATTTCCGGTTGTTCTCCGGGCGGGGCATCATCGCGGCGACCCGGCATCCGTCCATTACGGGTCCCGGCGTACTGCCCCTAAAGGAGATGTGACATGGCGTCAGGTACTGTGAAGTGGTTCAACGCGGCTAAGGGTTTCGGCTTCATCGAGCAGGATGGTGGCGGCGCTGACGTGTTCGCCCACTTCTCGAACATCGCCGCCGAGGGCTTCCGTGAGCTGCTCGAAGGCCAGAAGGTCACCTTCGACATCGCGACGGGCCAGAAGGGCCCGACGGCCGAGAACATCGTTCCCGCCTGACGTGTACATCGTAGCTGGGGTCCACACCCTCGGGGTGTGGGCCCCAGCTACGGGCATTTCCCACGGCGGTGTCACCTGTGGAACAGCGCCGCCAACAGCCCCATCCTCAGGTGCGCACCTTTTCAGCGCTGCACCGGTCGACGCATGGAATTACACGTCCACATGACGTCACCTATTTCATCGCCTGCACTCCGCACCGGATTCACTGCAAAGCCACATTCTCTTTTCGCATCCCAGTCGGTTCGTTCTTGTGATTCCCCGCGCTGTTCTTCTGCAGCGGGAATTCCTTGATGCGCGCCGTATCAAGGAAGGTTCTCGATGAACCCCACACGTACGAACGCCCGTTCCTCCCGCCCCCGCCGGACCGAAGGCCCCGCTTTCGGGTCCACCGCCGGAACGGGTCGGGGCGCCCGCTTCAGCTCGCCCGCCCCGACCCGTTCCGGCGGCACGGGCCGCTCGGGCAGCCACGGCCGACGGCCCGCAGCGGGCCAGGGAGAGTTCGCCCTGCCTATGACGATCACGCCCGCGCTGCCCGCGGTCGAGGCGTTCGGCGATCTCGACATGCCTGCCCAACTGCTGGCCACACTGACCAAGCAAGGCGTGAGCGTTCCGTTCCCGATCCAGGGCGCCACCCTGCCCAACACCCTCGCGGGCCGCGACGCCCTGGGACGCGGGCGCACCGGTTCCGGCAAGACCCTCGCCTTCGGCCTGGCCCTGCTGGCCCGCACCGCCGGTCAGCGTGCCGAGCCCCGCCAGCCGCTGGCCCTGGTCCTCGTGCCGACGCGTGAGCTGGCACAACAGGTAACGGACGCACTCACCCCCTACGCCCGCTCGGTGAGGCTGCGCCTGGCCACCGTCGTCGGCGGAATGTCGATCGGCAGGCAGGCCAACGCGCTGCGCGGTGGTGCCGAGGTCGTCGTGGCGACGCCGGGCCGGCTCAAGGACCTCATCGACCGCGGCGACTGCCGGCTCAACCAGGTCGCGATCACCGTCCTGGACGAGGCCGACCAGATGGCCGACATGGGCTTCATGCCCCAGGTCACCGCACTGCTCGACCAAGTACGCCCCGAGGGCCAGCGGATGCTGTTCTCCGCGACCCTCGACCGCAACGTCGACCGCCTGGTCCGCCGCTACCTCACCGACCCCGTCGTCCACTCCGTCGACCCGTCCGCGGGCGCGGTCACCACGATGGAGCACCACGTGCTGCACGTCCACGGCGCCGACAAGCACCGGACGACGACCGAGATCGCGGCCCGCGAAGGCCGGGTGATCATGTTCCTGGACACCAAGCATGCCGTCGACCGGCTGACACAGGACCTGCTGAACAGCGGGGTGCGGGCCGCCGCCCTGCACGGCGGGAAGTCACAGCCGCAGCGCACCCGGACCCTGGCCCAGTTCAAGACCGGGCACGTCACCGTGCTCGTGGCCACGAACGTCGCCGCCCGCGGCATTCACGTCGACGACCTCGACCTCGTCGTCAATATCGACCCGCCGACCGACCACAAGGACTACCTCCACCGCGGCGGCCGCACCGCGCGGGCCGGGGAATCCGGCAGCGTCGTCACCCTGGTCACCCCCAACCAGCGCCGGGACATGACGCGCCTTATGGCAGCGGCCGGCATCGTGCCCCAGACCACCCAGGTCCGCCCCGGCGATGAGGCACTCAGCCGGATCACCGGCGCCCAAGCCCCTTCCGGCATTCCCGTGACGATCACCGCTCCGGTCCCCGAGCGGCGTCAGCGCAGCACGTCCTCACGCGGCCGGCGCAGCCCCGCTTCGGCTGCCCGGCGCGTGACAGCGCGGCAGACCTCCTTCGACGCGGCGGCGTGAAAACCTCGTGATCAGGAAACTGACCCACCGATGCAGGAGGCACCTTTTGACGCTGGTTCAGATGCAGCCCCGCCCGGCGAGTGCCACCCCCGTACACAGGACGGCGGCCGAGGCCATGGACACCGGCGGACCGCAGGTGTGTGACGACATGACCGTCGAGGTCGCCCTGTCCGTCATGGCCAGTGCCCGCACTGGGCACCTGCTCGTCTGCGACAACGACGGCCTGTGCACCGGACTTCTCACCCAGGCCCAGCTCACCGCGGCCCGTGACAGCTCCGCGTACACCGACCGGATCCAGCTGCGCGACATCCTCGGCGACCGAGGACCGTTCACCCGTCCCGTGTCCACCATGGCCGAAGCCGAGCACACGATGCGCTACAGCCAGGTCGATGCCCTGCCGGTCGTCGACGAACACGGCAGCGCTCTGGGCGTCCTCGCCGTTGCCCGCTGAACCGCCTCACCGCGGCAGAACCATTCCCTCTCCGTTCCTCCCCCTGTGAGGCATCATGCGCTGTGTCATCGCCCGCTTCCCGTTCGACCTCACCAAGAGCGGCGTCCTTGAATCGATGAAGGGCGTCAAGCCCGAGCAGGCTTCCGGCGAGTCCGTGATCATCGGCCGCCGTACCTACCCCGTCAAGCAGGTCGGACAGGTCGTCACACGTCAGGACCGCCGCGACTTCAGCGCCGGCGAAGTCCTGCGGGCCATGACCCGGCTCGGCTTCACCTGCCGCGACCTTCCCCCGGCTGCCGCGCCCACGCGCGTCCTCAACCCGTTCCAACAGGCTTCCGCGATGCTCGGCGCCCCCGCGGCCCTCTGACAGACGGGCAGGCGCGCGCCGCCACCAGAACAACGAGTGAGGGTCCGACCGGAGAAGCCGGTCGGACCCTCACCGCGTACCACTCTCGGTGCGACGCTGGATCAGTGGTCGGAGTAGCTGAAGTCGCCGATGGTCCAGGCACTGATGTCCTCGATCGCCACGCGGTACATCCCGCCCGTCTCGGGAATCCCCACCGCACCCTGCAAAATCCGCGCCAAATGGAAATGCAGATGCGTGGGCTGCCCCTCCCCCTGCGCCACAGCGGTGAACACGGCGGAGAAATCGTTCAGGCGGGCCGAGTCCGCCAACACCTCCGACACCCGCTGCCTCCAAACAGCCTCGGGAGCCAGCCGCCCCGTGATGACAGCACCACCGGCGACCACGGTCAGAGACATCTGATTGCTGCGCCCGGACTCCACCAGAGCGGCGACGTCAACAAGCAGCTCGTCAAGCTTCGACATGAGAGACGATTGTAATCACCAGCCGTCCGGCCAACTCAAGCAGCGGTACTCCACGACGGAAGCAAGACCGACCTGAGCAGACGATGACGCCTCAGACAGAGACCGAGTCATGCTCAGTGGCTCCAGCCGCTACGCCGAGCGCGGCTTACGGCGGGAGGACGTCTTCTTCGCCGTCTTCTTGGCTGGGGCCTTCTTCGTGGTCTTCTTGCGGGTGGGCATGTCGTGCACCGTGGCGTTCTCGCCGCTCTCGCCGCGGGTCTTCTTGGCTTGTTGTACGGACTGTTCCAGCGCGGACATCAGGTCCACCACCTGGCCGCTGCGCTTCGCCTCGGCTTTCGGTGCGGCCGGGGTCTTGCCTTCGGCCTTCGCCTGGATCAGCTTCTCGACGGCGTCCGTGTAGGTGTCGCGGAAGCCGGACACGCCGTCCAGCTCCATGGTGTCCATCAGGGCGAGTGCGCCCTCGATCTCGCTCTCGTCCAGCTCGACCGGCGCGGGTGCGAGTTCGGAGGGGTCGCGGATCTCGTCGGGCCAGTGCATCTGGTGCAGCACCATCGCGTTCTCCTTGATGGACAGCAGCCCGAGACGCTCCCGGCCGCGGAGTGCGTACTTGGCGATGGCCGCCTTCGAGGATCGCTCCAGGGCCTTGCGCAGGAGGGTGTACGGCTTGGCGGCGACTTCGCCGGCGGCCTCCAGGTAGTAGGTGTCTCCCAGGCGGATCTGGTCGATCGTGTCGCGGTCGACGAAGGCGACGACGTCGATGGCTTTCGCGGTTGGCAGCGGCATGTCCGCCAGCTCGTCGTCCGAGATGGGGATGACCTTGTCCTTTTCCACCTCGTAGCCCTTGCCGATCTCGTCCGACGTGACTTCCTCGCCGTCGATCGAGCAGATCTTCCGGTTCCGTACGAGGCCCATGTCTTCCAGGTGGATCCGGCGGAAGTGGATGCTGTGGTCCTCCGTCGCGGGGAGCAGCCGGATCGGGATCGTGACCAGGCCGAACGAGATGGCACCGCTCCATACAGCTGATGGCATGCGACCCTCCGTGGCCGGACGGCGGCCAGGCCGCCAATAGGGAGAACAAGGCGGCCGAACCGCCGCCCGTGCTTCGATCCTCACCCCGCCCTGTCCTGCTCGCACCACGAGCCGGACGGACGGACACCCGGGTCAGGTCCCGGACTCGGCAGCGCTGTGGCCGACGGGTGTCCGACATCGGACCGTGCCGCAGCCGTCTGCCGGGTGGTCCGTGGTCAGGCGCTCGGGCGCGAAGGTCCGTCCCCGTCCACGTCAGCGAGCGGTGAGTCCCCGTCGTGGACGTGCTTGAGGGCCATCCGGGCGTCGACCGTGGTGCCGGTCTCCAGCGTGCTCCAGTACGGGTGCGTGGAGACGGCGGTGGACAGTTGGAGAACCTCGCGGCGCAGGCGGGCTTCTTCCGTCTTCTGCTCGGGGGTGTAGCCGGGACTGGCGGCCATGGAGCTCCGGCGCTCGCTGTAGGGCTGCTTGTCGCTCTCCCACCCGGGCTGCGGCTCGACGGACCAGGGCAGAGCCCGGCACAGCGCGCGGTAGGCGGCACTGGCCTGGTGAAGACGCAGTTGGGCATCACGCAGATCGTCGGGAAAGTCGTATTCGGCCACGACTGGAATGCTACGCCTGTTCGAATATGGATGAGGAGGCGCCACCCCGCGCCAATCGGGGGACATCTGTCCTGTCCCATCGGACCTTGACCGGTCCCACCGACGTTTGGTGACCGTTCTGTTCGTCTCTTCGGAGTTCGATCACCACCAGGGGATGTCTTGTGGATCAGGCCGCGTACTCTCGGCTCTGTGCCCCGCCATCCGAAGAAGCCCCGCCGGCTGGTCGTCGACGGGCGGGCCTACTTGTGGACGGTCCGCCACAACCACCGCGTGCTGGACAGCGGCTCATCCGCGGACTGCCGCGAGACGCTCAGCTCGGCAAAACTGGCAGGCGCCACCAAGTCGTGCTCGAGGACCAGCCGGTACCCGAGTTCCTGCCACGCTTCGGCGTCGTCCTCGCGCTCCACCGCTCCCAGGAACTCGGGGACCCGACCTGTCTCGAAGTAGCAGTCGTACATCTGTGCCCAGTTCACCACTCACGTATTGAACCGACCCGACGCGCCCCTCGCGTTAGGAAGACGTCAACTTGACGCCCCGCTTCGCGAGGTGTCCGCGGTGAAAGTCTGCGTCCGTACGGGGGAGCGGGCATGCCGGTCGGCCCGATGACCGACCCGGGCCGGTATCACTGCGGATTGTGATCAAGAACCTGATGCGCGGTCTCGCGCTCTCCGCTGTCCTCGTTCCCCTTCTTTCCGCCACCCCGGCCCAGGCCGATGTCCTGGTGCTCCCGGATGCGGTGGGGAAGTTGCCCGAGGCGGTGGAGAGCCGGAACGGCTACCAGCGCACGTCCTTCCGGCACTGGAACGTCGGCCTGGACCCGGCCGACGGGTGCCACACGCGCAGTGAGGTTCTCCTCGCCGAGGCGCTGGAGCCCCCGCAGATCACCGGTAGTTGCGTCTTGTCCGGTGGGCGGTGGTTCTCGTACTACGACGAGCAGACGGTCACCGACGCCGCCAAGCTGGACATCGACCACATGGTGCCGCTCGCGGAGGCGTGGGACTCCGGCGCTTCCGCGTGGACCGCTCAGCGCCGTGAGGCGTACGCCAACGACCAGGACGCGGACACGTCGCTGGTCGCGGTGACCGCGCGCACCAACAGGTCGAAGGCCGACAAGGACCCGGCCGACTGGCTGCCGCCGGCCGCCGGGCAGCAGTGCCGCTACGTGGGGGAGTGGGTCGCCACCAAGCTCCGCTGGAACCTGAACGTCGACAAGCGCGAACTGGAGGCGCTGAAGGTCCTCTCCGACGGGCCGTGCGAGAACACGGCCGTCGTCTACACCCCGGCCCCGTAGGCAGAGCCGAAAGGTTCGGGTGGGGTGCCGGGGCGCCGGATGTCCGCATGCACGCGAACACGGACTCCCGGCACCCCGGGCTCCCGTCGTACGGGGGCGATGCCGGAGGTGGCCCACAGGCGTTCCAGTTCTTCCATCAGGGCGTGCGCGGTCACCTCGTCGGCAGCGGTGACGTCCAGGACGACCAGGCCGGGCTCGGGAATCCTGCGTCGCGTCGATACGGTCCATGCCCGGCCCAACGCACCCCGCACCCAGGACGGTTCGACCGCGGTGTCCGCACCACTCGTACGAGCGGCGCCGCGCGCTCCCCGCCGTCGACCCGAGAGCACCCGAAGCAGGTGGGCGCCGGCCCTGGCCGTACGAGCACGTCGCGCGCGCCTGTCCCGTGCACTGGTGAGTTTGTACACCCCCGGAGCCGGCGGACGCCCTTGATCCGCCAGCCCGGGTTCGCAAGGCGATTCACTCGGCCTGGCCGGGAGGAGCGGCCAGATGTGTCATCCGAGCGGGACGCGTGCTGGAGTCGAGGGCCCAGCGTCCAGATGAGCGGCGATGCGCGTGATCGTCCCGATGTTGTCCTCGAACAGATGCGCCTGCATGCCCGCCGCCCGGGCGGCCTCAACGTTGGCTGGAACGTCGTCCACGAAGAGACAGCTCTCCGGTCCCACCTCCAAGCTGGCGCAGGCAGCTTCGAAGGCGCGCGGGTCAGGCTTCTCGATGCCGATCTCGTGCGAGTAGACGATCTGCTCAACCAGTTCGTCGAAGTGGTACAGCGCAGCCTCCCGCTCCCGGGCTCCAACGAAGCTGTTGCTCAAAATGGCCAGCCTGCATCGCCCCTGCAGCGCCCGCACATAGGCGATGAGTTCCGCGTTCGGCGTTCCCAGGTACTCCGTCCAAAGGTCAGCCATGAAGGCTTCGAGCTGGTGAACGTTGAGACCCAAGCGTGATGCCACTTCCCAGTGCACATCGTGTTCGCTGATGTGTCCGACGCTTCCAGCACGCCACACGTCGCGCATCCGCTCATTGACGGTGCCCATCGGCAGCTCCAGCCGCTCTTCCCACCGCTGCACCCATCCGGTTTCCGGCGTGATCTCCAGTACGCCGCCGATGTCGAGAATGACGCAGGTCGTGGTCACGCGAACTCCCTCTCTTCGTCCCGCCTGGCCGGCGAGCACACTCCTGTGATCCAGGGAGACACTGTTGTCCTTCCCATGGGAGCACGGTCAAGCATCCTGGGAACGCTCTGTGAGAGTCCTGTCGCGAGCCGCTGACACGGTTCGGCCGCATCAGCAGGTGCCGTCAACCTTGTGACGCGAGGAACGATCAAAGCAGCACCGGGAATCAGGAACATGCGCTCAAGGGGCAGGAGTCGTACGGTGAATCCGGTACGTCTGCGCTCGGTCCGTACGCGGGACGGCGCGATGGTGGAGGTTCCGGAGCTGGCCGCGCTGCTCGCTTGGTGGGCGTCGTGTGATGTGCGCTGGGGTGTGTGCGTCATAGGTTTTCACCGGTGTCCGGCTGGGGTGACGCCGGTGCCAGGGTGTCGTTTCGCCGGTGAAGGCTGGTGTCGTTCGGTGGGTGGGGGCTTGTCGCTCCTGTGGATGGGTGTGGCGAAACGCCGGGTGGGGATGTGTTGTGTCTGGCTACGCTCGGTGGATGCCGTCGTTTGCAGGTGATCCGCGTCATGAGCGTCTTGTTGCCGTTGTTGCGTCGGTCGTGTCCGCCGGGAGGCGGCGGGTTCGGAGGGGCGTACGAGCTCCGGCTCGGTGTTGATGAGGCGGAGGAGCTGGGCGGGGTCGCTCTGATTCGCTCGGCGATGCGTAAGGCCGGCCGGTCCTTGGGATGGGCCAGGCTGCAGACGTTTGGTGGTTCCTTCCCACAGGTTGCTGTGGCGGGTGTGGCGGACCGGCGGGAGATTCCTGCAGAGTTCGCTGCCGCAGTTGAGGAGTACGAGCTGCAGCGGGGGAGGGCTGCAGTGGAGGTGATTGGGCGGACGTGGCAGGACGGTAAGCCGCGTGCGGTGTCGGGTTCTGTTTTCGTGGTGGCGCAGGAGTTCCGTGCCGCGTATGCCGAGGGCGGTGCCGGGTGAAGCGTGAGCGGGCGACTCGGCTGCTTTCGGACATGATCACGCGGCTCGAGGACGGCGCCTGGCCGCTGGGCCTGGTTGAGGAGGTCTACGTCTTCGGGTCGTACGAGCGCGGGGCGCTGGAGCCAAAAGATGTCGACGTTGTCATCGAGCACGGCACGGACAGGCGTTGGCTGGGCGAGTCGCTGGATGCATCGATCAACGGGCGTGACTCGTATGTGGGGATGAGGCAGGCCCTGCGGGGCCGGACCCGGGGGATCTCCTTCCAATTTCGTGGCCGCAGCAGTCTGCTGGACGAGGCTTCGAGCTGTTCTTGCTCTGGCGGAAGGGTGAGCCGTTCTCCCTGGCTCGCGAGCGCCTTGCCTCCTTAACAGCGGACCCGGCAGCCGGGCCGGTGCCCAGGGACCACATGCTGACAGAGTTCGAGGGGCTGGAGAGCTTGGTGCCGCGCCCGGCGCGGATCGAGCTGTTCGGCCGGCACGTGAAGGGCAAGATCAGTATCACGTCGCTGAGGCTGGTGGACGGAGACCTCAAGGACTCTGAAGCCGCCTGGCATGTACGGAGGCGCTGGGTGGAGACGAGCCCGTTGCGCCGGGCGGCGACGTGCGCCCTGGCCGCATTGGAGCAGCGAGGCGTTGACCTCAGCGAGGTGACGCTGCACGGTCAGCGGCTGTTCGGCCAGGACCAGCAGGCTGAACGCTGCTTCGTCGATCTGGGATGGAACGGCTTCAAATCTATGGGGCGTCTCCTGGACAGCGGAGTGACCTGGCTGGAAGTGCTGCGCCCCCATCGGACCAAGCCCATAGACGCACTGCTCATCGAGCCGACGCCTCGCACGTAACCGGAAACGCCCACCCGTGCCCTCGGTGTCGAGCCCGGTGACCGGGTCCCGGCCGCCACCGCCCGCGAGACCGTCCTCGCACTGCGCGCGGGCAAGGGCATGGTGCTCGACCCGGCGGACCACGACACCTGGTCGGCCGGCTCCGGGGCGACGCCACCACCGAGGATCTGCTCGCGCTCGCGCGGGAGGTCGTCGCGGGGGTGCGTGAGGCTTTCGGGTCACGCTGGTCAACGAGCCGGTGACGGTGGGCGTGAGCCTCTGAACTCGCTCGGGTTGGAGCCTCGGACCCGTTTGAACGCCGCGCTGAACCCGAACGGGTCGGAGTAGCCCACGATGCGGGCGACGTCCGCGACGGTCGCGTCCTCCCGCTCGACCAGCAGGTCCGCCGCGAGCGTCATGCGCCAGCGGGTGAGGTAGGTCAGCGGCGGTTCGCCGACCAGGTCGGCGAACCGCTTGGCCAGCGTCGAGCGCGACACCCCAGTTCGCTCGGCCAACGCGGCGACCGTCCACGGTGCCGCCGGTTCGGCGTGCAGCAGGCGCAGCGCGTCGCCGACCACCGGGTCCCGCTGCGCGGCCCACCAGGCCGGACGCTCCTCGCCCGGCCGGTCGAACCACTCGCGCAGCGTGCAGACCAGCATCCAGTCCAGCAGCCGGTCGAGCACGACCTGCTGGCCCGGCGTATCGACGGCGACCTCGGCGGCGAGATGGTCCAGTACGGCGTCACCCGTGCCCCCGTCGTCGGCGCGCAGTACGACCGGCAGCGCGTCCAGCAGCCGGCGGCTGATCTCGCCGCGCACCGGATAGGCGCCGACGATCAGAGTCGTCGCCCCCCGTCCGACACCCGGCCCGTTCCCGCCGGCACCACAGCCCCCGCCCGCGTCCCCGCCGGGGTCGTGCCAGCCGAGCCGGTGCCGGGTCCCGCCCTGCTCCGGCGTCGCACAGTCCTCGCCGCACGCGATCGGTTCGGCCGTAGTGCCGACCTCGTCCACGAAGGCGAACGTCCCCGGTCCGCGTACGACGATCGTCTCGCGGGCCCGCAGCCACTCGGGCGGACGGCCCTCCGGCACGAGCCAGCCCGCCCCGTCGATGACGGTGCACAGCGTCAGCGGCGCGCCGTCCACGAAGTGCAGCGCCCAGGGCGGGGACAGGGTCGTGCTGCCGAACAACGAACCGTGCGCCCGCACCCCGCGGATCAGATCACTGAAGACATCCACACCGTCGAGGCTAGACGAATGGACATGCGAACCGGCTCCTCACCCATGGAATCGTCCGATCGGGGCCGGTTCAATCGATGTCATGAGCAACGAGAACACCCTTGTCCTGGGCGCGACCGGCAAAACCGGCCGGCGGGTCCTCGCCCGGCTGCGCCTGCGCGGCACGCCCGTACGCGCCGCCTCCCGGTCGAGCGAGACCCGCTTCGACTGGTCCGACCCCGGCGGCTGGGACGCCGCCCTGCGGGACATCGCCGTCGCCTATGTCGTGGCACCAGGAGTGCCGGGCCCCGTGCACGAGTTCGTGGCGCGGGCCGAGACCGCCGGCGTACGGCGCCTGATCCTGCTCTCCGGGCACGGCGCCGACACCTGGGGCGACTCCACGTTCGGTCTAGACATGCGCTCGGCCGAGGACGCTGTACGCGGCTCGGCGCTGGAGTGGACCGTCCTGCGGCCGTCGAACTTCAACCAGAACTTCGACGAGGACGTCTTCCACGCCCCACTGCTCGCCGGTGAACTGGCGCTCCCGGCGGGCGCCGTGCCCGAGCCGTTCATCGACATCGAGGACGTCGCCGACGTCGCCGCCACCGTGCTGACCGAGCCCGGCCGGCACGCCGGACGCGTCTACGAGCTGACCGGACCGCGCGCGCTCACCTTCGGTGAGGCCGTCGAGCTGATCTCCCGGGCGTCCGGCAGGCCCCTCACCTACCGGCGCGTGCCGTCCGGCGAGTACGTCGCGGGGCTCGTCGCCGAGGGCCTGGGAAAGGACGACGCCCAGCACGTCGCCGAGATGTTCACGCTGATGGAACGCGGGCTGCTCGCCGGGACGACGGACGACCTCGCCGCCGTACTGGGACGGGCCCCGCGAACATTCGAGAACTACGTCGTACGAGCCGCGGCGGCGGGAGCTTGGCACCATCCCCCTCGCCCACCGGAAGGACTGTCATGAGCACCGACGCCACTTCGCTGACCACCGGGGACCTCGAATTCCTCCGGCGCCCCTTGCACGGGTTCCTGTCCGTGGCGGGGGGACCGGTCCCCCCACAGCCCCGGCCGGTGTGGTTCGAAGCCACCGCCGAGGGAACGATCCAGCTGTTCACGGGCCCGGAGACGGTCAAGGTGCGGCGCCTGCGCGGCGACCCCCGGGCCTCGATCGTCGTCGCCGCCCCGGTGGGCGAACGTGAGCGCTGGGTGTCGGTCGCCGGCCGCACCACGGTGGAGCCCGACGGAGCACACGACCTCTGCGCCCGCCTGGCCGCCCGCTACTGGGACCTCGACGACCCGGCCCGCGCGGACGAACTCGCCGCGATGATGGCCACGGACCAGGTACGTCTCGTGATCCACCCGGAGGCCGTACGCCGCTTCACGAATTGACCCAGGTCGTCTCTTCGAAGAGACGGCCTACCGGGCCAGGGCCTGGCTCCGGTGGCACCTGGATGGGGTTGTTGCACATGCCGTAGCGGCATGTGGTGGGGTCGGGGCACCACAGCACGAAAGGCTCTGTCTGCGATGTACCCCTCCCTCACGCCTCCCCGGCAGGTCAAGATCGGTGATGCCGCTGCGTTCGCCGGGATCACCCCACGCGCCATCCGCCACTACCACGAGATCGGTCTGCTGCCGGAGCCCGAGCGCGGCGGGGACGGCCGCCGCCGCTACGGGTATGACGACATGATCCGCCTGCTATGGATCCGCAGGATGGCTGATGCCGGTATCAGCCTGGACGACATGCGGGCCGCCTTCGGCGAAGCCCGGGACGAAGCTGGAGACGAAGCCCTGGACCAAGCCCCGGATATCGAGTCGGTCCTGAGCAGGCTGGAGGAAACCTTGGCGGCGCAGGAGGCTGCCATCAAACGTCGGCGCGCGGCTGTCCAGCGCCTGCAGGCGGTGGGCAGCCCGCTGGGGCTGCTCTCCGAACTGGTCACGGACCGGCTCAGCCACCTGCCCCCGGGCGCGTTGCGCCCCTCCGATCTGGACGCCCTGCTAGTCACGGAACGGATCTTCGGGCCGCTGGGCGCCGCCATCCAGGCCAGCGCGTTCATCGTGCTGGCCACCCAACCCGACCTGCGGGCCGAGGATGACCGTCTTGAGGCGGCCGAGGCCGCCCTCGACGACGGCGTCGAACCCGACGACCCGCGCGTCGAAGAGCTCGCCGTACAGCGATGCGCTCACCAAATGGCCCTGAATCAGGCCATCGAGGCAGCTGGTCTCGACGCGGCCGAGGAGAAGATCTTCGAGATCTACGACGCCGACCTGAAAGGGGAGGAGGGCACAGAGATGAGTGCCGCCACAGCGATCACCAAGATGCCTTACGACTTCTCTCCTGCCCGGATGCGCTGCCTGGAACTCGCCGGACGGCTCTTCGGCGAGGCCCTTGCCAACGCCCACTCCGCGGACAGCTGATCGTCTGTGCCTGGCACTGACGTGGCCCGACAACCGGTCGCGTCCATCCGCATGTGACCGGTCGAGTCAGACGTCGAGCCCGGGCCGTAACCAAGAGTGACATCACAACTGGCCGTACGTGGGGATTCCGAACTGGCCGCTGACCCGGGGTTCAGAAACAGGCACTGAACTTGCTGTTTAACCTTTGGCGGAGCCTCAGTAACACCGGTAGGTTCTCCGCGGTGACCTTGATGGAGACGCAGGGCCTCACGTCGATGACCGACGAGGCGCAGTTACGTTGGATGGCGTTGGGGGACACGACTCGGCGGCCGGCCGTGGTCATGGTCCATGGCGGTCCGGGTCTGCCGGATTATCTGGGCGATGTCGCCCCCACGGTCGCGGACCTCGCGCCTGTGTACCGGTACGACCAGCGTGGCACGGGTCAATCTCCGTGGCTGGGGCGCCATTCCTTCGCCCGGCATGTCGACGATCTCGTCGAGTTGCTTGACGCATGGGACGTGCCCAAGGCCGTGCTGATCGGGCACTCCTACGGTACTGACCTGGCGAGCCGGTTCTGCCTGACGCATCCTGACCGGGTTGCCGCAATGCTGCTGATGTGCGGGCCGTTCGTTGGTGATTGGCGTACCGGGGACGGAGCGGAGCGAGGCCGCCGCATGTCCGCAGCACAGCAGGAGCAGCTCCGCGCCTTGGAGGAGTTGCCACACCGCACGGAGGAGCAGGAAGTCGAGCTGCTCACACTGGCCTGGTTCACCGACCACGCCGATCCCGAACGGGGGTGGCACTGGGCTGCGCAGGGTGCCCGGCGGCGTCGCCCCGTCAACTGGTCCATGAACAGCGAGCTCGGCAAGGAAGGCCGTGCGGACCCGCTCGATGAGCATCTTGCCGAGCTCCGCGCATGCCTGCCCGCGCGGGCGGAGCTCCTCGGTGGGGCCAACGATCCCCGTCCTGTGTCGGCTCTTGAAGCACTCGCGCTCAGGCTCGATCTTCCGCTGACCCGGGTCGAAGACGCTGGGCACGAGCCCTGGTTGGAGCAGCCCAACACCGTGCGTGCGCACCTCCGGCGATTCGTGCAAGGCTCGTTGGGCGCATAGGGCTCGACCGGATTGCCGGCCGGCCTCACCCCACGCTGCCGGCACCACGGCAGGTCCGGTGTCGAAATGGTCCTCGAACTAGGCCGCTCACCTGGGTGTTCGCCGGACGCTTAGAGGTCCTAACAAAGGCGTTGGACGTGGCGGTGGGTGATGAGGCAGGTGGCGATGCCGAGGAAGGCTTCGTGGATGTCGTCGCGTCGTTCCCAGCGGATGCGGAGACGTCTGAAGCCGTGGAACCAGGCGATCGTGCGCTCGACAACCCAGCGGTGAACACCGAGGCCGGAGCCGTGCGGGACGCCGCGGCGGGCAATGACCGGTTTGATGCCCTGGGCCCGGACCAGACGGCGGTACTTGTCGTGGTCGTAGCCGCGGTCGCCGAGCAGGACATCAGGCCGTCGACGAGGTCGTCCCACGAGTCCTGGGACCGACGGGATTTTCGCGAGCAAGGGCATCAGCTGGGTGACATCGTTGCGGTTGCCGCCGGTCAGCGACACCGCGAGCGGGATGCCCTGCCCGTCGACAAGGATGTGGTGCTTGCTGCCCGGACGTGCGCGGTCGACCGGGCTGGGTCCGCTTTTGGGCCCCGCCGAGCGGCCCTGACGTGACTGGAGTCGATCACCGCCCGCGACCAGTCGAGCTGCTTCGCCGCACGCAGCCTTGCCAGCAGCACAACGTGAAGCCTGTCCCAGACGCCGGCCTCGTTCCATGCGGCAAGCCGCCGCCAGCACGTCATGCCCGAACCGAAGCCCAGCTCCTGCGGCAGATACTCCCACTGGATGCCGGTATGCAGGACGAACAGGATCCCGCACAGCGCATCCCGGTCCGCCACCCTCGGCCGCCCGGCCACGAGCTTCGGCCCCAGCACAGGCAACAACGGCTCGATCAGCGACCACAGTTCATCCGAAACAACCCACGGACGCGACTCCCTCTTCCCCACGAACAGCCCAACGAGCCACTAGGCCGACAGTCACACCATCACGGACTTCTGTTAGGACCTCTAAGTCGTGCTTGCGGATCTTGGTCGGAGTCTGATGGCTGCGGTGCCTCCGCGCCCTCACGGGTGACCAGCTGGAGGACGGCAGACGTGGCGAAGACCGGTCCGGTGGACGTGTCCGTCACGATTCTCCGCGCCGGGCAGGGCTATCGGGTGAGTTGGGCGTGGATGGTTTTGCCGGGGCCGGGGCCGGGTGTGATGGTCAGGTTGTCGGTGAGGCGGCGGATCATGTGCCAGCCGAAGCCGCCGGTGCCGCCGTTGAGGTCGGGTGTGCGCTCGCGTGGGGGCGCCGGGTTGGGGTCGCTGATCGCGGCGGTCACCGTGTCGGGGGCGGCGGTCAGTTCCAGGGTGTAGTGGCCGCCGCCGTGTCGCAGGGCGTTGGTGACGAGCTCGGAGACCACCAGGACGAGGGTGTCCGCCATGTCCGGGCCGGGTGCCGGGGAGAGACGGTCGGTGAAGGCGCGGGCGGCCTGGCGGGCCTGGTGGATGCCGGCCGCGCTGTCCCCCCGCACCACGACGGCCGGTGCGGGGGGAGTTGGGGTGGTGGTGATCGTTGTGCTGTTCATGTGCGTACACCCCACCTGTGATCGGTTGTGCCGCTTGTGTCGTGGCAGCTTACGTGCCCGCTCCGGCGGTTCTCACACCCCGCTCCGGTGCAGTTTCCAAGCACCCTGGACGGCAGGTCTTCGCTGTCAGTCCTCGCAGAAAATCTGTCATGGCCGAGGTAGACATCTGTGGCTTGGTGGGGTTAGTGTTTTGCCCGTAGCCAAGAGGTCGAACAGGCCCGGCAGGGATGAACTGCCGGTAGCAGTACACGTAGGTGCAGGTCGGTGCGGTGGTGGAGTTCCGAAGCCAGAGCGGTTGCAGGACGGTGACGGGACTGACGGCCGGACCGGGTGGCCCGCAGGTTCAGGGGCCGCCATGAAGCAGTACACGCAGGTAGCAGTGCGGTACCAGTGGTTCCTCGGTGAAGGCGTCGGGCTGCGGGCGCGCGTGCCGGGAGGTTCGGCAGTGGGGTTCTAAGCCAGAGTGGACGCAGGACGGGCGACGGGGCTGGCTGCCGGAGAGTGGCGCTTACTCAGGTCACCAGCAGTTCGCATCACCAGTAGTACAGAGCAGTGCGCGGTACCAGCAGTAGGTAAGTGATTGATCCCAGAGGGAAGAAACGGAGGAGTTGAGCGCCATCAGGATCGCCCGGGCGGAATCACTGAGCCCGGGTACCGCAGGACATCGATAGTGAGGTGGTCTCCGGTCAAGCAACCGCGATCCCCGCACACGCCCTCATCCCCCGCGGGCTGGTGCGGAACAAGAAGGCCGGCGCAGTATCAGGGTCGGCAGATGGTGTAGCAGGTCCTTCGGGGCCCTGGTGCCAAACGGCACCAGGGCCCCTCCACGCGTTCCGCAGAGAGGTGCAAATGACAGCAGACAATTCCTTCGGCCGTCTCGATGACGACGACTACCCCGCCTACACGATGGGCCGGGCCGCCGAAATACTCGGCACCACCCCCGCCTTCCTGCGGGCCATCGGCGAGGCCCGCCTCATCACCCCGCTGCGCTCCGAAGGCGGACACCGCCGCTACTCCCGTTACCAGCTGAAAATCGCCGCCCGCGCCCGCGAACTTGTCGACCAGGGCACCCCGGTCGAGGCGGCCTGCCGCATCGTCATCCTCGAAGACCAGCTCGAAGAAGCCCAGCGCATCAACGAAGAACTGCGCAGCTCACCCGCCAAGTCCCGTTCCAAGGCTGGCGCCTGACAGGGCCAGTTCACCGTGAGACCGGCTGCTGGTGTCACCGTCTGGTCCGACAGCACCGGTCTCATTCTGAATTCCTGATTGACCGTCGACGGCATAGACGACGTCGACGTGGACGAGCTGGCCACGGCATTGGCCGTGCGGGCCGAAGGTGTGCGACGGGGGACTCCCGGTCAGGCGAGGTTCTTGGTGAAGAACTCGTCGAGCTTGTCGAAGGGGATGAGGTCCTTGCGGTCGTACAGGTCGACGTGGTCCGCGCCCGGCACGACCACGAGGTCGACGGTCTCGGGGGCCATCTTCTGGACGTCCTGGGAGTAGTAGAGGGAGTGCGCGTCGGCGCCGGCTACCAGGAGGGCCTTGCGGGGCGCCAGCATGTCGATGTTCGTCATCTGCCGGAAGGAGAAGAACGACATGGTGTGGTCGCTGTCCACGCGGTGGTGGAGTTGATCGAGCGCGGGTGGTACCCGCGCTCGGTGCGGTAGTAGTCGAAGAAGCTCTTCGTGACCGGGTCGGCGTCCGTCGGCAAGGTCTCGGGCAGGACGCGGTTCGAAGGGGCGACATCGCCGTTCTCGTCGAAGGGGACCTCGTGGGACCCCCGCGCGTAGGTGCCGTTCTCGGCGTCGGTCCAGCGCTGCTGGCTGACGTAGTTCACGACCTTCTGACGCTGCTCACGCGTGTAGAAGTCCTCGTGGCCGCGGGAGATGCTGCGCGACATGTCGTACATCGAGGCCGTGGCGACCGCCTTGATACGGCTGTCCGCAGCCGTCGCGGTGAGCGCCATACCGCTCAGGCCGCACACGGCCTGCACGCCGATCCGCTCGCGGTCGACGGTCCTCTGCAGACCGAGGAAGTCGACGGCGGCGCTGAAGTCCTCGGTGTAGATGTCGGGCGAGCCCACGTCGCGCACCGTGCCGCCGCTCTCCCCGGTGAAGGAGGGGTCGAAGGCGAGGGCGACGTACCCGCGGCGGGCGAACTCGTTCGCGTAGAGCCCCGACGACTGCTCCTTGACGGCACCGAACGGGCCGCTGAGCGCCAGGGCGGACAGCCTGCCACTGGCGTTCTTCGGCACGTAGAGGTCTGCGGCAACCGTGATGCCGTAGCGGTTCTTGAACCTCACCGAGGTCCGCTTCACGTTCCTGTCCAGCGCGAAGGTGTAGCCGCCCTTGCCCTGACCTGTAGTGCCCGCGGCGCGGCTGCTCTCCTCACCGAAGGCGGGCAGAGCCGTGAAGGACGCGGCGGCAGCGCCGCCACCGGCGATCAGTCCAAGCGCTTTGCGACGTTCCATGGAATGAACCTCATATTCGATCGGTGGAGGGGAGGGCACGACGGTCGGTGGTGTCGTGACCGAGGCACAGTTCCAGGAGACCTTTCTTGCGGCAGGCGGCGCTTCGTGCCGGGTCTGGGCCTTCCGCATTGCGTTGGACAGGTAGTTGCGGACCGGTGCTCTCGGCGAGGTGGAGCTGACCGGCGCATCAACGCCGAATACCGCCGTGCCGCCGGGTCATTTGCTCCGCCGGCCTCGGTCTGAGATAGCGAAGACACCCGCACCTACCCAAGCGGTTTCGCAGCTGGCTGCCGCGCATACTGCCCGGGACGCCCGGGCGTCCCGGGCGACGTCGTTCTTCACCGTGGCTCCGGCCCCGCCCGGAGCCCGGCTGTCACGCCGGGGCTGCGCCGGCCTCTTGCTGCGGGTGCGCGGGCCGTGCACCGTCGTCCAGCCCTTCCCTGGCGCTGGAAGGACGCGGACCGTTTACGCGGCCGGGGCGAGTTCGGCGCGGCCGAACAGCAGCGCGTAGCCGGTGGGGAGCTGGTGGAGGATGCGGGTGATGAGGTCGGGTCCGGCGTGGGCTGTGACGGCGGCGAAGACGGAGCCGGTGTCCCAGCGGGTGGTGGCCAGGGATGCGCCGGAGCGGGCGGCGAGGTCCTTGACGAAGGCCCAGCCGGTCAGCGGCTGGGTGTCGGGGATCTGCGCGGTCAGGGCACGTGCGGCCTCCAGGGGCAGGCGGGCGGCCAGGTCGACGCGTTCGTCGCCCGTCAGCTGGCGTCCCAGCCCCGCCAGGACGAGGCGGACGGCTTCCTCGGCTCTCTCCAGGGTGGGGTAGACGCCTTCGTAGCGGACCTTCTCCAGCATCTGCTCATACGCCGGCGAGTACGGCTGCTGGTGCTCAAGCGGTATGCGCACGTCGGTGATCACTGCGGTGGATGCCTTTCGTCAAGCCAGGGTCGGGTGGGTGCCGGTGTGCGGCACCGAGCTGGTGGTCAGGTGGGTTGGGGGCAGCCGAAGAGGAGGTCGTAGCCAGCGGGGAGCTGGAGCAGGATCTCTTCGAGGAGGTCGTCGCCGGCGGCGTCGGCGACGGTGGACAGCACGGCGCTGACGTCCCAGGTCCCGGTCTGCTCGGTGGCACCCTCAATCCAGGCCGCGGTCGCCCGCACGAACCGCTCCGGCGACAGCGGCTCGGCGCTCTGCAGCGGGTTGAGCAGGATCAGGGCGA
Source organism: Streptomyces sp. NPDC060366 (assembly GCF_042725135.1). Taxonomy (NCBI): domain Bacteria; kingdom Bacillati; phylum Actinomycetota; class Actinomycetes; order Kitasatosporales; family Streptomycetaceae; genus Streptomyces; species Streptomyces sp. NPDC060366. The sequence continues at coordinate 5,347 of NZ_JBHXDC010000018.1, read as the reverse complement.
ATTCCTCCGGCAGGCGGGCCGCGAGCCGGGCGCGGACCTCGCCGACCAGGTGTGCGCCGAGCAGCGCGAGTACCACACGGGCCGCGCGCTCGGCTTCCTCCACAGTGCCGTACTCGCCGCGTTCCTTGACGTGGTCGAGAAACGCTTCGCGTCGCAGTGTCATCTCGGCCGTCACCCCTTCTCGTCTCGGACTGTCCACTGGGGGTGCGGAGGACGGGGTGAGGGGGAGATCAGGGATTCCCGTCCTCCGCACCTGTCCGGCAGGTGTCAGCCGGAGATCTCCTTGAGGCCGGAGCCGACGCCGACGGAGATCTTGCGGGGCTTGGCACGCTCGGCGATCGGAATGCGCAGGGTGAGCACGCCCGCGTCGTAATCGGCGTGGATGCGCTCGGTGTCGAGGGTGTCGGCGAGCACGATCTGGCGGGAGAAGACGCCCAGCGGCCGCTCGGACAGTTCCATCTGCACGTCGTCGCCCTTCGCTACCGGCCGGCGCTCGGCCCTGACGGTGAGCATGTTCCGTTCGACGTCGATGTCGATCGTGTCCGCGGGGACGCCGGGAAGGTCGAAGGCCACCACGTACTCGTCGCCCTCACGGTAGGCGTCCATCGGCATCGCCGACGGCCTCGACCAGGTCCCCGGGCTCAGCAGCTGCTGCGTCAGCCGGTCCAGCTCACGGAAGGGGTCAGTGCGCATCAACATCGTGAAAACACCTCCAGCAGGTTCAGGCAGTTACTGCCAATGCGCCTTACTGATACGGTTGTAACATGTCATCCAATGGATGACAAGGATGATGTCGTCGACCTGATGACACTCTGGGGGAGGTGCCCGTGACAGCAGCCGACCAGCCGTCCACGACCCGTACCGACGACCACAGCCCGGCGTCCTTCCTCGCCGCCGCGGCGGCCCTGGCCGCCATAGACGACGCGCTGCGCGATGCCCAGCACGAGACCCCCGACGCCGCTGGTCCCGGCCCCGAGCAGGTGGTGGCCTCACTGATGCTGTTGCGGCAGGTGCGCGAGCAGCTCGCCGGCTGGGAGACCGGCCTGATCGAGACCGCCCGCGACGCGGGCGCCAGCTGGGCCGACCTCGCCGGCCCCCTCGGCGTCGCCAGCCGCCAGGCCGCCGAACGGCGCTACCTGCGCGGGCGCCCCGGTGCCGTCGGCACCACCGGCGAGCAGCGCGTGACGGCCACCCGCCAGGCCAGGGCCGCCGAACGCGCCACCGCCGGCTGGGCCCGCGCCAACGCCGCCGACCTGCGCCGCCTCGCCGGGCAGATCACCGCGCTCGCCCGCCTCGCGCCCGAAGCGCGCTCAGCCCAGGCCGCCCTGCACGCTGCTCTCGGCGCTGCCGACGCCGCCGAGCTCATTGCGCCGCTGACCGGCATGCGCCCCTACCTCGACGCCCGCCACACCGGCCTGGTCCAATCCCTGGAGGCCCTCGAAGACCGGCACACGACGACAGCCGCTGACGATGACTGACTCCCACCACGCAGAGTCACACCACACAGATGCGCTCCGGCCCACCCCGAACCACGCCGACGACGGGCAGCCGTCCGTCCCCGGCCCGAGTCCAAAACCGTTCATGACGTACCCACAGAAAGAGACCCACATGAGCAGCAGTGTCGAGACGCTGGAATTCCAGGCCGAGACCCGCCAGTTGCTCCGACTGGTGATTCATTCGATCTACTCGAACAAAGACATCTTTCTGCGCGAGCTGATCTCGAACGCCTCCGACGCCTTGGACAAGCTGCGACTGGAATCGCTGACCGACTCCAGCCTCGCCGAGACCGGCACCACCGACCTGCACATCTCGCTGGAGGTCGACAAGGACGCCCGCGCACTGACCGTCCGTGACAACGGGGTCGGCATGACCCGGGACGATCTTGTGGAGCTGATCGGCACCATCGCCAAGTCCGGCACCGCCAGCCTGCTGGAGAAGATCAAGGAGTCCAAGGACGCCGCCACCGCCGAGAGCCTGATCGGGCAGTTCGGCGTCGGCTTCTACTCGGCGTTCATGGTCGCCGACAAGGTCACCCTGCGCACCCGGCGGGCCGGCACCGACTCCGGCACCCAGTGGGAGTCCGACGGCGAGGGCACCTACGGCATCCAGGCCGTCGAGGGGCTGCCCGTGGGCACCTCGGTCACCCTGCACCTCAAGCCCGCCGACAGCGAGGACGGGCTTGCCGACTACCTTTCCGAACCGAAGATCCGCCAGATCGTCAAGCAGTACTCGGACTTCATCCGCTGGCCGATCCGGATGGCCACTGAGCGCACCGACGCCGAGGGCAGGACCACCCGCGACATCGACACGCTCAACTCGATGAAGGCGCTGTGGGCCCGTCCGCGCAGCGAGGTGACCGATGACGAGTACAACGAGTTCTACCAGCAGATCAGCCACGACTGGCTGCCCCCCGCCGAGACGATTCACATGCGCGCCGAGGGCACCTTCGAGTACGAGGCACTGCTGTTCATCCCCTCGCAGGCCCCCTTCGACCTGTTCTCCCGCGAGACCAAGCGCGGCGTGCAGCTGTACGTCAAGCGGGTGTTCATCATGGACGACTGCGAAGCGCTCATGCCCAACTACCTGCGCTTCGTCAAGGGCGTCGTGGATGCCCACGACCTGTCGCTGAACGTCTCCCGCGAGCTCCTCCAGCACGACCGCCAGATCCGCGGTGTACGCCGGCGCCTGGTCAAGAAGGTCCTCGGCGCCCTCAAGGACATGCAGTCCAAGGACACCGAGCGCTACACGAAGGTGTGGGAGCAGTTCGGCCGGGCGCTCAAGGAAGGCCTGGTCGAGGACACGGACAACTCCGAGGCCCTGCTGGAGCTGGTGTCGGCCGCCTCCACTCACGACCCGGAGAAGACCACCACGCTGCGCGAGTACGTCGAGCGGATGAAGGACGGCCAGGACACCATCTACTACTTGACCGGCGAGAGCCGCGCGATGGTGGAGAACTCCCCGCACATGGAAGCCTTCGCCGCCAAGGGCTACGAGGTCCTGATCCTCACCGACCCCATCGACGAGGTATGGGTGGACCAGGTCCCCACTTTCGACGGCCATCATCTGCAGTCCATCGCCAAGGGGCAGGTCGACCTCGACGACTCCGCCGACGGCCGGAAGGAAACCGGCGCCGAGAAGGCCCGGCGCGAGCAGGACTTCGCCGCCCTGCTGCCCTGGCTGACCACCACCCTGTCCGAACAGGTCAAGCAGGTCCGCCTGTCCTCACGCCTGACCACCTCGGCGGCCTGCATCGTCGGCGACGCCCACGACGTGACCCCGACTCTGGAAAAGATGTACCGGGCCATGGGCCAGCAGATCCCCCCGGTCAAGCGGATCCTGGAACTCAACCCCGCACACCCGCTCATCACGGCCCTGCGCACGGCGCACGACGCGAACGCCGAAAACCCCGCACTGGTGGAGACCGCCGAGCTTATCTACGGCAGCGCGCTGCTCGCAGAAGGAGGCGACCTGCCCGACCCCGCCCGCTTCACCCGGCTGCTCACCGACCGCCTGACCGGCACCCTGTAACCACGGGTGCGGCCCGGCAGAGCCGAAGAGCCCGGCCGTAACCACCCGACCTCCCCCTGACGCACTCCTCATTAACCTGCCGGCTCCGGAGCCCCGTACGCGGCTCCGGAGCCGGCAGATGCATTCGCTGCCCAACTACCACACGAGGTGAAGCCTTGGAGTGAAATGGGAGATCGCCTCACGTTCCGCCAGGTCACCTGGCACCGCCGCGCTCGAATCACGCCGACGATCAAGGAGCGAGCGGTGCCCACCAACTTTCTCAGCGAGGAACAGCGCAGGCGCTCCGGACACTTCACCGAGGACCCGGACGAGGACAGCTCGCCGAGCGTGGCGGCCGCCCGCCCCGGCGACGTAGTCGTGGTCACCGGACGAGGCACGGATCAGCAGCAGACCACCGGGTCCTCACCGATGAGTGCGGCCAGGTTGTCCTGCACCGGTGTGATCTTGATGTTCATCTCGACGCGGGAGTCCAGCCGCTCCAGTACGGCGGCGTGCTCGTCGCGGCGTGCGGCGACGCCCGCCACTACCGCCGCCTCGTCGGGCGCCACCATGCCGAAGCGCATCGGCAGCACGGGGCCGGCTCCGGCCAGCGCCAGGAGGACACTCTGATGTGCCATCAGATCGCGTCGCCGGGCCCTGAGTCCCGGGTACGCGGCGCTAACTACGACTGCGAGGTCATCGGCCGGCAGCAGCCGTACCGGTGCCGGCGGCGCACCGGCGGAGAGCGGGTGGGAGCGGCCCACGATGCCGTACACGTAGATGCCTGAGGCAGTCATGCGTCAGTCCTCATCCCGGTGGCGGCGTGTTCGTTCGCTTCCGGCGCCGGTCCTGGAGCGCGAGGGCTTGGACCTGCGCGGGCGCTCCTCCTCCTGCTCGTCCTCGTCGTCCCCGCCGGCGCCCACGGCCTTCTTCGCCCCGGCCTTGCCGACGCTCTTGGTCATGCCGCCGCCGAACAGTTCGGGCACGGTCCTGCTGGTCGAGTTGTTCTCCAGGTCCAGCCGGTTGCAGGCTTCGGCGAACCGTAGGTACGTGTCGACGCTGGCGACGACGATCCGTGCGTCGATCTTCAGGATTTCGATGCCGACCAGTGACACCCGGATGAAGATGTCGATGACCATGCCGCGGTCGAGGATGAGTTCCAGGACGTCGTAGAGGGTGCCGGCGCGGGGAACGCGGACAACCTCCTCGCTGTATGTGCTCAAGGAATGACCGTCTCTCGGGAAGGGCTCCGGTGCCGGGCGGCTCATGTGTCCGCCTGGCCGCGGCGGTAGCGACGGACTCTGCGGTACTGAAGCAGTGAGCCGTCCTCATCGATGTCCACTTCGTACGTGGCGAGCAGGCTGGTGGTGTCGGGGATGCGCGGGAGCTCCAGCACGTCGACGTCGACGTGCCAGCCGTCGTCGTTCCGCGAGACGGCGGAGACGCCTTCAGCGCGGTGCCTGATCAGCTTCTGCAGGCTCTGACACGCGCGTTCGGCCGCCTCCTCCGCTCGCCTCACGTTTTCCTTGCCCGCGGGAGAACGGGCGGATCGGGAGGTCCGCCCATGCCCGGCACGCTGCTCTGACATGCTCCCCAGCCTCCCGACCCCGTGACCACCGCGCACGCGGTGATGGACCGAACGAGCCGCGACCGGTGATCACCCGAATGGCGACTCGCCGGAGCTCGGAGGAAACTACAAGAGCCATGCCCATTCGAGATTTCCCCCTCTTCTTTCTGGAGGATCCGATGGCCAGCACCGACACCGCCAGCAGCACCTCTACCGGTACAAGCGCCAAAAACGGGGGACCGGGCGGCACGACCACGATCGCCGACAACGTGG
>NZ_JBHXDC010000017.1:0-147094 GCF_042725135.1 Streptomyces sp. NPDC060366 | reverse complement strand
AGCAACGGCTCGATCACCGCCCAGGCGGCATCACAAATCTCCCCATCCCTCATGACCGGACCAACGATCCGATGATCGAAAAGACACCCCCTAGTTCCAGGGCCTGCCGTTCGGGTCAGAACCGAGTGGCCCGGCCGGCACCGGCCGGAGCCCCGCGATGCCGTGGCTCCGGCTTGCGGCCCTCACGGCACGGTGCGGAGGCTTTCCCGAGGACTCACGTCCCCGAGGAAAGGAAACCGGACCATGGCGGCACCCGAGCGCGACCAGGTTGCCGACTCTCCGGCGGCCCGCCGTCACCCCCACCTCTTCCGCGCCCTCCGGCGCCGCAAGAACCCACGACTGCGCAGGTCGGACGTCACCGTCACCGACGAAGCGGCCGTCAAGCGGGCGGTGAAGGCTGCCTCGCTCGGCAATGCCATGGAGTGGTTCGACTTCGGGATCTACAGCTATCTCGCCGTCACCATCGGCCATGTCTTCTTCCCCTCGGGCAACGACACCGTCGAACTGCTCTCCTCCTTCGCGACCTTCGCGGTGGCCTTCCTCGTACGGCCACTCGGCGGCATGTTCTTCGGTCCTTTGGGTGACCGGATCGGCCGCAAGAAGGTCCTGGCCATGACCATGATCATGATGGCGATCGGCACCGGCACGATCGGGCTCATCCCGTCGTACGACACGATCGGCTTCTGGTCCCCGGCTCTGCTGATCCTCTTCCGGCTGGTCCAGGGCTTCTCCACCGGCGGCGAGTACGGCGGCGCGTCCACCTTCATCGCCGAGTACGCCCCCGACAAACGGCGCGGCTACTTCGGCAGCTTCCTCGAATTCGGCACCCTCGCCGGCTACGTCGGCGCGGCCGGGCTCGTCACCGCACTCACCGCCTGGCTCGGCCCCGACGGCATGGCCGCCTGGGGCTGGCGCGTACCGTTCCTCGTCGCCGCGCCACTGGGGCTCATCGGCCTCTATCTGCGGCTGAGACTGGACGAGACCCCCGCGTTCGCCAAGATGGAGCAGGACTCGGCGCGCACGTCCGAGGCCGCGGACCCGGTCGAGACCAGCACCACCTCGGACCTCGGCAAGATCTTCCAGGACCACTGGCCGAGGCTGATCCTCTGCGTCTGCCTCGTGGGCGCGTACAACGTCACCGACTACATGCTGCTGTCGTACATGCCGACGTACCTCTCCGACCAACTCGACTACAGCGACACCCACGGACTGCTCATCCTGCTCGGCGTCATGGTCGCGCTGATGACGATCATCAGCCAAGTGGGCCGTCTCAGCGACCACTTCGGCCGCAAGCCGCTCCTGATGTCCGGCATGTTCGGCTTCCTGGTCCTCTCCCTTCCGGCGTTCCTGCTGATCGAGCAGGGCAGCTACCTCGCGATCATCGCCGGGATGGCGATGCTGGGTCTCTCCCTGGTCTGTCTCCTGGGCACCATGTCGGCGGCCCTGCCCGCGCTCTTCCCCACGAGCGTCCGCTATGGCTCCCTGTCGGTCGGCTACAACCTCTCCGCGTCCCTCTTCGGCGGTACGACCCCGTTCGTGATCACCGGCCTGATCGGGCTCACCGGCGACAAGCTGATGCCCGCGTACTACGCGATGTTCGCGGCCCTGGTCGGCGTCGTCGCGGTGGCCTGCATGAGGGAGACGGCGCGTCAGCCGCTGGAGGGATCGCCGCCGTCGGTGCAGACGAAGGAGGAGGCGGTGGCGCTGGTACTTGAACAGGCGCCGGGGGTGAGGTTCTGAGGGGCGGGCGATCACCCGCGAACGCCCGGTAGGATGACGGGCGTCTCGCGGCGGTGGCGCAGTGGCGACGCAGCAGACTTAGGATCTGTGGCCTGTGAAAGGGCTTGAGGGTTCGAATCCCTTCCGCCGCACAGCAACGGCCTACGAATCAAAGACCATCGGTCATCGACGCGTAGGCCGTTTCTTGTGCGCGCGGCAGGCCGGCGGCGGACGGGGCTCAGCCCAGCAGCTCCCGCACCCCCGGCACCAGCCCCCGGAACGCCTTGCCGCGGTGGCTGATCGCGTTCTTCTCCGCCGGGGTCAGTTCCGCGCAGGTGCGGGTGTCGTTCTCCGGCTGGAGGATCGGGTCGTAGCCGAAGCCGCCCGTGCCCGACGGGGAGTGGCGCAGGGTGCCGCGGAGTTGACCCTCGACCACGCGCTGCGTGCCGTCCGGGAGGGCCAGGGCCGCCGCGCAGGCGAAGTGGGCCGTGCGGTGAGGGGGCGCGATGTCGGCGAGTTGGGCCAGCAGCAGGTCGAGATTGGCGCGGTCGTCGCCGTGGGTGCCCGACCAGCGGGCGGAGAAGATGCCGGGGGCGCCGCCGAGGACGTCGACGCAGAGGCCGGAGTCGTCGGCGACGGCCGGGTGGCCGGTCGCGCGGGCCAGGGCGTGCGCCTTGAGCAGGGCGTTCTCGGCGAAGGTGACGCCGGTTTCCTTGACGTCCGGGATGTCGGGGTAGGCATCCGCGCCGACGAGGTCGTGGGTGAGACCGGCGTCGGCGAGGATGGCCTTGAGTTCGGTGAGTTTCCCGGCGTTGCGGGTGGCGAGGATCAGGCGCGTCATGCGTCGATTATCCGCCCGTGGCCGGGGGTCCCGTTACGGGGTGCAGACCTTGCCTATCTCGGTGGCCGCGTCCGTCACCGGAGTGAGGTCGGGAGTGGCGTCGCCGTTCTCGATGGCCTCGCGGACGGTGCCGACTCCGGTGTCGAGGTCCTCGACCGCCTTGCTGAGGTCGGCGTTGTCGGTCTTGTCCTTGAGCTTGTCGAGTTCGGTGTCGATGTCGTTCAGGGCCTCTTCGGCCTGCGTCGGGTCGTCCGCCGCGGTGGAGATCGCCTGTTCCAGCTTGCCCACGCTGGTGGCTATGGCGTCGGCGGTCTGGACGCAGTCGAGGGCCTTGTCGAGTGCGCCACAGCCGGCCGCCCCCGTGAGCGTGAGCAGGACGGCGGCTATGGTCACCGCGGTGCGTCGGCGCGAGGCCATGGGTCGGTTCCCTCCCTTGGTGCGGAAGGGCGTACGGGCAGGTCCGTACGCCCTTGAGAGTCGCGATTGTAACGACGCCGCACTCTGCCTCTTGGTTGCCTCTTTACCTGGCGAGGGTCTCTTCCAGGACAGCGGTCTGGAGGGCGGCGAGGTCCGCGCAGCCGGCTGTGGCGAGATCGAGGAGGGCGCCGAGTTCCTTGCGATCGAAGGGTTCGGCCTCGGCGGTGCCCTGGACCTCGACGAAGCGGCCGTCGCCGGTGCAGACGACGTTCATGTCGGTGTCGGCGCGCACGTCCTCCTCGTAACAGAGGTCGAGGAGGGGCGCGCCATCGACGATGCCGACGCTGATCGCGGAGACGGTTCCGGTCAGGGGCTTGCGGCCGGCCCTGACGATCTTCTTGGTCCTGGCCCATTCGACGGCGTCGGCGAGGGCGACGTACGCGCCGGTGATGGCGGCGGTGCGGGTGCCGCCGTCGGCCTGGAGGACGTCGCAGTCGAGGACGACGGTGTTCTCGCCGAGTGCCTTGTAGTCGATGACGGCGCGCAGCGAGCGGCCGATGAGGCGGGAGATCTCGTGGGTGCGGCCGCCGATCTTGCCGCGTACGGCTTCGCGGTCGCCGCGGGTGTTGGTGGAGCGGGGCAGCATCGAGTATTCGGCGGTGACCCAGCCTTCGCCGCTGCCCTTGCGCCAGCGCGGGACGCCTTCCGTCACGGAGGCGGTGCAGAAGACCTTGGTGTCGCCGAAGGAGATGAGTACGGATCCTTCGGCGTGCTTGCTCCATCCGCGTTCGATGGTGACGGGGCGGAGCTGTTCGGGGGTGCGGCCGTCGATTCGGGACATGGGGGTGAGCCTAGCGGGACGCGACTGAGGGGTTCGGGCCCGATCCGGACGACAGGCCCGAGTTCCGGTTCTCCGCCCGGCAGTTCGGCGGTTGTCCGGATCGGGCCCCTCGGTGTGCGTGGTCCGGCAGTTACATCATGTCTTCGATGTCCGCGGCGATCGGGTCGGCGTCCGTGCCGATGACGACCTGGATCGCGGTGCCCATCTTGACGACGCCGTGGGCGCCGGCGGCCTTCAGCGCGACCTCGTCGACCTTGGCCGGGTCCACCACCTCGGTACGGAGGCGGGTGATGCAGCCCTCGACCTCTTCGATGTTCTCGATTCCGCCGAGCCCGGCGACGATCTTCTCAGCCTTGCTGGCCATGTCTTGCTCCCTGCTGTCCAAGGGGTGGAGTCCCGGTTCACCGTGGATCCGATTTTTCACGGTAACTCACGGTTGGCCCATCTTCACGGGCGGGTGACCGCCCCGTACCGAAGGATGACGGTCACCAGCGATACGCCGTCCGTGGCCCGGCCCCGGGAGCGTATCGCAACTGGTCTACACCACTGTGCCACGGGAGGACGCCGATGAGTTCGACGGGTGCCGACGCGTCGGCCGCTCCCCCGGCGGCGCCTCGACGGCGGTGGCGGAACTCCCTCTTCCAGGGGCTCCAGAAGGTTGGGCGCAGCCTCCAGCTCCCGGTGGCCGTGCTGCCCGCGGCGGGTCTGCTCGTCAGTCTGGGCAATCTCTTCGCGGCGTATCTGCACGGCCCCTTCTGGGACAAGACGACCAAGGTCTTCCTCCAGGGCGGCAACGCGATCCTGGACGGGAGCTTCGGGCTGCCGCTGCTCTTCTGCATCGGCGTCGCGATCGGCTTCGCCAAGAGGGCCGACGGATCCACGGCGCTGGCGGCCGTCGTGGGCTTTCTCGTCTATCACAACGTCCTGGTGGCGTTCCCCGCCGACGGCACGGTCACCGACGCGCTGCCGGAGGGAAATCCGCAGAATCCGGGGGTGCTCGGCGGCATTGTGATCGGGCTGCTCACGGCGGTGATCTGGCAGCGTTTCCACCGTACGAGGCTGGTGGACTGGCTCGGCTTCTTCAACGGCCGTCGCCTGGTGCCGATCCTGATGGCGTTCCTGGGGGTGATCCTCGGGGTACTTTTCGGGCTGCTGTGGCAGCCGGTGGGTGACGCGCTGACGGCGTTCGCGAAGCACCTGATCAATCTGGGCGCGTGGGGCGCGGGCATCTTCGGTGTCGCGAACCGGCTGTTGATCCCGATCGGGATGCACCAGTTCCTGAACACCTTCTTCTGGTTCCAGGCGGGCGAGTTCACGACGAAGGACGGGACCGTGGTCCAGGGCGACCTGACGCGGTTCTTCGCACAGGACCCGACGGCGGGTCAGTTCATGTCCGGCTTCTTCCCGATCATGATGTTCGGGCTGCCGGCCGCCGCGCTCGCGATCGCGCACTGCGCGCGGCCAGAGCGGCGCAAGCAGGTGTCGGGCCTGATGATCTCCGTCGGGCTGACGTCGTTCGTGACGGGTGTGACGGAGCCGCTGGAGTTCTCGTTCATGTTCGCGGCGCCGCTGCTGTACGGGCTGCACGCGCTGCTGACGGGTGCGTCGATGGCGATCACATGGGCGCTCGGTGTGCACGCCGGGTTCAGCTTCTCGGCGGGGCTGATCGACTACGTCGTCAACTGGCATCTGGACACGAAGCCTTGGCTGATCATCCCGATCGGGCTCTGCTTCGCGGTCGTCTACTACGTGCTGTTCCGATTCGCGATCATGAAGTTCGACATCCCGACTCCGGGGCGGGAGCCGGAGGAACTGGAGGAGGAGGTCGAGCGGCAGAACATGGGGAAGTGACGGGAGAACGTGGCCGGGTGACGGGGAACCCGGGCAGATGAGCGGCCCGCCCCCTAGCCCGAGCGGAGCCCCGGAAGGGCCCCCGGACCTCTTGGTCCGGGGGCCTTCTCGTGCGCCCGCGGCGGACCGGCCGCACGCCCGGACCACCGAGTCCGGATCGAAAGAATTCGAAGGTTCCTTATTCAACCCTCACCATGTTACAAATGGTCTACACCACTCATAGGTGTAGACCACATGGCCGCGCGCCGTGTTCCCGGGTCACCGCCGATCCCTATTGTGCCTGCTCAACGGCGGTGCCTTGTCCTCTGGAGGAAGTTGATGTCCACGGCCAGCGCCGCCCCCGCGGCAAAGAAAAAGGGCTCCGGCGTGATGTCCGTCATGCAGCGCATCGGCCGCAGCCTCATGCTGCCGGTCGCCGTGCTGCCCGCCGGCGCCCTGCTGGTGCGTCTCGGCAACCCCGACATGCTCGGGCGCGAGTCGTTCCCCACCTTCATCACCAAGATCGCCGGTTACATGGCGGCGGGTGGCGGCGCGATCCTCGACAACATGCCGCTGCTCTTCGCCGTCGGCATCGCCATCGGCTTCGCCAAGAAGTCGGACGGCTCGACGGCGCTGGCCGCCGTCACCGGCTATCTGGTCTTCCAGAAGGTCCTCGCCACCTTCACGGACGGAAATCTCCCGCAGGTCGCGAGCGTCGTCGACGGCAAGATAGTCATGTCGGACGCCCCCGTGAACGCGGGCGTCCTCGGCGGTGTCGTGATGGGCATCGTGGTCGCACTGCTCTACCAGAAGTTCTACCGGACGAAGCTGCCCGACTGGGCGGGCTTCTTCGGCGGCCGGCGACTCGTCCCGATCCTCTCGGCCTTCGCCGGCCTGCTCATAGGCGTCGTCTTCGGTCTCATCTGGCCGGTCCTCGGCGCCGGTCTGCACAACTTCGGTGAGTGGCTGGTCGGCTCGGGCGCGGCCGGCGCCGGTATCTTCGGCGTCGCGAACCGCGCGCTGATCCCGATCGGCATGCACCACCTGCTGAACTCGTTCCCGTGGTTCCAGGCCGGTTCGTACGAGGGCAAGAGCGGCGACATCGCGCGCTTCCTCGCCGGTGACCCGTCGGCCGGACAGTTCATGACCGGCTTCTTCCCGATCATGATGTTCGCGCTGCCCGCCGCCTGTCTCGCGATCTACCACTGCGCCCGCCCCGAGCGCCGCAAGGTCGTCGGCGGCATGATGTTCTCGCTCGCGCTCACCGCCTTCGTCACCGGTGTGACCGAGCCGATCGAGTTCACCTTCATGTTCATCGCGCCGGTGCTGTACGCGATCCACGCGGTGCTGACCGGTGTCTCCATGGCGCTGACCTGGGGTCTGGGCATGAAGGACGGCTTCGGCTTCTCGGCGGGCGCGGTCGACTTCTTCCTCAACCTGGGGATCGCGACCAACCCGTGGGGCCTGGCGCTTGTCGGGCTCTGTTTCGCGGCCGTCTACTACGCGGTCTTCCGCTTCGCCATCGTCAAGTTCAACCTGCCGACGCCCGGCCGGGAGACGGACGAGGAACTGGCGGAACTCCAGAAGGCCGAAGCGAAGTAGGCCCGCTGAGCAACTGACGGTGCCCCCGGCCTTTCCAGGCCGGGGGCACCGTCGCGTCCACGCTCGGAACTCGTGGCTCAGATCTCGTACACCGCGCCCGGCGCGGCCAGTTCGGCCGGTCCGCCGTACTCCGCCCGCGCGTCGTTCAGGTTCCGCTCGGCGTCCGTCCACGGCGGGATGTGCGTGAGGACGAGTCTTCGTGCCCGCGCGCGGGCGGCGTGCTCGCCTGCCTCGCGGCCGTTGAGGTGGAGCCCCGGAATGTCCTCCTTGCCGTAGGTGAACGCGGCTTCGCAGAGGAACAGATCCGTGTCGTGGGCCAGCTCGACCAGGGCGTCGCTGGCGCCGGTGTCGCCGGAGTAGGTGAGCGATCTGCCGTCGTGCTCGAGGCGGATGCCGAACGTGTCGACGGGGTGGGCGAGCTTCTCCGTACGGACCGAGAAGGGCCCGATCTCGAAGGAGCCCGGCTTGAGCGTGTGGAAGTCGAAGACCTCGCTCATGGACTTCTCCGTCGGGGTGTCGGCGTGCGCGGTGGTGAGGCGCTGCTCGGTGCCGTCGGGGCCGTAGACGGGGATGGTGTCGCAGCGTCCGCCGTCGTGGCGGTAGTAGCGGACGACGAAGTAGCCGCACATGTCGATGCAGTGGTCGGCGTGGAGATGACTGAGGAAGATGGCGTCGAGGTCGTAGAGACCACAGTGACGCTGCAACTCGCCGAGGGCACCGTTGCCCATGTCGAGGAGCAGCCGGAAGCCGTCGGCCTCTACGAGGTAGCTGGAGCAGGCCGATCCCACGGAGGGGAAGGAGCCCGAGCAGCCGACGACGGTGAGCTTCATGGAGCGTGAACCTCCGTGGCGTGGAAGGGGGGCGACGGGGGTCGTTCGGTCTGTCGAGCGTAAGGCGCTAAACGGCTGGTCGCTCCTCCACACCGGCCCGTTGTGGGGGAACTCACCTGCTCTGTCACCGGTTCGGGCGGACCTTGTCGCGGGCGGTGGGCCGGGGATCGCGCGGCACATGGGTGGGATTCGCGCGGGTACGGTCTGGGGCATGAACACGACCTGGTGGGTGGCTCTGATCGTCGTGGTGGTGCTGGCGATGGTCGCCACGGTCGTGGACGGGCGCGGTCGCAGCCCGCGGCCTCCGGGCAGGCGCTCCCGGCGTCCCCGGCCACCGGGCGGTACGGACCGCAGACCTCCGCGGGGGCCCGCCGGCCGGAAGACGGGCGGGAGGACCGGCGCGAAGACCGGGAGCCGCGAGCCCCGGCCCGGTGAGATCTGGTGGGCGATGGTGCCGTACGAGGACGGGCCCGGGGCTAAGGACCGGCCGTGTCTGGTGCTCTCGGTACGGGGCCGTACGGTGCTGGTCGCGAAGATCACCAGTAAGTTCCACGAGGAGCGCCCCGGCGTGATTCCGCTGCCCCCGAAGGCGGTGGGCGACGTGGACGGACGACGGAGCTTCCTGGAGACGGACGAGCTGCGGAAGGTTGACACGAAGGCGTTCCGCCGCCGGGTGGGGCCGGCGGATCCGGGGCTGTGGCGCCAGGTCCGGCACCTGGCACGCTGACGCGCCGGCTCGGGTGGGTGGGCGGCGCCGGACGGGCCGCGTTTGCCTAGGGCAGCGGCGCCGGCGGGTACTGGGGTGGGACGTACGGGCGTGGGGTGTGGCGGGTCAGGGCGATCGCCACCAGCATCGCCGCGGCCGCCGCGAAGGAGCTGGTGAGGTTCCAGCCGACGGTGGTGTCCTGGTAGTAGTCGGAGAGCCGGTCGTACCGGATGCCCGCGAGGTCGCGGAGCTGGAGGTACGCGGCGATGCCGAGCAGCGCGAGCGCCGCGCCCCGGGCGGCCGGGGCGTTACGGAGGAGCAGGACGCCGACGACGAGGAACGCCGCGACGAGCGCGCTGTGGTAGTAGGTGAAACCGGCCGAAGTGCCGTATCCGCCACGGGCGTTGATGTTGAGCGCTTCGTGCCACCACTCGGAGAAGGCGCCCCGTCCACCGCCCTGACCGATGGCCTCGTCGAACTGGCGCAGGCTGCGGGCGTACCAGAAGCCCTGGAGCGCGCCGATCAGGATGAGCAGGACGCCCGCGGCGCGGCGGGCGCCGGTCGCGGGGTCCGGAGGCAGGTCACGCTCGCGGGCCACCAGCATCAGGATGATCACGGTGGCGGCGGCGAGGAAGGCGAAGACGTGGGTGAGCACGATCAGCGTGCCGTGCTCGGTGGCGAACACGACGTCGCGGTAGTCGCTCCTGGTAAGGCCGTTGAGCTGCCGGGCGCCCACGCCGAGGAGCAGGAACGCGAGGAGCAGGGCGGCGCCGCGCGCGGTACGGCGCTGGGCGAGGGCCGCGATGCCGACGACGAACAGGGCGACCGTGAAGGCCCATTCGTGGGCGGTGAAGACCAACAGCGGCCTGCCGGCGTCGTTCTTGACGAGGCTGTCGAGCAACACGTCCACGTCGGCCCGCACGTTGATCGCCGTGTCTACGATCCAGGCGGCGAGGACGCAGGCGAAGACGAGGAGCAGGATGCCGGAGGTGACGTACGCGCCGATGTGCCGACGCGGTGCGCGACCGGTGGTTTCCGGCGGGGCGAAGGGGTGGGGCGGGCCGAAGCCCGGCTGCCCGTAGCCCGGCGGGCCGTAGCCGGGTCCCGGTCCCGGTCCGGGGGCTTGTCCAGGGCCGCCCGTGGCACCCATGCCGCTCCAGCGGTCGTCCATCTCTGTCCCCCGTGGTGGTGTGCGTCACAACGCGTCGATCGACACCGATCGTCGGGGTCGGGAGCGGTGGGACGACACCCCCGCGCGGGGACTGTTGCACCACTGTTGCGGCGGGGCGGGCCGGGCGGACCGCGACTCGGCCCGCCCGCGCCCGGGAACGGGAGGGCTCAGGCCCAGAGCTGGCCCTGGAGCGTTTCGATGGCCTCTTCGTCCGTGGCGGCCGTGTAGACGCCCGTGGAGAGGTACTTCCAGCCGCCGTCGGCGACGACGAAGACGATGTCGGCGCTCTCGCCCGCCTTGACGGCCTTGTTGCCGAGACCGATGGCCGCGTGCAGGGCGGCGCCGGTGGAGACGCCCGCGAAGATGCCTTCCTGCTGGAGGAGTTGGCGGGTGCGGGTGACGGCGTCGGCGGAGCCGACGGAGTAACGGCTGGTGAGGACGGTCTCGTCGTACAGCTCGGGGACGAACCCCTCGTCGAGGTTCCGCAGGCCGTAGACGAGGTCGTCGTAGCGCGGCTCGGCCGCGACGATCCTGACGTCGGGCTTCTGCTCGCGCAGGTAGCGGCCGACGCCCATGAGCGTGCCCGTGGTGCCGAGGCCGGCCACGAAGTGGGTGACGGACGGCAGGTCGGCGAGGATCTCGGGGCCCGTGGTGGCGTAGTGCGCGCCCGCGTTGTCCGGGTTGCCGTACTGGTAGAGCATCACCCAGCTCGGGTTCTCGGCGGCGAGCTCCTTGGCGACGCGCACGGCGGTGTTGGAGCCGCCCGCCGCCGGGGACGGGATGATCTCGGCGCCCCACATGGCGAGCAGCTCGCGGCGCTCCTGCGAGGTGTTCTCCGGCATCACGCAGACGATCTTGTAGCCCTTGAGCTTCGCGGCCATGGCGAGGGAGATGCCGGTGTTGCCGCTGGTGGGCTCCAGGATCGTGCAGCCCGGTGTGAGCCGGCCGTCCTTCTCGGCCTGCTCGACCATGCGCAGCGCCGGGCGGTCCTTGATCGAGCCGGTCGGGTTGCGGTCCTCCAGCTTGGCCCAGAGCCGGACGTCGTCCGACGGGGACAGCCGGGGCAGCCGTACGAGGGGGGTGTCGCCGACGACCGCGAGCGGGGAGTCGTACCGCATCAGAGCGTGTGCGTGTCGAGCATCGGCTTCTGAAGTGCGCCGCCCGCGACGGCCGGGAGGATGGTGACGCTGTCGCCGTCGGCGAGCTTGGTGGAGATGCCGTCCAGGAAGCGGACGTCCTCGTCGTTGAGGTAGACGTTCACGAAGCGGCGGAGCTGGTCGCCGTTGGCGCCGTCGACGATGCGCTCGCGGATGCCCGTGTGGCGGGATTCGAGGTCGGTGAGCAGTGCCGCGATGGTGTCACCGGTGCCTTCGACGGCCTTGGCTCCGTCGGTGTAGGTGCGGAGGATGGTCGGAATGCGGACCTCGATGGCCATGGCGTGGGCTCCTGTCGGAGAAGAGGCGTGACGGGCGCGCGGCTCTGCCCCCGCGCGGGGGGTGGTGCTCGGAACGGGCGTTTCCGCCGGTCTCAGGCGGCAGCGCCGACCGTACACATGGCGCTGGCGAGACGGCACAGGTCGACGTGCAGCCGCGCAACCAGCAGATCGCCGGGCGTCTTGTCGCTCACGTCGTGGGAAACCATGGGGTCATCGTATCGATTCCCGGTCCGCATCCCGGTATGCCATCTCGCATGATGGACGATTCGTGTTCGTCAGGTGGACGCGGCCGGGGGCTCGGGCAGATAGACGACGGTGGGGGCGCCGGTCCGGGGGTGGGGTGTGACCTCGGCCTCCACCTCGTAGACGGCTGCCAGGAGGGCGGGGGTCAGGATCTCGGCCGGGGTTCCGGAGACGACGACGGTACCCGCTTTGAGCACGTACAGGCGGTCGCAGTAGTACGCGGCGAGATTCAGGTCGTGCAGGGCGAGCAGCTTGGTCGCCCCCAACTGCCGCATCAGGGTGAGGACTTCGAGCTGGTAGCGGATGTCCAGATGGTTGGTCGGCTCGTCCAGGACGAAGAGCGCGGGGCGCTGGACCAGGGCGCGGGCGACGAGGGCCCGCTGGCGTTCGCCGCCGGAGAGGGAGGGGAAGGCACGGTGGGCGAGCGGGGCGATGCCGACCCGGTCGAGCGCGGCGTCGGCGAGTGCGGTGTCGGCCGCCGTGTCCGCCTCCCAGAAGCGCCGGTGCGGGGAGCGGCCCATGGCGACGACCTCGCGAACAGTCAGCTCGAAGTCGGTCTGCCCGTCCTGCGGGACGGTGCCCACGCGCCGGGCACGCGCCTTGGCGGTCATGGTGTGCAGGTCGTCGCCGTCCAGCAGCGCCCGGCCGTGGGTGGGGCGCAGCGCCCCGTACACACAGCGCAGCAGGGTGGTCTTGCCGCTGCCGTTGGGGCCGACGAGTCCGACGGTCTCGCCGGGGGCGGCGGTGAGGTCGACGGCGTCGACGAGGTGCCGTCCGTCGCCGACTCCGTAGGAGAGCCCTTCGACCTGGAGCCGGGCGGCCGTACGGTCACTCATACCGGGGCTCCTTCGGGGCGGCGGCGCATCAGCCACAGGAAGAACGGGCCGCCGGTGAGCGCGGTGAGGACGCCCACGGGGATGTCCTGCGGCGCGGCGACGGTACGGGCGGCGAGGTCCGCGACGACGAGTACGACCGCCCCGCCGAGCGCGGCGACGGGCAGCAGCGGCCGGTGCGCGGCCCCGACCGCCATGCGCGCGGCGTGCGGCACGAGCAGCCCGACGAAGCCGATGGCGCCGCTCGCGGCGACCATGACGCCGGTGACCAGCGAGGCGAGGACGAACACGGCGGCGCGGAAGCGCGCGATGTCCAGCCCGAGTACGGTCGCGCCCTCCTCCCCCACCAGCAGCAGGTCGAGCGGTCTGGCGAGCGCCATGAGGACGGCGGTACCGGCGACGAGGACGACGGCCGGGGCGGCGAGCGTGCCCCAGCGGGCGCTGCCGAGGCCGCCGAGTGACCAGAACAGCGCTTCCTGGAAGTGCTCGGGCCGGGCCGAGACCACCAGGACGAGCGTGGTGAGGGCGGACAGGATGTACGAGACGCTCACCCCGGCCAGTACGAGCCGCCCGCCGGTCATCGTGCCGCCGCGCCGGGCCAGCGCGTAGACGAGGGTCATCGCGGTGAGCGAGCCCGCGAAGGCGGCGGCCGGCATGGCGACGGTGGTGGTGATCCCGGCGCCGATGCCGCTGCCGACGCCGAGGACCAGTACGAGTACGGCGCCGGCGGACGCCCCCGAGGAGATTCCGAGGAGGAACGGGTCGGCCAGCCGGTTGCGTACGAGGGCCTGGAGGACGGTTCCGACGACGGCCAGCCCGGCGCCGACGACGGCGCCGAGCAGCACGCGCGGCAGCCGCACGTCCAGGACGATCGTGCGGAAGGGGCTGGGCTCCGCGCCGCCGGTGAGGATCGTGAGGACCTCGCCGGGCGGGATACGGACGGAGCCGAGCGCGAGCGAGGCGACGACGGCGCAGGCGAGGGCCGCGGCGAGCGAGGCGAGCACGAGGGCGTGCCGCAGCCGGCGGTGGCCGGGCGGGGTCCGACAGGTCATGGCGGGAAGGCCCTGGACCCTAGAGGCCCGCCTCGGGGTGGAGTTGGGTCGCGAGGCGTTGGACGGCGGCGGGGGCGCGTACGCCCAGTACGGCGTCGGAGAGCGGCAGGACGGCGAAGCTCTTGTTCCTGATCGCCGGGACGTCCTTCAGTACGGGGTCCTCCAGCAGGCGCCTCTTCTTCTGCGCGACGGTGGTGGCGCCGTAGTCGTAGATCACGATCGTCTCGGGCTCGCGGGCCACGACCTGCTCCCAGGTGGCGTCGCCGAAGGACTTGTCGAGGTCGGCGAAGACGTTGCGCCCGCCGGCCCGCCGGATCAGCTCGTTGCCGATGCCCTTGCCGCCGGCGGTGAACGCGGTCTTGTCGCCGCTGTCGTAGACGAAGACCGGGACGGGCTCGACGTCTTCGAGCCCGGCGGCGGTGGTGGCGAGGGTGGTGCGTGCCCCGGCGGTCCACTTCTCGGCCCGGTCGGCGACGCCGAAGGTGCGGCCGACCTCCTGGACCTCGCGGAACACGTCGTCCATGGAGGTCCGGCCCTCGGTGCAGTTCTCCAGGTTGAGCCGGGTGTCGATGCCGGCGCCCTTGAGGTCGTCGCGGGTGCGGCCGTCCTTGGCGGCGAAGGCGCTGGCGTACCCGCCGTAGACGAAGTCGGGGTTCGCGGCGAGCAGTTTCTCCTTGGAGGGGTACTCCTTCGCGATGACCGGGACGCTGTCGTACGCCTTCTTGTACGCGGGGAGGACCGCGTCGTCCAGCCAGGCGGTGCCGATGAGGGATTCGGTGAGACCGAGCTCGATCATGATCTCGGTGACGTGCTGGTTCATCGTGACCACGCGCTTCGGGGGTGCCTCGAAGGTGGTCTTCACACCGCAGTTGGTGACGGTGTACGGGAATCCGTCGGCCGGTGCTCCGGCGTCCCGGGCGGGGTCCGGGGCGGCGCCGCAGGCGGCGAGCGGGAGCAGCAGCGGGAGCAGGAGCGCCGGTATGAGGGCGTGGCGTCGCGAGGGCATGACTGGGCCTCCTCCGGGGGATTTCCGCGTCCCCTGGCATGGTGGGAGAAGGGCGACAGGTCAGTTCCTGGCTTCCGGGCCCCCGCTCGCGCGGAGGGCCTGGTCACAGTGGCGGGACCGTGCCGGATTCACACCGGCTTCCTGGGTCCTGCCGCCCTGGACGGCGTCATCTTGTCAGACGACCTCGATGTCCTCTTCCGTGACCTCGCCGTCGACGATGCGGTACGAGCGGAACTGGAAGGGGCCCATGTCGTCGGTGTCGGCCGTGGAGACCAGGACGTAGTGGGCGAACGGCTCCATCGCGAGGTCGATGTCCCGTCGGGAGGGGTACGCCTCGGTCGCGGTGTGCGAGTGGTAGATGACCACCAGGTCCTCGTTGCGCTCGCGCAGCTCGTTGTCGAGCTTCTTGTGGTCGTCCGCGTCGAACTCGTAGAACGTGGGCGAGCGGGCCGCGTTGAGCATGGGGATGAAGCGCTCGGGCCGGTCGCTGTCCTCGGGGCCCGCGATCACGCCGCACGCCTCGTCGGGGTGGTCCGCCCGCGCGTGGGCGACGATCTGGTCGTACAGCGCCTGGGTGATGGTCAGCATGAGGTGAAGGATAAACAGGTGGCCTCCGCGTGTGAGACACGAAGGCCACCTGGTGAGACGGGTGCTGGGACGCCCGGCGGCCGATGGGGGGTGCCGGGCGGCTGCCGGACGGCGTCAGTCGGAGGCCTTCGCGAACTCCGGCTCGTTCGGGCCCTCGGGGGTGCGCGTCGCGAGTTCCGGGTTACGGCTCTTGAGCAGCGCCCAGCCCGCGACCAGGAACACCGCCCAGAGCGCGCCGACGTACAGCGAGACCCGGGCGTCGGAGTCGTACGCGATCAGACAGGTCACGAAGGACAGGAAGACCAGCGCCACCCAGCTCAGGGCCGAACCGCCCGGCGCCGGGAACGAGGACGCCGGCAGCCGGCCCGCGACCACGGCGGAGCGGTACTTGATATGGCTGATGAGGATCATCATCCAGGTCCAGATACCGGCGGCGGTGGCGACCGAGGTGACGTACAGGAACGCCTTCTCGGGAACGATGTAGTTGAGGACGACGCCGATGCCCATCAGCGCGACGGACGCCGCGATGCCGGTGGCCGGTGTCCGGCGGCGGTTGAGCTTGCCCAGGGCCTTCGGCGCCTCCTTGTTGGCGGAGAGGTCGCGCAGCATCCGGCCGGTGGAGTACATGCCGGAGTTGCAGGACGACAGGGCCGCCGTCAGCACGACGAAGTTGACGATTCCGGCGCCGAGCGGAATGCCGATCTTGGCGAACGCGTGCACGAACGGGCTCTCGCCCTCGCTGAATTCGGTCCACTTCACGACGGCGAGGATGACGGTGAGCGCGCCGACGTAGAAGACGATGATGCGCCAGGGCAGCGTGTTGATCGCCTTGGGGAGCGTCTTCTCCGGGTTCTCGGACTCGCCCGCCGTGACGCCGACGAGTTCGACGGCGAGGTAGGCGAACATGACGCCCTGGAGCGTCATCAGGCTGGAGCCGATGCCGTTGGGGAAGATCCCGCCGTGCTGCCAGAGGTTGCCGGTGGCCGCGGTGTCGCCGGCGTCCGAGAAGCCGAGGGTCAGGACGCCGAGTCCGATGACGATCATGCCGATGATGGCGGTGACCTTGACCATCGAGAACCAGAACTCGACCTCGCCGAAGATCTTGACGGAGATCAGGTTGACGCCGAAGAGCACCAGGAGGAACACCAGGGCGCTGACCCACTGCGGGATCGCGGGGAACCAGAAGTGGATGTAGATCGCCGCCGCCGTGAGCTCGGCCATGCCGGTCACGATCCACATGAGCCAGTACGTCCAGCCGGTGACGTAGCCGAAGAACGGGCCGAGGAACTCGCGGGCGTACTCCGCGAAGGAGCCGGAGACCGGCCGGTAGAGCAGCAGTTCGCCGAGCGCCCGCATGATGAAGAAGATCACCACGCCGGCGAGGGCGTACATCAGGATGATGCTCGGCCCGGCCTTGGCGATGTTCGCGCCGGCGCCCATGAAGAGGCCGACGCCGATGGCGCCGCCGATCGCGATCATCTGGACCTGGCGGCTGCCGAGTCCGCGTTCGTAGCCCTCCTCCGAGGTGTCTGCGGAGGGCTTGTCCGAGGTGTTTTCGACCTGTGGGGAGGTCATGGTGATGCGCCCTTTCTCCCTGCCTGTGCCGGTGGTCGTGAAGATTTACCACGGGCCGGGCCGCGATCAGCGGAGGCCGCTGTGGCGCGGCCCACAGGAAGAAGCGGACAAATTTCCCCCGCAATCGCAAAGCATGCGGGGGTGGTGACGGGATCGTTATCCGGAGTTGAGTGTCCGTTGAGGAAACGGAGCATGTCCGTCCGGAGACGGTGTGACGGAGGTACGCAGACCCTGTGACGGACGGGCCGGGCGGGACTTCGCGGACACGCCCCGGGCCACCGGATCCGTCAAGGCATCATCGTCTCGACGAGCGTCTCCTGGAGCGCCCCGAGCCACAGGTACGCCATCACCATCGGCTTGCGCGGGTCGGAGTCCGGCAGCCGGTACAGGCTCTCGCCCTCGTCCTCGTCGGAGACGTCCAGCCTGTTGCCGATCGTCAGGCGCAGGTCGTTGAGCGCGCCCAGCCAGTGCCGGCAGTCGTCGGGCGTCAGCTTCAGTACGGCTCCGCCCTCGCCGGACGCGGAGAGGGCGTCCAGACTGCGGACGACGGCCAGACCGTCCTCACGCTTGCGGCTCCGCAGGTCGTTCTCGGTGAAGCGCCTGAACTCGGAGGCGTACTCGCGCAGTTCGTCGTCGGTGTCGTCGCCGAAGCCGTACGCGTCCGGGAAGAGCCGGGCGAGCGCGGGGTCGGACGGCGGTTTGCTCGGCCCCTCCGCGAAGAGCGCGGCGAGCGGGTCCTCGCCCTGGGCCGGTTCGTCGCCGGGACCGATCAGCTCAAGGAGCTGTACGGCGAGGGAGCGCAGGATGGAGATCTCGATCTCGTCGAGCGCGACGGCGGCGCCACCGCCGGGGATCGCCTCGAACTGCCCGGCCATCAGCCGGCGTCCTGGGAGAGCGTGGCCCACAGGCCGTATCCGTGCATCGCCTGCACGTCGCGTTCCATCTCCTCGCGGCTGCCGCTGGAGACGATGGCGCGGCCCTTCTGGTGGACGTCGAGCATCAGCTTGTGCGCCTTGTCCTTGGAGTAGCCGAAGTACGTCTGGAAGACGTACGTCACATAACTCATGAGGTTGACCGGGTCGTTGTGGACGATCGTCATCCACGGCACGTCAGGTTCCGGGACGGTGAACGTCTCCTCGGCCGACTCGGGAAGTTCGATCTCTGTCGGGGCAACACTCACGGTTCGGGACGACCTTCTTCTCCGCCGGGGGTCCCGGGACACGCCCCGGGATGCACAGCCTCACAGCCCCATGCTGCCACCAGGAGGGGCCTGTCGCACAAACGGCGGCCCCGGAGGCTTCCGAGTCGTCTCCGACCCGCCGGGATCCGGGCGTTCATTAGAAATCGTCAAACTGACGAGATCCGCTGTAGCATCGCCCGTATGAACTCTGCGGACCTTGAGAAGGGCCTTGCGAAGGACGAGGGCGGCCGACGGATCGGCGTTCCCTCGACCGCGCTCTTCACCGACCAGTACGAGCTGACGATGCTGCGGGCGGCGCTGCGGGCGGGGACGGCCGAGCGCCGTTCCGTCTTCGAGGTGTTCACCCGGCGGCTGCCCGAGGGGCGGCGTTACGGAGTCGTCGCGGGCACCGGGCGCGTGCTCGACGCCGTCGAGAACTTCCGCTTCGACGAGGACGTCATCGGCTTTCTGCGCGAGCGCGGGATCGTCGACGGTCCGACGCTCGACTGGCTCGCCGACTACCGCTTCAGCGGGGACATCTGGGGCTACCGGGAGGGCGACGTGTACTTCCCCGGCTCGCCGATCCTGCGTGTCGAGGGCTCCTTCGCCGAATGCGTGCTGCTGGAGACCGTGATCCTGTCGATCCTCAACCACGACTCGGCGATCGCCGCCGCCGCGTCCCGGATGTCGGCCGCCGCCGGCGGGCGCCCGCTGATCGAGATGGGCGCGCGCCGTACGCACGAACTGGCCGCCGTCGCCGCGTCGCGCGCCGCGTACGTGGGCGGCTTCGACACCACGTCGGACCTGGCGGCCGGATTCCGCTACGACATCCCGACGGTGGGCACCAGCGCTCACGCCTTCACCCTGCTGCACGACAACGAGCGGGACGCGTTCCAGGCCCAGGTCGACGCGCTCGGCAGCGGGACGACGCTGCTCGTGGACACCTACGACGTGGCGGAGGCGGTCCGTACGGCCGTGGACGTCGCCGGGCCCGAGCTGGGCGCCGTGCGCATCGACTCCGGCGACCTGCTGCTCGTCGCGCACCGGGTGCGGCAGCAACTGGACGAACTGGGCGCGGTGAACACCCGGATCGTGGTCACCTCCGACCTGGACGAGTACGCGATCGCCTCGCTGGCCGCCGCGCCGGTGGACGCGTACGGGGTCGGCACCCAGCTGGTCACCGGCAGCGGCAACCCCACCTGCTCGATGGTGTACAAACTGGTCGCCCGTGCCCACTCCGGCGATCCGAAGGCGCCGCTGCACGCGGTGGCGAAGAAGGCGGTGGGCGGCAAGACGTCTATCGGCGGCCGCAAGTGGGCGGCGCGGCGGGTGGACGCCGAGGGGTACGCGGAGGCCGAGGTCGTCGGGACCGGGCCCGTGCCCGCGGACCTGCTGGACCGGCAGCTGCTGGTGGAGCTGGTCAAGGGCGGCGAGGTGGTCGCGCGCGAGCCGCTGGACGCGGTCCGGGACCGGCACGTCGAGGCGCGGGCGGGGCTGCCGATGTCGGCGATCCAGCTGTCGCGCGGTGAGCCGGTGATCCCGACCGTCTACATGTGAGGGACACGAGGTATGGAAGAGGTGTGGCAGGCATGAACGGACAGCGACCGGGAACGCCAGGCTCCGAGAGGCCAACCAGGACGGGACGCCATAGGCTCGGTGGCCCCCGACCGCTCCCCACCGAAGGACACCCGCCATGCACCGCGCACTGATAGTCGTGGACGTTCAGAACGACTTCTGCGAGGGCGGCAGCCTCGCGGTGTCGGGCGGCGCCGACGTGGCCGCCGCCATCACCGATCTGATCGGACAGACGACGGCCGGTTACCGCCACGTCGTCGCGACGCGTGACCACCACATCGATCCGGGTGACCACTTCTCCGCGCGCCCCGACTTCGTGCACTCGTGGCCGGTGCACTGTGTCGCGGGTACGGAGGGGGTGGGCTTCCACCCCAACTTCGCGCCCGCGGTCGCCTCGGGTTCGATCGACGCGGTCTTCGACAAGGGCGCCTACGCGGCGGCGTACAGCGGCTTCGAGGGCGCCGACGAGAACGGGGTCCGGCTCGGGGAGTGGCTGAAGGCGCGCGAGGTGTCGGAGGTCGACGTGGTCGGTATCGCCACCGACCACTGCGTACGGGCGACCGCCCTGGACTCGGCGCGTGAGGGATTCACCACCCACGTGCTGCTGGACCTGACGGCCGGCGTCTCCGAGGAGACGACGGACCGGGCACTGACGGAGCTGCGCGCGGCGGGCGTCCGGCTGACGGGCAAGCCGGTGGTGTAGGGCCCGGGGCCCACCACGGGGCGGCCGGGAGCCGCCGCGGGGCGGGCCGTGGGCCGGACCCGCGAGGCTCCGTCGGACCGGCCCCTGCGCCGTCGGACCAGCCCCTACGCCGCGCTTCCGCTGTCCGTGCGCAGCCCCGGGCGGCGCCAGGACGGGGAGCTCGGCGGAGGGAGTGCCGACGGGGGCGTGAAGGTGGGTGTGGGGGCCGGGCGTGGGTCGGGGGGACCGTAGCGGCGGGCCGGGCGCAGCAGGGCCCGTATGGGCTGCCAGAGCTCTTGCGCGCACTCCGGGGTGGCCCGCCAGAGCAGGCCGTCCGGATGGTGCAGCACCGCCGTGATCTCGTCCGGGGTCGGCGGTTCCGCGTTGCCGCGGAGATAGACGGCGCGCAGTCCGAGATTCCGCAGCCTGGTCAGGGCGCGGGCCCGGTTCCTCGCGTGTACCAGGACCCGTACGGTGCGGCCCTCGGTCACCGGGCTGGGCACGGTCAGCGCCACCACCACGGTCCCGTTCGGGAGCCTGCTGAAGCCTCCACCTGCCATGTGTCCTCAATCCCCCCGTAAGACGTCGTGTCAATAAGAGTCGATAGGACGCACCTAAACACGATCGGCCGCCGCCCGCTAGGGGGCGACGGCCGATCATGGTTTGACCTGCAACGATGTCCGTTACTTGGTCGAGCGGTCCACCTTCACCGTGATCGTGGAGCCATTGAGCGGCTCCTTCACGATGGAGATCTTGGTGTTGGTGTCAGGAACGTCGACACCGGCGGTCGGGTTCTCGTCGTACCAGTAGGTGCCCTTGCGGTCGTCGAAGACGGGCTTGCCCGGCTGGGCGCCGATCTTCTTCGCCACGTCGGCCTTGTGGAGCTTGAACGAGTCGGTCGGGAACCAGCTGAACGACGAGTCGAACGCCTGGATCCTGTTGCGCATCAGCGTGCCGTCCCCCCACTTCAGGGGCTTGGCGTGCGCGTCGACCGGCAGGATCAGACCCTTGCCGGGGTGGACGCTGGTGTTGTTGTCCTTCTGCGAGGTGTCCCAGAGCCAGACCATCAGGCCGTTCTGGTACGCGTAGTGCTCGACCCAGCCGTCCTTCGGCGCCTTGAAGCCGAAGTTGTACGGGCCCGACTTGAGGGTCTTGTCGTAGCTGACGTACTGCCGGTTCTCCGCGATGTAGAACTGGTCGTAGTCCTGGGTGAACGACTCACCGATGCGCGAGAAGCCCTTCGCGGTCCAGCCCGCGTCGTCCGCCTCGGCGTTGTCGGTGAACAGCGGGGCGCCGTCGGCGACGACACTGATCGTGTCGGCCGCGAAGCCCTTGCCGCCCGCGCCGCCGTCCGTCTGGTAGCGGAAGCGGACGTCGACCTTCTTGCCCGCGTACGCGTCCAGCGTGTAGACGAGCTTCTTGTGGGCGCCGGAGACACCGGTCAGGGCCGGCTTGTCGCCCGCGTCACGCGTGATGGCCTTGCCGTCGGCGGTGCCGTCGACCGGGGTCCAGTTGGTGCCGTCCTCCGACACCTCGGCGTACAGGTAGTCGTAGTTGGCCTCGATGTCCCACCAGCCGTCCAGTTCCAGCGACGCCTTGGCCTTGCCGGTGAGGTCGACGGAGCGGGTGAGGGTGTTCTTGAGGTCGTCACCCATGTCGCTCCACCACTGCTTGGAGCCCTCGGCGGGCTTCACGACAGTCGTGGTGACGGGCTTCTTCGGCAGCTCGACGACGAGCGCCTGCGGGTTCTTCGTGTTGTACGCGGACACGCCCAGCTTGTGGGTCGACGCCGTCGCGGCCTTGGCCTCGTCGTAGTCGAGCCAGCCCAGCTGGAGCTTGTCCCAGGCGGTCATGTCGCCGGGCAGGTCGCCGATCTCGCCCTGGCCCCGGCCGAGCCAGGAACCGGAGGACATCAGGGACCAGAAGCCGGTGGAGTTCTCGCCGCCGCCCGAGGTGTCGTACAGGTCGGGCAGACCGAGGTCGTGGCCGTACTCGTGCGCGAAGACGCCGAGTCCGCCGTTCTCCGGCTGCATCGTGTAGTCGCCGACCCAGATGCCGGTCTCACCGATCTGCGTGCCGCCGGACTTGTTCTCCGAGGGGCCCGTCTTGCCGGCGTCCGTGCCGTACGCGTACCAGCGGTGCGCCCACAGGGCGTTCTCGCCCTCGGCGCCGCCGCCGGCCGACTCGTCCTCGCCCGCGTGGACGATCTGGAAGTGGTCGATGTACCCGTCGGGCTCGTTGAAGTTGCCGTCGCCGTCGAAGTCGTAGCGGTCCCACTCGTCGTACGACGCGAGGTCGGCCTTGATCTGCGCGTCCGTCCGGCCCTTGGCCTTCTGGTCGGCGGCCCAGGCGGTGGTGCCGTCGCGCACCGCGTCCCAGACGTTGGCGCAGTTGGAGTCGCCGCAGTAGTTGGAGCCGTAACGGGCCTCGTTGTACTTGACCTTGACCCAGTCGGAGACCTCACCGTCGACCGAGTACCGGCCGGACGAGGTCTTCTCGTAGTAGGTCTTCAGCGACTCCTTCGGCTGGCCCTTCGCGTCCTTGCCCTCGCCGAAGTACAGGTCCTGGAAGTGGGCCTGGTTGTAGTCGGCCTGCCAGGCGGTGGAGTTGTCCACCTTCCGGTCCGGCTCCGCTATCTCGTTGTGCTGCGGGCCGGGCTCGCCCCCGTACTTCGTGATGGGGGCCTCGGGGCCGTCCGCACCGTCGGGGTCGTACATGGTGGTGTCGTCGACCTCGTCGCCGAACTCCACCAGGATCGTGAAGATCTTGTCGGTCTTCTCCCGGCCGAGTTCGACGTACTTCTTGTCGTCGAGCTTCACGACGTTGGAGCCGCCGCGCTTGAGGATCTTGGCGTCGCCCGCCAGGACCTGCTCCAGGGCGGCCTTCCGCTGCTGCTCCTGCTGCTTGCTGAACGGGCCTTCGAGGTCGTGCTCGACATGGCCCTTCTGCGGCGCCGGATCGCGGCGCTCGATGCTCGCCGGACCTGCTGTGGGGCTGTCCTCGGCCTGGGCCGGGGTGAGCGCCGATGCCGTCGCGGCTGCCGTGGCGAGGGCCACGAACACCGCGGACGCTCTGATCGCCCGTCGATTGATGGTCACTTGAAGTTTCCTCTCCCCGCACCCGGAGTCCGCGGACCGGATGTGTGGGGATCCGCGCGCGGGGTGCGCGTCACAAGTGACGACATTCGACCGGAGTTGAAGGAGAAAAGACAGTCCTTGACTTGGACAGGCCAAGTGCACTATGCACGAGTCGAGTTCCGGAATCCGGACACCCGAGGGCCGGACCGCGGGCGCACCGATGTGTCATATAGCGGGGGCGTGTGACTCCGTGCGCCCCCCATGCTCCGGCCTCGTGGGTTAGGTCACGCTTACTGTCGGTTCCTGCCGGGCATTCACCGTCGTAGGGTCGTTTGACAGAGCGACTCCGCGGAGACACGCGAGACACCCCCAACACCCCCGAAATCAATCCCGATTGCCCCGAGGGACGGATACAGCCATGCCGCGTCCGACTGCCGCACAGCTTGCCTACGGTTCCGCCACCGTCGTCCTCGCGACACTCGCGATGCTGTTGCTCTCCGGCGTCACGTCGGTCGTCGGCATCGCGGTGATCGCGCTCGTCGCCCTCTGTCTCGGCGTTCTGGTGTCGGTGAAGGCGGCCGAACCACGCCGCTCGTCGACCGCGCACCCGGTCACCGCCGGTCGTACGGATCACGCCACCACCTCCGTCGCCTCGTCCTCCGGCCAGGCCGTCGGGTCGCCGTCCGCCCCGGAGACCCGGATTCCGGCGTCACTGCGCCGCTGACACCACCACGGTCTTCGCCGCCTTGTCGTGCAGGCCCTGCCGATAGGGCCGGTCGAGCAGGATCAGAATCAGGATCAGCAGCGGCCAGAGGCAGGCGCAGCAGACGAGTGCGGGGACCCAGAGCACGAGGGCCCGCAGGAGCGAGGACCGGGAGTCGGGCACCCGTCCGTCGTTGAGCATCGCCACGCGGATCTTGAGGAGCCGCTTGCCGAGGGTCTGGCCGCCCGACTGCGTCATCAGGGCGTCGTAGCCGACGAACGCCACGATGGTGATGATCCGGAAGACCCACTGACCGCCGCCGTTCACGCCGTTGACCGCGTCGTCCCAGTTGTCGGAGCTGTCCGACCAGCGGTGGTAGACGTTGAACGGGATGCTGATGAGCGCGAGCGGGATCGCGACGATGATCCAGTCGACGATGCGCGCGAGGATGCGCTTGCCCACGGACGCGAGCGGCGGCATGCCGCGCAGCGGATCGTTCCCGCCGTAGGGATCGCCGGGGGGCGGCGGCGCGGATCCGCCGTACGGGTCACCCGGCGGTGGCGGGTTGGTACCGCCGTACGGTTCACCGTAACGAGGCGGCGTACCGCCACCCGGGGGCGTGCCACCGGCCGGCGGCGGCCCGTCGGGCGGGGGCTGCTTGCGGAACGGGTCGTCGTCGGGCGGCTGACCGGGCGTCGGCTGATCGTTGCTCATGGGGGCAGTGCACCCCGCCGTGCGGATGCCCGCAACGGCTCACCCGCCGTTCGGGGGAGCCGCCACCGCCTGCGGATGACTCCGCGTCACCCCGCGACGAACGTACGCGCCGCCTTGTCGTGCCAGCACTGCCGCCACGGCCGGTCGAAGACGCACCACAGCACGTTCAGTACGCCGACGACGAGCACCCCGAGCACGCCGTACACGAGCCAGCGGCGCAGCGCCGAGCCGAAGGACGGGGCCTCGAACGACTCGATGTCCCGCACCTCCAGACCGCACAGCTTCTTGCCGAGTGTGCGGCCCCACTTGGCGGTCGGCAGCGCCTCGTACAGAACGCCGATGACCAGCAGCGCGGCGAGCACCCCGCCGAAGTAGCCGGCGGTCGTGCCGTCGATCAGCCAGACCGTGACGGTCTCGCCGGTCTGCTTCGCGGCCTCGACCTTGTCGTCGATGTGCGCGAGCGCCTTGGACACCAGAGGTACGGAGACGGCCCCGACGATCCCGAGGAGGACGACGCTGTCGATCAGCCGGGCGGCGAACCGCTTGCCGAGCCCGGCGGGGCGGGCCGACGCCTGGGCCTGGGCGGCTTGCAGGAACGGGTCGCTGACCGGCGGCTTCCACGGCACGACCGGTTGGCCGGCGGCCGGGTCGGCACCTGTCGACGGCATGGACGGCGTGCCCGGTGACTGCGCGAGCTGGTGCACCTGCTGCGCCCAGGAGGGCGAACCACCGCCGGGGCCCGGTGCGAGGGGGCCGACGGCGGGGGGCTGCATGGAGCGGGACTGGAACGGGTCGGGCTGCTGAGGGGTGTGCGGCTGGGGTTGAGGTTGGTGCGGCTGGGGTTGGTGCGGTTGCGGTTGCTGCGGCCGGGGTTGGTGCGGCTGCTGAGGAGTCCGCGGCGGGACGGGCGCCGGGCCGCCGGAGCGGGGTCGCACGGCGCGGATGGCCATGGTGCCCTCGGTCTGACCCGTACGGCCCGTGGCCTGCTCATCTCGCGAGCCACCGCCCACGGGGCGGATGGTGACGGTTCCGTCGGTGGGCGCGTCGCCGCCTCGGGGTCCGGGCCCCGTGCCCTCGTCCGTACGCGGGCCCTGGCCTCCGCGTCCGGGGCGCGGGAGACGGATCGCGACCGTGCCCTCGGGAGGTGAGTCGCCGTCACCCGGTCCCGTGCCGGGGCCGGGCCCCACGGCCCGTACGCCCGGCAGCGCGCCGCCGGTGGGATCCGCCGACGGGCCCGCCGCCTGGCCGGGCACCCGGGGGTCGCGCGAGTCCCGCCCGTACCGGGGGTCCTTGGCGTCCTCCGGTTCCGGCGCGCCCTGCGCGGCGGGGCTCCGCGCGTCCTGCGGGCCCTCGCCCCAGGAGACACGGGCGTCGCGCTCGCCGCCGAAGCCGCTCTGCCGGCGGGCGTCCGCCTGCCAGACGGAGGCCGGTTCCTGACGGGGCTCCCCTGCGGGGTCCTCGTCGAAGAACATCGGCCCCGTCTCCTCGACCGCCGGGGTCGCCGGGGCCCGCCGGGCCGTCGTCTCGGGGGGCGCCGCGGCCACCCCCGGGGGCGGTTCCGGCATGGCCTCGCCGGACTGCGGCGCCGGCCGGCTGGTGCCGGGTACCCAGGACCCGCCGTTCCAGTACCGGACATAGCCGGGGATGGACGGGTCCGGGTAGTAGCCGGGGGAAGGGCTGCCGTCTCCGGTTGCCGAGGTCGGGGCGCTCATCACCGTGGTCCCGTATCTCTTCGATGGGCTCAACTCAAGGGTCCACATCTATCAGACCACCGCGGGGCCCTGGGTCCATCCAGCCGTTTGGACCTCGATTCGGTCACGAAAGAGTCACGGTACGTCGCGGGAGCAAGTTCTTGCCCGAAGTCGCGTAATGGCGGCGGGAGTCGGCGCTCTCAATCGGTACGGCCCGCTACCGGGCGTCGTACGACGAAGGAGCACTGACATGCACAGCGTGGTGGAACGCGAGCTGGAGCTCAATCTGGTGCTCTCGCCCGAGCGCAGCATCCCCGTCCCCGCCCGGCTGATGTATCGCACGCAGGATCCGTACGCGGTGCACATCTCCTTCCACATCGGCTCGGACACACCGGTCAACTGGACGTTCGCACGCGAACTACTGGTCGAAGGGGTGTTCCGGCCGTGCGGCCACGGTGACGTACGGATCTGGCCCACGAAGGTCGACGGCCGCACCGTCCTGTGCGTGGCCCTCTCCTCCCCCGACGGCGACGCGCTTCTGGAGGCGCCGTCGGTGGCGGTGTCGACGTGGCTGGAGCGGACGTTGCGGCTGGTGCCGCCGGGGACGGAGACGGACCGGCTGGGGATCGACGCGGGGCTGGAACTGCTGCTGGCCCCGATGCCGGCCGACGATCTGTGGCTGCGGGACCCGTGGCCGTCCGACGAGTCCGCGGACGGCGAGTCCTGACGCCCGCCGCCGGTGTCCGGGTCCGCGTCCGCGTCCGCGCTCTCAGTCGATGATGTACGTGTGGGTGATGAATTCGAGCGAGTGGCCGTCGGGGTCGTCGAGATAGACCCCGCGGCCCCCGTGGTGATGGTTGATCCGCTGCGGCTCCTCGTGCCTCGGGTCGGCCCAGTAGGGAAGTTCGCGGTCCTTCATGCGTGTGAAGATCTCGTCGAACTCGTCCTCGGACACCAGGAAGGCCAGATGCTGGCTGACGATGTCCGAGCCCGGGGACGAGTCGA
This sequence comes from Streptomyces sp. NPDC060366, assembly GCF_042725135.1. Taxonomy (NCBI): domain Bacteria; kingdom Bacillati; phylum Actinomycetota; class Actinomycetes; order Kitasatosporales; family Streptomycetaceae; genus Streptomyces; species Streptomyces sp. NPDC060366. Next base: position 119,778 of record NZ_JBHXDC010000017.1, on the reverse strand, counting down.
GATAGTCGAGGGTGACTCCCCCGTCGAGCGGCAGGCTCGCGAACGGCCCGAAGGGCTTGGGCTCGGGCTCCCCGATCAGCTCCGCGAGAAAGCGCGCGGAGGCGAACCGGTCGCGGCTGAGGACGATGGTGTGGTCAAGACGGGCGGGCACAAAACCTCCCCGGTCGAAGTGCGGTCAACTGCGGCTGACCTGCTCCTTGTCGTTCTCACGGTAGGCCGCCCCACTCCGCCGGGCCATCGGACTTTGGCCGTACGACGTACTGCGTACGACCGGCCGGGTCAGAAGAGTTTTCCGGGGTTCAGCAGGTCCAGCGGGTCGAAGGTCTTCTTGATGCCGCGCTGCAACTCCATGCCGACCGGGCCCAGTTCGCGCGACAGCCACTCCTTCTTCAGTACGCCCACGCCGTGCTCCCCGGTGATGGTGCCGCCCAGTTCGAGGCCGAGCGCCATGATCTCGTCGAACGACTCGCGGGCGCGCCGGGACTCGTCCGGGTCCGAGGCGTCGAAGCAGACCGTGGGATGGGTGTTGCCGTCGCCCGCGTGGGCGCAGACGCCGATCGTGAGGTCGTACTTCGCCGCGACGCGGTCGATGCCCTCGAGGACGTCGGCGAGGCGGGAGCGCGGGACGCACACGTCGTCGATCATCGTGGTGCCCTTGACCGCCTCCAGTGCCACGAGCGCCAGCCGCCGTGCCTGGAGCAGCATTTCCGACTCGGCGGGATCGTCGGCGGGGACGACCTCGGTGGCGCCGGCCGCCGTACAGAGTTCACCGACGGCGGCGAGGTCGGCCGCGGGGTCGGCGGTGTCGAACGCGCAGAGCAGCAGGGCCTCGGTGGTCTCGGGGAGGCCCATGTTCGCGAGGGAGTTGACGGCGCGGACGGTGGTGCGGTCCATCAGCTCCAGCAGGGACGGGGTGTGGCCGCGCTCCATGATCCGGCAGATGGCGTCGCAGGCGTCGGCCGCGGAGGCGAACTCGGCCGCCAGGACGAGCTGCTGGGGCGGTGCGGGCTTCAGCGCGAGGACGGCCTTGACGACGATGCCGAGGCTGCCCTCCGAGCCGACGAAGAGCCGGGTGAGGTCGTATCCGGCGACACCCTTGGCCGTGCGGCGGCCGGTGGTCAGGAGGCGGCCGTCGGCGAGGACGACGTCCAGGCCCAGCACGTACTCGGCGGTGACGCCGTACTTCACGCAGCACAGCCCGCCGGACGCGGTGCCGATGTTGCCGCCGATGGTGCAGGTCTCCCAGCTGGAGGGGTCCGGCGGGTAGTAGAGCCCGTGCTCGCCGACGGCGCGTGAGAGCACCGCGTTCACGACGCCGGGCTCGACGACCGCGATCCGGTCGACCGGGCTGATCTCCAGGATCTTGTCCATCTTGATGAGGGAGAGCACGATGCAGCCGTCGGAGGCGTTGGCGGCGCCCGACAGTCCCGTACGGGCACCCTGCGGCACCACGGGGACGCGCAGGGCCGTCGCGGTGCGCATCACGTGCTGGACCTGCTCGACGGTGCGCGGCAGTACGACCACCGCCGGGGAGCCCGCTTCGCAGAAACTCGCCATGTCGTTCGCGTAGGACGCCGTGATGTCCGGGTCGGTGATCAGGGCTTCGGCGGGCAGACCGGCTCGCAGCTCGGCGAGGAGGTCGTCCGTGGCGACGGGGGCGTGGGAGGCGGAGGAGCTGGCGGGCACTGTCGCGACGAGGTCATCCATGATCCCAGCGTGGCACTCCGGGGCCATCGGTGTGAACCCGTCTGCGATCCACATCCACAAGGCCAGGTGTGGTCTTCGTATTGACGCACAGTAATCTCATGAACGCCAAGAACACCATGAACACGCAGCACACGAGGCACATCAAAAGGGCCGCGCTGGCGACAGGTGTGGGGGCGGTCCTCGTCGCGGGCGTCCTTGTGTTCGTACCGGACAGAGGCGATGGGCCGCCGGCGCCGGGCCCCGAGGCGCGGGCCCGCGCGGCGGTCGGCGCGGGCGCGCCCGCCGCGCTGCCGGACGTGGCGGCGCTGATCCGGGACCGGGAGGCGTGGCTGCGGAAGAACCCGAAGGACGCGGAATCCTGGGCGGTGCTGGGCGCGGCGTACGTGGAGCGCGGCGGGCTGCGGGCGGACACGGCGTACTACCCGAAGGCCGAGCGGGCACTGCGCCGCTCGCTCGACGTCACACCGGGTGAGCGACGCAATCCGGCGGCGTCGGCGGGCCTGGCCACGCTCGCCAACGCGCGGCACGACTACGCGGCGGCCAGGAAGTGGGGCGAGGCGGTCCGTAAGGCGGACCCGGCCCGCTGGGCGACGTACCCCGTCCTGATCGAGGCGTACAACGGGCTCGGTGACTACGTGGCGGCGGGCAAGGCCCTGGACAAGCTCCGGTCGCTGCACTCCGGCACCCGCGTGCTGTCGGTGTCGTCGCTGGTCTACCGCGACCGGGGCTGGCGCGAGGACGCGGCGGCCAAGGCGGACGAGGCGCTGATGAAGGCGGGCACGCCGGTGGAGAAGGCCGCCGCGCTGCACGCCCTGGGCGGGCTCGCCTGGGAGCGCGGTGAGCCGAAGGACGCGCTGAGGCACTACGACGCGGCACTGAAGGCGGCGCCGGACCACCATCAGTCGCTGGCGGGCCGGGCACGAGTCCTGGTGGCGCTGAACCGGACGGACGAGGCGTCCCACGACTACCAGTCGGCCATCGCGGAACGCCCGCTGCCCGAGTACGCCCTGGAACTGGGCGAGTTGTACCAGTCGATGGGGCTGGACGGGGACGCGCGGAGCCAGTACGAGCTGCTCCGGGACCGTACGACGAGGGCGGCGGCCGACGGGGTGAACGAGGAGTTGCTGCTGGCCCGCTTCGAGACCGACCACGGATCTCCGAAGGCGGCGGTGGACCGGCTGGAGTCGCAGTGGCGGCGGGGCCACCGGAGCATGCAGGTGTCGGACGCGCTGGCGTGGGCGCTGTACCGGGCGGGGGACGCCGGGAAGGCGCTGCCGTACGCGAAGAGGGCTACGGACCAGGGGATGCGGAGCGCGCTGTACTCGTACCACCGGGGTGAGATCGAGCGCTCCCTGGGGATGGACGGCCCGGCGCGCCGCCATCTGGAGGAGGCGCTGCGGACGAACCCCCGGTTCTCACCGCTGCTGGCGCCGAAGGCGCGTGAGGCGCTGGAGACGCTGGGCGAGCTGCCGGGCGGTGGCCCGAAGGACATGTACGGGGACGGTGAGAGCACGCCGCTGACGCCGTCGCCCACGGCGCCGTCGAGGAGTACGGCACCGTCGGCCACGTACTCCGCATCGCCCGCGCCGTCGGTCGCACCGTCGGCGCCGTCGGTGCCGTCCGCGTCGCCGGCGCGTTCGGAGCCCGTATCCACGCCCACCGCGCCCGTATCGACTCCATCCGCCGCCCGAAACTGAATGATCGCCTCCACTGGGCCCGGAACTGGGTCCTGAGGCCCTGCTTCTGGGCCTTGCCTCGTCCTTAGTCTCCATTTCGCTCGGGGAAATGGCTGACCACTTGGGCGAGGAGTCCGGATGAACGGCACGCAGTGCGTACACGGGTCGCGACGCCGTCGCGGCGAGCGGGGCCAGGGGGGTGTCGAGTACGTCGCTCTCATAGGCGTCGTCGCCGCGATCGTCGGCGCGATCCTGGCCTTGACGGTCCCCGACGACACCTCTGTGGCGCTGAAGGACGCGGTGTGCCGCATCGTCAACGCCGGTGACGGCGGCGAGGGCTGCGATTCCGGTGACGGCGGCGGTGACGACGGCGGAGGCGGGGACGGTGGCGGGGACGGGGAGATACCCGAGCCCCCGCCCGGGGACCCGTTCCAGCCGGCGAAGTGCCTGCTCTCCCAGGATCAGACCAAGACCACGGTCGTCGTCCAGATCCTCTTCATCAAGATCAGCGGCTCGGAGCAGCTCAAGGTCCAGCAGTGGTCGGACGGCACCGTCACCCTGGAGCGCGTCGGCGAAGGCAGCGTGGGGGCCACGGCCAGCATCTCGGCCGGTATCCCCGGGCTGAAGGAGTGGGGCGGCAGTGCCTCGCTGAGCGGCAGTTACATGAAGGGCAGCGGCAGCGGCGGTCAGTGGCTGTTCAACGGCAACAAGACCGGCGACCCGCAGAAGGACCTCGAACTGAACCTGGAGGACGCGAAGAAGTTCGCCGCGTACCTCAAGCAGAATGACGGCTGCCGCTACCAGAGCGGGTACAACCCCGGTGCGAACATGGGCGCCTGCCAGCAGGACGCGGCTTCCAAGAAGCCCGATCTGCCGCCGGAGCGTGCGCCGGACGTCGACATCACCAAGACCAGCACCGAGGTCTCGGGCGGTGTGAGCTTCGGCAAGGGGTTCACGAAGGGCAAGGGCGGCAAGGACAAGGACGGCAAGCCGACCGACCTCGGCAACATCTCGGGCGAGTTCGGTTCCGGCACGATGACCGAGGACGTCGTGGTCATGCGCGCCAACACCGGCCCCGACGCCGGGAAGATCACCTTCGTCTACACCTTCAGCGTCGACGCCAAGGGCGGCGAGATCGCCCAGGGCAAGGCCACCCGCATGCAGCAGGTCTCCGTGACCTACGACGCCGCGACCTTCGACCAGGAGGAGAAGGACGGCAAGGAGCACCGGCCGGAGAAGCTGGTCATCACCACCAGCCAGGAGAACGGTGAAGGCGCCGGCATCCAGGCCGGTGCCGGTGCCAACATCCCCGGCACGCCGGTGACCATCGACGTCGGCGGCGGTGGCGGCAACATCAAGTCCCAGATCCACACCGAGTCCGCCGAGGTCGTCCTCGACAACGACGGCGACAGCAAGACGGTCGAGGACTGGCTGCGCGGCCGGGGCGACTCCCCTGCCAGTGACGTCCTGCCCAGCCCCTCGGACGCGGCGGAAGTCCCCGGCAGCGACGCCGGACCGCTGCAGCGCCTGCTCCACGACAAGGGCAAGCTCTCCCGGCTCGACTACAACGCCAACACCGACTGGTGGAACGCCTCCCTCGGCATCGGCTTCGGCATCTCCGCCGGCCAGGTCACCGCAGGGTTCAAGCTCTTCGGCATCGACATCACGCACGAGGAGAAGAACCAGACGATCACCGGCAACCCGTCGTACGCCACCGGCCCGAAGAACGGCGGAGCGCGTCCCTGGGTGGAGTGGAAGAACTGCACGCAGACGACTCCGATCGCCTAGGGCCTGTCGTTTGGATCAGGCCGGATCAGGGAGCGCCCGCCGCGCCGGCGGCTGATGTCCGCGTTGGTGCGTGCGAGCGCAAGGCGGAGGAGGGAGACAACGCGGAGCGTTGGCGACCGACGACAACCCGGCGGGCGTGCGTGCCAGACCCCGCGAGCCCGGCAAGATCCGAACGACAGGCCCTAGGTCGCCGGGTTCCGTGTCCCGGGCGGGTGGCCGCACCCGCGGCCATCCGTCCGGCCACCGTTCCGGCGTAAACGGGCTGGACAGCAGACCGAACGGGCAGCCGGACAGGCCGCCGGACGCGGCGCCGTCACGCTGCCGTGACGACCTGGTTAACCCCGCCCCCGGCGAGTACACATCGGGGACCACCGATGGCAAGATCGGCGCAACTCACACACCATGTGGGCTGTTGTCCGTCCCCCGCCCTGGAGGCGTCTTGTCCACCCGTACGCGTAACGTGTTGCCCGTCATAGCCACCGCAGCCGCTCTCGTCGCCATGACGGGATGCACGAGCACCGAGTCCACCGCGACCGACGGCTCGAAGGTGGAGCTGGTGAAGTCCGGCAAGCTCACGACCTGCACCCATCTGCCGTACGAGCCCTTCCAGTCCCGCCAGGACAACAAGATCGTCGGATTCGACGTGGACCTGGTGGATCTGGTCGCCAAGGAGCTCAAGGTCACCCAGGAGATCGTCGACACGCCGTTCGAGGGCATCCAGACGGGTGAGGACCTCAACGCCCGCAAGTGTGACGTCGCCGCCGCCGGCATGACGATCACCGATGTGCGTGAGGAGAACCTGGACTTCTCCGCCCCGTACTTCGAGGCCACGCAGGCGCTTCTCACCAAGAAGGGCGCCGACTTCGACTCGCTGGCGAGCCTGAAGGGCAAGAAGCTGGGCGTCCAGCAGGGCACGACGGGTGAGGAGTACGCGAAGAAGAACGGGCCGGGCGTCGAGACCGTCCAGTTCGAGGATCTGGCGCTGCTGCTCACGGCCGTGAAGACCGGTCAGGTCGACGCCGCCGTCAACGACAACGGTGTCCTCTTCGAGTACGTGCGTAAGAACCCGGACACCGAGGTCACGGCCGAGTTCGAGACAGGCGAGCAGTACGGCGTCGGTGTGCGCACCGGCAACGACGCGCTGCGCAAGGAGATCGACCAGGTCATCAAGGCGGCCCGATCGGACGGCCGTTACGACGAGATCTACAAGAAGTGGTTCCCCGCCGCTCCCAAGAAGTGAGGATCCACCACCGATGTCCATGTCCCGCCGACAACGGGCCCGCCTCGTCCGAAGCGTGCAGTACGCCGTCCTGGCCGTCGTGCTGCTCGTCGTCGCCCAGGCCGCCGACTGGGGTGAGATCCGGCGTGCCTTCTTCGACGTCGAGGTCGCCAAGGCGCAGTTCCCCGACATCATCACCACGGCGCTGGTCAACACCGTCATCTACACCCTGCTCGGCTTCGGGTTCGGGCTGGCGCTGGGGCTGCTGCTCGCGCTGATGCGGCTGTCGCAGGTACCGCCGTACCGCTGGCTGGCCATCGTCTACATCGAGTTCTTCCGCGGCATTCCGGCGCTGCTCGTCTTCATCGCGCTCGGATTCGGTGTGCCGCTCGCCTTCCAGGTGGCGCTCAACCAGTACGTCACCGTGATGCTGGCGCTGGGTCTGGTCGGCGCCGCCTACATGGCGGAGACGATCCGGGCCGGTATCCAGGCCGTGCCCAAGGGGCAGACGGAGGCGGCGCGTTCGCTCGGGATGTCGCAGGGCCGGGCGATGATATCCATCATCATTCCGCAGGCCCTGCGGATCGTGCTGCCGCCGCTGACCAACGAGTTGATCCTGCTCACGAAGGACTCGTCGCTGGTCTATCTGCTGGGTCTGTCCCTGTCCCAGTACGAGCTGGCCAAGTTCGGCCGGGACGCCCTGAATCAGAATCGCAGTCTCACCCCGATCCTCATCGCCGGTCTCTGCTATCTGGTCATCACCCTGCCGCTCGGCCATCTGGTCCGGCGGCTCGAAGCGCGTACGGCAAGGGCGAGGTGAGCGCGGTGAACGAACCGGTGAAGAAGCCGGGCGCGGGGGCGGAAGCGGACGCGGGCGCGCCCGCGATCGAAGTACGCGCCCTGCACAAGTCGTTCGGCACGCTGGAGGTCCTGGCGGGCATCGACTTCACGGTGGCGCGCGGCGAAGTCGTCTGTGTCATCGGCCCGTCGGGCTCGGGCAAGTCGACACTGCTGCGCTGTGTGAACCGGCTGGAGGAGCCGACCTCGGGCACGGTCCTGGTGGCCGGGGCCGAGGTCACCGACCCGGACGTGGACATCGACAAGGTGCGCCGCGGCATCGGGATGGTCTTCCAGTCGTTCAACCTCTTCCCGCATCTGACCGCGCTGGAGAACCTGACGCTCCCTCAACGGCGGGTGCTGGGACGCGACAAGGCGGAGGCGACACGCGTCGCCCGGGAACGGCTGGCCCGTGTCGGTCTGACCGACAAGGAGTCCTCCTATCCCGCGCAGCTCTCCGGCGGGCAGCAGCAACGGGTCGCGATCGCACGGGCGTTGGCGATGGACCCGCAGCTGATGCTCTTCGACGAGCCGACGTCCGCGCTCGACCCGGAGCTGGTGGGTGACGTCCTCGCGGTGATGCGCTCGCTCGCCGACGAGGGGATGACGATGCTCGTCGTCACGCACGAGATGAGCTTCGCCAAGGAGGTGGCCGACCGGGTCGTCTTCATGGACGGCGGGGTCATCGTCGAGGAGGGCAGCCCGGCGCATGTGATCGGCGCGCCGAGCCACGCCCGTACGCAGTCGTTCCTGTCCCGCCTGCTCGACCCGGCGGCGGCGGGGCTGAACGAGGGCGGGGCGCAGACGAAAGCCGCGAAGGAGTAGCGACGGCCCATGGTCGGCGGTCGGCGGATTCAGCGGCCGACCGCCACCAGGCCGGCCCAGAGTGCCGGATCGGCCGGGTCGCGGCCCGCCGCGAGCAGGAGGCGGAGGAGTTCGGTCGCCGCCGGGCGTACGGACCGCGGGAACGCCGCTTCCACGCTCCGCGCCGGGTCGAGCATCCAGAGCTGGGCATCGCGCAGGGCGTGCGCGGGCGCGTCGCCCTCCCGCAGACGGTGGTGGAACAACAGGTCGAGCAGCGCGGTCGCGTGGAGCCGTACGGGCCACAGTGAGCCGAGCACGGACGACGCGCCGCCCGCCAGGAACGCCGCGGCCATCGTGAAGGACTCGTCGTGGTGTCTGCGCGGCAGGCTGTTGATGCACGAGGCCAGCGAGACGCAGAGCCCCGGCCCGGCGGGCGGCACGGGGAACCGCCGCGCGGCGATGGTCTGCACGGAGAGCCGGTCCACGCCCGCGCCGGTCTGTGCGCCTGTCTGTGCGCCGGGCCGTGTGTCGCCGAAGACCAGATGGCTGCGCCAGCTGTCCGACGGGTCCGGCATCAGATGGGCCGAGATGTCCACGATCCCGTGCTCGCCGCAGGCCCGCCCGATCTCGGCGAGAATCGTCTCGGGCCTGGTGTCCCCCTCGCGTTTCCCGTCCGGGGTCAGCAGCCGCGTGCTGCCGTACAGCCGGTCCAGACCCCTGCTGGAGGAGACCCCGATCTCCTTCCCCGTGAGGCCGAGCAGCAGCAGCGCGGAGTCGGCGGCGCGCACCGGCGGCCGGGCCGCCGTGGCGGCGAACATCCGGGCGGACGGCGCGGTCGACAGCACCAGGCCGTCGACCGCGAGCCGGCGGCGGCGTCCGGCGGTACGGCCGCCGGTACGGGCCGCCGACCAGGGGACGGCAGCGAGCGGGCCGAGCGGCACGAGCACCAGGCGCGGGACGCGGCCAGGTCCTCGCCATGGCCCCAACTGCCCCTCCAGCGGCCCGATCACGGCGGATCCGGCCCAGTCGCACAGCTCGTGGAGCCGGGTCTGCCACTCCCGTGCGGCCTCCGGCGAGCCGGGCGAGGCGAGCAGCGACTCCAGCGCGGTCAGATACTCGTCCAGGTACGCGGTGGCCACCAGACCCGGCAGTGCGCTCCACCGCACCCGGCCGTCGCTGCCGACCCGCAGAGCGCCGCCGGAGGCCGAGCCCGAGCCGGCGGGCAGCAGATGGACCAGTTCGTCCGCCCCGGTGCGCCGCAGCGCGGCGGCGATGTCCGGTACCGACGGCGGGCCGATCAGCTCGTAGAGTACGCCGTGCTCCTCCAGCACCTTCCGCACCGCGACACCGAGTTGCTCGGGCAGGGGGTGTTCGACGTATGGGTCCCAGGACGTTCCGGGGGCGGGGGGCGCGGCCGCGCGATCGCCTGTCCGGGAAGCGCGGGCGGCGGTGCGCCAGTCGTGCCACCGCTCGGCGAGGCCGGCGTGCCCCAGCCCGGTCAGCCGCGCGCGTACGTCGGTGCCCGCCATCTCGGTGTGCAGTGCGAGTGCCCGGCCCCTCTCCAGCACCCCGACCGCCTCCTCGTACGCGCCGTCCTGGACGCACCACCCGGCGATTTCGCGCGACAGGGCGCCGGCGCGTTCAGCGGTGAGTACGGCGTCGGCGGCCACGTCCTGCACGAGCGCCCGGCGGGCCAGCATGCCGAGCACCTCGATGCCCAGTTCCCGTGCGCGCCGCCGGTCGGCGCCGCCGGAGCGCGTCCCGCGCCCGAGGTGCTGCCGTCCCGCCGTGAGCAGGGCTCCGAGCGGCCCTGCGGCCGTCGGCGCACCGCTGTCCGTGCGGTAGGCGCGCGCCAGATGCATGCGCACCTCCACCGCCGCCGCGTGCACGGCGTGCGGCTGCGCGGCGCAGCGCGCTTCCAGTGCCCGCAGGGTGTCGGCGCGCGAGACGACGGTCCGCGTTCCTGATCCGGAGTCCGAGGCGTAGGAGTGCGCGGCGCGGATGATCTCCTGGAGTGCCGGGCGGGCCACGACGTCCGGGCGCTCCGCGAGCCGTCCCAGCGCGTCGATGTGCCCGCGGACGGCGACGGCGTCGCCGGACCGGGTCCGCTCCTGCGTCAACGCCGCGATGCGGTGGTGCAGTTCGCGCCCGGCCCAGTAGGGCGACTCCTCGGCGGTCCTGGCCAGCGACTCGGCCATCACCTGCCGGGCCTCCGCCACCAGGTCGTCGCGGGCCGCGCCCCGGTGCGGGCCCGCACCGGGCCCGTCGGGATAGGTGGCGGCGAGCAGCAGTGCCCCGCCGAGCATCTGGAGGATCAGCGCCAGTACCTCGACGGCCTGGCCCTCGCGTTCGGCGGCCATGGTCCGCGCCTCGTCGGCGTAGAGCCGCATCTGCTCGTGCGTGCGCGCCGAGTGACCGGCGCGATGCTCCGCCGGGCCGGCGTCGTCGCCGGTGCCCGTGCAGTCCGCGTCGTCCGATCCGGCGTGGAAGTGGAAGCGCAGATGGGTGGAGGCGAACGCGGCGTCGGCGTACAACCGGTGGAGCGGGTCGACCAGTTGTCCGGCCCGGACCCGGCGCAGCAGTGTGAGCGCGGAACGTATGTCGCTCAGCGAGCCGGTGTGGTCGGCCCGCGAAGTGAGCAACTGCCCCTGTACGAGCAGGAGGTTGAGCATGTGCTCGTGGTCGGGAGGCAGCAGGGCACGGACGGCGTCGAGCTGTCGCAGCGCCACGTCCACGTCGCGGTCCGCCGACACGTCGACGGCGACGGACTGCGCGTACGCGAGGGCGCGGACCGTCAGCACCTCGGGGCGTTCGGGCGCCTCGTCGTCCATGTCCCGCAGGGCGGCCTCCAGGGCCTCGACGGCGTCCCGCAGGCCCAGTCCCTCGACGACCACGCCCAGTTGGACCGCCCGGAACAGCTCTCCCCCGAACCGCGCGGCGGCCAGCGGATTGCCCGGTGAGGCGAGCCAGTTCGCCCGGTGGTCGAGAACTCCGGCCGCCAGGCCCGTCGTACGGCTCGGGTCCGCCCCCGTGTCGATGTACGTGGTGAGACTCGACGCGATCTCCCGCAGGTGCCGGCGGACGTCGTCGTCCAGCACACTGCCCGGCCGGCGCAACTCCTCCGCCTCCGCGCGTGCGCGGATCAGCTCGGCGTGGCTCGCCGCGCCGTACTCCGCGAGCCGCTGGGTGAGGAACGCGTCGAGGTACCGCCACTGGTCCCGGCGCGCGTCGCCGGGCGGCAGCAGGCGCAACCCGCGCCGTGCCACGCCCTGGTGGGCCGTCCTGGCCGCGACCATGCGCGTGGTCGCGAGGGCGGGCGGGATGCCGTCGCGCCGGTTGACCAGCGTGCGCAGGCAGCGGTCCGTCTCCTCGTGCACGTTGTGCAGCGTGCCCAGGTAGGCGGCGCACTCCTCGGCCGGGTCCCGGTCCGACGCACCGCCGCTCCGGCGGTGTTCCTGCTCCAGCAGCCGGCGGTAGGGGTCGAGGCAGCGCGTGGCCGACGCGAGCCACCGCTCCAGGATGTCGGCCAGGGGTACGGTCGGCGGATCCTGCCGCCCGGCGAACGCGTCGCAGGCGGCCTGCACCTCGCCGATCGACCAGCTCAGGTCGTCCAACGCCCGCACGCTGTGCGGGGATTCGAGGAACTCCGCCGCGCGCACGGAGGAGGTACGCAGGACGGTACCGAACGCGCCGCCGTCCGGCTCGGGTCGCCGTGCCGGGTGGGTGTGGTCGATCACGGGGCGGTGCCTTCCTGCTGGGAAGAGGGCTGCGGGGCGAGCGGGGACGGCTCCGCCGGTGGCGGGCGCTCGAAGGTGACCTCCGGTCGCGCCCCGTCCACGCGGTTGAGATAGGCGGTGAACTCGGCGCCGGTGCGCCTGGCCGTCTCGGTGTCCGCCGGGAGAGGCCAGCCGGCCGCCTCGTACAGGGCGTCGTGGTGGCGCAGGACGGCGGCCTCCACGGTGTCCGTGTAGGCGTCCACGCTGTCGCCGAGGCCGACGAGCAGCAGGAGCGTGATCACGCACCCGGCCACCGCGACGATCCCCGCAGGCAGGTCGTGGACCCGGTCGAGGAAGGAGATCGCCAGGGAGACCAGCACCGTGAGCGCGGCCCAGAGGAGATTGCGGGCGCGGCTGAGCACCTGGTCCGAGCCCTGTTCGAGCCGGCGGCGCGCCGCGTCGTCAAAGAGCTGTTCCAGGAGGGGCCAGCCGAGGCTCGGGTCGATCCCGTGCCGCCCCCGGACACGGCCGTTCATGGCGGCGAAGCTGTTGCCGATCCGGGTGGGCAGCATCAGGTCGTCGTGGACCGGCAGACGGTGGAGCTCCTGCCGGGCGCGCGCGACGCGCGTCGCGGCCTGGGCGCGGTGTGCGGCGGCGCGGGGGGTCGGCGGCGCATCCGTGGCGGCCCGGTCGGGCGGCGGGCCCGCCTCGCCCGCTCCCCGGGCCCCGTCCGCTTCCTCCGCCTCGGCGAGCGCGGTCAGCCGCCGCTTGACCACGTACCGCCGCCGCAGTGCCAGCCGGACCAGCGGTGCGAGGAGGACACCGTGGGTGGGCAGCGAGGTGCCCGCGAGCAGTTGGAGAAGCGGCACCGCGAGCGCCGCGACGACGAGGGACAGGCCGGTGGCGACGACCACGGCCAGTACCCCGAGGGCGGTCAGCGCCAGCGGCCCGCCCTCGGCGAGGTCGGCGAGGTCGCACACCGCCGCGTGCAGGTCATCTCCCGTGCAGGACTTGGCGGTCGGGCCGACCCAGGGCCGCAGAAGCAGCACCACGACGGCCAGGAAGGCGTACGCTCCCCCGCTGATCAGCGCCGTCCAGCGCTTGGCGGGTCCGGACGCGAGCGCGGAGATGGCCCCCACGGTGTACCGCCTCTGTGTGGTGGTGTCCGCGACCGGGGCCGGCCGGGGTCGGGGTCAGGGGCGGGGTCAACGGCGGTCGCGGGGCTGGTAGGTGAGCCGCTCGCCGTGCTCGCACCTGCCGTTGCCGTACTGGGGGAAGTCCATGCTGCCGGGGATGTCCGTGGAGCACGGGGCCGAGGTCTCGGCACAACGCCAGCTGTACGAGGAAGGGTTGCCGGCGGCGGTGGCCACCGGCTTCACCACGAGCTCGCCGTCGGCGGTCCCGATGTCGGCGGGCGTGCCGAACTCGAAGTAGTCGTCCTCGTCACCGCTGTCCCGGTACCGCTCGTTCTGTGCCATCTGCCCAGTCTGGGGGACAGTCATCCGGATGGCCCATGAAGCGAAGAAAGCGCGGCCCCACGGTGAACTCCCGTGGGGCCGCGCCTCGTTGTGCCGGCAGTTGTGCGTCAGAGGTTGCCGCGCTTCTCCTGCTCGCGCTCGATCGCCTCGAAGAGGGCCTTGAAGTTGCCCTTGCCGAAGCCCATCGAGCCGTGCCGTTCGATCATCTCGAAGAACACGGTCGGCCGGTCCTGGACCGGCTTGGTGAAGATCTGGAGCAGGTAGCCGTCCTCGTCGCGGTCCACGAGGATCTTCAGCTCGCGCAGGGTCTCGACGGGCACGCGGGTCTCGCCGGCCCACTCGCCGAGGGTGTCGTAGTACGAGTCGGGGGTGTCGAGGAACTGGACACCGGCCGCCCGCATCGCGCGCACCGAGCTGACGATGTCGTTCGTCGCGAGCGCGATGTGCTGGACGCCGGCGCCGCCGTAGAACTCCAGGTACTCGTCGATCTGCGACTTCTTCTTCGCGATCGCCGGCTCGTTGATCGGGAACTTCACCTTGAGGGTGCCGTCGGCCACGACCTTGGACATGAGGGCGGAGTACTCGGTGGCGATGTCGTCGCCCACGAACTCCTTCATGTTGGTGAAGCCCATCACCTTGTTGTAGAACGCCACCCACTCGTTCATCCGGCCCAGCTCGACGTTGCCCACGCAGTGGTCGACGGCCTGGAAGGTGCGCTTGACCGGGGGCGCGACCATCGGGGCGGCGGCGGCGTAGCCCGGCAGGTACGGGCCGTCGTAGCCGGTCCGCTCGACCAGGGTGTGGCGGGTCTTGCCGTACGTGGCGATGGCGGCGAGGACGACGGTGCCGCCGTCGTCCTTGACCTCGTACGGCTCCTGGAGGCCGGTGGCGCCGTTCGCGGTGGCGTAGGCGTACGCGGCGCGGGCGTCCGGCACCTCGATGGCGAGATCGATCACACCGTCGCCGTGCTCGGCGACATGGTCGACGAGGAAGCGGCCCCACTCGGTGGACGGCTTGATGACGGAGGTGAAGACGAAGCGGGCCGAGCCGTTGGTGAGCACGTAGCTCGCGGTCTCGCGGCTGCCGTTCTCGGGGCCCGCGTAGGCGACCAGCTTCATGCCGAACGCCGTCGAGTAGTAGTGGGCCGCCTGCTTGGCGTTGCCGACGGCGAAGACGACGGCGTCCATTCCCTTGACGGGGAAGGGGTCGGCGCCGCGCGCGGTGGACGGGGCGGAATCGAGGTTCACCGAGGTATCTGCCATGACGGCAGCGTCTCGCCGTTCCGCAAGGTGCGCAACAGTTCGCGCTTTCACTGGTCAGTCTGTACAGCGGGGGGCCAGGATGACCGGACCATCTGCACAGGATGACCACCTGCCGGTGCAGCCACCATCAACCGCCTCAGGAGGCACCCATGGCGATCGACGGACTGGACGGCAGGCTCATCGCCCTGCTGGCGCGGGAGCCGCGCATCGGGGTTCTGGAGGCGTCGCGCCGGCTGGGGGTGGCGCGCGGGACCGTACAGGCCCGGCTGGACCGTCTCCAGACGAATGGCGTCATCCGGGGATTCGGTCCGAACGTCGATCCGGCCGCTCTCGGTTACCCCGTCACGGCGTTCGCAACCCTGGAAATCAAACAGGGACAAGGTTCCGATGTTCGAGCACATTTGAGCAGCGTTCCAGAGGTCCTCGAACTGCATACCACCACTGGAACGGGGGATATGCTCTGCCGACTCGTCGCTCGTTCGAACGCCGATCTTCAACGGGTGATCGACCGGGTTGTCGGTTTCGAGGGGATTCAGCGGGCTTCCACGGCGATCGTCATGGAAAACCCCGTTCCGCTGCGGATCATCCCGCTGGTGGAGCAGGCCGCGCAGGACACCGACGGTGACCGACTGTGACCAACGAGCACGACCCGAACGAACCGAACGACCTGATCGGCCGACCGGCCGACTCCCGACCGGCTGACTGCCGACCGGCCGTCCGGCCGACCGGCTCCGACCCACCGAGAGGAGCGCCGTGGACTTCTGGGACTACCTGGCCAACCGCCATCAACAGTTGCTCACCGACTCGTTCCAGCACGCCAGCGCCGTCTTCCAGTGCATGCTGATCGCCACCGTCCTGGGTGTCGTCATCGGCGTACTGACCTACCGCAGTCCCTGGGGCGGAAATCTGGCGATCCTCTCCACCGCCTCCATCCTGACCATCCCCTCGCTGGCGGCCATCGGCCTGCTCATCCCGCTGGTCGGTCTCGGTGTCGCGCCCACGGTGATCGTCCTGACGCTGTACGGGCTGCTGCCCGTCGTCCGTAACGCCGTGGTCGGACTGCGCGGCGTGGACCCCGACCTGGTGGACGCCGCCAAGGGCATCGGCATGTCACGTACCGCCCGGCTGCTCAAGGTCGAACTGCCGCTCGCCTGGCCGCCGATCCTCACCGGGATCCGGGTCTCCACCCAGATGCTGATGGGGATCGCCGCCATCGCCGCGTACGCCTCGGGGCCCGGCCTCGGCAACGAGATCTTCCGTGGCATCGCCTCGCTGGGCAGCGCCAACGCGATCAACCAGGTGCTCGCCGGGACGATCGGCATCGTCATTCTCGCCCTGCTCTTCGACGCCGCGTATGTCCTGCTCGGCCGACTCACCATCCCGAGGGGGATCCGTGTCTGAGACCGCTGACCCGAAGACGGCCGAGGCAGCCGACATCGCCTCGCCGGGTGCCGTGATCGTCCCGTCGAACGGCGCCGCGGGGGGCGCCGGTTCCACGAGCGGCGCCACCATCCAGCTCGACGGCCTCACCAAGCGCTATCCCGGCAGTCCGAATCCGGCAGTCGACAACGTCTCGATGGAGATCAAGGCGGGCGAGACCGTCATCCTCGTCGGCCCGTCCGGCTGCGGTAAGTCGACCACCCTCAAGATGATCAACCGGCTGATCGAGCCCTCGTCCGGGCGGATCAGGATCAACGACGAGGACGTCACCGACATGGACCCGGTGAAGCTGCGCCGGCAGATCGGCTACGCGATCCAGTCGTCCGGTCTCTTCCCGCACATGACGGTCGGCGAGAACATCGCGCTCGTGCCGAAGATGGTCGGCTGGTCCAAGTCGAAGGTGAAGGACCGCGTCGAGGAGATGCTCGACCTGGTCGGGCTCGACCCGCGTGAGTTCCACGGCCGCTATCCGCGCCAGCTCTCGGGCGGCCAGCAGCAGCGGGTGGGGGTGGCGCGGGCGCTCGCCGCCGATCCGCCGGTGCTGCTGATGGACGAGCCGTTCGGCGCCGTCGACCCGATCACGCGCGACCATCTCCAGGACGAACTGATACGTCTGCAACACGAGTTGCACAAGACGATCGTGTTCGTGACGCACGACTTCGACGAGGCGATCAAGCTCGGCGACCGGATCGCGATCCTGCGGGAGCGTTCGCAGATCGCGCAGTTCGACACCCCCGAGGCGATCCTCACCAATCCCGCCGACGACTTCGTGTCGGGCTTCGTGGGCGCGGGGGCGGCGCTGAAGCGGCTGAACCTCACCCGCGTACGGGACGTGGAGATCGCCGAGTTCCCGACGGTGACGGTCGAGGACCCGCTCCAGTCGATCTTCAACAAGCTGAACAGCGGCCCGCACAACGAGCTGCTGATGCTGGACCGGAAGAACCGCCCGTACAAATGGCTGCGCCGGGGCGACCTGTCGCGCGCCAAGGGCTCGCTCGCCAACGCGGGCCAGCTCGTGCACGACACCGTGACCAGGGACGCCACCCTGCACGACGCGCTGGAGGCGGTCCTGACCGACAGCGGCGGCCGGGTCGCCGTGACCGGCAGGCGCGGCGAGTACATCGGTGTCGTCGACATGGAGACGCTGATGACGTCGGTCCAGGAAATGCTGGAGGCGGACCGGCTCACCGCATTCGAGCACCAGCACGAGTTGGCGGAACAGCGCCGGGAGCGGACCGGGCAGGAGCCGCAGGGCGGTGCGGACGCATGAGTGCTCCCGCGCAGAAACAGCGCCCTCCGGGCGAGTACGACGTCAAGGGGCACGCCTTCCGGGACGAGGAGTCGGAGCCGGTGGCGCCGCCCGCCGCCCCGAAGCGCCGGATCACCTGGGCCAAGCTGGTGACGGTGCCCG
The DNA here is from genome assembly GCF_042725135.1 of Streptomyces sp. NPDC060366. NCBI lineage: Bacteria > Bacillati > Actinomycetota > Actinomycetes > Kitasatosporales > Streptomycetaceae > Streptomyces > Streptomyces sp. NPDC060366. The sequence goes on along the minus strand of NZ_JBHXDC010000017.1, from coordinate 102,440 downwards.
CCGTGATCGCGGTCTCCCTGCTGCTGACCTACGTCTGGATCACCACTGTCCCGCTCGACTCGATCGCGAAGAACTCGCTCGTCGGCGGCAATGTGCAGCTGCGCCTGTGGCAGCACGTCGAACTGACCGCGATCTCCACCTTCTGGGTGCTGATCATCGCGATCCCGCTCGGTATCGCGCTGACCCGGCGCGGGCTGTCGAAAGCGGCGCCGGCGGTGACCGCCGTCGCCAACATCGGGCAGGCGACCCCGGCCATCGGTCTGCTGGCGCTGCTGGTGATCTGGCTGGGCATCGGCCCGTCGACGGCGATCGTCGGCATGGTCATCTACGCGGTGCTGCCGGTGCTCGCCAACACCGTGGCGGGGCTGAAGGCCATCGACCCGCAGCTGGTCGAGGCGTCGCGCGGCATCGGGATGTCGTCACTCGGGACGCTGGCCAGGGTCGAACTGCCCCTGGCCGTACCGCTGATCCTGGCGGGCGTACGGACGGCGCTGGTGCTCAACGTGGGCACGGCGACCCTGGCGACCTTCGGCGGCGGTGGCGGGCTCGGTGACCTGATCACCTCGGGCATCCAGACGCAGCGCATGCCGGTCCTGGTCCTGGGATCGGTGCTGACGGTGACGCTGGCGCTGCTGATCGACTGGCTGGCCTCGCTGGTCGAAGTGGCCCTCACCCCGCGCGGACTGGAGGAGCGCTGATGCGCACCATGCGATACGGCCACCGCAAGCTCGTGACGGGCGGGCTGGCCCTGCTGCTGAGCGCCGCCACGCTCAGCGGGTGCGGCCTCAAGAGCGGCTCGCCGATGGTGGACGACGTCGTCCCCGGCTCGGTCGGCCGGGGCGAACCCCTCAAGGGCGCCTCGCTGACGGTCACGTCGAAGAACTTCAGCGAGAACATCATCCTCGGCCAGATGATCGGCCTGATCTTCAAGGCGGCGGGCGCGGAGGTCCTGGACCGGACGAACCTGCCGGGCTCGATCAGCGCGCGCGAGGCGATCGTCAAGGGTGACGCGGACGCGATGTACGAGTACACGGGCACGGCCTGGATCACCTACCTCGGCAACGCGAAGCCGATCGTCGACTCGGGCGAGCAGTGGACCGCCGTACGGGACGCGGACCGCTCGCACGATGTGAGCTGGCTGTCGCCGTCCACGCTCAACAACACCTACTCGCTGGGCATCAGCAAGCAGAACAACGCGAAGTACAAGCTCAAGACGATGTCGGACGTCGCCGCGCTGTCGAAGAAGGAGCCGGGCGCGGTCACGATCTGCGTGGAGAACGAGTTCGCGTCGCGGGACGACGGGCTGCCGGGCATGGTGAAGGCGTACGGGATGAACATCCCCGCGTCGAGTGTGAAGAAGATGGACGCCGGCATCATCTACACGCAGGTGTCGAAGTCCAACTCCTGCCTGGTGGGCGAGGTGTTCACGACGGACGGCCGGATCAAGTCCCTGGATCTGGACACGGTCTCCGACGACAAGCGCTTCTTCCCGAACTACAACGCGGCGCCGGTGATCCACAGTTCGACGTACAAGAAGTACCCGGAGATCGCCGGTCTGCTCGATCCGCTGAGCAAGCGGCTGAACACCGGGATCGCGCAGGAGCTGAACGCGAAGGTGGACGTGGACGGCCAGGATCCGCACGAGGTGGCGAAGGACTGGCTGATCGAGGAGGGCTTCATCAAGGAGGGCTGAGCCGCCGAGCCCCCGAGCGCGAACATGCAAAGAAGTGGTTGCAAAGAAATCCTTGCAACCACTTCTTTGCATGTCTACGATGAGGCCATGTCCGAGAACCCACCCGCCTCCGAGCGGACCGCCCGCACCCTGGACCCGCGCTCACTGCGTGGCCTCGCCCACCCCCTGCGGATGCGGCTGCTGGTCGCCCTGCGCCACCACGGTCCGGCCACCGCGTCCCAGCTCGCGGAGCGGCTCGGCGAGTCGAGCGGCGCCACCAGCTATCACCTGCGCCAGCTCGCCGGTCACGGCTTCGTCGCGGACGACCCGGAGCGCGGCAAGGGCCGGGAGCGCTGGTGGAAGGCCTCGGACTACGGCGTCATGATCGACGACACGCTGCACTTCGACCCCAGCCCGGAGGTACGAGGCGCGCTGAACACCTTCATGCACGAGGTCGCCTCCATCCACGGCCAGGAGGTGAGCACCTGGCTGGGCACCATGCACGACTGGCCGAAGACGTGGGCGACCAAGGCCGACCTCAGCGACTTCACGCTCCGGCTCACCCCCGAGCTGATGGCCGAACTGGACGGCCGGATGCACGACTTGATCGCCAGTTACATGGACCGCGCCGCATCCGAGGACGACGAGTCCGTGGCTCAGGTACGGATCCATCTGCACGCCTTCCCGCAGAAGCAGCTCGACCGCCCGGACGCCTGAGCACCGCCGCCGCCCGAGCACCACCTCCACCCCTGCACCACCCCTGCACCACTCCCGCGCCTCGTCAGTCGGCGCGCGAAGGGACGATTTGTCATGCTATTTTCCGACGTGCACCTCCACCTCCACTCCCTACGCGCGGCCGAACTGCGCGCCGAGGCCGCCGCATACCGCCACCGCGCGGTCCGCCGCGAAGCGCGGGCGCGGGCCCGACTGGGCTGGCTCCTCGTCGAGTTGGGCCTGCGGCTCGTCAACGGGCCCTCGCGGCCCCGTGTCCGCCCCGTATGAGCGCCGCACCGATACGGCGGTGGCCGCTCACCGCCGTCCTGACCGCCAACGCGATCTCCGCCACGGGCCGCACCCTCAGCCTGATCGGCATCCCCTGGTTCGTCCTCCAGACCACCGGCAGCGCCGGCCGCGCGGGTGTGGTGGCCTTCTGCGCCACCCTCCCGGTGGTGGTCTCCGCGCTCATCGGCGGCCCCGTCATCGACCGGATCGGCCGGCGCCGCGTCTCGATCGCCTCCGATCTGCTGTGCGCCTTCTCCGTCGGGGCGATCCCCCTGCTGCACAGCGCCGACGCGCTCCCGTTCTGGACGCTCTGCGCGCTGGTGGCGCTGCACGGCCTCGCCCACACGCCCGGCGACACGGCCCGCTACGTCCTCGTACCTGACCTCGCCGAGCACGCGGGCACCTCGCTCACCCGCGCCGCGAGCCTCTTCGACGCGGTCGAGCGCGGCGCCCGGATGCTCGGCGCGGCGCTCGCGGGCCTGGTGATCGCGCTGCTCGGGGCCGAAGTCGCCCTGCTGCTCGACGCGTTCACGTTCCTGCTGTCGGCGCTGCTGATCGGCGCCGGACTGCGCGGCGTACGGGGCGCGGAGCCGGTCAAGCACATGGCGCCGGTGTCGCCGCGTACGTACGGCGCCGAACTGCGCGAGGGCTACGCCTACTTGGCGCACACCCGGCTGCTGGCGGCGGTCGTCCTCATGGTGATGTTCATGAACGGCATCGACCAGGGCTGGAACGCGGTCCTGCTCCCCGTGCACGCCGAACGAAATCTCGGCGGGGCCGCCGAACTGGGCCTGGTGACAGCGGCGTTCGGGGCCGGCGGACTGCTGGGGGCGCTGCTGTACGGCGCGGTCGGCCACCGTTTCCGGCGCCGTACGGTCCTCGCCGTCGCCGCCCTGCTCTGCGGCGCGCCACGCTTCGCGGTCGCGGGTCTCAGCGACTCCACGGTGGCGCTCGCCGTCGTCCTGGCCGCGGCGGGAGTGGCGGGCGGGACGATCAACCCGATACTGACGACGGTGATGTACGAACGCGTCCCCGACGAACTGCGCAGCCGGGTGGCCGGCGCGATGACCGCGGGATGCGAACTGACCATGCCCCTGGGCGGTCTGACGGCGGGTCTGCTGGTCGAGGGCGCCGGCCTCTCCCCCGCCCTGCTGCTGATGGGCGGCGCCTATCTGCTGGCGACCCTGAGTCCGGTGCTGCTGCCGGTGTGGCGCGGCCTGGACGCCGTGGGGCCCGAGGACCGTACCGACGTCAGCAGTTCGGCACCTCGCCCCCCTGCTCCAGCGCCTTCAGCGACGACACCGCGCCCTTCAGGGTCCTGACCGGGATCAGCCGCATCCCGTCGGGGAGTTCGGACCGCGCGTCCGCGCACTCCGCCTCGGGGACGAGGAAGACCGTCGCGCCGTCGCGGCCCGCCGCCTGGGTCTTGAGCGAGACGCCGCCGACCGCGCCGACGTCGCCGGTCGCGCTGATCGTGCCGGTGCCCGCGATGTCGCGGCCGCCGGTGAGGTCGCCGCCCGAGCCGTCGCCGTCGAGCATGTCGACGATGCCGAGCGCGAAGAGGAGGCCCGCGCTGGGGCCGCCGACGTCCGCGAGGTGGAGGGTGACGTCCACGGAGTCCCGCTTCCGGCCGAGCTGGCCGAGGGCCGCGTCGACGGCGGAGTTCTGCGACTTCACCATCTCGTCGGTGTTGTGCTTCTGGATCTCCTTGTCGGACTGGCCCGCCGGGTAGACGGAGTCGCGCGGCAGCACGGCGCGGTCGGTCCGGATCCAGCCGTCGAGGACATCGGCGAAGTCGACGTCGGCGGACGGTCCCGTCGCCAGGATCGTCGTCATCCGCAGTTGCCCCTCCGTCTCGCGGGTCGGCGCGCCCTTGACCGAGATGACGGGCGTGCCCTGGTAGTCGCCGAGGACGTTCGCGGTCAGGCCGGGCTGGGCCACCGCGTACGGCAACGGGGCGACTCCGACGACGACGAGCAGCGCGACGATCGGGACCGCCGAGAGGGCGAGGGTGCGGGGGCGCGAGAGACCGGAGAGACGAGAGAGCACGGCGCCAATCTATCCGCCGCTCCGGGGGCACCCGAAACCCCCGGGGCCCAGGCCCCGCGCCGGGCCCGCTCAGCGCAGTGCGTCGGCCACCTCGCGCGCGGCGTCGACCACGCGCGGACCCACCCGCTCCGGCACCGAGTCGGCGAGCATCACGACGCCCACGCTGCCCTCGATCCCGGTCACCCCGACGAGCGCGGCGGCGGCGCCGCTCGCGCCCGCCTCCAGTTCGCCGTGGGTCAGCGTGCACCGTGCCTCGGTGTACGAGCCCTGCCGGGCGGCCAGGATGGCCTTGCCCGCGGCGCCCCGGTCCAGCGGGTGCCGGAAGCCGGCGCGGTACGCGACGTGGTAGTCCGTCCAGGTCGGCTCCACAACGGCCACGGCCAGCGCCTCGGCGCCGTCCACGAGCGTGAGATGGGCGGTCGCGCCTATGTCCTCGGCGAGCGAACGCAGTGCGGGCAGTGCCGCTTCCCGTACGAGGGGATGCACCTGGCGGCCCAGGCGCAGCACCCCCAGGCCCACTCTGGCGCGTCCGCCCAGATCGCGGCGGACCAGCGCGTGCTGTTCCAGGGTGGCGAGGAGTCGGTAGACGACGGTGCGGTTGACGCCGAGTTTGTTGGACAACTCGGTGACGGTCAGCCCGTGGTCGGTGTCGGCGAGCAGTTTGAGGACGCGCAGTCCCCGGTCGAGCGTCTGGGAGGTCTCCGCGGTCACGACGCCCCTCTCCTTCGGAGTTTCGGAGTGAGCCGCCAGGCAGGCCTTGGCGCACCGGCTGCGCTCCGCGGCGGTGCTGCCACGGCGCGTATGTATTGCCGGGACATTAGCGATCCGTACCGCTCAGCGGAAGACCTCGTCCAGAATCCGGTCATGGGTGGTCAGTTGCTCCCCGTTCGCGCCAGAACAAGCACAGAAAAGGGACTCTCACTGACTATTCATGTGATTTCCCATGAATGGACGCGCGTAGAAAGGCCTCCCGGACGCCGCGACGGCGTCCGGGAGGCCGAAAAAATACCTTCGCGCTCAGCGCATTCGGGTCGCCCACTCCTGAACTTTTCTGATCCGCTCGCGGAGTTGGCCGCCGGTGGCCTCCGCGCTGGGCGGTCCGCCGCACACACGGCGCAGCTCCGTGTGGATCACTCCGTGGGGTTTGCCGCTCTGGTGGACGTAGGCGCCGACCATCGTGTTGAGCTGCTTGCGCAGTTCGAGCAGTTCCTTGTGGGAGACCACGGGGCGCCGGTCGGCGGGCAGCTCCAGCAGGTCCGCCTCGGAGTCCGGCTTCTTGCGGCTGTGCGCGATCTGCCGGGCCTGCCGCTTCTGGAGCAGCATCTGCACCTGGTCGGGCTCCAGGAGGCCGGGGATGCCGAGGTAGTCCTGCTCCTCCTCGCTGCCGGGGTGCGCCTGCATGCCGAACTCGGCGCCGTCGTAGAGCACCCGGTCGAAGACCGCGTCGGACTCCAGCGCCTCGAAGGGCAGCGCGTCCTGCTCGCCGGTGTCCTCGTCCTCCTGGCGCTCGGCCTCCGCCATCTCCTTCTCGGACTCGGCGTACGGGTCGTCCTCGCCCTCCTTCTTGGGCTTGTCGAGGACGTGGTCGCGCTCCAGCTCCATCTCGTTGGCGAAGCCGAGGAGGCCGGGGATGGTGGGCAGGAAGACGGACGCGGTCTCGCCCCGTCGTCTGGACCGGACGAAGCGCCCGACGGCCTGCGCGAAGAACAGGGGCGTCGAGATGGTCGTGGCGTACACGCCGACGGCGAGGCGCGGCACGTCGACGCCCTCCGACACCATGCGCACGGCGACCATCCAGCGGTCCTCGCCCGCGCTGAAGTCGTCGATGCGCTTGGAGGCGGCGGCCTCGTCGGACAGGACGACGGTCGCCTTCGTCCCGGTGATCTCACGGATGAGCTTGGCGTACGCGCGCGCCGAGTCCTGGTCGCTGGAGATGACCAGACCCCCGGCGTCGGGGATGCCCTTGCGTACTTCGGTCAGGCGCTGGTCGGCGGCCCGCAGCACGTTGGGCATCCAGTCGCCGCGCGGGTCGAGCGCGGTGCGCCACGCCTGCGAGGTGGCGTCCTTCGTCATGGGTTCGCCGAGCTTGGCGGCGATCTCGTCACCGGCCTTGGTGCGCCAGCGCATGTTGCCGCTGTAGCTGAGGAAGATGACGGGGCGCACGACGCCGTCGCCGAGCGCGTTGCCGTAGCCGTAGGTGTAGTCGGCGGAGGAGCGGCGGATGCCGTCGTTGCCCTCCTCGTACGCGACGAAGGGGATCGGGTTGGTGTCGGACCTGAAGGGCGTACCGGTCAGCGCGAGCCGCCTGGCGGCCGGCTCGAAGGCCTCAAGACACGCCTCGCCCCAGGACTTGGAGTCACCGGCGTGGTGGATCTCGTCGAGGATCACCAGGGTCTTGCGCTGCTCGCAGCGGTTGCGGTGGAGCATCGGGCGTACGCCGACGCCCGCGTACGTCACGGCGACCCCGTGGTACTCCTTGCTGAGCGGCCCCGCGCTGTAGTCCGGGTCGAGCTTGATCCCTATCCGCGCGGCGGCGTCCGCCCACTGCTTCTTGAGATGCTCGGTCGGCGCGACGACGGTGATCTGCTGCACGACATGGTGGTGCAGCAGCCAGGACGCGAGGGTCAGCGCGAAGGTGGTCTTCCCGGCGCCGGGGGTCGCGACGGCGAGGAAGTCGCGCGGCTGCTCCTGGAGATATCGCTCCAGCGCCTTCTCCTGCCAGGCGCGCAGCTTGTTGGCCGTGCCCCAGGGGGCGCGGCCGGGGAAGGCGGGTGAGAGGTGGTGGGAGGCGGTAGTAGTCACGGTCTCCGGTTCGCGGACGCTCGGGTGCACGGGCTGGGGCACGGGATCGAGGACGCCCCGACCCCCGGGCTCAGATACGACAACCGGGCCACCCTACCGGCGGCCCGGCCCGTTCCTCGTACGAACAAGCCGGGGCCGCTCAGGTGCGACCCGGCTCACATCGCGCCGTGCGGGACGCGCGACCGGCGTGCGATCTCACCGGCCCGCCGTGGCCGTGGTGGTCCCGATCAACGCGTCCTTACCCTCGTCGCCACCCACACCCCGGCCAGCGCCACCGCCGCCATCGGGAGGAACACCGCCGCGAACGCGGCCGGGTGGGAGGCGTCGGCCGAGGTGAGGTCGTGGGCGCCCACCGCGCCGCCGCCCAGGGCCGCGAAGGCCGCGCCGCCCGCCGCCAGCAGCAGGACGTTCGAGAGGCCGTCGGATATCTGGAGCGCGGCGGAGTTCGTGCCCGCCTCCTCAGGAGGTGAGAGCTTCAGCAGCAGCACGCTCGTCGACGCGATCACCGCGCCCATGCCGAGGCAGCCGACCGCCCAGGCGACGCCCACGACCCAGACGGGGACCCACTCGATCAGCACGCTCGGCGCGGCGGCGATGGAGGCGGCGACCAGCGCCATGCCGCCCATCAGCAGCCGTTCGCGGTGCGGCTCCATGCGGGGGCGGGACTGGATGTACGAGCCGAGGGCCCACGTCGCGCCGCCGACGGCCAGCGAGAGGCCCGCCAGCGTCGGGGACAGGCCCCGCTGGGTGACGAGCATCAGCGGTACGAAGCTCTCCGCGGCGATGAAGGAGCCGGCCGCGACGCCGCGCAGCAGGACGACCGAGGGCATGCCGCGGGCGGCGCGGTAGGTGCCGGGCGGCAGCAGGCCGAGGACGGCGGGCACGATCAGCGCGGCGCCGGCCGCGCCGGGCAGCAGGGACCACCAGCTCAGGTCCTGGCCCGCGTACTGGAGCAGGCCCGCGCCGAGCGAGATCGCCAGCGCCAGCCGGATCCGGCGCCGGTCGAAGGCCGGTACGGGCTCCGACGGGTCTGCGGGCCCGGCCGCCATCTGCCGGATCGCGGGCAGCGCGGTCGCCAGCGGCAGCACCACCAGCACCGGGATGCCGACGAACACCCAGCGCCAGCCGAGGTGTTCGGTGACCGTGCCGGAGGCGAGCGGCCCGACGACCGACGGGATCACCCAGCTCGCCGCGAACGCGGCCATGATCGCGGGCCGCAGCCGCTCCGGGTAGGCGCGGCTGACGACGACGTACAGCGCGACGATCACCAGTCCGCCGCCGAGCCCCTGGACCGCCCGGCCCGCGATGAACAGCCACATCGCGCCGGCCGTGCCGGAGAGCAGCAGCCCGGCCGCGAAGGCGGTGATCCCGGTGACGAGCGGCCGGAGCGGGCCGCTGCGGTCGGCCCACTGTCCGGAGAGCACCATCGCGAAGAGGCTGGTGGTGAAGTACGCGGAGAAGGCGAACGCGTACAGCGAGACGCCCCGCAGTTCGCGCGCGGCCACCGGCATCGCCGTACCGACCGCCGTGGCCTCGAAGGCGATGAGCAGGACGACGCAGATGATGCCGATGCTGAGCGCCCGGTGGGTCCTGCCGAGGATGCCTTCGCCGCCGGGGTCGACCGCGAGAGGTGGCGCGGGCGGGGCAGGTGGGGCGGCTTCGGCGGCGACGGCGGCGTCGCTCGGTTCGAGGGCGGTCATGGCATCAGAGTAAGGGGCATGGACCCCTGAGAACCCTGTCGCTGGTCGGGGCGGACCTGGTCCCTTGGTCGTACGCCCATGAACGCCGTGTGGCAGTCGTGTTGCGGGACGCGCCGTTCCCTTGAGGGACGCCCGCCGGCCCGCTTACGGTCGGTGCACCGGTAAGCACGGCCGTGTGCCCGAGTGGTTCAGGGGCTCGACTGCAAATCGAGTTACGTGGGTTCGATTCCCGCCACGGCCTCTTGAAGAAGTCCTTCTCCCAGCGGCACTGCCGCACTCCCCCGCCGACGAGCCGGCGCGCTCACGCGCCCGCGCCCGTCACGCCCCGGCCTCACGCCCCCGCCGTCACGACCGCCGACTGCGGCCTGATCGGCAGCCTGTTGACCGGCCGCCCCGTCGCCGCGCGAACCGCCGCCGCCACCGCCGCCGGGGACGTCACGACCGGCGCCGCGCTCGCCGGCTTCGCGCCGAACGGGGCCACCACGTCGCGCTCCTCGACCAGTTTGACGATCCGGATGTCCGGCGCGTCCAGGGACGTCGGCAGCGCGTAGCCGGTGAGGTCGGGACGGCGTACCAGACCACGCGTCGTACGGAGGTTCTCCGTCAGGGCCGTACCGATGCCCTGGGTGACGCCCGCCTCGATACGGGTCGCGAGCTGCGCCGGGTTGAGGACCCGGCCGACGTCCTGCGCGACGGCCATCTCCACGACGCGGATCGAGCCGAGTTCGATGTCGACGTCGACGACCGCGCGGATCGCGCAGAAGGCGAGGCCGACGAACGCGTCGCCCTGGCCGGAGTCGTCCAGCGGTTCGGTGGGGTGCGGGCGGCACTGCGCGGTGGCCCACAGTTCCTTGCCGTCCATCGCCTCGGTGACGGTGGTCGACAGCACACCGTCGTAGGAGGTGATCTTTCCGTCGGTGATCTGGAGCAGCTCCGTCGACATGCCGAACTGGTGCGCCAGCGGCTGGAGGAGCTGCGTACGGACCATCTTCGCGGCGCGCTCGACGGCGCCGCCCGAGACCCAGGTGTGGCGGCCGTGCGTGGCGGGCCCCGCCGGGGGCTGGTCGGTGTCGACCGAGGCGACGTGGACCTCCTCGATGCCGAGCGTCTCCTGGACGATCTGGCGGGCGAGGGTGGAGAACCCCTGTCCGGTCTCGACGGCCGCGCAGATGACCGTGGCGACACCGTCATGGACCTTGACCGTGGCCGTGGAGACCTCGTCGGCGCCCTCGGCGCCGAGCATGTGGACCATGCCGAGCGCGTAGCCCACGCCGCGGCGTACGGCGCCGGGCTCACCCGCGCCCTCGGGGCCGCCCGGCAGCAGCCAGGACGACTCGGGGATGTCCTTGGGCAGCGCGGGGAGCGGGAAGTCCCGCACGGCGCGCAGCAGTTCCGCGACGGGCGCCGGGCACGTCACCGTCTGCCCGGTGGGCAGAATGTCGCCGGTCGCCAGCGCGTTGCGCAGGCGCAGTTCGGCCGGGTCGATGCCGAGCTTGGTGGCCAGCTTGTCCATCTGGCCCTCGTAGGCGGCGCAGACCTGCATCGCGCCCTCGCCCCGGACATGGCCCGACGGCGGGTTGTTGGTGCGTACGGCCCAGCCTTCGATGAAGGCGTGCGGGACGATGTAGGGACCGCAGGCGAACGCCACGGCCGCCGCGAGGGATTCGGACGAGGCGTCCGCGTACGCGCCCGCGTCGAGGAGGATCTGCGCCTCGACCTTGACGAGCCGGCCCTCGCTGTCGGCGTGGTGGCGGTAGCGCAGCAGCGTCGGGTGCCGGTGGGCGTGTCCGAGGAAGGACTCCTCGCGGGTCGCGGCCAGCTTCACCGGGCAGCCGGTGCGCAGCGCGAGCAGACCGAGCGGGATCTGGAAGCCGGGGTCCTCGCGGTCGCCGGTGGCGCCGGGGACTCCGGTGACGACGACCTTGACCTGGTCGGGTTCGAGGCCGAAGCAGGCGGCGGCCAGATCGCGGTCGGTGTGCGGGTCGGTGGAGCCGGTGTAGATCTCCACGCCGCCGTCGGGGCGCGGTACGGCGAGTCCGGCCTCGGCGCCGATGGGGGCCGGGTCCTGGCGGCCGATGCGGTACAGGCCCTCGACGACCACGTCGCCGGTGAGGTCGGGGTCTCCGTAGCGCAGCGGGATGTGGCGGATCAGATTGCCGTCGGGGTGCAGCGGCTCCGCCTCGAAGGCCTTCTCCGGGTCGGTGACGGGATCGAGGACCTCGTACTCGACGGCGATGGCGGCGGCGGCGAGGCGGGCCGTGTCGGGGTGGTCGGCCGCGACGGCGGCGATGGCCTCGCCGTGGTGGCGTACGACCTCGGAGGCGAAGACGGGGCGGTCGACGACGAGCCGTCCGTAGGAGGGGTCGCCGAGGACGTCGAGATGGGTCACCACGGCCCGTACGCCCGGCATTTCGGCCGCCGCGCTCGTGTCGATCGACAGGATCCGCGCGTGCGGGTGCGGTGAGCGCAGGAGCGCCGCCCACAGCAGGCCTTCGGCCCAGAGGTCGGCGGCGTACGGGAACGTGCCCTCGGTCTTGGCGCGGGCGTCGGCCGGTGGGAGAGAGGCGCCGAGACCCAGGGCGGGCGGCTCCTGCCGGGGGCCGTCGAGCGTCTGGGTCTCGGTGGCCGCGTCCTTGCTCACGCCATGCCTCCGTCGTGCGGGTCGAGAGGTGCGGGGTGGGCGCCGCCGGCGCCCGGTGGTGCCTGGTGCGGGATGCGGGCCTCGTCGGCGGCCTCGGCACTCGCCGCGCGTTCGGCGACGACCTCGCCGACGGCGTCGAGGACCCCCCGGTATCCGGAGCAGCGGCAGAGATTGCCGCACAGCGCCTGCCGGGTCTCCAGCTCGCTGGGGTCGTGGTTGCCTTCGAGGAGGTCGTGGACGGTCATGGCCATGCCGGGGATGCAGAACCCGCACTGGACGGCGCCGCAGTTGGCCAGCGCGCGCTGGACGTCGGACGGTTCGCCGTCCGAGGCCAGGCCCTCGACCGTACGGACCTCGGAACCGGCCGCGGTGGCCGCCGGGACGAGGCAGGAGGCGACGAGCCGGCCGTCGACCTGGACGTTGCAGGCTCCGCACTCGCCCTGCGAGCAGCCGTCCTTGGCGCCGGCGAGGCCGAGGCGCTCGCGCAGGACGTAGAGCAGGGACTCGCCGATCCAGGCGTCGGTGACGGGGCGGTCGCCGCCGTTGACGCGCAGGACGTAGGAGTTGGCGGGGTGTTCGGCGCTGTCGTTGCTGCTGGTGAGGGGGGCCGGCTCGGGTTCGGGTTCGGGTTCGGGCTCCGGTGCCGGCTCCGTGAGGGCGCCGGGAGCGGCTTCCGCTTCCGGCGCGGCCTCGGCGTCCGTTTCCGTGTCGGCGTCCGCTCCGGCCTCGGTCGCGGCCGCCGGCTCGGCGTCGGGCGCACCGTCCGTGTCCGGCCCGGTCTCGTGAGCGGGTGCCTCGGCCTCGTCGGGCGCGGCCTGCGGCGGCTGTTCCGCCACGGGCTCCGCAACCGGTTCCGGTTCGGTCGCCCAGGGAGCGCGCGCGCCACCCGGAAGTGTGGCGGGCGGAGCGCCGCCCGACCACTGCGAGGTGATGGGCACGGACGTGGTGAACTCACCCGATTCGTCCGGAAGATCATCCGTGACGACCGGGATCACCCACTGGCCGGTGAGCTGCGACGGCGACTCCGGCTCCGTACGGGCGCCGGTGGCGCCGCCGTCGGCCGTGTCCGCGAAGGACCACTGGCCGGTCGCCTGCGGGTCGTGCGGCACATCCTGACCGCCGGTCCCGCCCGGCTGGTACGCGTGCGGGTGTCCCTGCCCGTACCCCTGGCCGTTCCCCTGCCCGTAGCCGTACGGATCGGGCTGCGTCTGCGGGGTGTGCGGCGCCCACTGCCCGACATCGGCCGGACCGCCGGGAGCCACGCCGCCGTCCGGCTGCCGCTGGTCGATCGTCGGTGGTACGTACCCGTGTCCGGGCGCCGCCAGCGGCGCGTCCGTCTTGTCCTCGGGCGGCAGTTGGACGAACGCGGTCGACTCGCCGTCGTACTCGCCGCCCTGCGGGATCGGCTGCCACGCGCCGCGCCCCTGCGGATGCCCGTGTGCGTGCGGCTGCGGACGCCCCTCCGGATTCCCGGAGTTCTCGTTCTCGTCGGTGGTCACGGCAGCGCCCTCCCCAGTGCTCGTCGAGCCAGCGTGGCGACGGTACGCCTCAGGTGCAGTACGGCGGGCGGCAGGGCGGGCGGCTCGCTCCCGTCCGCCGCCGGGGCCGGGTCGGGGATGCACGCCGCGGCGACGTACTCCCCGAAGGCCGCCAGCGCCTCGGGCGCCAGCCCCCTGTCCGCGTCCCAGTCGATCAGCGAGGCGATCCAGCGCTCGGCCTCCAGCGGGCGCAGCGGCATCGGCGCGATCGCGCCGACCGCGCAGCGCACGCCGCGGCGCGCCGGGTCGAGCACGACGGCGACGGACGCGGTGGCCCGGCCGGGGCCGGTGCGGCCGGTCGCCTTGAGGTAGACCTGCGGGGCGTGCAGCAGCGGTACGCGGACGAAGCCGATGAGTTCGGCGGGCGCCAGCATCTCGCGGCCCGCCAGCAGATGGGAGACGGGGATCTCGCGGCGCGCGCCGTCGGGGCCCGCGACGACGAGGTCCGCCTCCAGGGCCGCCAGGACGGGCAGTGAGTCGCCGGTGGGGGCGGCGGTGGCGATGTTCCCGCCGAGCGTGCCCGCGTTACGGATCTGGGGCGGGCCCGCGGCGCGCGAGGACGCGGCGAGCGCGGGGATGAGGGCGGCGAAGTCGGGCCGTCCCATGCGCGCGTGGGTGAGTCCGGTGCCCAGCAGGGCGTGTCCGTCCTGGTAGTGCCAGCCGCGCAGTTCGCTGATCCGGCCGAGTCCGACCAGGCCGGCCGGCCTGAGCAGGCCCTTGTTGACGGCGGCCATCAGATCGGTGCCACCCGCGACGGGCACGGCGGCGGGCATGGCGCTCAGCGCCGCCACGGCCTCGTCGAGCGAGACCGGCAGCGTCACGGACTGCGCAGTCTGCGGTGCGTGCGTGGTCAACCCAGCTGCCCCTTCCCGGTGTCCCGGCTGTCCGCCTGTGTTGGCCGTACCGTACGTGCTCACAGGCCGGACGAGGCAACTCTGGCACATCTTCCGGGCCTACCGGTCCGAGGGTCCACGAAGGGCGTATCCGCCCCCGAACGAGGGGAAGATCCGCTTTCACGCCTCTTGACCGACACATACGGAATGCCATCTTTCAGCATTCATGTACGACTTGGCGGTACGGACAACCCCCGTCGGGGGGCTCACGATTCACCGGGTTCACAGTCTCAGGCGGACGCGCGCGGGGCACGCGCCCCGGCGCGGACTCACACGTTCGGGGGCGGTCCATCGATCGGACGTCCGAGACTCGCGGAGTCCCCGTTCGGTGCCGGGCGCCGCTGCCAGGGCAACGGACCGCCGGGCGGCCGGTAATCGACCCCGAGGGCGTCAAGGCGCTTGTAGTGCACGGTCATTCGCCGTTCGAAATCCGTGAAGTCACGGTCCGGGGACGCGGGCAGCGCGGACCAGGCGACCTCGGCGAACGCGGAGAGTCTCGGGAAGAGCTGGTAGTCGACGCGGGAACGGTCCTGCATCACCTCGGTCCACACATTGGCCTGGGTGCCCAGGACATGGGCGGCGTCGGCCCCGGTCAGCTCCGGCGGCACGGGCTCGAAGCGGTAGACGTCCTCCAGCGTGCGGACGTATCCGATGGGCATCGGCTCGTCCTCGCCCGCCGCCTGACGGTGGTCCAGGTAGACCTGCTGCTCGGGGCACATGACGACGTCGTGGCCGGCCTTGGCCGCCGCGATCCCGCCGGCGTACCCGCGCCAGGAGGAGACGGCGGCGCCGGGCGCCAGCCCGCCCTCCAGGATCTCGTCCCAGCCGATGAGGCGCCGGCCGCGCGCGGAGAGCCAGCCGTCGAAGTGCCGGATGAACCAGGACTGGAGCTCGTCCTCGTCGGCCAGGCCGAGTTCACGGATCCGCTCCTGGGCGGCGGGCGAGCGCTTCCACTGGTCCTTGGGGCACTCGTCGCCGCCGATGTGGATGAACGGCGAGGTGGCGGCCGGGAAGAGTTCGAGCAGTTCCTCGAAGACGCCCTCGAAGAAGCGCAGGGTGTTGTCGGAGGGGGCGAGCACGTTCGGGTTGACGCCCCAGGTGTCCCAGACCTCCAGCTCCGAGGTGTCGACGACGTCGGTGTTGCCCAGCTCCGGATAGGCGGAGATGGCGGCCTGCGAGTGGCCCGGGATGTCGATCTCGGGGACGACGGAGATGTGCCGCTCGGCGGCGTACGCGACGATCTCGCGGATGTCGTCCTGGGTGTAGTAACCGCCGTGCGGCTTCTCGTCCCACATGTCCGAGAACCGGTGGCCGTACTTGGTCCGGGACCGCCACGCGCCGACCTCGGTCAGCTTCGGGTACCGCTTGATCTGGACGCGCCAGCCCTGGTCGTCCGTGAGATGGAAGTGGAAGACGTTGAGCTTGTGCGCGGCCATCAGGTCCAGGAAGCGCAGGACGCCGTCCTTGGGCATGAAGTGCCGTGACACGTCGAGCATGACGCCGCGCCAGCCGAAGCGGGGGTGGTCCTCGATGACCTGACGGGGGATCTCCTGCCGTACGCCGGGGGACACGGGCGCGCGGCGGAAGGCCTTGGGGCCGAGGAGCTGACGGAGCGTCTGGGCACCCCAGAAGACACCGGCCGCGCTGCCGCCGTGGATCTCCGCGCCCCACTCGGCGGTGATGTCCAGCCGGTACGCCTCGGGGGCCATGGACTCGTCGATGCGCAGCGAAACGGCGTTGCTGCCGCCGGGCGGGCCGGGGGCCAGCGGGAGCCCGAGGGCCGCTCCGAGGGTGGCCCGCAGCCAGCGCTCGGTGCCCTCGGTCCCGGGCGCCGCCCAGAGCGTGGTGGCCGAGTCGGGGACGAAGCCACCGCTCTGCGGGCCTTCGACACTGACAGGCGCCGGGATCAGGTCCATCACGTCAGTCCTCAGTCCTCGTTCGGCTGGCATATGCCGGAGTCAATGGGTCGTTGAACTTCCAGGCTGGACACTAGGCCCGGCCCTGACGAACGGACAAGTGGTCTCGACCAATCGGTGACCAGGCACACGTGTACCCCCCATCCGGCCGCGTACCCCCCTCGCCCACCCGCTCGCGCACCCGCGAACGCGAACTGCCCCGGGGCGCGATCGAACGCGCTCCGGGGCACTTGAGCCGGGCGACCGGGAGAGGAGCCCGGTTCCAGGCCGTGTCCGCCCTAGCTCTTACCCTTGCCGCTCTTGTCCTTGCCACCCTTGTCCTTGTCCCCGCCGGGGCCCATGGACTCGTAGATCTCCTTGCACATCGGACAGACCGGATACTTCTTGGGGTCGCGCCCCGGGACCCAGACCTTGCCGCACAGTGCCACCACGGGAGTGCCGTCGAGGGCACTCGCCATGATCTTGTCCTTCTGGACGTAATGGGCGAAGCGCTCGTGGTCGCCGTCGCCGTGCGACACCTTCGGTGTCGGCTCCACGAGGGTGCCCGTACCTGCCCCGCGCTCGGGCTCAAGAGTGCTCATAACCGCCAAGGGTACCCACGCTCGCGCCATCCTGAAGGCCCCGGGCCCGAAGGGGTGTCCGGCACTCCGCCGCCGCCCGCTCACGCGTCACGGCGACGCAGTGTCACGAGCCCCCCGCAGAGCGCCGCGGCCGTCCACAGCAGCAGCACACCGAGGCCGCCCCAGGTGCCCACGCCGATCCGGTCGTCGGGGACGACCCGCAGGATCTGGGCCCCGGCGACATTGGGCAGATACCGCGCGAAAGCGCCGACACCGGGCAGGCTCGCGAGGATGTCCGAGACGATGAAGAACAGCGGGACGAGGATGCCGAGCGCCGCCACCGTGCCGCGGAGCATCATCGTGACACCGGCGGAAATCAGACACAGCAGCGTCAGGTAGACGGCCAGGCCGACGGTCGCGCGCAGCGCGCCCGGGTCGCCGAGCGAGGCGTTCTGCCGCTCCCCCATCGCCGTCTGCGCGACGGCGAAGGTCAGGAAGGCGGTGGGCAGGGTCACCGCGAAGGCCGTCAGGGCGACGGCGGTGAGCTTCGCCGCGCCGAACACGCCACGGCGCGGTACGGCGGTGAGCGAGGCCCTGACCGTTCCCGTCGAGTACTCGGCGCCCACCGCGAGCACCCCGAAGCAGACGAGCGCGAGCTGTGCGACGTTGGTGCCAGCGAAACCGTAACCGACCGCGTCCCACTCGGGCTTGGCCCCGAAGTCCTCGTAATTGCCGCTGATCACCGAGCCGTAGAGGAGCCCGATGCCGACGGACAGGGCCACGACGGCGGCCAGGTTCCACCAAGTGGAGTGCAGCGTACGGAGCTTGAGCCCCTCGGCGGACAGGACGGCCAGGAAGTGGGACGTGCCGTGGCGGCCCGGCCCGCCGCGTACCGCGCTCATCGCACACCGCCCGACGTCAGCCGCATGAACGCCTCTTCCAGCGAACCGGCGGGACCCGCGTACGTACGGACGATCTCGTCCACGCCACCCTCCGCGAGGAGTCTGCCGCGCCCGATCACCACCACGTGGTCGACGGTCAGCGCCGCCTCGCTCATCAGGTGCGAGGAGACCAGCACGGTCCGCCCCTCGGCGGCCAGCTCCCGCATCAGGGTGCGGATCCAGACAATGCCCTCGGGGTCGAGGCCGTTGACCGGCTCGTCCAGCAGCAGCACCCCCGGATCGCCGAGCAGCGCGGCGGCGATCCCGAGCCGCTGCCGCATGCCCAGCGAGAACGTCCGCACGCGGCGGCCTGCGACGCCGTCGAGTCCGGTCTGGCCGATCACGTCGTCCACGCGGCGCTCCGGAACGCGGTTGGTCCTGGCGAGACAGCGCAGATGGGCGCGGGCGGTCCGCCCGCCGTGCACGGATGAGGCTTCGAGCAGCGCGCCCACGGTGCGCAGCGGATCGCGCAGCCGTCCGTAGGGCTCCCCGCCGATCAGCGCGCGGCCCCGGGTCGGGCGGTCGAGGGCGAGCAGCATGCGCAGCGTGGTGGACTTGCCGGCGCCGTTGGGGCCGAGGAAGCCGGTCACGCGGCCCGGTTCGACGGTGAAGGAGAGCGCGTCCACGGCGGTCGTCGAGCCGTAGCGCTTGGTCAGGTCGGACACTTCGATCATGTGCCGTACGGTCCCGCCCGCGCCGCCCCGCGCGCGTCGGGCCGGGGGCGGAGCGGCGCCGTCTCCCTCTCGGGAGGGAGGCGGTGGCCCGCCCGCCGCCTCTACGGTCGGGGCATGACCGTCGACAGCCGCGCACGAGCGGTGTTCGGGCGCCGCTTCCCCGCGCTCATCGGGCGCGATGCCGTGGCCGGGCGTGCCGTTCTGGGGCGCGACGCGCTCATCGTGCTCGTGTACGTCCTGCTGCTCACCGCCACCGGCAGCCCCGACGCCACCGTGCCGGGCGGGACGACGGCCGGCGACCGCGAGGTGCCGCTCTGGCTCCAGCTGTCGCTGATGGCCGCCGCGACGCTCCCGGTGGCGTTGCGCAGGCTCGCCCCGCTGCCCGTCTTCTGCTGGGTGCTCGGGGTGTCCGCCGTCGCCGTGGTCCTCGACGCCCTGTGGGACCCGTTCCTGCCGGCCGCTTTCGCGCTCTACGCGGTCACCGTGACGCGCGAGGGCCGCCGCTGGTGGGAGCGGTGGCTGCCCGGTCTGGCGGTCCTCCTGCTGACGGTCGCCGGTCTCTTCGCGCCGGCGGAGCTGGCGGACACGTACTGGTGGTCGGCGGGGCCCGGACAGCTGCTGCTCGGTTTCGCCGCGCTGCTGGCCGCCGGGGAGCTGGGCCGGGTCGTACGGGAGCGGCGCGCCCTGGTGCTGCGGACGGGGCAGCAGATGGCCCAGCGCGCCGTCACCGAGGAGCGGCTGCGGATCGCCAGGGAGCTGCACGACGTGGTGACGCACTCGATGGGCCTGATCGTGGTCAAGGCGAGTGTGGCCAACCATGTCGTTCGGACCCGGCCCGAGGAGGCGCACGACGCGCTGCGGATCATCGAGGCCACCGGCCGGGGAGCGCTCACCGAGATGCGGCACATGCTCGGTGTGCTGCGCTCCGACACCACCGGCGAGCGTCTGCCGGCCGCGCTCGGCCCGGTCCCGGGACCCGACGCCCTGCCCGAACTGGCCCGCCGCGCGGGCGCGGAGCTGACCGCCGAGGGGCTCGACGGGCTGCCGGAGGGGGTGGGGCTGGCCGTCCACCGGATCGTTCAGGAGGCGCTGACGAACGTGCTGCGGCACGCGGGCCCCGCGGCGCCCTGCCGGGTGCGGGTCACGGCCGTCGACGGCGTGATCCATGTCGAGGTCGTGGACGACGGGCGGCCCCTTGATCCCGGCGCGCCCGTCGAACGGCATCGTCGCGAGACCCGGCGCCGCGAGGGCCACGGCCTGGTGGGCATGCGCGAGCGCGTCGCCCTGTACGGCGGCACGTTCACGGCCGGTCCCCGGGACACCGGCGGCTTCGCGGTACGGGCGACCCTGCCGTACGCCGAGCCGCCCGCCGACGCGCGCGTGGAGGCCGCCCGGTGATCCGCGTGCTGGTCGCCGACGACCAGGCCCTGCTGCGCGGGAGTCTGCGGCTGCTCGTGGACGCCGAGCCGGGGATGGTGGCCGTCGGAGAGGCGGCGGACGGCGCGGAGGCGGTACGGCTGACCGCCACCACCCGCCCCGACGTGGTGCTGATGGATGTGCGCATGCCGGGCATGGACGGGATCGAGGCGACGCGTCTGATCTGCGCTCCACCGAAGACCTCACCGAACGCGGGGCCTGCCGAACGAGCGCCGGGCGGCGGTCCGCACGTACTGATCCTGACCATGTTCGATCTGGACGAGTACGTGTACGGCGCGCTGCGCGCGGGCGCCGGCGGTTTCCTCCTGAAGGACGCCCCGCCCGCCGAACTGCTCGCGGCGATCCGGGTGGTGGCGGCCGGTGAGGCGCTGATCGCCCCGGCGGTCACGCGCAGGCTGATCGCCGAGTTCGCCCGCAGACCCGGCCCGGCGCGGCGCGACAGCGCGGGGCTCGCCGGGGTCACCGACCGGGAGCGCGACGTGCTGGAGCTGGTCGCGCGGGGCCTGACGAACACCGAGATCGCCCAGCGGCTGTTCGTCGGTCTGTCGACGGTGAAGACCCATGTGAGCCATCTGCTCACCAAGTTCGGGGCGCGGGACCGGGCGCAGCTGGTGATCGTGGCGTACGAGACGGGCCTGGTCACCGCCGGGATCTCGGCGCCCGGCAGCCGTCCGCCCGCCGAAGACGCCCGCGCGGCACGTCAGTTGAGCGAGGGGTCGTCCGGATAGGTGGCCACCATGGCGAGTTCACTGCGCTGTCGGCGCAGCACCGCGCGCCACAGGCTCTCGGGGCGCGGCGACGACACGTCGCCGGGCTCCGACTCGACCACGTACCAAGCCCCTTCGGTCAGTTCGTTCTCCAGCTGGCCCGGTCCCCAGCCCGCGTATCCGGCGAAGATCCGCAGCGAGCCGAGCGCCCGCGCGAGCAGTTCGGGCGGTGTCTCCAGATCGACCAGGCCGATCGCGCCGTGCACCCGCCGCCAGCCGAGCGGCCCCTCGTCGCCGGGGATGACGGCGAGACCGAGCGCCGAGTCGAGGGAGACCGGGCCGCCCTGGAAGACGACGCCGGGGTCCCCGGCGAGGTCGCCCCAGGACTCCAGGATGTCCCCGACATCCACCGGGGTGGGCCGGTTGAGGACCACGCCGAGCGAGCCCTCCTCGTCGTGGTCGAGCAGGAGCACCACCGCGCGGTCGAAGTTCGGATCCGCCAGGGCCGGAGTCGCGACGAGCAGCCGCCCTGTGAGCGAGGACAC
This sequence comes from Streptomyces sp. NPDC060366, assembly GCF_042725135.1. Lineage (NCBI taxonomy): Bacteria > Bacillati > Actinomycetota > Actinomycetes > Kitasatosporales > Streptomycetaceae > Streptomyces > Streptomyces sp. NPDC060366. The sequence continues at coordinate 81,363 of NZ_JBHXDC010000017.1, read as the reverse complement.
CTCGGTCATGCGAGACATGATCCCGCACATTCGCCTTCCTTGGGGCCCGCGCGGCAGAGTGGACGTGATCGCAGCTCAGGCGCACGGCGGCACGGGGAGCGCAAGGACGCGCCGTAACCGGCACCGAAGTGGGCACAAACTGAAAGGTGACTCATCGCAACGGACGGCCAACAGAAAGTGTTCTGTCACCTTCCCTACGGCCTCAGGACGTCCGATGCCTTACGGGAGAGGGGCCCGAGCCCCTTACCCTTTTGCTTTGGCCCCCTGTCCGACGACTCCCGGAACGCGAGATTCATGACCGGCACAGACGATGTAATGCTTGTCCACGGCGGAACCCCGCTGGAGGGCGAGATCCGCGTCCGCGGCGCGAAGAACCTGGTGCCGAAGGCCATGGTCGCCGCCCTGCTCGGCAGCGGGCCCAGCAGACTGCGAAACGTGCCCGACATCCGTGACGTACGGGTGGTCAGGGGGCTGCTCCAGCTGCACGGTGTGACGGTCCGCCCCGGCGAGGAACCGGGTGAGCTGATCCTGGACCCGTCGCACGTCGAGAGCGCCAACGTCGCCGACATCGACGCCCACGCGGGCTCGTCGCGTATCCCGATCCTGTTCTGCGGGCCGCTGCTGCACCGCCTCGGCCACGCCTTCATCCCGGGCCTCGGCGGCTGTGACATCGGCGGCCGGCCCATCGACTTCCACTTCGAGGTGCTGCGCCAGTTCGGCGCGACGATCGAGAAGCGCGCGGACGGGCAGTACCTGGAGGCCCCGCAGCGGCTGCGGGGCACGAAGATCCGGCTGCCGTACCCCTCGGTCGGCTCGACGGAGCAGGTGCTGCTGACGGCCGTCCTGGCCGAGGGCGTCACCGAGTTGTCGAACGCCGCCGTGGAGCCGGAGATCGAGGACCTGATCTGCGTGCTCCAGAAAATGGGCGCGATCATCTCGATGGACACCGACCGGACGATCCGCATCACCGGTGTCGACAAGCTCGGCGGCTACAACCACCGCGCCCTGCCGGACCGTCTGGAGGCCGCCTCCTGGGCGTCGGCCGCGCTGGCGACCGAAGGCAACATCTATGTGCGCGGGGCCCAGCAGCGGTCGATGATGACGTTCCTGAACACCTTCCGCAGGGTGGGCGGCGCGTTCGAGATCGACGACAAGGGCATCCGCTTCTGGCACCCGGGCGGCCCGCTGAACGCGATCGCCCTGGAGACCGACGTACACCCCGGCTTCCAGACCGACTGGCAGCAGCCGCTGGTGGTGGCGCTGACGCAGGCAGCGGGGCTGTCCATCGTCCACGAGACGGTGTACGAGTCGCGGCTCGGCTTCACCTCGGCGCTCAACCAGATGGGCGCGCACATCCAGTTGTACCGGGAGTGCCTGGGCGGCTCGGACTGCCGCTTCGGCCAGCGCAACTTCCTGCACTCGGCGGTCGTGTCGGGCCCCACGAAGCTCCAGGGCGCCGATCTGGTCATTCCCGACCTGCGCGGCGGCTTCTCGTATCTGATCGCGGCGCTGGCGGCGCAGGGCACCTCGCGGGTGCACGGCATCGACCTGATCAACCGCGGCTACGAGAACTTCATGGAGAAGCTGGTCGAGCTGGGCGCGAAGGTCGAACTGCCGGGCCGCTCCCTCGTCTGACGCCTCGTCCTCACGCGACAAGGGCGGTCACCCCGACCGGGGTGACCGCCCTTGTGCTGCCTGAGGGTGTTACTTGCCCTTGGCGGCTTCCTTGAGCTTGGAGCCCGCGGAGACCTTCACGCTGTAGCCGGCCGGGATCTGGATCGGGTCGCCGGTCTGCGGGTTACGAGCGGTGCGAGCGGCACGGTGGGTGCGCTCGAAGGTCAGGAAGCCGGGGATGGTGACCTTCTCGTCGCCCTTGGCGACGATCTCGCCAACGGTCTCGGCGAGGGCGGCCAGCACGGCGTCGGCATCCTTGCGAGTCACCTCGGCGCGGTCGGCCAGGGCGGCCACCAGCTCACTGCGGTTCATGTTGTTACTCCCGTGTTCTTTCTTGCGTGTGAGGCGTGAGATCGAAGCCGATGCTGCCAGGACCCTCTGACAGTCCCTGTGACCGGGTCTGTCCTTCAGGTCTTCGCGCCCCAGTGGGGTATCCCCTGGACATAGTCCTTGAGAAAGCATCCTGCCCCCACCAGCGGCGGGAAAGCGAATCCGGGCCCTGAAACCCCCTCGGAGCAGCGGGCTCATGGTCCGCCACCCTAGAGGTGGGTGCACGGTGCCGCTAATCGCGACGCGCCGGGCGTCAGACGGACGTGGCGCCTGTCACAACGTCACCGGCGCTCTTGGCGGCGGTCCTTACGGCTCCCGCAACGGCGCCCGCGACCTTGTCGTTGAAGACCGAGGGGACGATGTAGTTCGGGTTGAGTTCGTCACCCGTGACGACGTCCGCGAGGGCCGCGGCGGCGGCGAGCATCATGTCCGTGTTGACAGCGCGTGACTGCGCGTCCAGGAGGCCGCGGAAGACGCCTGGGAAGACCAGGACGTTGTTGATCTGGTTGGGGAAGTCGGAGCGGCCCGTGGCCACAACTGCCGCTGTCTCGCGGGCGATTGCCGGGTCGACCTCGGGGTCGGGGTTGGCCAGCGCGAAGACGATCGCGCCGTCGGCCATGGCCGCGACGTCCTCGCCGCCCAGCACGTTCGGGGCCGACACGCCGATGAACACGTCGGCGTCGACGACGGCCTCCTTGAGGGTGCCCGTGACGCCCTCCGGATTGGTGTTGTCGGCGATCCAGCGCAGGGGTGACTCGGCCGCCGCGGACACCAGGTCGACGCGTCCCGCGTGCACCACTCCGTGGATGTCGGCGACGACGGTGTGCTTGACACCGGCCGCGATAAGAAGTTTGAGAATCGCTGTACCGGCCGCACCCGCGCCCGACATGACGACGCGTACGTCACCGATCGCCTTGCCGACCACGCGCAGGGCGTTGGTCAGCGCGGCGAGCACCACGATGGCCGTGCCGTGCTGGTCGTCGTGGAAGACCGGGATGTCCAGGGCCTCGCGCAGCCGCGCCTCGATCTCGAAGCAGCGGGGGGCGGAGATGTCCTCCAGGTTGATGCCCGCGAAGCCGGGGGCGATCGCCTTGACGATGGCGACGATCTCGTCGGTGTCCTGGGTGTCGAGGCAGATCGGCCACGCGTCGATGCCCGCGAACCGCTTGAAGAGGGCGGCCTTGCCCTCCATGACGGGCAGCGCGGCCATCGGGCCGATGTTGCCGAGGCCCAGCACCGCGGAGCCGTCGGTGACGACCGCGACGGAGTTGCGCTTGATGGTGAGCCGGCGGGCGTCCTCGGGGTTCTCCGCGATCGCCATGCAGACGCGTGCCACACCCGGCGTGTAGACCATGGAGAGGTCGTCACGGTTGCGGATGGGGTGCTTGGACTGCATCTCGATCTTGCCGCCGAGGTGCATCAGGAACGTACGGTCGGAGACCTTGCCGAGGGTGACGCCCTCGATGCCCCGCAGTTCCTCGACGATCTCGTCCGCGTGGCTGGTGGAGCTGGCGGCGATCGTGACGTCTATCCGCAGCTTCTCGTGGCCGGACGCGGTGACGTCCAGGCCGGTCACCGAGCCGCCGGAGGACTCCACGGCCGTGGTCAGCTGGGACACCGCCGTACCGCTCGCGGGCACTTCCAGTCGGACCGTCATCGAGTACGAGACGCTTGGCGCCGTTGCCATGACCGTGTTCCTCTGCTTTCCCTGGCTTCACTTGCCGCACCGCCTCGCGCCTGGCGTCCGGCGGGACCGTCCGATGGTCGCACCTACCTGCTGGTAGGCGGTAACGGGGGTTGAAACCGGGAAAGGCGGCAAGCACGAGCGGGTCCGCGTCAGTTTGTGACGCGGACCCGCTCCTGTGAAGACTTATTCCGGGGAATCCCCGTGAACACTAAGAAGAAAAGGATGGCACCGACCCGCCATGCTCGCCTCGCGGCAAGTGGTCGCTCGAAGCGACGAAGGTTGGGCCCGGGGGCTTGGATCGAGCCGGTGCCAACACCAGGCTAACAAACCACCCCGGAAAGTGATTCCCGCACGCGAGTTGACTTCACGATCAGTCCCCGGACCGCGTGCGGATCACTCCCTGAGGAGATCGGGGACTCCCTGCTCGTCGGGGTCGTCGCGGCCCGCCGAGACGACCGTGAGCTGCTGCGTCGCGCGGGTGAGGGCCACGTACAGCACCCGCAGTCCGGCCGGTGACTCGTCGGCGATCTCCGCCGGCGAGACGACCACCGTGGCGTCGTACTCCAGCCCCTTCGCCTCCAGGCTGCCGAGCGCCACGACCCGGTCGCCGAGCCCCGCGAGCCAGCGTGCGGCCTGTTCGCGGCGGTTCATCGCGACGACCACGCCGATCGTGCCGTCCACGCGGTCCAGGAGACGCCCGGCCTCCTCCCGTACGGCCCCGGCCAGATCGCCGTCCCGTACGGCGCTGAAGCGCGGCTCGACGCCCGTGGAGCGGACGGCGGCCGGTGACTCCATGCCCGGCATCGCGAGCGCGAGCACCTTGGCGGCGAGCGCCGCGATCTCGGCCGGGTTGCGGTAGTTGACCGTGAGGGTGAAGTGGCGGCGCGGACGGTTGCCCAGGGCCTCGTCGCGTGCCTCCGCCGCCTCGTCCGGGTCGGACCAGGACGACTGGGCGGCGTCGCCGACGACCGTCCAGGTGGCGTGCCTGCCACGGCGGCCGACCATCCGCCACTGCATCGGGGTGAGGTCCTGCGCCTCGTCGACGATGACGTGCGCGTACTCGGTGCGCTCGGCCGCCAGCCGCTCCGCGCGCTCCCGCTGCGACTCCTCGCGCTGCGGCATCAGCTCCTCGAGACCGGTCAGCTGGTCCAGCGGGTCCAGCTCGCGGCGCCTGCGCGGGCGGGACGGGGTACCGAGCAGCTGCTCCAGCTCGTCGAGGATCGCCACGTCGTGCACGGACAGCGGGCCTGTGCCGTCGGGGCCCGCGCGCCGCAGCGAGCGGGCGACCTTCCGGGTCTCGTTCGGGTTGAGGATCCGGCGGGCCCAGCGGCCGAGCCGGCGCTCGTCGGCCATCGCGGCCAGCACACCGCGCGCGGTGAGTTCGGGCCACCAGGCGTCCAGGAACTCGATGAAGCTGTCCTCGGACGTCACGTCGTCGTCGAAGCCGCCGCGCAGTTCGGCGGCCAGTTCGGCGTCGCCCTTGGCCATGTGGTCCCCGGCGCGCGACGCGGCGCCGGACTTCGCCCACAGCGCGTCGAGGAGCAGCCTGCGGGCGCGGGGGCGCAGCAGGTTGACGGGCGCGGCGCCGCCGAGGACGGACTGTCTGATGCGGTGCAGCTCGTCGGATTCGAGCTCCAGCCGGCGGCCGAACGCGACGACCCGCAGCCTGGTGGGTGTGGCGGCGCGCCCGGAGGTCCCGGGTGAGGCGCCGGTGGCGCTGTTGCCGCCGCTGTCGTCCCGTGCCGTGCCCGGGTCGTCCTCGCCGAAGGCGAGCTGGCCGGTGGGGCGCGCGGCGGTCTGTCCCGCCGTACGGCTGCCGCGTCCGCCGCGGCCACCGGAGGGCGTCCGGTCCCCCTCCAGGGCTCCGCGTGCCGCCTTGCGCAGCACCTTCAGCATGCGAGCCGAGCCCTTGACGCGGGAGACGGCGGGCTCGTCGTACGCGGTGGCCTCCGCGCCGTCCACGAGGGAGCCGACCGCGCGGATCGCGACCTGCCCCTCCTCGCCCAGGGACGGCAGCACGCCTTCCGTGTACGCGACGAGCAGCGGGGTCGGTGAGACGACGAGGATGCCGCCCGCGTACCGCCGTCTGTCCTGGTACAGCAGATAGGCGGCGCGGTGCAGCGCGACGGCGGTCTTGCCGGTGCCGGGGCCGCCCGACACCTCGGTGACGGAGGCGGCGGGCGCCCGGATCACCAGGTCCTGCTCGGCCTGGATGGAGGAGACGATGTCCCGCATGGTGTGGCTGCGGGCCTGGCCGAGGGCGGCCATCAGCGCGCCGTCGCCGATGACGGGGAGCGTGTCGCCGTTCAGCGTGGCGGTCAGCTCCGGGCGCATCAGGTCGTCCTCGACGCCGAGGACCTTGCGGCCCTTGGAGCGGATGACCCGGCGCCGTACGACACGGCCGGGGTCGACGGGTGTCGAGCGGTAGAACGGCGCGGCGGCCGGCGCGCGCCAGTCGATGACCAGCGGCGAGTAGTCGGAGTCGAGGACCCCGATCCGGCCGATGTGGAGCGTCTCGGCGATGTCGGCGGTGTCGTCGTCGCGTACGGCGTCGTCGGCGGGCTCGACGGAGGTGTACGCGCCGTCGGGGCCCTTCTTGCCGTCCTTGCCGGGCAGCAGGTCGACGCGCCCGAAGAGGAAGTCCTCGAATTCGTTGTTGAGCCGGTTGAGATGGATTCCGGCCCGGAACACCTGCGCGTCGCGTTCGGCGAGCGCGCCCGGTGTGCCGACCTGGCCGCGTTTCGCGGCGTCGTTCATCAGGAATTCCGCCTCGTCGATCTTCTCTTCGAGGCGGCGGTAGACCTGGTCGAGATGTTCTTGCTCGACAGCGATCTCGCGGTCGCGGACGGAGTCGGCGCCCGCGGAGTTCCCCGTCGGGCGGGCGGGGTGGCTTATGGCGTCGTTTCCCTTGTCGCGTACGGGATCGACAACCGATCCAGCGGATTCAACAGCGGCATCCTGCGCGGCCACCGAGGCCCCCTTCTGACGTGCACTGGGCAGCCGTCAACCGTACGCGAAGGGGGCGGGTATGTCAGGCCTCGACCTCCACCAGACGTTTGCCGTCGAATGTCCGGACCTCGAAGTGGTCGATGTCGTTGCGGTCCATGGCCGAGCCGCCGTGCACGTAGAGCGGGTTCTTCGCCACGTCGTGCGTGCTGTCCGGGAGGCCGTAACCCCACTTCGGCACGGCCCACGAGGTGACGATCTCCTCCTCGCCGGTCTTGGACACGGCGATGAGGCTGCACTTGAGCGGCCCCTTGACGTTCTTCAGCTCCAGGGCCGCGTGCGTCCCCCAGCCCTTGCGTTCCATGCCGACGGTGGCGCTGACCTTGGTGACCGGGTCCGTCGCCGCCACCTTCTCCGGCATGTGCTCCATGAAGGCGTCCTCGGCGGGACTGGTCGGGTGCGGGTCGGCGGCCCGGTTGCTCGTGCCACCGTCGGCGGAGGTGGCGACGACCGCGACGGCGGGACCGCCGATGACCAGTGCCGCCGCTGCGGCGACCAGATACATCGAGCGGCGCCTGCGCTTGGCGCGCTTGACCGCGACCTCGTCGACGAGCCGGTCGAGGAGCCGGGGGCTGGGCTGCACGGTGACCGCGGGCGCCGGTGGCGGCGTGGCGGCGCGCCCGAACGGGGAGGCGGGGGCGCCCGACGCGGCCGGCTGTGCGAAGGGATCGGACCGGCCGTAGGGCGACGCCTGTCCGAACGGGTCCGGATTGTCCGCCAGCATGGCCAGCATCGGCTCCATCCCGGCGAACTCCTCCAGATGGAGCGCGCAGATGTGGCAGCCCGCCAGGTGCGCCTCGAAGGCGGTGGCGTCGGCTTCGTCCAGGATGCCGAGCGCGTACGCCGCCGCCGCGTCGTGCGCGGTCGTGCCGTCGCCCTGCCCGGACTGCTCGTACGTGGTCATGCCGAGACCCCCCTTTCCTCCAGCGCGAGCTTCATGGAACGCAGTGCGTAGAACACACGCGACCGCACGGTCCCACTGGGTATGCCGAGCGTCTCGGCGGCCTCGTTGACCGTGCGTCCCTTGAAGTACGTCTCCACCAGAACTTCCCGGTGGGCGGGGGTCAAATCATCGAGGGCATCAGAGAGCGTCATCAGCCACAACGCCTTGTCGATCTCGTCCTCCGCGGGCATGACCTCCAGCGGCGACGGGTCGACCTCCTGCGGCCGGGCCTGCCGGCTGCGGTGACCGTCGATGACGATGCGTCGGGCGACCGTCACCAGCCAGGGTCGGACAGAGCCGGTCGCCCGATTGAGCTGACCGGCGTTCTTCCAGGCACGGATGAGCGTCTCCTGTACGACATCCTCGGCCCGTTGGCGGTCGCCCGCGACGAGGCGCAGGACGTAGGCGAGCAGGGGTCCGGCATGTTCCCGGTAGAGAGCGCGCATCAACTCCTCGTCGGGAACGGAGATGTTGGTGCGCTGTGCCTCGCTCCGGTGCCGGGCCCGGTGAGGTCGGTCGTCGGCCACGGCCGCATCCTTGCGCACCTGAACCTCCCGGGTCGAGACCTTGAGACGGCTGCTTGTTCCCATCACTGGTGACTTACGGGCCGGTGGGGAGATGTACTCAACGAGCAGCGGAAATCTTTCAAGATCTTTTACGGGGGGTGGGGAACGGCCCACGCGGGGAACCGCCCCGGCTTCTCAGGCGCGGGGGCACGATGTCTCAGGCGCGGGGAGGCCGCCCGGCGCGGGGAGCCGCCCGGCGTCTCAGGCGCGGGCGACCGCGGCCCGGCGCCGGTGCCTGGCGACCCGCTCCCTGTTGCCGCACACCTCGCTGGAACACCAGCGCCGCCGGCGCCCGCGCGAGGTGTCCAGATACACCCGGCGGCAGCTGTCGCCCTCGCACTGCCGCAGGCGCGCCCGGGCGACGGGGTCGGTCAGCAGGTCCACGGTGTCCCTGGCCACGGCCGCGAGCAGCGCGCCGCATTCGGGCTCGTCGCTGAGCGTCCGGACGAGCGCGCCGCCCGGTTCGCGTACGGCCCTGATGCCGGGCGGGGCGCCGGCTGCGATCGTGTTGACGCGCTCCAGCGCGGCTGCCGCGTACCGCCCGTCGATCTCCGCGCGCACCAACTGGCCGACGCAGTCGCGCAGTTCCGCGAAGCGCCGGACCCAGGCGGTGTCGACGCCGGTCAGCGGGGTACCCGCGGGCACCAGACCGGAGCCGGTGAGCCAGCGGCCGAGCAGTCCGGCGCCGTCGGTCCGTGGCTGTTCGTCGAAGCCCTTCGGGGCCGGTTCCCCGGTGGCCACCAAGTCCAGGCAGAGGCGCCCGGAGTCGAATCGCCACTCGTACGAGCCCACGCCCGTAGTCATGTGCCTGTCACCGCCTCGGTCACCGTCCTGCCGCGTTCTCCCCAGAGTGCATGCCCCGGAACGCGCCGGGAACCCCTCGGGGGACCACTCACTTGAACCGTGCCCCGCGATTTCACAGGCGCGACGCGGAACCCGGGCGCCGGGAACACCCTCTTACCGTCTTACGGCGCGGTGTTCGGCGGGCCGTCGTGCAGGATCCGCTGGAACAGCTCGTGGTCGCGCCACGCGCCGTCGATATGCAGATAACGCGGCGCCGTCCCGATGAGTTCGAACCCGCATTTGCGCAGGACCCGCTCCGATCCGGTGTTGGACGGCATGGTGCTCGCCTCGATGCGGTGCAGCCCCAGATCCTCCAGCGCTGCCCTGCCTACCTCCTCGACCGCGCGGGTGGCCAGTCCGCGCCCGGTGTACTCGGCGTCGATCCAGTAACCGAGGCTGGCGCTGCGGAACGGCCCGAGGACGAGGGTGGAGAGCGTGGCCTGGCCCACGACGCGCCGTCCGTCGACGAAGTGCCAGCGCAGGGCGGAGGGGTCGGCCAGCAGGTGGGCCTGCGCCTCGGGGGTGAAGTAGTCGGCGGTGCGGTACGGAGACCAGGGGCCCATGTGGTCCCTGTTGCGCAGAAGTGCCTCGGCGAGAGGGCCGGCGTCTTCCGCTCGCGCGGGCCGGAACGGAAGGGAGTCGTTGACCATCCGATTAAAATAGACGCCCCGGTTCCGGTTCCGGTACCCAAATGCCCACCGTGATCGACGGACGGTCACTTCGCGCTGTTCAGGCGCCCCCGTACTTCGTGCCGGCGGCCGGGTCCAGCGCCAGCCGGTAGCCGCGCTTGACGACCGTCTGGATCAGTTCCGACGCGCCGAGCGCCGCCCGGAGCCGGGCCATGGCCGTCTCGACCGCGTGCTCGTCGCTGCCCGCCCCGGGCAGGGCCCGCAGCAGGTCGGCGCGCGAGACCACCCAGCCGGGCCGCCTGGCGAGCGCGGTCACCAGAGCCATCCCGGCGGGCGGTACGGGCCTCAGCTCGCCGTCCAGCAGCACCGCGTGACCGCGGATCTCGAATCGGCGGCCCGCGACCGTCAACGTGCGGGTGCGGCCGGGGAGTTCGAGGCAGAGCACCTGGACGAGCGGGCCGAGGCGGAAGCGTTCGGGCTGGACGGTGTCGATGCCGTGCTCCTGGAGCGGCAGGGCGGTGACGGGGCCCACGCAGACGGCGAGTACGTCGTGGTGAAGGGCTTCGACCAGATCGGCCAAGAGACCGCGCTCATTGGCCCGGGAGAGCAGCGAGGCGGCGGCGGGCGCGCTGGTGAAGGTGACGGCGTCCAGGGTGCGCGCGACGGTCGCGTCGATGAGCCGGTCGACGGGAGCTATGTCCTCGGGCGGCATCCAGCGGTAGACGGGTACGACGACGACATCGGCGCCCCCGGCCCGCAGCGCCTCCACGAAGCCGGGCAGCGGCTCCCCGTGGAGCTGGAGCGCGACCCGGCGCCCCTCGACGCCCTCGGTCAGCAGCCGGTCCAGCACCTCGGCCATGGACTCGGATTCCGGCGACCACTCCTCGGTCAGTCCGGCGGCGCGGATCGCGCCCTTCACCTTCGGCCCGCGCGCCAGCAGCTCGGTGCCGCGCAGACAGTCGAGCAGGTCCTGGCCGTGGCCCCAGCCGTCGGCCGCCTCCACCCAGCCGCGGAAGCCGATCGCCGTCGTCGCGATCACCACATGGGGCGGGTTGTCGATCAACTCCTTGGTGGCGGCGAGGAGTTCGGCGTCGTCGGAGACCGGCACGATACGCAGGGCGGGAGCGTGCATGACGGCGGCGCCGCGCCGCATGAGCAGCGCCCCCAGTTCGTCGGCGCGCCGGGCGGCGGTGACCCCGACCGTGAATCCGGCGAGTGGTCCGTGCTGCTGCTGATCGGACATGGTCCTCGTCCCGCTCTCTGGTCCGTACGGCTCCGGTGGCGGAGCCGGGCGCTTCACGGAGCCGGCCCCGCGGAGCCCGCCCGCGCCCTGGGGCCGGGCCCCGCACGGAGCCCGGCTCATACCTCTGCGTAGTCGAGCCGGTGGCTCACATCGGCGCCGGCCCCCGTCTCCGCCTCCGTCGCCGGTCGGGCCGCCTGCTTCCGAAGGTATACCGCCCAGGTGAGCGCCGAGCACACGGCGTAGAAGCCGAGGAAGGCGACGAACGCGGCGGTGCCCGTGCCCGCCTCCTGCTGGAAGGACTGCCGGAAGGCGAGGTTGACCCCGAGCCCGCCGAGTGCGCCGACGGCCCCGATCAGCCCCATGGAGGCGCCGGAGAGCCTGCGCCCGTACCGGGCCGCGTCCTCCCCCGTCATCCCCCTGGCCAGCGCCTTCGTCTGGAAGATGCCGGGGATCATCTTGTACGTCGAGCCGTTGCCGAGGCCGCTGAGCAGGAACAGCGCGCTGAAGCCGACGAGGAAGACGGGCAGCGACTCGGTCATCGAGGCGAAGATCACCACGACGGTGGCCGCCGCCATGCCCCCGAAGTTCCACAGGGTGATGCGGGCACCGCCGTGCCGGTCGGCGAGCCTGCCGCCGACGGGCCGTATCAGCGAGCCGAGCAGCGGGCCGGCGAACGTCAGCGAGGCGGCCTCCAGGGGCGTGCGCCCGAACTGGGTCTGGAGCACCAGACCGAAGGCGAAGCTGTAGCCGATGAAGGAGCCGAACGTCCCGATGTACAGCACCGCCATGATCCAGGTGTGCCGGTCGCGTACGGCTTCCTTCGCCGCCCCGGTGTCGTTCTTCACCGGCGCCAGGTTGTCCATGAACAGCGCGGCGCAGAGGGCGGCGGCGACGATCAGCGGGACGTAGACCGCGAGCACGATCCGGGGGTGCGTGGCGCCCGCCGTCCCGATCACCAGCAGCCCGACGAGCTGCACGACCGGCACGCCGATGTTGCCGCCGCCCGCGTTGAGGCCGAGCGCCCAGCCCTTCTCGCGCAGTGGGAAGAAGGAGTTGATGTTGGTCATGGACGAGGCGAAGTTGCCGCCGCCGAGCCCGGTGAGCGCGGCGACGGCCATGAAGGTGGTGTACGAGGTCCCCGGCTCCATCACCGCGTAGGCGGCGCCGGTCGGCAGGAGCAGCAGCAGGGCGCTGAAGACGGTCCAGTTGCGGCCGCCGAAGCGTGCGACGGCGAAGGTGTACGGGATCCGCACGAGCGCGCCGACGAAGGTGGCCATGCCGATGAGGAAGAACTTCCCGGCCGGGTCGACCCCGTACTCGGGCCCCATGAACAGGACCATCACCGACCAGAGGGTCCAGATGGAGAACCCGATGTGCTCGGAGAGCACGGAGAAGAGCAGATTGCGCCGGGCGGTCCGGCGGCCCGTGCGCTCCCAGAAGTCGGCGTCCTCGGGATCCCAGTGCTCGATCCATCGCCCCCGTCCGGCGCCGGGTGCCGCATCGGTGATCGTCGGGCCAGTCATCGCGCCTCCACTGACGGTGCGGTTCGGTGACCCCTGACGGTAGGGACGGCGCGTTTCACCGGGGTGCCCCGAGATGACCGGCGCGCAACCTTGCTCTCACCCGGGGACGGGCGCCACTGTGAGCCCGCCCGCCGACCCGTCCGTCGGCGCCGTCACCAGCGCGTCGCCGTGAAGTCGACCGGCCGGGGGCGCAGTGCGGCGGTGCGGGTCGCCAGGGAGCGCATGCGCCGGTGCGACTCGGCGGCGGGCAGGTGCCTGCGGTCGCCGTGGCCGGGGAGCAGCCACTCGAAGCGGAGGGCGTCGACCGTACGGGCGAGGGAGGCGGCCAGCTCCTCGATGGAGTACCAGGTGACGTTCTCGACCACCTCGATGTCGCCGGTGGTGCGGGACCAGTAGAAGCTGTCGCCGCTGAAGCAGTACCGCTCGTCGGCGACGTACACCACGCTGCCGCGCGTGTGGCCGGGCAGCGGGTGGGCGACGACCCCCTCGGTGATCTCGACGGCGTCGGTGCCCCGCAGCACCTGGTCGGCGTCGGGAGCGGAGGCGAGGTCGCCCTCGTGGATCCAGAGCCGGGCGCCGAACCGGTCGGCGTAGGCGCGGCCGTGCGCCGCGTGGTCCTGGTGGGTGAGCAGGACGTCGGTGACGGGGCCGAGCGCCTCGAACCGGGTCGCCAGTGCCTCGCTCCAGCGCGGGGTGTCCACCATGATCTGGCTGCCGGGCGGGCGCCGGACGAGGTAGGAGTTGGCGGCGGCGGTCATCGGCGCGTTGTGTCCGCAGAGGGACACGGTGGCGTCGAGGGGCATCGGGTACGGGTCGAGCGCCGCGTCGAGCCGTCGGCCGGCCGGTGGACGGACGGACCGGGTGTGGCAGGCGAAGGCGGCGGCGTGGAGCCGCTGTTCCTCTCCGGCGTCGCGCGGCTGGCGGACGACGACGGACCGGCCGCCGCCGTCGGCGATCAGGCCCGGCGCGAGCTGGCGGGAGACGTCGCAGTTGGTGCAGCGGTCGTCCACGTGCCAGCCGGGGTCGGTGGAGGTGTCGTTCATGGTGTCGCTCCTGAGCGGCTCGTCCCTGTCCCGTACCGGTCGCGTACGGGACGGCGCACCGGCCGCGCCGCGTACAAGCGGCGGACCGGCCGGACGGGAACGAGAATCCCCCTCCGCCGAGGGAAAGCGGAAGGGGGTCCCGATCTTGTTTCTCACCGCCGCCGGCCATCTCACGGACCCGCGTGGCACTCCGCTTTTGGTGCGTACATGACACTATTGCCGCCCACCACCAGCCTCGGCCCGCCGCCCCCGCACGGCTCCAGCCAGACCCGTACACGTCCGCAGGCGCACCGCGTGTAGACGACGGTCCCCTCGGCGACGGCGTGGCGCGACGCCTCCTGGAGCGGGGTCTCGACGGGCCAGCCGCAGTCGGCGCAGACGGCGACGTCGCCGGGACGGATATCTGTCGGATCAGCTTCCATACGGCCAGCGTCCGTCCTCGGACCGTGCGCGTCCATCGCATCTTTCGGGACGGAACCATGCCGAAACAGCGTACGAATGGCGCACGATGGAGGGCGTGATCAATCTGCGCCTCCTCCAGACGCTGCGCGTCATGAACGCGCAGGGCACCGTCGCGGCCACCGCCCGCGCGCTGAACCTCTCGCCGTCCGCCGTCTCCCAGCAGCTGCGCCAGCTCTCCCGCGAGGTCGGCGCCGAACTGTGGGAGCCGGACGGCCGCCGGATCCGCCTCACCACGGCGGGCTGCGTCCTGCTGCACCACGCGGACCTGCTCAGCTCGCAGTGGGAACGGGCCAAGGCGGACCTCGCCGACCACGGCGGCGGCTCGTACCGGACGCTGCGCATCGGCGGCTTCGCGACCAGCATCGGCCCGCTCCTCGCGCCCACCGCCCAGAAGCTGCGCGACGCGTCGCCGTCGACGCGTACGACCGTCGCGGACATCGACACCCGCCACTGCTACGAACACCTGCTGGCCGGAAAGCTCGACATCGCCGTCCTCACCCCGCTGCCCGGCAGCCCCACCATGGACGATCCCCGCTTCGACCAACAGCCACTGATGGACGACTACCTGGACCTCGTCGTCCCGGCGAAGCACCCGCTGGCCGGCTGTGAGCGCGTCGAGCTGTGCGAGACGGCCGACGACGACTGGATATCGCCGCACCACGACCAGCGACGACTGATCGAAGCGCTCTGCGCCGCCTCCGGCTTCGCCCCGCGGATGGTCCACCACGCCGACGAGTGGTCGGCGGTGCTCTCGCTGATCAGCCACGGCCTCGGCATCTGCCTCGTACCGCGGCTGGTCCCCCTCACCACCCATCCGGAGCTGGTGAGACTCTGCGTCACCGGCGACCCGCCGCCCTTCCGGCGGGTCCTGACCTGCGTACGGCGCGGCAGCGGTACCCAGCCGACGATCAGCGACGGTCTGGCGAGCCTGCGTGCGCGGGCGGCGCTGAGCCCCTGGGCCGACTAGGGCCGCCGGATCCGTTCGAGCCGTTCGAGCCGTTCGGCCAGAGTCTCGGCCGCCGCTTGGCCGCGACGTCCTCGACCCACCCGAAGGCCAGGATCGCGACCGCCAGCAGCGGCCAGATCAGCACCAGCGTCAACGCCGGGTAGGCGGCGTCCAGTTGCTCCCCGTACTTCCATATGTCGGGAATCTTCCAGAGCTGGTCGATGATCGGTACCGTCGCCATGACCAGCAGGTTGTGCCAGAGGTAGATCGTCACGGCACGGTTGTTGGCGAGGGTGATCGTGGAGTCGAACTGCGCCAGCTTGCCCGGCAGTTTCTGCCACGACGGCGAGTACTGGAGCAGGATCGCGCAGAACCCGAGCGACCAGGTCGCCTGGGCCAGCGGGATCTCGTCCAGGTTCCAGCCCTCGTCGGTGAGATGCCCCGACGCCCACCAGATCCCGAAGGCCATGACGAACGTGGCCAGCGAGACCGTGATGTAGCGCGGCACCTTCTTGAACATGCCGTCGTTGTGCGCGAAGCCGAGGATCCAGCACGCGCCGTAGACCGCGAAGTCCGTGAGTGCCAGGCCCGCCTCGCCGGGGATCTCCACCAGACCGGTGCCGATGACGGCCGTCAGCGCGAGCGGCGCCAGCAGCGTCGCCCACGGCACCCGCCGGAAGGCCCACAGCAGCAGCGGCGACGCCAGCACGAACCAGAGGTACGCGCGGATGTACCAGAGCGGCCCGGCCGCCTGGTCCGCCCACGACTGGTCCAGCCAGCCGCCCTGCGAACCGCTCTCCCACGGATACGGCGGCGCACCGACCGGGAACAGATAGTTGGCCAGCTTGAGGAACCACCACAGGCCCTCCTCCCTGACCGGCTTCCAGCCCATCGCGAACATCACCGGCACCACGACCAGCGCGAAGGCCCACATCGGCGGCAGCAGCCGCCGCATCCGGCCCCGGATCACGCCCAGCGAGGGCCGGTTCAGCGAACGCGCCATCAGCGAGCCCGCCAGCGCGAACATCACGCCCATGGAAGGGAAGAGGATCGTCAGCCAGGCCCAGCCGAAGATGTGGTAGATCACCACCCGCCCCAGCGCGACCGCGCGCAGCAGATCGAGATAGCGGTCCCGGCCGGACGGGCGCACGGCGCCCTCCGCCGTCTCCGCCTCCGGCCTGGCGCCTCCCGGCGCCTTGTGCCTGGCTCGCGGAGTACCTCCGGTACTCCCGGCCACTCCCCCGATGTCGACAGAACCGCCGCTCATGCCACCGGCCTCCGAACGTCCTCGCGCCGCCTGCCGGTCGTGGCCCCCGGCGCCTCCACGGCGCCGGTGCGGCGCAGCTTCTGCCAGCGGAGCCGGCCGCCGGTGAGGGCCGTGATCCAGGACTGGAGCAGCACGACGTACATGAGTTGTCGGTAGAGGACCTGCTGGAGGGGCAGCGAGATCAGATGGATCATGCGTTCGCCGTCGAGCCGGAAGGCGTACGCGGCGCAGACCCCCTGTACGGCCAGCACACCCAGCCACGCGATGACGGTGTTCCGGGTGGGGCCGAAGACCAGCCCGTACAGGAGGAACACGTCGATGAGCGGCGCCAGCAGCGGGAACAGCACCATGAACAGCGAGACCAGCGGCAGCCCGACCCGGCCGAAGCGGCCCGACGGCCCGCGCTCGATCACCGCGCGGCGGTGCTTCCAGATCGCCTGCATCGTGCCGTAGCTCCAGCGGTAGCGCTGAGACCACAACTGCTGCACGGACTCCGGCGCCTCGGTCCAGGCACGGGCGCGCTCCGCGTACACGACCCGCCAGCCGTCGCGGTGCATCGCCATGGTGATGTCGGTGTCCTCGGCGAGGGTGTCCTCGCTCATCCCGCCGACCCGCTCCAGGGCCTGGCGGCGGAAGGCGCCGACGGCGCCGGGGATGGTGGGCATGCAGCGCAGCACGTCGTACATGCGGCGGTCCAGATTGAAGCCCATCACGTACTCGATGTGCTGCCAGGCGCCGATGAGGGTGTCGCGGTTGCCGACCTTGGCGTTGCCCGCGACGGCCCCGACCCGCGGGTCGCCGAACGGCTGGACCAGCTCACGCACGGTGGACGGCTCGAAGACGGTGTCGCCGTCCATCATCACGACGAGGTCGTGACTGGCGTGCGCGATGCCGTTGTTGAGCGCGGCGGGCTTGCCGCCGTTGACCTGCCGTACGACATGGACGCCCGGCAGCCACATCGCCTCGACGATGTCCGCCGTGCCGTCCGTCGAGCCGTCGTCGATGACGATGACCTCGATGGGACGGTCGCTCTCCATCAGGGAGCGGACCGTGTTGGCTATGCACTCGCGTTCGTTGTACGCGGGCACGAGCACCGTCACCGGTTCGGTGACCGGCTCACCCCAACTGAAGCCGCGCCGCCGCACCTTGCGCGCGTGCGCGAAGGACAGCACCAGCATCAGCCCGAACCGCCCGATGACCAGCACGCCGATCGCGGCGAGCCCGGCCACCAGTACGGCGGTGGTGCCCTCCGAGACGGCGACGGCCCCGACGAACGCCTTGCCCTTGAGCAGTTCGACACCGGAGACGGGCGTATGGGCGCTCGGGGCGCCCAGCGCCTCGGTGAGGTTGGCGAACTCGTATCCGCGCTCCTGCATGCTCGGCAGGAAGCGGCCCAGCGCGGTGACGGTCTGCGAGCGGTCGCCTCCCGAGTCGTGCATCAGCACGATGGAGCCGCGGGTGCCCTTCGGTGTGGCCCGCTCGATGATCGCCTCGACACCGGGACGCTTCCAGTCCTCGCTGTCGGTGTTGTTGAGCACGGTGATGTAGCCGAGGCTGCCGATGTACTCGGTGACCGGCCACGACTTGTCGTCCATCGCGTCGGCGAAGGAGGAGTACGGCGGGCGGAACAGCGAGGTGCGGATACCGGCCGCGCCCGCCAGCACGAGCTGGTTCTGTGTCAGCTCCCAGTCGATACGGGACTGGGTCTGGTACGCGAGATCCGGGTGGTTGAAGGTGTGCAGGCCGATCTCGTGGCCCTCGGCGACCATCCGCCGCACCAGATCAGGATGGCGCGAGGCCATCGTCCCGGTGACGAAGAAGACCGCGTGCGCGTCGTACTCCTTCAGCTTGTCGAGGACCTTGGGCGTCCACTCGGGGTCCGGTCCGTCGTCGAAGGTCAGCACGAGCTTCTGGTCGGGGACCTTCAGTGCCTTGGGCGTGGTCGTCCCGCGCGCGTCTATGACCGGGCCGCCCTTGAGGATCCGGTCCGGCACCTGGTCGGTGGCGGCCGGCGGGCGTACGCGATGGTCCGCCAGGATCTCGCTGTGCACATAGCCGCGCAGCATCAGCATCGCGAGCAGGGCGACGAGCAGCAGCGAAGGCAGCAGATAGCGCATGGGCAGTCTGCGTCTGGCGACGCGACCCCGCTTCTGCTTGTGCTGGCCGTGCTTGTGGGACGGGGCCTGTCTGCCAGAAGAGGTCATTTTTTTTACTCGGCGCCTTCCGCGACTGCCTGCTGGCCGTCCTGCACGACGGGTGGATCGACGGGCGGGGAGTCCGAGGGAGTGGGATCCGTGCCGGGATCCGGGCCCGGATCGACCGGTCCTCCCGGGTCGGACTCACCGGGATTGGGCTCGGGGTTCGGATCTCCGGGTCCCGGATCGGGATCGGCGGGATCCGGCTTCGAATCGGACTTCCCGGGCTTCGGGTCGGGGTCCGGCTTGCCGGAGGCCGACCCTGACGGGTCCGGATCGTCCGAGGCGCCGGCGCTCGCGCCGGGCGCGGACGGTGTGCCGGAGACGGAGTCCGTGGGGCTGGGGTCGAGGCCCCCCGCGCCCGGTGTGGCCACCACGGTGGGGCGGTCCGTCGGGGGCGGCTGTATCTCGACCTTGTCGGAGTCCCGCTTGTCACTGACGCCGGGTATCTGAAGCCAGGGGGCGCTGGAACTGCCACCGATCAGGGCCGCGACCAGGGCGACGGCGTAACAGGCACTGGCTATCGCCAGCACCCAGCCCAGACGCCGGAGCTTCTTGCTCCGACGGCCGCTGGCGTCGACGAAGACGGGACCTTCGGCGCTGTCCGCGGCACGCGCCGCGGGTATGCCGGTGGCCTCCGTGGTCCGGCCGGGCAGCTCGGAGAGCTGCCGCCCCAGACCGTCGAGCTCGACGGTGACATCCATCGGCTCATGCGTGTGCCCTTTTCGGGCATCTTCTCGCCAATTGTCCACTGCTGTACGCACATCCCCCACAAGATCACTGGGTGCGTGCATGAAAATGGCCGGAATACGGCCGTCGGTCGGGCCCCCACCCGAACCGAGCGCCCCCCACCCACTTGCACCCGGACCCAGAATGTAGCGCACGGCGACCACACACGTGCTCCTGCTTCACCAGTTGATATGCATCTGTACGAGTTCGCTGCCGAAGGACCGATCTTGACGTAAAGATTCCGGCCATGTGATCCGCGCGGGCGGAGCGGTCCCACTGCCCTGAACTGCTCTTGTTCCAGGGCGTTCCGGTCCGAGGCGGCGGGGGCCGGCGGACAGGTGGCCGACATCGCGCCGCACCCCGCGGGGACGCTGTGTCCGACATCACGACGCCGACGCACGACGAAGGCCCCGCTGCCGACAGGGCAGCGGGGCCTTCGCCTCACATGGGAACTGTGGAGATGGCGGGAATCGAACCCGCGTCCAACGGTGCGGAACCAGGGCTTCTCCGAGTGCAGTTCGCTACGTTTTTACTCGGCCCCGGAGGTCACGCGAACAAGCCTCCGACAGGCCCAGTCACTGTTTGATTTCCCACCGTGTCCCGTGACCGAACGCGGTGGTTTAGTTCCCTAGTTGATGCCAGGATCCGGGTCGGGAACACCCCCGGGCTGACACTCCACGGAGTCTTCGCTAGCTGCTAATTAAGCAGCGAGAGCGAAGGTGGAGGAATCGCGCTTGGAATTGGCGATTATTGTTTGCGACATATGGTTAACGAGATCATTGCCGCTTCCTCGACTCGCTTCCCCTGCCTCGACATCCGCTGTCGAAACCGATCATCCCCATGTTGATTTTTCAAACGCTGTCCCTGCTCCGCGGGACAACAACCATCGTACGTGACCAACGTGGGCCGCGGCCACCTTATTCCGTCCGACGGGCGATCAGGCCCGCTGACGCCGGCGTACCGCCGAGACCGCGCGATCCGTCTCCCGCCGGTCCTGCTTCTCACGGAGCGTCTGGCGCTTGTCGTACTCCTTCTTGCCCTTCGCCAGCGCGATCTCGATCTTGGCCCGGCCGCCCTTGAAGTAGAGGGCCAGCGGCACGATCGTGTGACCGGACTCGTTCGACTTCTGCTCCAGCTTGTCGATCTCGATCCGGTGCATCAGCAGCTTCCGCTTGCGCCGCGCCGAGTGGTTGGTCCAGGTGCCCTGGGTGTACTCGGGCACGTGCACGTTGTGCAGCCACGCCTCGTGGTCGTCGATCTGTACGAAGCCGTCCGCCAGGGAGGCGCGTCCCTGGCGCAGCGACTTGACCTCGGTACCTGTCAGCACGAGACCGCACTCGTAGGTGTCGAGAATCAGGTAGTCGTGCCGCGCCTTCTTGTTCTGCGCGACCAGCTTGCGCCCTGTGTCCTTTTCCTTTGCCATAGTGCGTTCATTTTCGCACTACGACCCGCCTCCGAGGCCACTCAATACTGTGCGGGCCCGCTCCTGGGCCCGTTCGGCCACGACCAGGTCGGGTGTGATGCCCTTGTCGTCGACCTTGTGACCGGCCGGTGTGCGGTAGTGCCCGACCGTCAGCTCGGCCACGGAACCGTCCGGCAGCCGGCTCGGCATCTGTACGGAACCCTTGCCGAAGGTGGGTGAACCGACGGTGATCGCCCGGCCACGGTCCTGGAGGGCGCCGGTGACCAGCTCGGCGGCGCTCATCGTGCCGCCGTCGACGAGCGCGACCACCGGCCGCTCGGTGTCGCCGCCCGGGTCCGCGTACAGGGACCGCTGCTCACCCCGTATGTCGTACGTGGCGACCAGGCCGCCGTCGAGGAAGGCGGAGGCCGCCTGGACGGCCTCGGTGACCAGTCCGCCCGCGTTCCCCCGGAGGTCGAGCAGGACGCCGGCGCCCCTGGGCGCCTCCAGCACGGCGTCCCTGATCTGCTTGCCGCTGCCCTTGGTGAAGGCGGCCACCTTGATCACGAGCGCGCCGTCGGCGCCGGTGTCGAGCGTGACGGCGTCAGTACTGAGGCTGGCCCGGCGCAGGGTCTCGCTCCACTCGCGCCCGCCACGAGCGAGGCCGAGGACCACGGTGGTGCCCGCGGAGGCGTCCTCGGGCTGGCCGGTGTCCCGGTCCCTGCCGTCACCGCGCAGCAGCGCGACGATCTCGGTCACGGGCCGTCGGCCCACCGGTTCGCCGTCGATCGTACGGAGGATGTCCCCGGCCTTGATCCCGGCCAGCGCCGCGGGGCCGCCGGGCTGGACCTTGCTCGCCGCGATCCGGCCGTCGGCCAGCCGCTTGGCCGAGAGGCCGACCCCGGTGTACTTGCCGTCGAGGGCCTGCTCGAACTCCTCGTACTCGCCCTTGTCGTACACGGCGCCCCAGCGGTCACCGCTGCGGCTGACGACATCCTCGGCGGCCTCGGTGCCGGACTTCCCGTCGGCCATGGCTTCGGCGGCGGCCCTCGCGACCTCGTCCTTGTCGGCCGTGGAGGCGACGGAGCGGGTGCTTATGCGGGCGGCTTCCTCGTCGGCGCGCGGCAGCGAGTCGGTGGCCGCGGCCGTGGCGAGCACGCTCGCGAAGAGCAGTGTCAGGGCCGCCCCGCGGTAGAAACCGTGGGGCCTGAGGCGATTTTCGGGGCCCGGCATGGCGCCGAGTCTAGGACAACCCCCGGCGCCGCAGAGCGGCTTGGCGAGACGACGCCAGGGGCCATTGTCACACCTTGAGGTACTTGCGCAACGCGACGGAAGCGGCCACTGCCGGCATCAGCAGACCGATCACCAGCACCAGCGGAAGGACGGCCAGCACCGCGTCCCAGCCGATGAAGTTGACCAGTTGCATCTTGTCGGCGAGCGCGAGTCCGCCGTCGATCAGGAAGTAACGCCCGGCGAGCAGCAGGACGCAGGCGACGACGCCGCCGATCAGCCCGGCGAACGCGGCCTCCATGATGAACGGCATCTGGATGTAGAAGCTCGACGCTCCCACCAGCCGCATGATGCCGGTCTCCCGCCGTCTGCTGAACGCGGACACCCGGACGGTGTTCACGATCAGCATCAGGGCAATGACAAGCATCAGCGCCATCACTCCGAGCGCGGCGACATTCATGCCCTGCATCAGGTTGAAGAGGTTCTCCAGGATGTTGCGCTGGTCCGCGACGGACTGCACACCGTCCCGGCCCTCGAAGGCGGTCGCCACCACCTTGTACTTCTCCGGGTCCTTGAGCTTGACCCGGAACGACTCCTGCATCTGGTCCGGGGTGATCATCCCGGCGATGGGCGTCTCGCCGTACTGCTCGCGGTAGTGCTTGTACGCCTCGTCGGCCGACTCGTGGTAGACCTCGTCGACGATGTCCATCTTGCCGAGGTCGGTCTCGATGGTCTTCCGCTGATCCGCGGTGACCGGGCCCTTCTCGCACTTGTCGGTGGTCTCGGCGTCTCCCTTGTTGCACAGGAAGATCGAGACGTTGACCTTGTCGTACCAGAAGTCCTTCATCACGCTGACCTGCTCGCGCATGAGCAGTGCGCCGCCGAACAGCGCGAGCGAGAGGGCTACGGAAATGATGACGGCGAACGTCATCGTCAGATTTCGGCGGAGACCGACGCCGATCTCCGACAGGACGAACTGGGCGCGCATGGCGTCCTTTCAGCTTTCGATGCTCTTCGCGTTGCTCAGTGCTGGTAGCCGTAGACGCCTCGCGCCTGGTCTCGCACGAGACGGCCCTTTTCGAGCTCGATAACACGCTTGCGCATCTGGTCGACGATGTTCTGGTCGTGCGTCGCCATCACGACGGTCGTGCCGGTGCGGTTGATGCGGTCCAGCAGCTTCATGATGCCGACGGAGGTCTGCGGGTCGAGGTTGCCCGTCGGCTCGTCCGCGATCAGCAGCATGGGGCGGTTGACGAAGGCCCGCGCGATCGCGACGCGCTGCTGCTCACCACCGGAGAGCTCACCGGGCATCCGGTCCTCCTTGCCGCCGAGTCCGACGAGATCGAGGACCTGGGGGACGGATTTACGGGTCTCGCCACGGGACTTGCCGATGACCTCCTGCGCGAAGGCGACGTTCTGCGCGACGGTCTTGTTCGGCAGGAGGCGGAAGTCCTGGAAGACCGTGCCGAGTTGACGGCGCATGCTCGGGACCTTCCAGTTCGACAGGCGCGCGAGGTCCTTGCCGAGGACGTGCACCATGCCGTGGCTGGCGCGCTCCTCACGGAGGACGAGCCGCAGGAAGGTCGACTTGCCGGAGCCAGAGGAGCCCACCAGGAAGACGAATTCCCCCTTCTCGATGTCGAGGGACACATCGCGCAGGGCGGGGCGGTTCTGCTTCGGATAGGTCTTGGAGACGTTGTCGAATCGGATCACGGGTGCACCACGTCGGCCGGGAGTAGGTGAGCGAGACCTTACGCGAACCGGCGAGGGCCGCGCAGTCGGCCGCCGGGGTTGGTCCGGGCATGGGCGATTTATCACGGATGACGGCCGGCCGCCATCGGGGACGGACCGGGCGCAATCCGACGGCGCGCGCCGAATAGAGCGGGAGCTGGCACAGTGGTACGGGGAACGGTCGCGTTTCCCGGAACGTTGGGCGCAGAGACAGTGCCCGCGGCTCCGCGGCGCGGGAGGAGGAGAGCGCATGACCTTTGATCGGCTGGTGTGCGCCAACTGCGCGGGACCGGTCAGTGAGGGCCGGTGTCATGTCTGCCGTGCGAACAGGCAGCGGCTGGAGCAGGAGGGCCCTCTCGGCGGCCTGAGCCCCGTGGCGCTGCTGACCCTGCTGGTGGTGCTGATAGCGGCGGTGGCACTGGTGGCGGTGGGGCATCAGACGGCCTGAGCCGTCCCCGGAACATGCGGAAGGGCCCGGACACTGGTTGAGTGTCCGGGCCCTTCCTTGCGTACGGGATGCCTGAAGCGGGTGCTTAGGCGGCCGTGGCGCGGTTGCCGACCAGACGCGGGAGCATCCGGAAGCCGATGCCACCGGCGATCATGGTCGCGGCACCGATGAGCAGGAAGGTGGTCTCGGCGGCGCCGGTCTCAGCCAGCTCCTCCTTGGCCTCGCCCTGCTCGACCGGCTGCGAACCGGCGTTGTCGGTGTCGGTACCGCCCGTGGTGCCCGCGCTGCTGCCGGCGTCGGCACCACCGGTCTGGCCCTCGTCGGTGCCACCGCTCTGACCCTCGGCGGCGCCACCATCGGCACCGCCGTCAGCGCCACCATCGGCACCGCCGTCAGCGCCACCATCGGCACCACCGTCAGCACCGCCGTCAGCGCCACCATCGGCACCACCGTCAGCACCGCCGTCAGCGCCACCATCGGCACCACCGTCAGCGCCGCCGTCAGCACCGCCATCGGCTCCACCGTCAGCGCCACCATCGGCACCGCCATCGGCTCCACCGTCAGCACCGCCGTCAGCGCCACCATCGGCACCGCCGTCAGCACCGCCGTCAGCACCGCCATCGGCACCGCCGTCAGCGCCACCATCGGCACCGCCGTCAGCGCCACCATCGGCACCGCCGTCAGCACCGCCATCGGCTCCACCGTCAGCACCGCCGTCAGCGCCACCATCGGCACCGCCATCGGCTCCCGAGGTGGTGCCGACGATGGTGTTGCCGCCGTCGGTGCCCTCCGTGGCGCCCTCGGTGTCACCGAGGCCGAGGCCGACGTCCAGGCCGTTCTTGTCGACATCCGCGTTGGCGCTCAGGCCACCGACGTTGACATCGATGCCGACGGCCGAAGCGGCGCCCGCGGCGGTCAGCGAAGCACCGGCGGCGATCACCGCGCCGGCGGCTATCCGCGCTACGCGGATCCGCGTCTTCTTGGTCATGTGCTTGCTACCCCCAGTAGCTAATCGTGAGTGGTGCAGCGGTCCGGGGCCGGCCGGTTGGGGGTCCGTGCGTGCGGGTCCCCCGAATCACACGCGCCCCGGAAATACGCATGCCGCGCGTCACCATTCCGAGTTTTCGCATAAGCGTCAAGGTCGTTGCGCGCGCGTTGCCCGGTTATCAAGGCAGTTGTCCGCCGAGCGAGGGGTAACTGTGACATAAACGGGAACTGCCGCCCTGGAGGCGGCAGTTACTTTGTCGACAAAGCGAGTCCCTTGCCGGGACCGTCAGTTGGGCTCTGACCTCGGCCAAAACCCCGTTGGTGACCTAGCGTTCCTGCTGCTTGCGCCAGCGGATTCCGGCCTCCAGGAAGCCGTCGATCTCTCCGTCGAGCACGCCCTGCGGATTGCCCACCTCGAACTCCGTACGGAGGTCCTTGACCATCTGGTACGGATGCAGGACGTACGAACGCATCTGGTTGCCCCACGAGTTGCCGCCGTCGCCCTTGAGGGCGTCCATCTTGGCCTGCTCCTCCTGACGGCGGCGCTCCAGCAGCTTCGCCTGAAGGACGTTCATGGCGCTGGCCTTGTTCTGGATCTGCGAGCGTTCGTTCTGGCACGAGACGACGATGCCGGTGGGGATGTGCGTGATGCGGACCGCGGAGTCCGTGGTGTTGACGCCCTGACCGCCGGGGCCGGACGCGCGGTAGACGTCCACGCGCAGCTCGGTCTCGTCGATCTCGACGTGGTCGCTGGACTCGACGACGGGCAGCACCTCGACGCCCGCGAACGAGGTCTGGCGGCGCCCCTGGTTGTCGAACGGCGAGATACGGACCAGCCGGTGGGTGCCCTGCTCGACGGAGAGCGTGCCGTAGGCGTACGGCGTCTTGACGACGAAGGTGGTCGACTTGATGCCGGCCTCTTCCGCGTACGACGTCTCGTAGACCTCGGTCGGGTAGTCGTGCCGCTCGGCCCAGCGGATGTACATGCGCTGGAGCTGCTCGGCGAAGTCCGCCGCGTCGACGCCGCCGGCCTCGGCCCGGATGTTGACGAGCGCCTGCCGCTCGTCGTACTCACCGGACAGGAGGGTGCGGACCTCCATCTCGTCGAGCGCCTTCTTCACCGAGGCGAGCTCGGACTCGGCCTCGTTGCGGGCGTCGGCGTCGGCCTCGCTCTCGGCGAGCTCGAAGAGCACCTCGACGTCGTCGATCCGGCTCCTGAGGGCCTCGGTCTTGCGCAGCTCCGCCTGGAGGTGGGAGAGCTTGCTGGTGATCTTCTGTGCCGCCTCCGGGTCGTCCCAGAGCGACGGCGCGGCTGCCTGGTCCTCCAGGACAGCGATCTCGGCCCTCATCTTGTCGAGGTCAAGGACGGCCTCGATCGACCCCATGGTCGAGGAAAGGGACTTCAGCTCTTCGGATACATCGACGACTGCCACGCACCCAGCCTAACGGCTGACGGCCCGAACCCCGCCGTCGATGCCCGCGGGACTGTTCGCCCCCGATCGGCGGACGGGCCGCGTGGTGTCCTCGATCGCCGGACGGGCCGGATGCGCTCCCGTCCGGCGGGCAGGTCCTACGGGACGGGGGAGGCCGTCGGCGTCGGGGCCGTGGGGGTGAGCTCCGCGCCGTCGCTGCTCGTCGCCAGCCAGCCCCCGACGCCGAGGACGGCGACCAGCAGGACGGCCGTCACACCCAGCGTTATACGCCGCTTACGGACGACCTCCGCCTTGTGCCGGGCCGATCCCGGCCTGCGCTGGCCCGCCGCGCGGGGCGCCCTCGCAGTGCCGCGCGCGCCGCCCGCGAGCTCGTCGGGGGCCGGGACGCGCATGCTCGTGTGGGTGTCGCGGTTGGAGTCCGGCGCCGCTCCCGGAACGAGCGGGACGGCTCCCCTGCGGCGCGGCTGTTCGTCCGCCGGGGCCCGCGCGGCCTCGGCGTCGTCGTACGCCCGCTCCTCCTCGGTCGGCTCGGCGTCGGGCTCGTCCACCTCCAGGGAGGGGATGCCGGCGAGCTGCGGGAGCTGCTCGCGGAGCCGCGCGGCCAGCTCGGAGGCGCGCAGCCGGGAGGCCGGGGCCTTGGCCAGGCACTGGACGAGGAGCTGCCACAGCTCGTCGGGGATGCCGGGCAGCGGCACGACGGTCTCGGTGACGTGGCGGCGCAGGACGGCTCCGGGATGGCCGCCGCCGAAGGGCGTGAAGCCGGCGAGGAGCTCGTACAGGA
Organism: Streptomyces sp. NPDC060366; assembly: GCF_042725135.1. Classification (NCBI taxonomy): domain Bacteria; kingdom Bacillati; phylum Actinomycetota; class Actinomycetes; order Kitasatosporales; family Streptomycetaceae; genus Streptomyces; species Streptomyces sp. NPDC060366. The sequence goes on along the minus strand of NZ_JBHXDC010000017.1, from coordinate 54,265 downwards.
CCGTGGCGAGCGCGTAGATGTCGACGGCGGCACGCGGCGGCAGGCCCTCGACGATCTCGGGCGCCAGATAGTCGGGGGTGCCGATGATCCTGGTCGCCTTCGTACGGCGGGGCGTGTCGATCAGCTTGGCGACGCCGAAGTCGGTGAGCAGCGCCGGGTGCGCGCCGCCGGGGCCGATCGGGCCTTCCATGTCGAGCAGGATGTTCTCCGGCTTGACGTCGCGGTGGACGACACCGGCGGCGTGCGCGGCGGCGAGGCCGTCGGCGACATCGGCGACGACGGCGACCGCGGCCTCGGGTGCGAGCCGGCGCTCGCGGTCGAGGCGGGTGCGCAGGTCGGTGCCGCGCACCAGCTCCATCACCAGTGCCAGGTCGTTGCCGTCCACGACGAGATCGCGGACGGCGACCACCCGCGGGTGGTCGAGTCCGAGCAGCGCGGTGCGCTCCTGGACGAAGCGCCCGACCAGTTCCTGGTCGGAGGCGAGGTCCTCGCGCAACAGCTTGATGGCGACGGGGCCCTCGGGCCCCTCGCCGAGCCACACCGTGCCGGCGCTGCCCCGCCCCAGGATCTGATGGGCGGTGTACCGGCTGCCGATATTCCGTGCCAAGACTGCTCCCTCAGCGGCTGGCTTTGCCCATCAAAGTACGCGGGTATCGGGGAGTTCATTGCCCGGTACCGCGTCAACGTTCACTTCTGCGGGGGAATTGATCCCGCGGGTATCGACAAAGCGACAGAAGCGCCGGGATCACGCCGTGACCGGTGGGAGCCCCCACCGGTCACGGTCACCGGCGTCGGTGATGTCAGTTGGAGCCGGAGCCCGAACCGCCGGAACCGGCGTCCGAACCGCCGAGGTCCTTGACCCAGCCCGACACCGTGTCGACGGCGTCGGTGATCGCCTTCCAGTAGCTCTTGCCCTCGCCGATCCAGCCCTGGAGCGGCGTCAGCTCCCAGACGAGCCAGCCGGCGACGAAGAGCAGGACCAGCGTGAACAGGCATCCCTTGAGGCAGCCGAGGCCGGGGATCCTCATCGGGTTGGCGCCGCGCTGCCGGGGCTGGCGCGGTGCGGGCGGCTGAGGCTGCTGGGGCGCCGGCTGCTGGGGCGGGGAGTACCGCTGTTGCTGCTGCTGCGGGGGCGGCGCGTAACGCTGCCGCTGGGGCGCGTGGGACTGCTGGGGCGGGTACGGCTGCGGGGCGCGCTGCCCCTGGTGCTGCTGGGGCGGCGGGCCCTGACGCTGGCCGCCCTGGCCCTGGGGCCGCTGGGGCCTGCGCCTCAGCGGGTCCTGGCTCGGGTCCAGGTACTGGACCTGGGTCTGTTCGTTGCGGTCGCGCGCGGCCCTGAGCTGGTTCTGCCAGGGGTGCGGGTCCTCGGGGCCGGGTCCGGCGCCGGGGGCGCCCGGTCCGCCTGCGCCGACCGGCATGACCGACGTCGGGTCGGACGCTCCGGGCGCGTTCGGCGCGTTGGTCGGCATGACGCTGGTCGCCGCGGCCGGGTCGTACGATCCCGCGTTGCTCGGCAGCACCTGGGTCGGGTCGGCGGCGCCGGGCTCACCGGGCACCGTGGTGGGCGACGGATCGGGCGCCAGCAGGGCCCCCACTCCCATCGCCGCGTTGACCTGGGCGGATGTCGAGTGCACACCGATGCCGGAGGCGACGGTGCGCAGGGCGCGGGCGAGATTCACGGCGCTGGGCCGCTCGTCGGGCTCCTTACGGAGGCAGCGCTCGATGACCGTCCACAGCGGATCGGGGACGGTGGAGGGGCGGCGGGGCTCCTCACTGAGGTGCCGGTGGAGCACTTCGAGGGCCGTACCGCCCGCGAACGGCGGACGGCCGGTGACCAGCTCGTACAGCAGGATGCCGGCGCCGTAGATGTCGACCGCGGAGGTCTGCGGACGGCCCTCGGCGGACTCCGGCGCGACGTACGCGGGCGTGCCGACGAACTCGTGCGTCCGGGTCAGCCCCGGGGAGTCGGCGAGCCGGGCGATGCCGAAGTCGGTCAGCATCGGGTGCAGCTGGTCGCCGTCGTCCTTCAGCAGGACGTTGGCGGGCTTCAGGTCGCGGTGTACGACGCCGTCAGCGTGGCTCGCGGCGAGCGCGTCCGCGATCTGGGCCGTGAGCAGCGAGGCGGCGACCGGGCTGAAGGGGCCGTTCTGCCGCAGGTAGTGGTGCAGGTCCGGGCCCTCGACCAGATCCATCACGAGGGCGAGGAGGTCACCCTCGACGACCAGGTCGCGGGTCCGCACAATGTTGGAGTGGGTCAGACGGAGCAGGACGGAGCGCTCCCGGAGGAAGCGCATCACCACGTCCGCGTCGTTCGCCAGCTCCTCCTTGAGGACCTTGATCGCGACGGTCTCACCGGGCTGCCCGGCCACGGCCGCCTCGGCGCCGGCGGTCTCCCGCTGCCGGGCGCGCCAGACGGTGCCCGTGGCGCCGCGCCCGATGGGCTCCTCCAGGAGGTACTTGCTGCCTACCGGCCGCACGTCATGCGCTCCCTGCTGCTGGTGGTCCTTGCATGGCCCCGGGCCCGCCCGGGTGTCCGACCCACTTTAGGGCCTGTCGTTCGGATCCTGCCGGGCTTGCGAGCCCTGGTGCCGCTCCCTGATCCGGCCTGATCCGAAAGACAGACCCTAGAGGTCCCGCGGGGTTCCCGTCGCGGTCATGTTCGAGAGGAAGACGCGAGCCTCCTACGGATGGTTGCCACTCACGTGTACCCGCGGGCTCCTCGGATGATCCCAACACGTTCCCAACCATGCACTTTTGCACGCACAGCCGACCATTCAAGATCACTTACCCCCGGTCCGTGGGCGTGTTGTCGGTGGCAGGTGCGAAGATGCCACCCAGCACTCGATGTGTGGGGTCGTTCGCTCACCGTCCGTGCCGACCTGTACCGGACGATGTGTCGGTGCCGGGTGGGGGGATTCACACAGGGCAGCACCCCTGCCGGGCACCCCGCGCAGAAGGGACCGCTGACGGCGATGCAGATCCGGCTGACCGTCCTCGCGCCGCGCAGCGGCCATCCCGCGGGGCGCGCGTGCGACGTGCTCGTCACCGCACCCGCGGGGACGGCGCTCGCCACCGTCGCCTCCGCCCTGGCGACGGCCGTCGCCGGACCCGACGTCTCGGGCGCCGTCGTGCTGTACGCGGGACGGGAGCGGCTGGACGCCCAGCGCCGCACCCTGGGCGAGCCCCCGCTGGTGGACGGAGCCGTGCTCTCGCTCCAGGTCCCCGGCGAGGACGAGGCGCCCACCGACGACGTCCCTGCCCAGCTCCATGTGGTCGCGGGTCCGGACGCGGGCGGGGTCCATCTGCTGCACGGCGGACAGGTCAGGATCGGCCGCTCGGCCGACGCCGACGTACCGCTCGACGATCCGGACGTCTCGCGGCTGCACTGCTCGGTGACGGTGGCCGATGACGGTCATGTCTCGGTGGCGGACCTGCATTCCACGAACGGCACCACCCTCGAGGGCGTCCGGGTCGGGTCCCGCGCGGTCCCGCTCCCGGCGGGCGCCCTGCTGCGGCTGGGCGAGTCCGCCCTGCGCCTCACCTCGGGCGGCCGGATGCCGACGCTGACGGTCGCGCCGGACGGCGAGGGGCATCTGCGGATCACCCCCGGGGTTCGGGACGGCGCGGGCGGCGACGGCGGAAAGGGCGGCGGGAGCGAAGGCGCGGATGCGAACGCGGGCTCCGGCGCGACGGGACCGGGGACGGCATCGGGGGCGTACACCGCCCCACGGCCCGGCCCGGACACCGGGGCTTACGGAACGGGCGGCGGCCCCGGCGGACGTACGGTCCACGCGTACGGCCAGCGCGGCCAGGCGGGTCACGGCAGCCCTGCCGTCACGCCCCGCGTGCCCGACCCGCGCTCTCCCCGCTCCGACGCCGACACCAGATACGGCGACGCCCTGTACGCACCGGTGCCGGGCACCGCCGGGCGCCCCGCGCACGACCGCGCCGACAGCGACGACGTCCACGGCGCGGCCGACGACGGCCCGCAGGGCCACAGCCGGGCGCCCGGATCCCGCCGGCAGGGCACGCCCATGCGCGGCACCGAGCTGCCCGAGGGGCCCGGCAGACGGCGTGGCGGCATAGGCGCCTGGGCCAGACGGCTGGCCGGCACGCGCGGCGATGAGTTCCCCGGCGACGACGGCGTCCCGGCGGCCACCGGCCCCGGCGCCCGCCCCACGGGCCGCGCGCCGCTCGACGAGACGTGGCCCGACCCCGCCTCCGTACTCATGACGGCGCTGGGCCCCGGCCCCCGACTGTGGGAGCGCGGCCCCGGCCACCCCGAATCACTGGTCCTTCGGCTGGGCACGACGGAGCGGCCGTCCCCCGACGGGTCGGGTCCGCTGCCCTCGGTGCCTGTGACGGTGAGCCTGCGCGAAGCCGGTTCTCTCGGTCTCGCGGGCCCCCGTGAGCGGCTGACCGGTCTCGCCAGGTCGGCCGTGGCGCAGCTCGCCGCCCTGCACTCCCCCGCCGATCTGGAGATCGTGCTGATCAGCGCCGACCGGACGAGAAGCGTGGAGCAGCGCAAGCGCGAGTGGGGCTGGCTCGGCTGGCTGCCGCACACACGGCCGGCCCACGGCCAGGACTGTCGGCTGCTCCTCGCCTACGACCGGGATCAGGCCGCCGCCCGCCTGGGCGAGCTGACGCGCCGGCTGGACGACGGGCCGCTCGGTGCGGCGTGGGCGTCGGCCGACAGCGGGTCCGTCGCCGACGCGGCCGGGCGGTACGAGGGGACATCCACCCTGGTGGTGGTGGACGGCGACCCCGGCTCGGCGGCGCTGCGCGAGACCGCGGCGCGGCTGGCCGGTGCGGGCTCCGTGGCCGGTGTCCATGTGATCTGTCTGGCCGAGACACCCGCGGCGTCGCCCGTCTCCCCGCTGGCGGCGACCTACGAGACGGCGTGCGCGGCCTCTACGGCCTTCCGGGAGTGCGGGGCGGTGGCCCTGCTGAGCGGCGATGTGGCGACGGCGCTGCGGCTGCTGCGTACGGCGGTGGGCCGGCCCGCCGGACCCGGCACGGTCGCGACGGTGGACGCGGTGTCCCCCGCGTGGGCCGACCGTTTCGGCCGGGCGCTGGCCCCTCTCCGTACGGAGGCGGGCGGTTCCGCCGCCGCGGGGCGGCGCAGGCAGGCGACCGTCCTGCCGCGTACGGCACGGCTGCTGGACGAGCTGGGGCTGGCGCGGGCGACCCCCGCGTCCCTGATGGCGCGCTGGGCTTCGGCAGCGGGCAGCACCACGGTTCTGGGCACGGGGCCGCACGGCCCGGTGACGGTGGATCTGGTGGAGGAGGGCCCGCATCTGCTGATCGAGGGGCCCGCGGGCAGCGGCCGTACGGAGCTGCTGCGGGCCGTCGCGGCCTCCCTGGCCGCGGGTGGCCGCCCGGACAGGCTGGGCCTGCTCCTGGTGGACGGCGCGGGCGGTGAGCGCGGCGAGGGGCTGCGGGCCTGTACGGAGCTGCCGCATGTGACCGAGCACCTGGTGGCTTCGGATCCGGTCCGGATGCGGGAGTTCGCGCAGGCGCTGGGGGCGGAGCTGAAGCGGCGCGCCGAGGTGCTGGGGCGGCTGGACTTCGCCGAGTGGCACAACAGACGTGAGGTGGCCGAGCGGATGGTGGGCCAGCGTGCGCCGAGCCCCGCCGAGCAGCGCGGTGCGCGGCGTGAGCGCGCGGAGCGCCAGGGCGGTGCGCGGCCCACCGGCCAGGGCGCACCCACCGGCCGGCCCGGCGAGCCCGAGCAGCCGCCCGCCGCCGGCACCGGTCCGGCGGACGGCGGCACCCTCAGGCTGCGGCAGACCGCTTCCCGTACGCGCGGCGAGCCCGGCCCCGGCCCCCTCCTCCCGAGGCTCATAGTCCTCGTCGACGACTACGACGCGCTGGTCGCGCCCGCGCTGGGCAGTCCGGGCCGCCCGGCGGCCGGTTCGGTCGTACGGGCGCTGGAGGCGGTGGCGCGCGACGGCGAGCGCCTGGGCGTCCATCTGGTCGCGACGTCCGCCCGTCCCGAGCGGACCTCGGAGACGGAGCTGGCGGGCCGGACCCGGCTGCGGGTGGTGCTGGACACGCCGCCGGTGGCGCCGGGCCCGGACGATCCGCTGCCGGGGCGCGGCAGGCTCGGGCATCCGGACGGCCGGGTGACGCCGTTCCAGGGCGGCCGGGTGACCGGCCGGATCCCGCGTACGGCGACGCTGCGGCCCACGGTCGTCCCCCTGGAGTGGGAGCGCATGGGCGATCCCCCGGCCCGTCGGCCGGTGCGCGAGCTGGGCAACGGCCCGACGGATCTGGCGCTGCTCGCAAGTGCCCTGGAAAGGGCGGCCCGTTCGGTGTCGGCGGTGCCCGTGGGACCGCTGGGGCCGGCCTGACGGAGCCTGTCGGCCAGGTGTTCGCCGGCCCGCCGCCGGGTGGCCGAAAGCGGACATCCTGAGGTCGGAGCCCTTTCTGGTCCAGACCTCGGCACGTCGCCGTGTCTTCACATCTCTGAAATTCCCCCTACGTCCGTAAACGACGTCACGAGCCCATCACGATCTTCGAATTGAAGCCCAGGACAGTATTGCGGCCTGCGGTCACGGCGCGTAGGACTTACCGCACGGGACAAGGACGGCGTCGTCGGCTCGCTCGGGGCGCCGGTCCGCATGCGTAAACATGCGTCAAGATCCGCACGCGCACGGGAGAGACGGGGCAGTCATGCGTACAACTCTTAACGGCCGCAAGGCTTTTGGAGCACGCTCAGCGGCACGAGGTACACAGAGAGCGGTGGTGGCGGCCGCGGTCGTCGGCGCCGTGGTACTCAGCGGCTGCAGCGGCGACTCCGATGACAAGGGTGACGACGGGGCCGAGAGCAAGAAGCCCGCCTCGACGGTCGAACTGCCGAAGCTGGACGGCGAGAAGATCGAGGTGGCCGCGGTCTGGACCGGGGCCGAGCAGGAGAACTTCACGAAGGTCCTCGACGAGTTCGAGAAGCGCACCGGGGCGACGGTCACGTTCGTCCCCGCGCAGGACCCGATCGTGAACTTCCTCGGCACGAAGATCGCCGGTGGCAGTCCGCCCGACGTGGCGATGCTCCCGCAGGTGGGCGCGATCACGCAGGCCGTCGAGAAGAAGTGGGCCAAGCCCGCGGGCGCCGAGGCGAAGGCGCAGCTGGCGAAGAACTACGGCAAGGGCTGGCAGGACCTCGGCGCCGTCGACGGCGAGCAGTACGGCGTGTACTACAAGGCCGCCAACAAGTCGCTGGTCTGGTACAACAACACGGCCTTCGAGAACGCGGGCGCGACCGAGCCGAAGACCTGGAAGGAGTTCCTGACGACCGCCGAGACGATCTCGGCGTCAGGTGTCACCCCGGTCTCCGTCGGCGGCGCCGACGGCTGGACGCTCACCGACTGGTTCGAGAACGTCTACCTGTCGCAGGCCGGTCCGGAGAAGTACGACCAGCTGGCCAAGCACGAGATCAAGTGGACCGACCCGTCGGTGGCCACCGCGCTGACGACGCTCGCCGAGCTGTGGGGCAAGCCCGCCCTGGTCGCCGGCGGCGCGAACGGCGCGCTCCAGACCGAGTTCCCCGCCTCCGTCACCCAGACGTTCACCGGCGGTGACGCCCCGAAGGCCGGCATGGTCTTCGCCGCGGACTTCGCCGGCGTGAACGTCACCGAGGCCGGTGCCAAGGTCGGTACGGACGCGAAGGTCTTCCCCTTCCCGGCCGTGGGCAGCGACTCCCCGGTGGTGACCGGTGGTGACGCGGCCGTGGCGCTCACGGACAGCAAGGGCGCGCAGGCGCTGCTGACCTTCCTGGCCTCCACGGACGCCGCGGAGATCCAGGCGAAGCTCGGCGGCTTCATCTCGCCGAACAAGGGCCTGGACGGCAAGGCGTACCCGAGCGACGTGCAGCGTGACATCGCCAAGGCGCTCATCGACGCCGGTGACGACTTCCGCTTCGACATGTCGGACCAGATGCCGCAGTCGTTCGGCGGTACGCCCGGCAAGGGCGAGTGGAAGGCTCTACAGGACTTCCTGAAGAACCCGAAGGACGTCAAGGGCGCTCAGCAGCAGCTGGAGTCGGACGCCGCCAAGGCATTCAAGAGCTGACGCGGTGAAGTCGGCGACAACAGGGGGCACCGGCACTTCGGTGCCGGCGCCCCCGCCCCCTGCCAAGGGGAAGCGCAAGAGCGTGACCGGCACACGTAAAGGCTTCGCGGTGGCGTTCCTGCTGCCCGCGCTGGTGCTGCTGGGCGCGCTCGTGGTCTACCCGATCGGGTTCTCCGTCTACAGGTCGTTCTTCGACCAGTCCGGCGATACTTTCGCCGGTTTCGACAACTATGTAGAGATATTCACCGAGGACACCATCCGGACCGCGATCAAGAACAACTTGATCTGGGTGATCGTGGCCCCGACGGTCGCCACCGCCCTCGGTCTGATCTTCGCCGTACTCACCGAACGGGTGCGCTGGGGAACGGCGTTCAAGCTGATCGTCTTCATGCCGATGGCGATCTCGATGCTCGCGTCGGGCATCATCTTCCGGCTGGTGTACGAGCAGGCTCCGGAGCGCGGCATCGCCAACGCCGTCGCCGTTGGCGTGCACGACACGTTCTCCGAATCGGCCGGTTATCCGAAGGCGCGTCCACTGCCGGTGCATCCGCTGAAGGCGGGCGAGGCCAAGGGCTCGTTCGTCACCAAGACACCGGTCACGGCCGGCACTCCGGTGCTGATCCCGCTGGTCGGCGTGCCCGCGGGCAAGATGCCGTCGGACGCCGTACCGGCAAAGGCGGCCGGGAGCGGCGGCGGCGAGATCACCGGCACGGCCTGGCTGGACTTCACGAAGGGCGGCGGCGGCAAGCCAAACGTCGTCGACTCCAAGGAACTCGGCCTGCCCGGTCTCAAGATCGAGGCGGTCAAGGACGGCAAGGTCGTCGCGTCCGCCAGCGCCGCCTCCGACGGTACGTTCACCCTGCCGGCCTCGGCCGACGGAGCCGTACTCCAGCTCCCCGAGAGCAACTTCAGGGAGCCGTACAACGGCGTGGACTGGCTCGGCCCGAACCTCGTCACCCCCGCGATCATCGGCAGCTATCTGTGGATGTGGGCGGGCTTCGCGATGGTGCTGATCGGTGCCGGTCTGGCGAGCATGCCGCGTGAACTCCTGGAGGCCGCACGGGTCGACGGCGCGAACGAGTGGCAGGTGTTCCGCCGGATCACCGTGCCGCTGCTCGCACCGGTCCTGGCCGTCGTGATGGTCACCCTGATGATCAATGTGCTGAAGATCTTCGACCTGGTACTGATCATCGCGCCAGGCTCCTCGCAGGACGACGCGAACGTGCTGGCGCTCCAGCTCTACCGCTCGTCGTTCGGCACGGACGCCAACGTCGGCGTGGGCAGCGCGATCGCCGTATTCCTCCTGCTGCTCGTGATCCCGGTGATGCTCTTCAACATTCGCCGGATACGAGAGGAGAGCCGCCGATGACTACGACCGACACAGCGGTCAAGGCGGAGCGGCCGCTGCCCGCAGACACGACAGCCAAGCCGAAGCCGTCCCTGTCGGCCCGGATCGCCGAGAAGGCCGGCAGCGGGGTCGTCCAGGTCTTCCTGATCCTGGTCGCCCTGTTCTGGATGATGCCGACGATCGGTCTGCTGATCTCCTCGCTGCGCGGCTCGTCGGACATCGCGGCGAGCGGCTGGTGGGAGGTCTTCACCAAGCCGGCGCAGCTCACCACCGAGAACTACTCGGAGCTGCTGTCCAACGACATCATCACCAACTCCCTCTGGTCCACGGTGATGATCACGGTCCCCTCGACCGTGCTGGTCGTGGTGATCGGCGCGCTCGCCGGATACGCCTTCGCGTGGATGGACTTCCCGGGCCGCGACTGGTGGTTCATGCTGGTCGTGGGTCTGCTGGTGGTCCCGGTCCAGGTCGCGCTCATCCCCGTCTCCGAACTCTTCGGCGAGATCGGGATCTTCGAGACGACCTTCGGCGTGGTGATGTTCCACGTCGCCTTCGGACTCCCCTTCGCGATCTTCCTGCTGCGGAACTTCTTCGCGCAGATCCCGCGCGAACTCCTGGAGGCGGCCCGGCTCGACGGCGCGGGCGAGATCCGTCTCTTCGCCCGTGTCGTGATGCCGCTCGGCGGTCCGGCGATCGCCTCGCTCGGCATCTTCCAGTTCCTCTGGGTCTGGAACGACATGCTGGTGGCCCTGATCTTCGCGGACTCCGAGTCCCCGCCGATCACGGTCGCCCTCCAGCAGCAGGTACGGCAGTTCGGCAACAACATCGACGTGCTGGCGCCCGGCGCCTTCCTGTCGATGATCATCCCGCTGGCGGTCTTCTTCCTGTTCCAGCGGCAGTTCGTCACCGGCGTCATGGCGGGGGCGGTCAAGTAGGGCCACCTCGGGCACCCGTTCGAGGGAGAAGTGCGCCAAAAGGGGCGGGCCGGTTCAACTACCGGCCCGCCCGGCGTATTTGTCCCCCGTATGCCACGTCTGGCGTAACCAGGTCACTCCATCGGCCGTTCCCGAGCCATGGCCCGGTTCAGCATCATCGTCCCCGCGTACAAGGTCCAGGCGTACTTGCAGGAGTGTCTGCAATCGGTGCTCGGCCAGACCTATGAGGACTTCGAACTCATCGCCGTGGACGACGGATCACCCGACGCCTGCGGGACGATCATCGACGAAGTCGCCGCCGCCGACCCGCGTGTCGTCGCCGTGCACCTCCCGGAGAACGAGGGTCTCGGGCCCGCCCGCAACGCCGGCATCGCCCGAGCCACCGGCGACTACCTGATCTTCCTCGACGGAGACGACACCCTCACCCCCGGCGCGCTCCAGACGATCGCCGACCGGCTCAAGGAGACGGACGGCCCCGACGTCCTCGTCTACGACTACGCCCGTACGTACTGGTCGGGCGAGGTGGTCCGCAACATCCTCTCCGACCTGCTCGACGAGAGAGGCCCCGCGCCCTTCCGGCTCATCGACAGACCGGGCCTGTTGAGGGTGCTGATGGTCGTGTGGAACAAGGCCTACCGCCGTGAGTACATCGAACGGCAGGGCTTCGCCTTCCCGCCCGGCTACTACGAGGACACGCCCTGGACCTTCCCCGCGCTGATGGCCGCCGACTCGATCGCGACGCTCGACCGCGTCTGTGTGCACTACCGGCAGCGGCGCCAGGGCAACATCCTCTCCACCACCAGCCGCAAGCACTTCGACATCTTCGACCAGTACGACCGGGTCTTCGCGTTCATCGACTCACGGCCCGCCCTGGACGACTGGCGCCCCGTGCTGTTCCGGCGGATGCTCGACCACTTCTCCAAACTCGTCGCCGTACGGGGGCGGCTGCCGCGCCGCAGCCGCCCCGAGTTCTTCCGCCGGGCCCGCGCCCACCACCGCCGCCACCGCACCCCCGGCTCCGCGCCGCTGCTGCGGGCCCGGCTGCGCCACACGCTGCTGCGGTTCGGCGCGCACCGCACCTACCGCGCCCTGTGGACGGCGCAGCGCGTCCAGATGGGCGCCCGGCAGGCCGCCACGGCCCTGGGCCGGGGCATGCGCGCCGGGGCGCTGCACCTGCACTACCGGATGCAGCGGTGCCTGCCGGTACGGGAGAACAGGGCGGTCTTCGCGGCGTACGACGGCCGGGGTTACGCCTGCAACCCGGCGGCCATCGAGGAGAAGGTGCGCGAACTCGCCCCGCACATCGGCACGTCGTGGATCGGCCGCGCGGAGTACCACCACACCGTGCCCACCGGCACCCGCAGGCTGCGCCCCGACAGCTTCGGCTACTGGACGGCGCTCGCCCGCGACAAGTACCTCGTCAACAACGTCAACTTCGACCGGCGCCTGGTCAAACGCCCGCAGCAGATCCTCCTCCAGACGCACCACGGCACCCCGCTCAAATCCATGGGCCTCGACCTCCAGGACCATCCGGCCGCCGCCCGCCGTACCGAGTTCGACCGGCTCCTGACGGGCGTCGACCAGTGGGACTTCTCCCTCTCGGCGAACCGTCACTCCACCCTCGTCTGGGAGAAGGCGTATCCGGCCGGTCACACGGCGCTCGAATACGGCTATCCCCGCAACGACGTGTTCCAGCGCGCCACTTCGGCCGACGTCGCCCGGCTGCGGGAGTCCCTGGGCATCCCCGATGGCTTCACCGCCGTCCTGTACGCGCCCACGCAGCGCGACTACCGGCGCACCCCGTACGTCCCGCTGGACCTGGAGCGGCTCGCCCAGGCGCTCGGCCCCCGCTTCGTGGTGCTGACCCGCGCCCACCACACGTACGAGGCGCCGCTGCCGCACACCCCGCACCCGCGCATCATCGACGTCTCAGGGCACCACCGGGTCGAGTCGCTGTGTCTGGCCGCCGACGCGCTCATCACCGACTACTCGTCGCTGATGTTCGACTACGTGAATCTGGACCGGCCCGTCGTCATCCACATCGACGACTGGGAGGCGTACGAGGCGGCCCGCGGCACCTACTTCGACGTCCGGGCCTTCCCGCCCGGCGCGGTGGCGCGCGACGAGGACGACCTGATCGACATCTTCACCACGGACCACTGGCGCGGCTCACGCTCGGCGCAGCTGAGGGCGGCGTTCCGGGCGCGGTTCTGTCCGTACGACGACGGACGGGCCGCGGAGCGGGTGGTGCGCCGGGTCTTCCTCGGCGAGACGGCGGGGCTCCCGGAGCCCCTGCCGCTGGAGGAGCGCACACCGGCGCCCTCACCGCTGCTGCCCCAGCAACGGCACGGCCGGAACATGTCGGAAGCGGGGCGCTGAGTTTCGACGCCGGCCGGGCCGCGTCGGCGCCCCGGCCGGCGATCGGGAAGACGCTCCTGGGGCGTGTCCGGCAAGTAGCGCCGTCCGCCCGTAGGGCGGGGCCCGAGCCCGCCGCGGAGCGGCTGATGACTCGGTTGGTGCGGTGCATCGCGAGGCGGAGGACCGGCCTTGCGGATGAATCGGCCGTACTCGGCCGACTCCGACAACGCGGCGAGGTGCCGTACCAGACGCCCCAGGCCCCGCCCTGCGGGCGGACGGCGCTACTTTGAAGACACGACCTAGCGGTCCAGCAGCGCGAACAGCTCGTGCCAGCGGTGCAGGATCTCGTCCTGGGAGTACCGCTGGACGTTCAGCCGTGCCCGCTCTCCCAGGGTGTCCCGCAGCCGGGGGTTGCCCGTCAGCCGCAGCAGCCGGCCGGCCAGCGCGTCCGTGTCGCCCGGCGGTGCCAGGAGCCCGTCCTCGCCGTCCCTGACGATCTCCCTGACGCCCGGCGCGCAGTCGAACGCCGCGCACGGCACCCCGCTCGCCATGGCCTCCATGAGCGCCAGCGGGAAGCCTTCGCCGCGCGAGGACTGGACGAAGACCGAGCACTCGGCCAGCGCGGCGGCCACGTCGTCGGTACGGCCCATCCAGTCGACCGAGCCGTCCAGCCCGAGCGCCGTGCACCGCTCCTTCAGCGCGGCCTCGTCCTGGCCGGCGCCGTAGATCCGCAGCCGCCAGTCGGGCCGCGCCCCGGCCACCGACGCCCAGCTCTCCAGGAGCAGGTCGATGCCCTTCTGGTCGTCCAGCCTGCCGATGCTGGCGACGTTCTTCCCGGTGCGCGGTGAAGGCCGTTCGGGCAGCGAGCCCAGCGCGTTGGGCATGGCGCCGACGTTGTCGAAGCCCTCGGCGATCCAGGCGTCCGCGTCCTCCTGGGTGAGGGTGAGCCAGCGGTCGACGTGCGGATAGCTGCTCTTGATCCAGCGGAAGCGGTGACACCGCTTGCTGTACTCGTACGATTCGTGGCTCATCCCGATCAGCCGCAGACCCGTGGTGTCGGCCTCCAGGACCCACTCCATCGGCCAGACCTGGGTGATGATCACCAGCGCGCCGGGCCCGGCCGCCCGGAAGATCTCCGAGAGATGGGCGACGGCCCGCCGCTTGCCCGCGACCCTGACCGCCTCACGGCGGCGGGCGACCAGGTCGAAGTGGTCGAGCGGGGAGCGCGGGCGCCAAGGAGTGGGCGGGTGGGCGGGGTAGAGCGCGGTCACCGGGTAGGCGGGCTGCTCGGGCAGCGTGAGCTTCAGCTCCGCCTCGTGGATGCCGACGACCTGGACGCGGTGGCCGTGGGCGCCGAAGAGACGGGCCATCTGATGGGTCCAGGCGGTGACGCCGCCGAGGACGTCGGTGGCGTTGGCGAGGAGGATCAGCTCACGGGGCTCGGCGACGGGAGACCCGGCGGTGTCGGTCGTCGTCCCGGTCGTCGTGTCGGTCGCGGCTGTCACCGGCGGGTCCTTCCTGCGAAGAGCACGTCCACGGCGGTACGCGCGGCCTGGCCGCTCTCGAAACCGCCGAACTTCTCGGCGAACCGGGCCCGGTCCTCCCGGTGCTCGGTGTCGGACTTCTTCAACTCGCCCATGACCCGCACCAGTTCTTCCTCGGACTCGACCACGGGGCCGGGCGCCTCGGCCCGCAGGTCGAAGTAGCTGCCGCGCTCCGCCACATAGGCGTCCAGGTCCGGTGCGAAGAAGACCATCGGCCGGTCCAGCAGGGCGTAGTCGAACATGATCGACGAGTAGTCCGTGATCAACACGTCGGCGAGGCAGAGCAGTTCACTGACGTCGTGGTGGGCGGACACGTCGATCACCGTGCCGGGTGGGCAGACCGGCAAGGCCGCGGACTCCAGGTAGTGGGCCCGTACGAGCAGGACGTACTCGTCACCGAACCGCTCCGTGAACCGCCTTACGTCGAGCGGCAGTCGTGTCGTCCGGCCCTTCTTCGGCATGCCCCGGAAGGTCGGCGCGTACAGCACCACCTGACGGTGGTCGGGGATCCCGAGGTCGGCGGCGAGCGCGGGTCGCGGGAAGCGCCCCCGGCTCTCGTCGGTGGCGCGGGCCCGCACGAGGCGGTCGTTGCGCGGATAGCCGCAGCGCACCAGCGACTCGGCGGGCAGCCGGTAGTCGCGCGCCAGGGTCGCGATGTCGTGCTCGGACCGTACGAGGAAGTGGTCGAACCGGCCTAGCGCGGCGCTCAGCTTCTCCCGCTCGGGGGCGTTCTGCGCCTTGATCCGGCTCTCGGCGAAGCCCATGCGCTTGTACGCGGAGCCGTGCCAGGTCTGGAGGTATGTGGTGGCGGGCGGCTTCCTCAGATCGAGCGGGAAGCCCTGGTTGTCGACCCAGTACTGGGCGCGGGCGAGGGCCCACAGATAGCGCCAGGACAGCCGCCGGACGAGCCGCGCGTCGGCGGGGAATCCGTCGGGGGACGACGCGTAGGACCAGGTGTGGCGCATCCCCCGGCGGCGCTGCTCGCGCAGTTCCTCGTGGATGGCGCGCGGGCTGTCGCCGTAGCACTTGCCCATGTGGCTCTCGAAGACCACCGAGCCCTTGCGGACGGGTAGCCGGATCAGCAGCCGGTTGTAGACGCGCGTCTTGAAGGAGCGGGCGGAGAGCCGGTCGAAGCGCCGGCGTACCGCCTTGGCGAGCCGCTTCGCCTTGCGGGCCGGGCGGAAGTGGGTGAGGTAGTGGAGCGCGGCGGCCGCGAGACGGCCGGGGCGGCGCCGCGCCTGAAGCTGGAAGGCGAGGTGGTGCTTCACCGTCACGTACGGCTTCCAGGTGTCGCCGAACAGTCGTCCGAGGCGCGGGCGTGCCCGGAAGTGGCCCACCGCGTCGACCCGGTCCCGCTCCAGGAACAGCGGGCCGGTGGTGGTGCCGGCGGGCGTGTGCAGGGCGAGGCGGGGGTCGCACACGCGGTCCCGCGCGCCGCCGACGCGCAGCAGGGAGCCGATGTCGACGGAGGCGCGCCAGCGGACGGTGTCGGCCTCGCGCCACATCTCCTCCACGGGTACGCGGAAGACGAGACGTCCGTCGCTGCCGCGCGCCACGAACTCCAGGGTGGCGGTCAACGGGGCGTCGACGGCCAGCAGTTGGAGCGGAGCCGGAAGCCGTCCTTCGAGTACGAGCCGGTCGCCCTCCTGACCGCAGTGGGTGAGCTGATTGAGCAACGGGGTGTCCGCCGCCGCCCTGTAGTGGTGTCCCAGCTCCGTGACGTCGAGCGCCGCCCGCTCCCCGGGGTCGTCGGGCAGCGCCGCCCGCCAGTACACCCTCCCCTCCCGCTCGGCCAGCGCGGAGGCGACGGCGCCCGGCCTGCCGAGCGCGTAGCCGGCGGCCAGTACGCCGTCCGCGTCGCCGTCGGCGAGGAGTTGGAGGCAGACCCGCTCCAGGGGCGGCAGGTCGAGCCGCAGGTCCGGGTCGGTCCGGGCGGCGGGCAGTGCGGCGACCAGGGCGGCGGTGCGGGCCCGTGTCTCCGCGTCCAGCTTGGAGAACTGCCGTGCGAGGGCGACGAGTTGATCGGCGAGGAAGGCGCGGTCACGGGCCTCGCACAGCGCCGTACGGCCCTGGAGCGTGAGGAGTTCGGCGACCCGTACGTGCGCGGCGAGCTGTCCCTCCAGCGTGCCGGCCGGGTCATCGGCCGCCCGGCCGCCGACGATCAGGTTGGGGACGAGCACGATACGGCGCGCGGCGGTGGCCGCTTCGGCGCCGAACAGGATCTCGGCGCGGTCCAGGTCCTCGGCGTAGCGCAGCCCCGTCCGCTCCAGGAGGGCGGCGCGCACACAGAATCCGGTCACCAGGGCGTCGGCGACGACGAGTTCGGGGGCGTCGGCCAACTCGTCGAGGGTCCGGGAGCGCGCGTACAGCTCGCTCTCGACGATCCGCGCCGGGGGCTGCTCCTTGGCGCGGCGGCCCGCGCGCCGGGTCCACCGCCCGGCGGCGAGTTCGGCGCCGGAGCGCTCGGCCGCCTCCCACAGATTGCGGCAGGCGTCCCGCTGGAGCCGCTCGCCCTCGCCGAGCACCATGACGTACCGGCCCCGCGCCTGGTCGAGCCCGTGGTTGCGCAGCACGGCGGTGGTGGGCGCCTCGGCGCCCGAAGTGACGATCCGGACACGCGCCGGGTCCAGCGCGGCGAGTTCGTCCGCCACGGCCCGCACCTCATCGGCGGCCGACTCGGTGTCGTCCGGGCCCGCGCCGGCCGGTCCGCCGACCGGCTGCGGGAGGGTCAGGCCGAGCACCACCACCGCCTCGTTGGCGCGCATGGTCTGCGCGACGACGGACTCGACGGACCGGCGCAGCGCCTGGGGGTCCGGTCCGGCGGTGACGACACAGCTGATCTCGACCGCGCTCATGCGCCGCCCCCCACGGGCATCAGGTCCGCGAGCCGGGCGGCGGCGGTGCCGTCGTCCAGATCGCAGAAGGTCTCCCGGAATCGTTCGTACGCGGCGGTGGGCACCCGGGATCCAGGGGCCCGCAGGGCCGCCACGAGCGCGGCGGTGTCGGTCACGACCGGTCCGGGCGCCGCGGACTCGAAGTCGAAGTAGAAGCCGCGCAGCGTGTCCCGGTAGTGCTCCAGGTCGTACGCGTGGAAGTACATCGGCCGGCCCGTCTGCGCGAAGTCGAACATCAGTGACGAGTAGTCGGTGACCAGCGCGTCGCTGATCAGCATCAGCTCGGCGACGTCCGGGTGGCGGGAGACGTCCCGTACGAAGTCGGCCGCGCCGCGCCCGGCGCCCGGGACCGTGCCGCCGACCAGATAGTGGCGGCGGACGAGCAGGACATGGTCGTCCGCCAGCTCCTCGGCGGCCTGTGCCAGATCGAGCCTGAGGTCGAGCCCGTACCGTCCGCCCTTCTTGGGCTGGTCCTCGCGCCAGGTCGGCGCGTAGAGGATCACACGCTTGTCCTCGGGGATCTCCAGGGTCTCGCGCAGGGCGTCGGCGACCTTGTCCCGGTCGGGCGCGTGCAGCAGGTCGTTGCGCGGATAACCGGACTCCAGGACCGTGCCCTCGTATCCGAAGGCACGGCGCATGACCGGTGTGGAGAAGCCGTTGGGCGAGACGAGCACGCTCCACTGGGCGGACCGGCGCGGCAGGGTCGCGATGTACGCCTCGTCGGCGTGGGCGCTGCCGGAGAGGTCGCGGCCGATGCGCTTGAGCGGGGTGCCGTGCCAGGTCTGGGCGACGTACTGGCCGTCCGCCCGCTCGAACCACTCGGGCAGATGTGTGTTGGTGACGACGCATCGGCTGCGGGCCAGCGCGTCGTACCAGTCGGCGCTGTGGAGTTCGACGGCGCGGACACCGGCCGGCAGGGTCACCTGCCGGTCGCGTACGACCCACAGGTGCTCCACCGGGGCCCGCCTGCGCACCAGTTCCTCGTGGACGGCGCGTGGTGAGTCGGAGTACTGCCGGCCGTCGAAGCTGCTGTAGAGCACGGCGTCGCGCGGCGGCCCGGCGGTGCGGGCGGTCGCGTACAGGCGGCGCAGTCGCTGTTGCCGGTAGGCGCCGCGGTCCTGTTCCGGGAGCGCGGAGCCGGAGTGCACCTGGAGCATGTCCTGGTGGTGCCGGTCCAGGGTGAACTCGCGTCCGTCCAGGATCCGTACGAGCGGCAGCGTCTGGTGCCGCGAGGGCTGGATCCGTACGGCGGTGTAGCGCTCCGGGTCGCTCTCCCCCGGCTCTCGGACGTACAACAGCCAGCGGCCCTCGGCCAGTTGGCGTACGCCGTGCAGCCCTTCGACGGCGGCGGGCAGCAGTGCCGTACGGAATCGGCCGTCGGCGAGCGTGTCGAGCGGGAAGACGTTCTCCTCGTGGTGGCCGCTGTGCCGTAACACCAACTCGGCCCGCTCCAGCGTGGGTTGGCTGCCTGTCAGGATCAGCTCGCCGTTCGCCGTCCAGTCGAGCGTGTCGACCACCGGCTGTTCGGTCTGGTCACTGAGGACGAGATCGCCCGCGGCGTTGGCGGTGACGTACACCTCGCGGCCGTCGCCCAGCCCGTAGTGTCCGGGCCGGATCGCGCCGCGGGCCGCCACGGCGAAGCGGCTGCCGTCGGCCCGTACGAGATGGACGCCCCAGGGCACGGTGGCCCGCCGCCGCGCGGTGGGGTCGCCGAAGACGGTCAGCGGGACGTCGGCGCTGAACGTGCCGTCCACGAGCCTCAGCGGGACCTCGTGGACGTCCTTGGTGTACCAGTTCTGGACGGCCAGCGCGCCTGGCCGGCCGGCGGTGGCGTGCAGCCGACCCTCGATCCGCAGGGCGCTGCCGCCGGCGGGCGCGTGGCCGCTGAGCAGGGCTCGTACGGGCTCCACACGCAGTTCGAGCTTGTTGCCGGAGAGTGCGGGCACGACGCGCGTGGTGTCGTCCACGTAGTGCACGGCGGGTACGGCGGGCGCCGCTGCCGAGCCCGTCAGCCGCAGCGGCGCCCGGCGGAGCCGGCCCGCTCCGAACACCCCCATCTCCAGCTTCCAGACGGTGCGCCCGGAGCCGCCCGTGCCCTGGGCCTTCGTGAGCCGGCGCGGATCGACGACGGTCTCGAAACCGGCCCAGTCGTAGATGTGCAGGCCCTGCTTCGACTCGTACGTCGCCGCCGGCATCCGTACGGTGCGCGTCCGCAGCGGCAGCACGCGCCGCTTCCCGGTCCGCAGCCAGGCGGCCTTGACGGACTTGCGGCGCGCGTCGGCGGGCACGTTGCGTACGTACGCGTAGCCCTTGAGGTGCAGTCGCCCCTCGCGCCACACGGCCTCGGTGAGATGCGAGGTCACCGGCAGTTCCTTGGGCTTGAGGATGGCGACGGACCGGGGCAGACCGCCGGTGAGCACCGGGTACTCGGCGCGGGACCTGCGCAGTCCACGGACGCCGAAGGCCCCGGGGTCGGCCTTCTCGTGGGCGAGCAGGGCGAGGAGTTCGGGCATCCGGCGTTCGCGGATCAGATGCCACTTGACGCGCAGATGCAGCGGCAGGCCGTCGAAGACACTCTGGTGGACCGTCGCGGCGAAGGCGTTGGCGTGGTCGAGGAAGGCGGCGTGGAAGTCCGCGTCACCGTCGGGCAGCGCCTCGATGAACAGCCACAGATCGCCGGAGAGCACGTGCTGGTGGTAGCGCCGCAGCGCGTCGGCCCAGTCGGTGCCGCTTTCGGTGTCCGTCCTCGCCCGGCCGGTCAGGAAGCCGGCGACCGACGAGACGGCGGTGACCCGGTCCCGGATCCCCTTCGGCACGGCGCGCTTCGCGGTGATCGAGCCGTCCCTGGTCCGCCAGTGGTAGACGGGGGCGGACAGCACGTCCACACCGCTCGCCAGGAAGTACGCGGGCAGGACGACGGCGATGTCCTCGTACAGCACCCCGGAGGGGAAGGCGAAGGCGTGCCGGTCCCAGAAGGACTTCCGGAAGACCTTGTTGCAGGCGATACGGTCCCCGAGCAGCACCCAGTCGCGGGTGAGCCGGGTTCCGGAGCGCGCCGTCGCCATCGACTTGCGGAACATCGGCGCCTGCGTCAGCGCGCCCCCGGGGCCGAGCCGGAGCACGTTGCCGGTCGCGAAGTCGGAGCCGGACGCGTCGAGCGCCGCGAGCATTCGTTCGTACGCGTCGTCCGGCACGGTGTCGTCGCTGTCGACGAAGGTGAGGAACTCGCCACGGGCGTGCCGGACTCCGGCGTTGCGCGCGGCGCCGAGCCCGGCGTTCTCCTGCTCGACCAGCCGGAACCGTCCGTCCGCCTCGGCGAACCGTCTCGCGATCCGTGCGCTCCCGTCCGTGGAACCGTCGTTCACCATGACGATCTCGGAGTCGGCCATGGTCTGTCCGGCCAGTGAGCGTAGGCAGTCGTCGAGATAGTCCTCCACGTTGTAGATGGGCACGACGACGGTGAGGCGGGGGGTCATGCGCGGTGCACGGTCCTTCCGAACTTCCGGACTTGCGAACTTCTCAACAGCGGTGGATTCAGGGCTTGACCGCGATCCGGCCCTCGTCCATGCGCAGCATGAGCAGCCGTTCGCCCGTCTTCTCCAGGAACTCGTCCACGGCCTGGCGGGAGCCCTGCCAGTAGCCGTAGTCGTCGATGAGCAGCACTCCGCCGCTCACCAGCCGGGGGTAGAGAAACTCCAGTTCGTGCTTGGTGGAGGCGTACCAGTCGGTGTCCAGGCGCAGGATGGAGATCTGCTCGGGCGCCTGCTGCGGCACGGTGTCCTCGACCAGCCCCTGCACGTAGTGCACCCGCTCGCCGGGGTACGGCACGTTCTCGAAGCCGGCCTGTACGTCGTCCAGCGAGGCGACGGCCCAGATCGGCCGGTCCTTGCCCTGCGCCGCGAGCAGGTCCTCGGCGGACCTGCCGTCGCGCCGCAGGTCCTCGGCGGTGGGCGGCGGCATGCCCTCGAAGGTGTCGAAGAGGTGCAGTCCGCGGTCGGTCTCGCCGAGCGCGAGCAGTGTCTTCGCGCAGGCCTGCATCGAGCCGCCGCGCCAGACCCCGCACTCGACGATGTCGCCGGGGATGTTGTGCCGTACGACATGGCGGGTGGCGAGGATGAAGGCGTTGAGCCGCTCCGGGGAGGTCATCGTGAACGGCTTGACCGCCCGGATGATCTCCTTCGCCTCGTCGTCGTAGTCGGCGGGCAGCGCCGCCGGCTTCGGTTTCGGCTTGGGCTTGGGCGCCGGTTCCGCGGCCTGCGGGGCGGGCGCCGGTACGACGGGGGGCGCGGGCGTCGCCGACCGCGGGGCGGGGACCGGGATCCGCCGGAGCTGATATCCGGTGAGCTTTTCGAGTGCGCCGTTCACTGCGTTTCGCCATGCCATGCCGACGGACGGTACGCGGAGAACTCAGCCGATGTCACCTTTCGTCAACTCACCTCTGGTTATGCCTCTTTAGTGTGCTTCTCGGCCGTTACGGGCTGTACGGCTCCGGGCTGTGCCTCCGGGCTCGGAGCGGGCACGACGGGCGCTCCTCGGCCGCAGCGGTCGCGTCCCGCGACGGGCTCGGGCAGCGGGATGCCCTCGACGCCGCCGACGCGGTTGGCGTAGCGGACGGTCAGTTCCCGTACCGCGTACTCCCACAGCCGCCGCCTGGGCCTGCGCGGCCTGCGGAACACGCCCACCGAGTCGCCCCAGTAGGCGCGCTTGCCGTCGATGGCGGCGTAGTCGAAGCGGATTCCCTTCATCGGCGGGAAGTCCGTGTAGCCCTCGGCCAGTTCGAGCCCGGAGAACGCGGCCATGGCTCTGAATCCGTCCGGGTAGTACCGCCAGCAGTCCTGCGCGTCGTGCACATGACCGCGCGAGGGCGCGGTCACGAAGGCCAGGCCGCCGGGGCGCAGGACGCGGGCGATCTCCATCATCGACGCCCAGAAGAACGGGATGTGCTCGAACGCCTGGCCCGAGATCACGAAGTCGGCGGTCCTGGACCGCACCGGAATCCGGTACGGCCTGCGCATCACGATGTCGACGTTGGGACCGTCGAGCACATCGACGCCGATGTAGTCGATGTCGCGCCCGTCGAGCAGACTGCGGTGGGTGAGGGACTGCTTGGGCGAGATGCGCGAGCCCAGGTCGACCACCCGGTGACGGCCCGACTCGGGCATGTACTCCTTCACGCAGAGTTCCATCTGCTCGTACGCGGACCTGTGCACGGTGACTCACTTTCCAATCCGGCTCGTTGGGGTGCGGCGCTCCCCCGACGCCGGTGACGTCTCCCGACGTTCGAGGACATCAACGCCCGTACGGCCGTATGGTCACGTGATCACGCGCGCCCCCGGTCAGGTCGCGGTGGCGCCGGCCGGATCACCCGGCTCGGTCTCGTCGCGCTTCTCCTGGGGGACCGTCGCGACGGCGGTCACCTCCGCCGGGGCCGCCAACAGCCTTCCGTAGACGCCGTCGAGGATGTCGGCCTGTGTCTCCCAGGTCCACCGCTCCAGCAGGCCGGGACGGTCGTACGCCTTGCGGTAGGCGGCCGGATCGCCGAGCACGGCGCGCGCGGCCCGTACGAAGTCCGCCGTGTCCTCGGCGCGGAACACCTCGCCCTGGCCGGTCTCGCGCACCTGTGCCGCCATGGTGCGCACGTCGCTGACGACGATGGGCAGCCGGGCGTGCGCGTACTCCATGAACTTGGTGATCAGGGCGAGTTCATGGTTCGGCCAGTGGTGGATCGGGATGACGCCGATGTCGGCGGTGGCCAGGAACGGCACGATCTGCCAGTGCGGGACGTACGGCAGCGGGTGGACGCGGTCGGCGACACCGAGGTCGGCGGCGTGGTCGAGCACCTTGCGTACGACCCACCCGTCGGGTGCGGGCACGACGAGAGCGGCGTGGGCGCCCGGCAGTTGGGGCAGCGCCTCGATGAGCGTGGCGAGTCCGCGCTGCGGGGCGAGGGCGCCGCTGTAGACGAGCAGCGGCGTATCGGTGTCGATGCCGCACAACTCCCGCAGATCCGGGACGGGTTCACCGGCCCGGTCGGCGGGCGGGCCGCCGCCGGGGGCGTTGAGCACGACGGCGGGCAGCCGGGGCAGCCGGTGCTCCTTGTGCAGCAGTTCGGCCAGGCTCCGGGAGACGGTGACGACCGCGTCCGCGCAACGCCCGTACTCCCGCTCGTGCGCGACATGCGCGGGCATCCAGCGCCGGTAGCCGGCACGGGGCTTGATGCCGGGCAGGTACTCGTGCGCGTCCCAGACCAGCCGCACGCTCCGGCCCCGGCCCCGCGCGCGGTGCACGGCGCGGGCGCCGACGCCGATCATCCGGAAGTCGTTGGCGTGGATGAGATCGGGTTCGAGCGCGTCGACGACGGGGCCGAAGGCGAACTCGTAGTCCCACAGATACGGCTCGAGCCTGCGCCAGCAGCGGTCGCCGAGCAGGGCGCGCCACATGGCCGTACGGAACCGCTCCGTCATCGAGTCGGGGTTGCGTCTGCCCTCGACCAGGGCGAGCTGACGGTGCCGGAAACCGACCCAGCGGGAGAGGATCCGCGCCGCCGTACGCCGGATCAGGAACCGCCGGCCCTCGGCGGACCTGCGGGCCAGCAGATCGGCGCGCCATGCCTTGACCCACTGCCTGCGGTGCTGCGCGATGCCGCCGCGCCGGTAGGCGAAGAGACGGGGGATCACGACTCTGCGGTAGTCCCTGCGGCGTTTGGCGAGGGTCATCACGACGGGGACCAGCCGGACCTCGGCGGCGCCGATGGTCCAGCGGTGCCGGTCGCGGTCCGGCGACTGCCCGAGCAGCACCACGTCCCACCCGGCGTCGGCCATGGAGCGGGCGGCCTTCTGGACGCGGGAGTCACCGTTGACGGCGTTGTCGACGAGCATGACGACCCGGCCCCGGCCGCGTCTTGGGTGCCGCCCGGAATCCGATGTGGAAGCGACACTCATGGGGCACCCGTCCTTCGGCTCGTCTGCACGGAGGGACCTGCCCTGGTCTCCCCCACACGTGAAACGAAGATTCATCCACCAGGGCTACGGAGACCCCCCTCATGTCACCCATACGGCGTCCCCACCCTCCCGCCGCCTGCGAGCTCTCAACCCCGCCCGGCACCTGCGGGCGCACTTTCAGCCCGCCCGGCGATTGAGGGCTCTCAAAGCCCGTCCGGCGATTGAGGGCACGCTTTCAGCCCGTCCGGCGCTTGAGGACAGAGAACCCCGGCCCCGGTATCAGCCGGCGCGCCCACCCGTCATCGCATCCACCGCCACCGCCGCAAGATCGTCCAGATACCCCGCAGGCAAATCACCCCGGACAACCACCAACCGCCAGTACAACGGCCCCGCGATGAGGTCCAGCGCCCGATCGGGATCGGTACCTTCGGGCAGCTCGCCACGGGCCACCGCCTCGCGTACGACCACCGCCGCGATGCCCTGGCGCCCGTCCAGCAGCGCCGCCTTGATCGCCTCGGAGATCTCCGGGTGCCGAGCGGCCTCCACCAGCAGATCGGGGATCACCCGGGACGCCAGCGGGTGGCGCAGTGCGTGCGACGCCACCTCCAGCAGGGCGCGTACGTCCCCGTACAGCGAACCGGTCGCGGGCACGGGCAGCCCCTGCGCCGCGACGGCGGAGACCAGGTCGAGCACCAGCGCCAGCTTGGACTTCCAGCGCCGGTAGACGGCGGTCTTGCCGACGCCCGCCCGCCGCGCGATGCCCTCGATGGACATCCGGGCGAACCCGACGGCGGCGAGTTCCTCGAAGACGGCTGAGCGGATGGCGTCGGTCACGTCCTCACGGAGCACGGCGGCTCCCGCTGGGGCGCGGCGTGAGAGGCGGGGGTCCGTGGGCATGGCGCCGAGCATAGCGTCACGCACGTCACGACGAAACGGTTGCGTTGCGACGTACTTCCGTTCTAACCTCTTCGTTACGACGAAACGGTCCCGTTCCGTCGCCAGACCACACCCCACCCCCACCCTCTCCGCTCGCCTCCGTTCGATGTCCCTCGTCGAAAGCGACCCCTGTGAGCCAGACGACCGCACCCCCCGCCCGGCCGAGACCCGTGCCGCAGGACCTGGACCCGAACCCGGACCTGCGCGCGCTCGCCGCCCGGCACGGTCTGACCGAGAGCGCGGCCCGCCCCCCGCTCCTCGCGTATCTGCGCGGACTGCACTCCCGCCGCCACTTCGTCACCACGTTCGCCACCGCGCGGCTGACCTCGCAGTACAGCAAGGCCAAGCTCGGCCAGCTCTGGCAGATCATGACGCCGCTGCTCAACGCGACCGTCTACTACTTCATCTTCGGCGTCCTGCTCAACACCAGGGACGGCGTGCCGGACTACGTCCCGTTCCTGGTCACCGGCGTCTTCATCTGGACGTTCACCGCCGGCACCGTCACCGCCGGGACCCGCGCGATCTCCGGCAACCTCGGCCTCGTCCGCGCCCTGCACTTCCCGCGCGCCTCGCTGCCGCTCGCGTTCGCCCTCCAGCAGCTCCAACAGCTGCTGTTCTCCCTGGGCGCGCTGACCGTGATCCTGGCCGTCTTCGAGCAGTACCCGAGGCCCGCCTGGCTGCTGGCCGTGCCCGCCCTCGTGCTCCAGACCGTCTTCAACACCGGGCTCGCGATGATCTTCGCGCGGCTGACGGCGGCGACGCCCGACATCGCGCAGCTGACGCCGTTCCTGCTGCGCACCTGGATGTACGCGTCCGGTGTGATGTGGAGCCTGGACACGGTCTTCAAGAACCAGAACGTACCGGAGCTGGTCCGGCTGGCGCTCGAATGCAACCCGGCGGCCGTCTACATCGACCTGATGCGCTTCGCGCTCATCGACAGTTTCACCGCCGGTCAACTCCCGCCCCACGTCTGGCTGGTCGCCACCGGCTGGGCAGTGCTCGTCGGGGCCGGCGGATTCCTGTTCTTCTGGCAGGCTGAGGAGAAGTACGGCCGTGGCTGAGACCGAGCGTGTTCCGACCGTCGTCGTGGACGACGTCCACATCACCTACAAGGTGCACGGCACCAAGGGCGGCAAAGGCAGCGCCACCTCGGCGCTCAGCCGGATCGTCTCGCGCCGGAAGACCCCCGGAGTGCGCGAGGTGCACGCCGTACGGGGGGTGAGCTTCGTCGCGTACAAGGGCGAGGCCATCGGGCTCATCGGCTCGAACGGCTCCGGGAAGTCGACCCTCCTCAAGGCGGTCGCCGGGCTGCTGCCGCCGAGCGAGGGCAAGGTCTACACCCAGGGCCAGCCGTCGCTCCTCGGCGTAAACGCGGCGCTGATGAGCGATCTGACGGGTGAGCGCAACGTGATACTCGGCGGGCTCGCGATGGGCATGACGCGCGAGCAGGTCAAGGAGCGTTACGCGGGCATCGTGGAGTTCTCCGGGATCAACGAGAAGGGTGACTTCATCACCCTGCCGATGCGGACGTACTCCTCGGGCATGGGCGCCCGGCTCCGCTTCTCCATCGCGGCGGCCAAGACCCATGACGTGCTGCTGATCGACGAGGCGCTGTCCACGGGGGACGCGCGGTTCCAGAAGCGCAGCAAGGAGCGCATCGCCGAGCTGCGCGGGGAGGCCGGCACGGTCTTCCTGGTCAGCCACAGCAACAAGACGATCACCGAGACGTGCGACCGGGCGATCTGGCTGGAGTCGGGGACGCTGCGGATGGACGGCCCGGCGGCGGAAGTCGTGGCGGCGTACGAGAATTTCACCGGCCCCCCGAAGAAACGCAAACGCTGAGCCCCGACGGGGCCCTCAAGCGCCGGGCAGGCTCATGTCGAGCCCGCCCGGCGATTGAGGACAGGTCCCGCCGGGACAAGGCTTACGCGTGCGTCCGCAGCAACGTCCGCATCGTCCGCATCGCCACCGACAGATTCGCCAGGTCGAAGGAGTCCGAACTCTGGATCTCCTCCAGCGTGGTGCGTGAACGCCCGAGAATCGCCGCGTTCTTCTGCTCCCACGCCTTGAAGCGCTCCTCCGGCTTCGACGTGCCGTTGCCGACGGACAGCACGTCCGACGCCAGCGCGGCGTGCGCCGCGTACAGGTCCTCGCGGATCGACGCGCGCGCCATGGACTGCCAGCGGTCCGCCCTCGGCAGCTCGATGATCCGGTCCATCAGCTGGGTGATCCGCAGCCGGTCACCGAGGTCGTAGTACACCTCGGCGACGTCCAGCGGATCCTTGCCCGTACGGTCGGCGATCTGCACGATGTCGAGCGTCGGGAACGCCGCCGAGAATCCGGCGACCCGCAACGCCAGCACATCGGGCACACCCACCGCGGTGAGCTCGTCCACGATGTTCTGGTACCACTCCAGGTCCGCGCCCCGCAGCAGCCGCGGCAGTTGCTGCCACACCTGCTCCACGCCCTCGGTGAAGAACTCGACCGTCCCGGCGATCTCCACCGGCTGCGGCCGGTTGCCGAGCAGCCAGCGCGTGCCACGCTCGACGAGCCGCCGGGAGTGGAGCCGGATCCGGGTCTGGACGTCCGCGGCGACGCTGTTGTCCAGCGCCTCGACCGAGTCCCAGACCGCACCGAGCCCGAAGATCTCCCGGGCGGCCGTCTGTGCCCGTACGATCTCCTCGATCGACGCCCCGGTCTCCTCGCGCAGCCGGTGCAGGAAGGTCGAACCTCCCGCGTTCACGGTGTCGTTGACCAGCACCGTCGTGATGATCTCGCGACGCAGCGCGTGCCCCTCGATCTGCTCCGAGAACTTCTCGCGGAGCTGCGCGGGGAAGTACGCGTACAGCAGCTTGCGCAGATACGGGTCGTCGGGCAGCCCCGTGGAGATCAGCTCGTCGGCGACCGTGATCTTGGTGTACGCGAGCAGGACGGCGAGCTCGGGCTGGGAGAGCCCCTTGCCCCCGTTGAGCAGCTCCCGGATCTGGCGGTCGGCCGGCAGGAATTCGAGCTCCCTGTCGAGGTTGCCGTCCCGCTCCAGGCGGCGCATGAACCGCTGGTGGGCGTGGAGCAGTGACGGGGCCTGGAGGACCGCGTTGGCGAGGGCCACGTTCTGCGCGTAGTTGTTGCGCAGGACGAGCGTGCCGATCTCGTCGGTCATGGCCGCCAGCAGCTTGTTGCGCTGCTTGACGGTCATGTCGCCCTCCGTCACGAGGGCGTTGAGCAGGATCTTGATGTTCACCTCGTGGTCGGAGGTGTCCACGCCCGCGCTGTTGTCGATGGCGTCGGTGTTGATCCTGCCGCCCTGGCCGTCCGCCCCGCGCCGGGCGAACTCGATCCGGCCGAGCTGCGTCGCGCCCAGGTTGCCGCCCTCGCCGACGACCTTGGCCCGCAGGTCCTCGCCGTTGATCCGGATGGCGTCGTTGGCCTTGTCGCCCACGTCCGCGTTCGACTCGGCGGACGACTTGATGTACGTACCGATGCCGCCGTTCCACATGAGGTCGACCGGCGCCTTGAGGATCGCCCGCATCAGATCGGCCGGCGTCAGCTTGGCGACGCCCGCCTCGATCCCCAGCGCCTCGCGCACGTGCGCGTTGACGGGAATCGACTTGGCGCTGCGGGGGTGGATCCCGCCGCCCTGCGACAGCAGCGACTTGTCGTAGTCGGCCCAGGAGCTGCGCGGCAGGTCGAAGAGGCGGCGGCGCTCGGCGAACGAGGTGGCCGCGTCCGGGTTCGGGTCGATGAAGATGTGCCGGTGGTCGAAGGCGGCGACCAGCCTGATGTGCTCGGAGAGCAGCATGCCGTTGCCGAAGACGTCGCCGGACATGTCGCCGACGCCCGCGACGGTGAAGTCCTCGCTCTGGGTGTCGTGGCCCAGCTCGCGGAAGTGCCGCTTGACGGACTCCCAGGCGCCGCGCGCGGTGATGCCCATGCCCTTGTGGTCGTAACCGGCGGAGCCGCCGGAGGCGAAGGCGTCGCCGAGCCAGAAGTCGTAGGCGATCGCGACCTCGTTGGCGATGTCGGAGAAGCTGGCGGTGCCCTTGTCGGCGGCGACGACCAGATAGGTGTCGTCCTCGTCGTGCCGCACCACGTCGGCGGGGTGCACGACCTCGCCGGCCACCATGTTGTCGGTGATGTCGAGGAGCGCCGAGATGAACGTCCGGTAGGAGGCGATGCCCTCGGCGAGCCAGGCGTCGCGGTCCACGGCCGGGTCGGGGAGCTGCTTGGCGACGAAGCCGCCCTTGGCACCGACCGGCACGATCACGGTGTTCTTGACCATCTGTGCCTTGACCAGGCCCAGGATCTCCGTACGGAAGTCCTCGCGCCGGTCGGACCAGCGCAGACCGCCGCGGGCGACCTTGCCGAAGCGCAGGTGCACGCCCTCGACCTGTGGCGAGTAGACCCAGATCTCGTACGCCGGGCGGGGCGCGGGCAGATCGGGGATGGCCTGCGGGTCGAACTTCATCGACACATAGCTGTGGTGCTTGTCGGCCGTGGGCTTGCGGCCCGTCCCGTCGGGCGACTTGCCCGCGCTCCGGCCCCTCTTGATCCTCGCCTCGTCGGCGCTCTGGAAGAAGTTCGTCCGGAGTGTGGCCCTGATGACGGTGAGGAAGGAGCGCAGGATGCGGTCCTCGTCGAGGCTGGCGACCTGGTCGAGGGCGCCGGTCAGCTCCTCGAGGAGCCCTTCGATGAGCTCAGTGCCGGCCCGCTGGCGGTTGGGCGCCATCCGGGCCTCGAAGAGGGAGACCAGCAGCCGGGTGGTGTGGACGTTGTTACGGAGGGTGTCCTCCATGTAGTCCTGGCTGAAGGTCGCCCCGGCCTGGCGCAGATACTTCGCGTACGCGCGCAGCACCATCGCCTCGCGCCAGTTGAGTCCGGCGCGCAGGACGAGGGAGTTGAAGCCGTCGTTCTCCGCCTCGCCGGTCCAGACGGCCGCGAAGGCGTCCTGGAAGCGCTCGCGCGCGTCCTCGGCGAGGTGGTCGTCCTTGGCCTGGTTGTTCTCGCCGCGCGGCATGCGCAGCCCGAAGTCGTAGATCCAGGCGTGGGCGCGGTCCGCGCAGCGCAGCTCGTACGGCCGCTCGTCCACGACCTCGACGCCGAGCTGCTGGAGCACCGGCAGGACGGCGGAGAGGGAGACCTGCTCGCCCGTGCGGTAGATCTTGAAGCGGCGCTCGCCGGGACCGGCGCCGACGGGCTCGTAGAGGGAGAGCGCGAAGTCCTTCTCCTCGCGGCTCAGCTCCTCGACGCGGACGAGGTCGGCGACGGCGGAGCGCGGCGAGTGGTCGGCCTTGTAGCCCTCGGGGAAGGCGTTGCCGTAGCGGCGCAGCAGCTCGGCGGCGCGCTCCTCGCCCAGCTCGGCGTTGAGTGCCTCGCCGAAGCCGTCGGCCCAGGAGCGGGCGGCCTCGACGAGCCGCCCCTCGATGCGGTCGACGTCCGCGTCGGTGAGCCCGGCCAGCTGCGTGCCCTGCGGGACCCGGACGACGAAGTGGAGCCGGGAGAGAATCGATTCGGTGTTCCAGGCGGTGAAGTCGACGTTGGTGCCGCCGAGCTCCTCCTTGAGGATGTCGATCAGACGCAGCCGGACGCCGGTGGTGTAGCGGTCGCGCGGCAGGTAGATGAGGGCGGAGTAGTAGCGCCCGTACTCGTCCTGGCGGAGGTAGAGGCGCAGCCGGCGCCGCTCCTGGAGGTACAGGACGCTGGTGACGATGGAGCGGAGCTGGTCGACGGGTGTCTGGAACAGCTCGTCGCGCGGGTACGTCTCCAGGATCTGCATCAGGTCGCGGCCGTCGTGGCTGTTCGGCGAGAAGCCGGCGCCTTCCAGGACCTCGGCGACCTTGCGGCGTACGACGGGCACGCGGCGTACGGACTCGGTGTACGCGGCCGAGGAGAAGAGGCCCAGGAAGCGGCGCTCGCCGATGACGTTGCCCTTGTCGTCGAACTTCTTCACGCCGACGTAGTCGAGATAGCTCGGGCGGTGCACGGTGGAGCGGCTGTTGGCCTTCGTAAGGATGAGCAGCTTGTGCTCGCGGGCCTTGGCGCGCGCGTCGGCCGGGAGCCGGTTGAACGACGGGCTCACCGGGTGGGCCTCGTCGTCGGTGTGCTTCGGGTCGGAGCGCAGGATGCCGAGGCCGGTGCCGGGGACGGCGGTCAGGGCGTCGTCGCCCGTCAGCTCGTACTCGCGGTAGCCGAGGAAGGTGAAGTGGTTGTCGGCGAGCCAGCGCAGCAGCTCGCGGGCCTCTTCGACCTCCTGGTCACGCAGGTCGTCGGCGGTCGGTTCGCTGGGCAGCTCGTCGGCGATGCGCAGCGCGGACTCGCGCATCTTGTCCCAGTCCTCGACGGCCTCGCGGGCGTCGGACAGGACACGCAGCAGGTCCGCGGTGATCTGCTTGAGATCGGCACGGTCGGTCTCGCGGTCGATCTCGACGTGGATCCAGGACTCGATCAGGGTGTCGTGGGTCCGCTCGGCGCTGTCGCCGCGGCCCTCGGGGAGGACCTCGATGAGCTTGCCGGTGATATCGCGGCGCACCAGGATCTGCGGGTGGATGACGGCGTGGATGCCGCGGTTCTGCCGGGAGAGTTCGTTGGTGACCGAGTCGACGAGGAACGGCATGTCGTCGGTGACCACCTCGACGACCGTGTGGGTGCACATCCAGCCGTTCTCCTCGACCGACGGCGTGTGGACACGCACGTTGGCCGTACCTTGCGGGCGGTTCTCGGCCAGCCGGTAATGGGAGAGCGCCGCGCCGTAGATGTCGACCGGATCGCGGTCGGCGAGGTCGTCCGGGGCGGTGTGCAGGTAGTACTTGTGGAGAAAGGCGAGGAGCGTCTCGTTGTCCGGTCGCTCCTCGTCGTACGTCTCGTCGTCGGTCGCCTTCGCGGCCGAGTTGTTCCGGGAGGTGCCCCCCAGACCCCCAGCCCCCCCGGCTGGGCTGTTCTCAGCGACCCGGGCCGCCCGTGCGAGCAGCTCGGCCTTGGCTTCGTCCAGCTTGGTCTGCATGTCCTCTGGCTCCTGTCGCGCGCCATTGCGTGACGTCGATGAAAGAAGCGACACAACGCCACGACGCGGGGTCTCCGGTCGATGTCGACGCTATGCCGCGATGAGAGATGTCCGGGACGTTATTGGCCAAACTTGACGGCCACGCCGGATTGTGGGGATCAGCGAGGCCCGGGGCGCTGTGGCACTCCGGGCGCTGGCCGGGAGCTTCGGTGCTCCCACGGCATATCGCACTGATCACGGCCCCAGGCTATCTCGCCGCACCCCGGACCCGTCATGAACCGCATATGTACAAAAGAAGGGCGAGAAATTTGCCGGTCCGGCCAGTGACAAGTGGCGACCGGCTGTTGGTGACCGGTGGTCAGCGCGCGAGGCTCTGCGCGAGATCGACGGCGTCCGCGAGGCTGTCCACGACGGGAACTCCCGCCGCCTCCAGGCTCTTACGGCTGTGCGATCCCCCGGTGTAGAGGACCGCCTTGGCCCCCACATGGGCGGCGGCCAGGGCGTCGTCGACCGCGTCACCGATCACCACCGTGTGCGCGGGGACTATCCGGCCTTCCTTGGCGAGCGCGGCCAGATGGCGCTCCATGTGCACGGCCTTCGTGCCGCCGGAGGGTCCCGTCCGCCCGTCGACCCGGACGAAGTGCTGGTGGATCCCGTAGTCCCGCACCACGGGCAACAGTTGTTCGTGCTCGTACATGCTGAGCAGCGACTGGCTGCGGCCGGCCAGCACCCACTGCGTCAGCAGCTCCTCGACGCCCTCGGTGAGCCCGCACCCGACGCGCCGCTCCACGTAATGCCGATGGAAGGTCTCGTCCATGACGAGCCACTCGGCGTCCGTGGGGAGGCGGCCCATCAGACGCTCGTAGAAGACAGGGATCGGCATGCAGTACACATCCCGATAGCGCTCCGCGGTGATCGATTCGAGGCCGATTTCCGCGAAGGCGGCGTTGGTCGCCCCGACGACCGCCTCGAAGTCGTCGAGCAGTGTGCCGTTCCAGTCCCAGACCAGATGTGTGTCGTGCTTCCCCATGCCGGAAACGTTACCGGCAGGGTCCGACAACGCGCCGCCGAACCTTACGCGACGATGCCCGGGATCTCCTGCACCCCGAACCAGAGCAGTTCGTGGTCCTCGGCCCCGTCCACCGTGAACTGCGCGTCGTCGTCGCCGTGGTCGGCGGCGCCCAGCGCCGCGGCGGCCGCGGACACGTCGTCCTCGGCGTCGTCGGAGTCGATGTGCACGGCGGCGGCCTTGGCCAGGGGGACGGCGGTGGCGATCCGCACCTCGCCGAGCCCGGCGGCGTCCACCCCGCGGTCGGGGTCGGCCGCGGCGTCCTTGTCCGGTACGTCGACGGCGACCACGACCCGGCGCCGCGCGGCCGACGGATCACCGGCGAGCTGCCGGAGCGAGGCGGCGGCGGCGCGGTTGAGGGCCGCGTACTCCAACTCCTCGATGTCGTCGGAGAGATACCACTCGCGCAGTCCGGGGGTCACCGCGTACGCGGTCAGCGGCCCGGGGCCCAGCTCGCCCGTCTTCTGCGCCTCGGCGAGACCGGGAAGGGTCAGAGGGACGTAGACGCGCATGCGATGACCGCTTTCGTAGTCGGGAGAGCCGTTCAAGGATACGTCCGGCGTATTCGGCCGGTCCCTCGTCGGGGTGACACTGCGGAGCCGTTTCACACCCTCCTGAACACACAGAGTGACGCCTGCGACCCTGGCCCGGCCTGCCCGGCCACTCGGACAGGTGACACCCGACGCACGTGCCGCCACGGAATCCGGCCCTTGCGACGATCCCGGATCACCCGTAGAAGATCTCCAACACAAGTTACCGCCCGGTAATGCGATGCGACCGGGCCGGCGGAACGGGGGCGATCTGCGTGAGCGGGACAGAGACCAGCAGGACGTACGACAGGGCGGCGGCCCGGACGGTCGCCACCACCCGGCCACCGACCAGGCGCGACCCGCGCAGGCCCGGGCGGGTGGTCCCCCAGCACCGCCGGCCCTCGCTTCAGCCGCACGAGCGCTTCGCGGAACAACTGCTCGCCGTCCTGAGCGGCCTGCGCCCGGTCCACTCGATGCTGGGCCGGACGATCGGCGAGGCGTACGACCAACTCGTCCGCCTGGCCCCGACGACCCCGTTGCGGGCCCGCAACACCACCCCGGTGATCCGCACCTGCCGGGGCTTCCACCCCCGACCGGGAGTGGTCGAGGCCTGGGCCAGCATCGCGGCGGGCGACCAGGTCCGCGCGATGGCGTTCCGCCTCGAACAGGGCCCGGACCTCCGCTGGCGCTGCGCAGCGGTAGAAGTGGCCCCCCGCCCACCCACCTGACCCCTACGGAAGCCCGCCCGGCACCATCCCAGCCCACCCACAGCCACCTCAAGCCCGTCCGGCGATCGAGGACGCAGCGGACCGATCCTCACCAACCCGGCACAAACCCAACCCACCCGCACCCCACCAAGCCCATCCAGCGATCGAGGACACACCCCGCCGTAGCGGACCGATCCTCACCAACCCGGCACCACCCCAGCCCGTCCGGCGATTGAGGACGAACCGGCCGCCGGACGGCCCCGGCACCACCCCGCCCGCAAACGACGACGGCCGGGCCGGACACCTCGTGTCCGAACCCGGCCGTCCCAGCGACAGCTGGAGAGAGAGGAGGCCGCTTACTTCTTGCGGCGCCGCCCCCCACCCTTCTGCGCCTTACGACGCTCCGCGCGAGTCGTCCCCGCGCCCGCCTCCGTACGGTCCGCCCCGCCGTTGCTCTCGAAGTCACCCTCGACGACGCCGCCCTCACCGTCCACCGTCGGCGCGGAGAAGTGCAGCCGGTCCCGCCGCTGCGGAGCCTCCAGGCCCTTCGCCCGGATCTCCGGACGCGCGCCGCCCGCACGGGCACCCGCGTCCGCCTTCTCCAGCGACGTACGCTCCGCCGCGTCCTGCACCGGGACCTCCTCGACCTGCTGCTCGACCTGGACCTCCAGGTTGAACAGGTAGCCGACGGACTCCTCCTTGATGCCCTCCATCATGGCGGTGAACATGTCGAAGCCCTCACGCTGGTACTCGACCAGCGGGTCCTTCTGCGCCATGGCACGCAGGCCGATGCCCTCCTGGAGATAGTCCATCTCGTAGAGGTGCTCACGCCACTTGCGGTCCAGCACGGACAGCACCACGCGCCGCTCCAGCTCGCGCATCACGTCCGGGCCCAGCGACTTCTCGCGCTCGTCGTACTGCTCGTGCGCGTCGTCCTTGATGGACTCGGCGATGAACTCCGCCGTGATGCCGGCGCGGTCGCCGGTCGCCTCTTCCAGGTCCTCGACGGTGACCTTCACCGGGTAGAGCTGCTTGAAGGCGCCCCACAGCCGGTCCAGGTCCCACTCCTCGGCGAAGCCCTCCGCCGTCTCCTGGCGGATGTAGTCGTCGATCGTGTCGTCCATGAAGTGCCGGATCTGCTCCTGAAGGTCCTCGCCCTCCAGGACCCGGCGGCGCTCTCCGTAGATGACCTGGCGCTGCCGGTTGAGCACCTCGTCGTACTTCAGGACGTTCTTACGCGTCTCGAAGTTCTGCTGCTCCACCTGCGACTGCGCCGAGGCGATGGCACGGGTGACCATCTTGTTCTCGATCGGGACGTCGTCGGGGACGTTCGCCATCGACATGACGCGCTCGACCATCTGCGCCTTGAACAGGCGCATCAGGTCGTCGCCCAGCGACAGATAGAAGCGGGACTCGCCCGGGTCGCCCTGACGGCCGGAACGACCACGCAGCTGGTTGTCGATACGGCGCGACTCGTGACGCTCCGTACCGAGGACGTACAGCCCGCCGAGGTCGACGACCTCGTCGAACTCCGCCTTCACCGCCTGCTCGGCCTTCTCCATCGCGGCGGGCAGCGCGGCGGCCCACTCCTCGACGTGCTCCACCGGGTCGAGGCCGCGCTGACGCAGCTCCGCCTCGGCGAGGTCGTCGGGGTTGCCGCCGAGCTTGATGTCCGTACCACGGCCGGCCATGTTCGTGGCGACGGTCACCGCGCCCTTGCGCCCGGCCTGGGCGATGATCGGCGCCTCACGGTCGTGCTGCTTGGCGTTCAGCACCTCGTGCTGCACGCCCCGCTTCGAGAGCTGCTGCGACAGGTACTCGGACTTCTCCACGGAGGTCGTGCCGACCAGGATCGGCTGGCCCTTCTCGTGCTTCTCGGCGATGTCGTCGACGACCGCCGCGAACTTCGCGACCTCGGTGCGGTAGATCAGGTCGGGCTGGTTGACGCGGACCATCGGCCGGTTCGTCGGGATCGGCACGACGCCCAGCTTGTAGATCTGCTGGAACTCGGCGGCCTCGGTCATGGCCGTACCGGTCATACCGGACAGCTTGTCGTAGAGGCGGAAGAAGTTCTGGAGGGTGATCGTGGCGAGCGTCTGGTTCTCGTCCTTGATGTCCACCCCTTCCTTCGCCTCGATCGCCTGGTGCATGCCCTCGTTGTAGCGGCGGCCCGCGAGGATACGGCCGGTGTGCTCGTCGACGATCATGACTTCGCCGTCGATGACGACGTAGTCCT
Source organism: Streptomyces sp. NPDC060366 (assembly GCF_042725135.1). NCBI lineage: Bacteria > Bacillati > Actinomycetota > Actinomycetes > Kitasatosporales > Streptomycetaceae > Streptomyces > Streptomyces sp. NPDC060366. The sequence continues at coordinate 17,700 of NZ_JBHXDC010000017.1, read as the reverse complement.
TGTCGTTCTTGAACAGCTCCTTGGCCTTGATCGCGTTGTTCAGATAACCGACCAGCGGCGTGTTCACCGACTCGTACAGATTGTCGATGCCCAGCCAGTCCTCGACCTTCGCGACCCCGGACTCGTGGATGGCGACGGTGCGCTTCTTCTCGTCGACCTCGTAGTCGCCGGTCTCCTCGATGCCCTTGAGCTGGTTGCCCGCCTCACCCTTGGTGAGCCGGGTCACCAGCTTGGCGAAGTCGCCGTACCACTTCGTGGCCTGGTCGGCGGGACCGGAGATGATCAGCGGCGTACGGGCCTCGTCGACCAGGATCGAGTCGACCTCGTCCACGACCGCGAAGTTGTGACCGCGCTGGACTAGCTCCTCCTGGGACCACGCCATGTTGTCGCGGAGGTAGTCGAAGCCGAATTCGTTGTTCGTGCCGTACGTGATGTCGCGGTTGTACTGGTCACGGCGCTGCGCGGGCGACATGTTGGCGAGGATGCAGCCGACGGTGAGGCCCAGGAACTTGTGGACCCGGCCCATCATCTCGGAGTCGCGCTCGGCCAGGTAGTCGTTGACCGTGATCACGTGAACGCCCTTGCCGGACAGCGCGTTCAGGTAACAGGGCAGCGTGCCGACGAGAGTCTTGCCCTCACCGGTCTTCATCTCGGCGACATGACCGAGGTGCAGCGCGGCGCCGCCCATCAGCTGGACGTCGTACGGACGCTGGCCGAGCACCCGCTTGGCCGCCTCGCGGACGGTCGCGAAGGCCTCGGGGAGCAGGTCGTCCAGAGTCTCACCGTCGGCATAACGCTGCTTGTACTCGTCGGTGAGGGCCTGCAACTCGGCGTCGGAGAGGGCGCTGAAGTCCTCTTCGATGGAGTTGACCTGGTCCGCGATGCGGTGCAGTTTGCGCAGGATCTTGCCTTCGCCTGCACGCATGAGCTTGTTGAAGACGGACACTGAGGTTGGTCTCCTTGCCGGTCGGGCCTGGCACTGGGTCTGGTGAGGGACACTGGCGCGGGCGCGGCAGGCCGACCCCACCGCAACGGCCATCGTAAGCGAGGACCCGGCCGCCTCGGGAGGTCCACGTGACGCCCGGCCTCCTGTCACCCGCAATGAGAACGCGCGGGACGCGTGGAAGGTGCCGGTGAGGTACGAAAAGCGCTCGCGCCGGGGAGCCCCGGTCACCACACTCCCCCCATGGAGCCACTCGCCCCCCGGGCCGCCCCTCCGGAGACCTCCGCCACCTCCTTGACCACCGAGGTGGCGACCGAGTTGATCACCGAGCGTCTGCGGCTGCGCCCCCTGGTGCCGGAGGACATCGACGCCGTGTGCGCCGCCTGTCAGGATCCCGACATCCAGCGGTGGACCACGATCCCCTCTCCGTACGAAAGACGGCACGCCGAGCACTTCATCGAGCGGATCGTCCCGGACATGCGGCGGGCCGGGACCAACTTCGTCTTCGCGGTCGAGCCGGTCGGCGGCGGCCCGCTGCTGGCCTCGGTCAACGCCCACGGCCACACCGGTGTGTGGGCGGTCGGCTACTGGACGGTCAGGGAGCACCGCGGCCGGGGCTACACGACGGAGGCGCTGCGCGCCCTGACCCGCTGGATGTTCACGGAGCTGGGCGCCGAACGCGTCGAGTGGCGGGCCGAGGCCGGCAACGAGGGCTCACGGGCCGTCGCGCTGAAGGCCGGTTTCGTCATGGAGGGCACCCTGCGCGCCGCCCTGCTCCTCAAGGAGACGGCGCGCGACGCCTGGATCGGCGCGCTCCTGCCCTCCGATCTCGGCCTGCCGTCCAGGCACCCGTATCTGCCCGCGCGGCCCTGACAGCGGCGGCCACCGGGCCCCGGTCCACTGTCAGTGGCGCCGTCTATCGTTCGGGGCATGACCACTGTGCCGCGCGCCGCCGCCGAGCTGTCCGCAGACGAAGCACGCCGTATGGCGCTGCGCGCCCAGGGATTCCTCGGCGCCCCCGACCGCCGGGGCGGCGTGCGCGGTGTGCTGCGTCATCTCGGGGCCGTACAGCTGGACACGATCTCGGTGCTCGCCCGCTCGCACGAGCTGATTCCGTACGCACGGCTGGGCGCCGTGGGCCGCAAGACGGTCGAGGGGGCGTACTGGACACCGGCGGCCGCCGCCGACGCCCCGCCCCACCCGCACGCCTTCGAGTACTGGTCGCACGCCGCCTGCATCCTGCCGGTCGAGGAATGGCCGCATTTCGCCTTCCGGCGCCGCGCCTACCGCGCCCGCCCGCACTGGCACCACGAGCTGTCGGACGGTGCGTACGACGCGGTGATCAAGCAGTTGCGGGCGGAGGGTCCGCTCACGGCCACCGAGTTGGGCGGCGCCAAGAACGGCGGCGAGTGGTGGGACTGGTCCGAGGCGAAGGTCGCGGTCGAGCGGGCGCTGATGCACGGCGAGGTGGTGTGCACGGAGCGCCGGAGCTGGAAGCGGGTCTACGACCTGGCGGAGCGCGCCATTCCCGACGAGGTGCTGCACGACGATCTGGACGACACCGAGTGCCTGCGGCGGCTCGTACGGCTCGCGGGCCGGTCGCTGGGGGTGGGTACCCGCTCGGACATCGGGGACTACCACCGCATCAAGGGCGAGCAGGTCGACGCGGTGATCGCGGACTCGGGGCTGGTGCCGGTGACGGTCGAGGGCTGGGCGAAGCCCGCCTGGGCCGATCCGGAGGCGCTGGCGAGTGTTCCGCGCGGCCGGCACCGGACGACTCTGCTCTCGCCGTTCGACTCGCTCATCTGGGAGCGCGCCCGCACCGAGCGGATCTTCGGCTTCACCCACCGCCTGGAGGCATACGTGCCCAAGCCCAAGCGGATCTACGGGTACTTCGCGATGCCGCTGCTGTCCGGCGGGAAGCTGCTCGGCCGCGTCGACCCGGCGCGCGAGGGCACGACACTCGTCGCCCGCCAGGTCTCGCTGGACACCCCCGCCGCCGTCGAGCCCATGGCGCGGGCGCTGCGGGAGGCCGCCGAGTGGGTGGGCTGCGACTCCGTACGGATCGAGCGCGTCGACCGCCCCGAACTGGCCGCGGCGCTGACGCGGGCCGTCATCTGATCGCGGCCGTCATCTGATTTCGAGGATCTTCTCCCGCATCGCGTAGACCACGGCCTCCATCCGGGAGTGCAGTTGCAGCTTCTCCAGGATGTTGCGGACATGGTTCTTCACGGTGTTCTCGGAGATGAACAACTCCTTGGCGATATCACGGTTGTTCATTCCCGTGGCGACCAGTTTGAGGACTTCGAGCTCGCGGTCGGTGAGCTTCGGCGCCGGAACGAGTCTGCGCTCGTCGGTGCGCTGAATCATCGACTTGAACTCGGTCAGGAGCTTGGAGGCCATGGAGGGGCTGATTTGTGACTGCCCGTCGGCCACCGCGCGAATCGCGGTGGCCACCTCGTCCGTCGAAATCTCCTTGAGGAGATAACCGGTCGCGCCCGCCTTGATCGCGTCGTAGAGGTCGGCCTCCTCGTCGCTGATCGTCAACATGATGATCTTGGCACTGGGGGCCACCTCCTTGATGGAGGTGCAGGCCTCGATGCCGCCGCGCTTGGGCATCCGGACATCCATCAGCACGATGTCGGGGAGCAGGTCGGCGGCCTTGTCGACGGCCTCCGCGCCGTCTCCGGCCTCCCCCACGACCTGGATGTCCTCCTCCTGGGCGAGGACGATCTCCAGCCCCCGGCGGAAGAGGGCGTGGTCGTCCACGACAAGGACCCTGATCGGTTCCTTCCCCGGGTCGTCCGGGTCCGTGCCGGTGTCCGGTCCGGCACCGCCCGTCGTACCGCCGGCACCGCGCGCGTGGTGCACCGGCCCGAAGCTGTCCGCCATCGTTCCTCCCCCTGAAGGCCATGGGCCGAAGTACATGCGAGCTACACCAACCCCTGGTCAGGGACCGTGGGTTGGCGTGCATGGCCATGATTTCATGCCCGGCCGACAGAGCGGTGATCCAGTAGTCGCGCGGTGGTGCCCCCGCGGCCGGATCAGGCACTGCGGGGGCACCACCGAGGGGCGTTTTTTCTCTCAGCCGCCGAGTGCGCCGCCGGCGCCCGCGGCCTCGGATTCGGCCAACTGGTCGGTCCTCAGATGGATGACGCCGTAGTCGTAGGCGTGGCGCCGGTAGACGACGCTCGGCTCCTTGGTCTCGGAATCCACGAACAGATAGAAGTCGTGTCCGACCAACTCCATCTCGTAGAGCGCCTGGTCGAGGGTCATCAGAGCAGCGGTGTGCGTCTTCTCGCGGACCACCAGCGGTCCTTCGCCCTGTACTTCGAGCGAGCCGATCCTGGTGGTGGGAATGCCGTTCGACGACTCGTCCGCGGGGGCCGGACCCGATCCGTTCAGCTGGGCCACACCGGGGACGACGTCGACGACCTCGGCGGCCGAAAGCCTCCCGGCGCCACGGCGGTTGTGGCGCTTCTCGTGCTGCCTGCGCAGCCGCGCCTCCAGCTTCCCGGTGGCCAGGTCGAGTGCTGCGTACGGGTCGGCGGCGGCGGCTTCCGCCCTGATGACGGGACCGCGGGAGTGGAGCGTGATCTCCACCCGGTCGCAACGGTCCGCCTGACGCGGGTTGTGCTCCTTGGACACCTCGACGTCGAGGCTGATCACCTTGCCGTCGAGCTTCTGGATCTTCTCCAGCTTCAGCTTCTCGGCCACGTGCTTACGGAACCGCTCGGGTACCTCTGTCTTGCGGCCCTTGACGACGATGTCCACGCAGAACTCCGTTCCCGGATTCGCTCCGCCGCGTTGCGGAGCTACTCCCTCTTGCACCAGACCTCGATGGGCACCGAGGCCTCGGACTTGGTGACTTTCACCTCCTCCTCCCCCGTGGGCAAGATCCCCATTCCCTCCGACTTCAAGGTCCTGGAAAACGCTCCGCACACCACTGCATATCGACGAGGTACAGCTTTCGCTTTCCTCACAACCGAACATAGCTCGCTTGGACGGGTGTCGGCACCCGCTACCAGTGCGTACGTCCGTTCCGGTGTTTTACGACCCTCACCACCTGCAACGAAGCGAACTCGCGATCAGTTCCGGTTTATTTCGAAAGAGAGCGGAGGTGCGGCGACCACGGCGGCGCTCACCTGTATGAATGCGGGGTACCCCGGTCTCGTCGCGGCATGCATCGCGCGCGACGCCTCGGCAAGCGAGGCGCCGGTCGTCATGAGATCGTCCACGAGCACCACCCTGCCGCCCTCCAGAAGCCCCGCGCCCCCGACGGCGACCTCCAGCGCCCCGGCGAGATTGCTGAGCCTCTGGCGGGCGCCCAGGCCCGCCTGGTCGGCCACCGCGCGCCGCTGCCGCAGCACCGGAAGCACCCGCGCCGATCGCCCCGTACGCCGCAGTTCCCCGGCCGCCGCCAGGGCGATGCGCCGGGCGGCGTCATGTCCGCGCGCGCCGACGGCGCGCCTCGTCGACGGAATCGGTACGAGAATCAGCGGGCCGACACCCGTACCCGGCGGGACAGCGGCCTGGACCGCCCCGGCCAGCGCTCTGCCCAGGGGCGCGGCCAGCCCGAGGGCACCACGCTCCTTGTGGGCCAGCAGCACGGCCCGTACGGCGTCCTCGTACGGAGCGGCGGCATGCACCACCGGCAGCCCCACGGGCTCGGGGACCGGCCGCACCCGGCAGGGCCACGTCCCGTACAACGCCCTTCCGCACGCGTCGCACAGCGGCGTCCTGGGACTCCCGCAGCCGCCGCAGGCGACCGGCAGCACCAGCCCGGTGATTTCTCGCCACCACACCCGCATGTCACCCACTGTGCCAACGACTCGGGCCTCCGGCCACCCCTGTGGATAACCGGGATCGAGATCCGGCCCGAATGCCGCCGGCGCGGGGCCGTACGGGTGGAAGCCGGCTAGCCCGGGTAGACCGGTGACGAGCCTTCTTTCACCATCGTCTGCCAGTTCGCACCGGTCGGCAGCCGCACGATGCCCGCGTCGTCCGAGTCGGCCACCAGCGGCTGCTGTTCGTCGTCGGCCGCGGCGATCCCGGTGACCTGGTTCAGGCCTGGCAGCACGCCCGCCGGCGATGTCGAACCGTCCGTCTGGATGTAGCTCACCTGCTGCACCCCGCCGGCCTCCTTACCGACCACGACGAGCCGGCTGGGCCCCGCCCACGAAACGGCGGTCACCGTCTCCATACGAGGCGCCACGGCCTTCAGCTCCGTCACCGACACCGTCTGCTCCTCGGCAGGCCCGCGACGCTCCACACGGCCGATCTGGAGGGTCGTACGCCCGTCCTCGGCGAGCAGCAGCGCCACCCGTACGCCGTCGGCGGAGACCCGCAGCGCCTTGATGCGCGCGTCGCCGAGCCCGTCGACCGTGACCTCCCGGGGCGCGTCGGCGCCGTCGGCCAGCCGCAGCAGCCGGGGCTGCTTCGGGTCGCGGTCCGCTATCCACAGATCGCCGTTGCCGTCCCAACTCGGCGCCGACAACCGGTCCTCCTTCTTCTCGGCCTTGCTGACGACCAGGGCGTCGCCCACCTCACCCGCCGAGATGATGGAGCCGACGTACAGGGACTTCTCGTCCTGCGAGACGCCCGCCGCGTGCTTCTCGTCCCGCGCGACGGCGACCCGGCCGAGCGGCATCGTGCCGTCGCCGAACGGGCCGCGCACACGCGGCGGGTCGATCGGCTCCTTGCTGCTCGCCGACAGCTGTGCGAGCCGGCCCTTCGCGTCGATGAAGTACGGGCTGTCCGAGCTGCCCGAGGTGCGGTCGGCCGCGAACTCCTCCGCCTGGTCGCCGCTCAGTACGCACAGCGAGGAACCGTCCTGCCTGAGCAGTTCGACCTGTTCGCCTCGGGTGGACGTCAAGTCGCGCAGCGTGAAGAGCAGTTGCGCCGCCATCTTGCGGCACTGTTCCCGGCCGACGTTGTCGACCTTCGCGTTGAGCGGCACCTTCAGGGAGTTCCGGTCGTCGAATTCGAGAGTCCGGGTGCCGCGCTTCAGCTCCGTACCTGTCGGGAACGGCGAGTCGACCACGGGCCGCATCCAGTCCGTCGGCCCGTCGAGCAGCACCTTGACCGCCTGGGTGACGGGGTCCATCCGCGTCACCGGGTCTATGCGCTGCCTGATGTAGACGGGGTCGGCGACGAGCCAGCCCTGTCCGGAGGCGAAGTAGTACTTGTTCACGGCCCGGTAGTTGCGCTGGAAGTCGGACTCACCGAGTACGAGCCCCTGCGGAAGGTCGTCGATGCGCCACTCCTTGCCGTCCAGCACCTTCTCCTGGACGAGATGGATGGCGCGGCTGTACGGCTCGGGCGCCACCGGCTGGTAGGCGTGCCCGGCGTCGACCGCGGCGATCTGCTCGCCGTAGAGCGGGTAGGTGAGGCCGGGGCCGTCGGGACCGGACGGCCCCTGGGGGTCGGCCGGATCGGGCGCGGCGGCCAGCACCGTCGTACGGTCCGCCGGCTGCCAGCTCTGCGACGCCTGCTTCGTCAGATACTTCCTGGCCACCGCGAAGTCGGGGTCGTCGCTGGTCATCGCTTCGAGGAAGCCGTCGACGATCTCGTTCGGATCGGCACCCTCTGCGGGCGCGACGGGATACACCCGCACCTGGGAGTCCCCGCGCGGGGATGCCTTGACGGGCTCGACGTCCCCGCTGTCGGGGATCGACGCACAGCCGGCCAGCAGCAGGGCGCAGCACCCGAACACGACGGGCAGCCGCGGCACGCGTCCTCGGCCGTGACGAAGGCGGTCAACGCCCACGAGTCGTGTCCTCCCGCTCCGGTGCCTGGGGCGCGGAGGTGACCGCGGAGGCAGATGACGACGGTGTGTTCGAAGACCGGGGCGGTTTCGATGACGTGGCCGGGTCCCGTTCCACGGGCTCGCCGGTGGAACGCGGCACCACCCGGGCACCGTTGCCGGGCAGCGCCGTCGGGTCGACGACGCCCGCGGGCGGTGGCACCGGCGTCCTGGCCGGCACCGGAAGGGACGCCCCCGACGCCGACTGGGAGGGCACGCTCTTCAACCGGTGCGCGCTCTCCTTCGGGTCTCCGAAGACGGAACGCTCCCGGCCGCGCCGCGAGTCCTCCGGCTCCAGCGGTATCGGCGAGCCACGCAGCGGCTCGTCGGCGGTACGCGGCAGCGTCAGCCGGAACTGCGACCCGCCGCCCGGCTCGCCCCACGCCTGGAGCCAGCCGCCGTGCAGACGCGCGTCCTCGACGGCGATCGACAGGCCGAGGCCCGTACCGCCGGTGGTACGGGCCCGCGCCGGGTCCGCCCGCCAGAAGCGGTTGAAGACGCGGGTCGCCTCGCCGGGCTTGAGCCCCACTCCGTAGTCGCGTACGGCCACGGCCACGGCTCCGCCGGCCACCGCCATCCGCACCACCACGTCCCGCCCCTCGCCGTGCTCGACGGCGTTGACGACCAAATTGCGCAGGACCCGCTCGACGCGCCGGGCATCGGCCTCGGCGACGACCGGCTGTTCGTCCCCCATGACCCGGATCCGGGTGCCCTTGCGCTCGGCGAGCGGTTCGGCTCCGCCGATCACGCGGCGTACGACCACCCGCAGGTCTATGGGCTCGGCCTCCAGGGCCGCGGCACCGGCGTCGAACCGGCTGATCTCCAGCAGGTCCGACAGCAGTGACTCGAAACGGTCGAGCTGGTCGCCCAGCAGCTCCGCCGAGCGCGCCGTGACGGGATCGAAGTCGACACGGGCCTCATGGATGACGTCGGCGGCCATCCGGACCGTGGTCAGCGGGGTGCGCAGCTCGTGCGAGACGTCGGAGACGAAGCGGCGCTGCATCCTGGAGAGCTCCTCCAGCTGCTGGATCTTGAGCTGAAGATTCTGGGCCATCTTGTTGAAGGCCTCACCGAGGCGGGCGATGTCGTCCTCGCCGGTGACCTTCATACGTTCCTGGAGCCGACCGGTGGAGAGCCGTTCTGCGATCCCCGCGGCCATCCGTACGGGCGTCACGACCTGCCGTACGACGAGCCAGGCGATGGCCCCGAGCAGGACGACGACGAACAGCCCCGCCGTGGCGAGGGTGCCCTTGACCAGGTTGAGCGACTGCTCCTCCTGCGTCAGCGGGAACAGGTAGTACAGCTCGTAGGAATTGCCGTCGACATCGGTCAGGCGCTTGCCGACCACCAGGCCGGACTCGGACTCTCGGCCGTCCGTGTACTGGATCAGGGTGTAGCGCTGGAACGTGCCGGTGCCCTTGGTGACGGCCGAGCGCAGATTGGCGGGAACGCTCGCGATGTGGTCCACGCCGCCGGAGGCGCGCGGGAAGCGGCTGCTGGAGCCCGCCCCGTTCTCGTCGGCGCTCAGCGCCACCACGTTGAACGCGCTCTGGCCTCCACTGGCCAGCTGTACGACCAGGTCGGAGCGCCAGTTCACGGAGTTGCGGCTCGACCTGCCGTCGCCCGAGCCGCCGTCCTGCCCACCCGGCTCGACCGGTGCGTCGGCCTTCTCCTTGGCGACGGTGAAACCACCGGCCGCCTGGCTCTGGGCCGCCTTCTCCTTGGCGTCCAGCAGACCGTTGCGCACCTGGCCGATCACGACGAAGCCGAGCAGCAGCACGACGCCCAGCGACATCAGCAGAGTGGTGGTGACCACCCTGAGCTGAATGTTCCGCCGCCACAGCCGCACGGCGGGCAGCACCGGACGCCTGGCCCAGCGCACGACGAGACGCGGCACGGGGCCGCCCGCCGCCCCGTCCTGGAGCAGCCGGCCGCCCTGGAAGAGCCTGCCGAGGCGTGAGCCCCAGCGGCTCCTGTCGGCGGTCCGCCCCGTACGGACTCCCGGCTCCCCGGGCTTCGGGGCAGAACTGCCGCTGGACATGTCAGCTCGGTCCGGCCTTGTAGCCGACACCGCGGACGGTCACGACGATCTCCGGGCGCTCCGGGTCCTTCTCGACCTTGGAGCGGAGCCGCTGGACATGCACATTGACCAGACGGGTGTCGGCCGCGTGCCGGTAGCCCCAGACCTGTTCCAGGAGCACCTCACGGGTGAAGACCTGCCACGGCTTGCGGGCCAGTGCGACGAGCAGGTCGAACTCCAGCGGCGTCAGGGCGATGGACTGCCCCTCACGCTTCACCGAGTGACCGGCCACGTCGATGACCAGGTCGCCGATGGCCAGCTGTTCCGGTGCCGGCTCCTCGGACCTGCGAAGCCGTGCCCTGATCCTGGCGACCAGCTCCTTCGGCTTGAACGGCTTGACGATGTAGTCATCGGCGCCCGATTCGAGCCCGACCACCACATCGACCGTGTCACTCTTGGCCGTCAGCATGACGATCGGTACACCCGACTCGGCCCTGATGAGCCGGCACACCTCGATACCGTCGCGGCCGGGCAGCATCAGATCCAGCAGCACCAGATCCGGCTTGGCCTCACGGAAAGCGGCGAGGGCCTTGTCGCCGTCCGCGACGAACGACGGCTCGAACCCTTCACCTCGCAGCACGATGCCGAGCATCTCGGCCAGTGCGGTGTCGTCATCGACGACAAGGACGCGTCCCTTCATATCGACATCATCCCATTTTCATTTCCGTTGCGTAGACTTGCGTGATCCAGCTCACTGACCTGGGACGACGTGGACGTGTGTCCTTCACGGACCGTCGCGGCTCGTTGCTGTTGACGTCAACCACAGATGTCACACCCTGCCTCGTTGACGGGTCCTTCGACAGGAACCTTAGCGAGCCGTCCGCCCGGCGAACCCGACAGCGCCTGTTCCCCACCCCTCGCGCACCTGTCCCGTCAGGCCCGCGCCTCCTGTCGCGCCTGGGCGCACAGCTCCGCGATCCCGTCCCGCGTCACCGGCGACAGCGCCCCGTACTCGGTGACCAACGCCGTCACCAGTTCCGGCGGCGTCACGTCGAAGGCCGGGTTGTACGCCTGCGTTCCCAGCGGCGCCACCGGCATCCCACCGCCCACCTCCACCCCGGCCCCGGCCGCCTGCGGGGCCGTGAGCTCGGTCACCTCCTGCCCCGGCCGCTGCTCCACCTCGATCGACGCACCGTCCGGGGTGTCGAGATCCAGCGTCGTCGTCGGCGCCACCACGATGAACGGCACATGGTGGTACCTCGCCTGAACCGCGAGCGGATAGCTGCCCACCTTGTTCGCCACCGAGCCGTCGGCGGCGATCCGGTCCGCCCCGATGAGCACGGCATCCACCTCGCCGGCCGCGAACAGCGAACCGGCGGCGTTGTCCGCGAGCAGCGTGAACGCCATCCCGTTACGGGCCGCTTCGTACGCCGTCAGCCGCGCCCCCTGGAGCAGCGGACGTGTCTCGTCCACCCACAGCCGCCTCAGCCGCCCCGCCCGGTGTGCCGACAGGGCCACTGCGAACGCGGTGCCCTCACCACCCGAGACCAGTGACCCGGTGTTGCAGTGGGTCAGGATCCGATGACTTCCGCCCGGCAGCAACTCGTCCAGGAGCGACAGCCCCGATGCCGCCATCCGGGCGCTGGCGACGGCGTCCTCACGGTGCAGTTTCTTCGCCTCCACCAGGGTGGCCGCGGCCGCCTGCTCCTGATCGGCGCCTCCGGCGATCGCCGCCCGGTGAGCCTCCAGCGCCCGCCGTACCCCGTACCCGAGGTTCACGGCCGTGGGCCGGGCGGACTCCAGCAGCGCCGCCGCCTCGTCGACGTCGTATCCGCGTGTGGCGGCGAGGGCGACACCGTAGGCACCGGCGATGCCCAGGAGCGGCGCACCGCGCACGGCGAGCGTCCGTATCGACTGGACCAGGGCCGGCACGTCGGTGCAGACCAGCTCGGCCTCCTCGACCGGCAGTCTCGTCTGGTCGAGGAGCACCAGTACGGGCCCTTCCGGCAGCTCGTCCCAGCGCAGCGCCGGGGACATGGACGGCTCGGCCGCGAGCGGGAATGGTGCGTACTGATCAGTCATCCGCCCAGTCTGCCCGGTAGCGCTCGGACTATGAAGGTGAGAAGGAGATGGAGCACCCCGCCCGCCGGTGGGCCACGCGTGGCACGATGGCTGCCAGCCTCCCGCTCTGCTCCGCAGACAGGCACCGTTGCAGCGCCGGCTCCCAGAGCCTGCCTCCGAAACCAATCCACGAGGTGGACGACCGTGAACGACACTCCGGGCTGGGCCTCGCCCGGATCTGCCCCGTCCGACGGCCAGGACGCGAGCGTGCCCCGGCCCGCCGAGCCCGCCGACGACATCGGCACGCCCTCGGACTCCCCCTCGAAGTGGTCCAAGACCCAGCCGCCGGCCGGACAGTGGTCCGCGCCCAGCGCCCCCGGCCCCGTACCGCCCGCTCCCCGCACCGCACCGGGCTGGGGCGGCCCCGGTCCCGGTCCCGGCGGACGGCACTCCGGCTGGGGACAGCCGCCCGTCGCGGCGAAGCCCGGCGTCATCCCCCTGCGCCCCCTGGGTGTGGGGGAGATCCTCGACGGCGCTGTGTCCACGCTGCGGGCCCACTGGCGCACCGTCCTCGGTGTCACCATCGTCGTCGCGGTCATCTCGCAGATCGGCGACATACTCGTCCAGCGCTATCTCCTGCCGGAGCCGGTGGACATCGACCCGAACGCGAGCCCGACGGAAGCCCTGAACCAGGCCGTCGACGCGATGCAGTCCAGTCTCCTCGCGCTCGCGCCGTCGCTTCTCATCACCATAATCGGCACGCTCTTCACCACTGCCGTACTGACCGTGGTCATCAGCCGCTCCGTGCTCGGCCGCAGCGTCACGCTGTCGGACGCCTGGACCGAGGCCCGGCCCCGGCTGCTCCAACTCCTCGGCCTGACCCTGCTGTTGCCCGTCGTGGGCGCCCTCGTCGTGACTGTGGGCGTCCTCCCGGGACTGCTGATCGGCTCCGGTGCCGGGATCGCGCTGACGATGCTCGGCGGACTTGCCGCGCTCGTCCTGGTCATCTGGCTGATGGTCAGCTTCAGCCTCGCCTCGCCGGCCCTGATGCTCGAACGCCAGGGGATCGTCGCGTCCCTGCGCCGCTCCGCCAAGCTCGTGAAGGGCACCTGGTGGCGCATCTTCGGCATCCTGCTGCTGACGATGCTGCTGACCTTCGTGGTGTCCATGATCATCGCCGTGCCGTTCAGCCTCGTCGCCATGGCCGTGGACGGCGAAGGTGTCAGCGGTCTCTTCTCCGACAGCGGTCCGGACTTCGGCTGGCCCTTCCTGATCATCACCGGCATCGGCACGGTGATCAGCACCTCCATCACCCTGCCGATCTCCGCGGGTGTCTCGGTGCTCCTCTACGTGGACCAGCGCATCCGGCGCGAAGCCCTGGACCTCGAACTCGCACGCGCCGCCGGCGTACCGGGCTACGGCTCCGAGCGGCCTGGCAACGACGCCCCCAGGGGCTGATGCGGTGTTCGGCACGGGGGGCACGGCAACAGCGTGGCTGACGGCGCGCACGAGCGACGAGATACCGGTGGACACCTCGCGCGTCCCCGCCCGTGAGGCGGCCGAGGACGAGCTGTCCAAGCCGATGTACCACGAGAACGACCCGAATCTGCTCGAGCGCGCGATGGACCGCTTCTGGGAGTGGATCGGGGATCTCTTCAACTCCGTGGCCGGTTCCGGGGTAACGAGCCCGGTCGGTCTCGCCGTCATCGCGCTGCTGGTCGCCGCGCTCGGCGCCGCCCTCTGGTGGCGCCTCGGCACCCCCCGACGCACCGTCCGTCCCAAGGACGCGCTCTTCGACTCCGGCCCTCGCGGCGCGGCCGAACACCGCGCCAACGCCGAGGAACACGCCGCGGCCGAACGCTGGAACCAGGCCGTCCAGGAACGGATGCGCGCCGTCGTCCGCTCCCTGGAAGAGCGCACCGTGCTCGACCCTCGCCCCGGCCGCACCGCCGACGAGGCCGCCGCCGACGCGGGCCGGTCACTCCCTGAGCACGCGACCGCCCTGCGGGCAGCCGCCAGGGCCTTCGACGACGTAACGTACGGCGGACGCTCGGCGGACCGGCAGACATACCTGCGCCTGCGTGAACTGGACCTCGGCCTGGAGAACAGCAAACCCCAGCTGAGCGGCGCCACCCAGGGAGCCGCCGAATGACCGGCACCACGACGAACGCGCCTCCCGGGCCCGCGACCGGCTCCACCTCGTTGTCGCCCAGCGCCCAGCAGATCTGGAAGCGTGTCCGAGGGCTGCTGATCGCACTCGCCATTCTTCTCGTCGCCGGGATCGCCCTGGCCGCCGTACGCTCCGGCGACCAGCACGGCCGCCTCGACCCCCGCTCCGCCGACCCGCTGGGCAGCCGCGCCGTCGCCGAACTGCTCAAGGACCGCGGTGTCTCCACCCGCGTCGTCACGACACTCGCCGAAGCGAGCGAGGGGGCCGGCCCGGACACCACCCTGGTCGTCACCTCCCCCAACCTGCTGACCTTCCATCAGCAACGCACGCTGCGAAGCGCGACGGAGACCTCCGGCGGCCGCACGGTCCTTCTGTCGGCGGGACCGCCCTCCGTCGACCTCCTGGCCCCGGACGTCACCTCGGCCCCCGATACACCGGTTGCCGCGCGTGAGCCCCGCTGCTCCCTGCCCGCCGCCCGTAAGGCGGGCGCCGTCGACATCGGCGGAGTGCGCTACACCACGGACTCGCCGAACAGCGAAGCCTGTTACCCGACGGACGGGCTTCCGTCCCTTCTCAGGGTCGACGATGCCGCCGGCGGCGACACCGTCCTGCTCGGCTCCCCCGATCTCCTCTACAACGAGCGTCTCGCCAAACAGGGCAACGCCTCGCTGGCCCTTCAACTCCTCGGCTCGCGACCTCATATCGTCTGGTACCTCCCCTCACTCAGTGATCCCTCCGCCACCGAATCCGGCAGCGGCAGTGGTGACGGCAACAGCGGTGACAGAGAGGAACAGGAGGCGGGAGGCAACGAGTCGAGCTTCCTCGACCTGATTCCCTCCGGCTGGCTCTGGGGCACGCTCCAACTCGCCCTCGCCGCCGTACTCGCCGCCGTCTGGCGCTCCCGCCGACTCGGCCCCGTCGTCGCCGAACGGCTCCCGGTCGCCATCCGCGCCTCCGAGGCCACCGAGGGCCGCGCCCGCCTCTACCGCAAGGCCAATGCCCGCGACCGCGCCGCCTCGGTCCTCCGTACGGAGACCCGCGCCCGTCTCGCTTCCCTCCTCGGTGTCCCACCGTCCGAGGCCCACACCCCGGAGGCACTCGTCCCCGCTGTCTCCGCGCAACTCCCCGACAGCTCGCGGGATCCCCGCACGCTGCTCTTCGGCCCGGCGCCGGCCGACGATGCGGCTCTCATCCGCCTGACGGATCAACTCGACGCCCTCGAAAGAGAGGTACGCACCTCATGAGTGCCCCGACCCCCGAGACCGCTACGAACTCGGACAGCGCCCGCGCCTCCCTGGAGGCCCTGCGCGCCGAGATCGCGAAGGCCGTGGTCGGCCAGGACCCCGCCGTGACCGGACTCGTCGTCGCCCTGCTCTGCCGGGGCCACGTCCTTCTCGAAGGAGTCCCCGGCGTCGCGAAGACACTTCTGGTACGGGCCCTCGCCGCCTCTCTCGAACTCGACACCAAACGCGTCCAGTTCACCCCCGACCTGATGCCGAGCGACGTCACAGGCTCCCTCGTCTACGACGCGCGAACAGCGGAGTTCTCCTTCCAGCCCGGCCCCGTCTTCACCAACCTGCTGCTCGCCGACGAGATCAACCGAACCCCTCCCAAGACCCAGTCGTCGCTTCTCGAAGCGATGGAGGAGCACCAGGTCACGATCGACGGAACACCTCGGGCGCTCCCCGATCCGTTCCTGGTCGCGGCCACACAGAACCCGGTCGAGTACGAGGGCACCTACCCCCTCCCCGAAGCACAGCTCGACCGCTTCCTGTTGAAGCTGACCGTCCCCCTCCCGTCACGCGACGACGAGATCAGCGTCCTGACCCGCCACGCGGACGGCTTCAACCCGCGCGACCTCCAAGCGGCCGGAGTACGCCCCGTCGCAGGCCCGGCCGACCTCGAAGCGGCACGTGCCGCGGTCGCCAAGACCTCCATCTCCCCGGAGATAGCGAGCTACGTCGTAGATATCTGCCGTGCCACTCGTGATTCCCCCTCGCTCTCACTCGGCGTCTCCCCGCGAGGAGCCACCGCTCTGCTCTCCACAGCCCGTGCCTGGGCCTGGCTCACCGGCCGCGACTACGTCACGCCCGACGACGTGAAGGCCCTGGCACTGCCCACCCTGCGACACCGCGTCCAGCTCCGCCCCGAAGCGGAGATGGAGGGAGTCACCGCGGACTCCGTCATCACCGCGATCCTGGCCCATGTCCCCGTGCCCCGATGAGGCGATGAACCATGGCCCTCACCGGACGAGCTGCGCTCCTCGCCGCTCTCGGCTCGATTCCCGTCGGCCTCCTCGCCCCCAGCTGGGCCGGGATGCTGGCGGTCAACGCGCCCCTCTCCCTCGCAATTCTGTGCGACTACTGCCTGGCCGCGCCAGTGCGAACGCTCCGGTTCACTCGAAGTGGTGATACGTCAGTTCGACTCGGAGAAAGCGCCGAGGTCCAGCTCACAGTCGCCAATCCGGCACGCCGCACGCTGCGCGCCCACATCCGCGACGCCTGGCCCCCGAGCAGCTGGCCGACCGGCACAGAACAGGCCGCGTCCCGGCACGAGTTGACCGTCCCCGCCGGAGAACGCCGCCGACTCTCAACGCTCCTCCGCCCGACACGGCGCGGCGACCGGCGTACGGAACGAGTGACCGTGCGGTCCTTCGGCCCTCTCGGCCTGGCAGCCCGCCAGGGAAGCCACGACGTGCCGTGGACGGTGCGTGTCCTGCCGCCGTTCACGAGCCGCAAGCACCTTCCGTCCAGGCTCGCCCGACTGCGCGAGCTCGACGGCCGCACAAGCGTGCTCACCCGCGGCGAGGGCACCGAGTTCGACAGCCTCCGCCCCTACATAGCGGGAGACGACACCCGGTCCATCGACTGGCGCGCCACCGCCCGTCAGTCAGCGGTCACGATTCGTACGTGGCGCCCCGAACGCGACCGTCACATCCTCGTCGTCCTCGACACCGGCCGTACCTCAGCCGGCCGTGTCGGCGACGTCCCCCGGCTCGACGCCGCGATGGACGCCACTCTTCTCCTCACGGCACTCGCCACCCGCGCGGGCGACCGGGTCGACCTGCTGGCGTACGACCGCAGGACACGGGCCCAGGTCCGGGGACGCTCGGCGAGCGACGTACTGCCCTCGCTGGTGAACGCACTGTCCACGCTGGAGCCCGAGCTCGTGGAGACGGACGCGCGCGGCCTGGCCGCCACCGTCCTCAAGAGCGCCCCGCGCCGTTCCCTCATCGTCCTGCTGACCAGCCTCGAAGCGGCACCGGTCGAGGAAGGGCTACTGCCTGTCCTCCCTCAACTCACGCAGCGGCACACGGTGCTCGTCGCCTCGGTGGCCGATCCACACGCCCAGACGATGAGCACGGCCCGCGGCTCGGTCGACGCGGTCTACGAGGCGGCCGCCGGCTCCCAGGCTCAGTCCCAACGGCGCCGTACCTCGGAGAAGCTCCAGCGCTACGGCGTCACAGTCGTGGACGCCGCGCCCGACTCATTGGCGCCGGCGCTGGCGGATGCCTATCTGGCGCTGAAGGCCGCGGGTCGCCTCTGAATGGGGTCGGGTACGGGGAGAGAAACCGCTCCGTACCCGAAAAAGGGTCTTGAACGCAGAAATGCCCCGCACCAGAGGTGCGGGGCATTCCCAACCAAAGATTGTTCGGCGGCGTCCTACTCTCCCACAGGGTCCCCCCTGCAGTACCATCGGCG